>JAKPQA010000036.1 GCA_029547025.1 Armatimonadota bacterium
CCGCCCGGGTCCACCAGCGCCAACCTCGCCAGAGTGTCGGCATCGATCCCGTTGGTCTTGGTGTGGCGCGACAAGAACCGGCGCAGATCCGCCGCCTTCGCCGAGCTCACCCGATGAACCACATGGCCCCGAGCATCGAAGAACACCGCGATCGGCAACCACGCCGGGCCCGTCGGTTCCATCACCACCTCCAACCGGGTGCCCTCCGGGCACCCCGCCAACGCCGCGGACTCCACCTCGGTAAGGCTCTCGGTCGTCGGCCACGCCTTGCGCTTGGCTACCAGGCCGCCGGCCTCGTCGAGCACCCGCACCGTGTGGGCAGACGCGATCCCCAGATCGATCCCCACCAGCCGTCTCACCGTCATCTCATCTCCTTGGTCGTGTCAGATCCACCGGCTCGCCCGCAGAAGCGACGCACGCATCAGGCCACGGTCCCAAGGAGCACCACGGGCCAACCGCGGCTCCCACTCATGTGCTGCAACCGGCTCCGACCTCCAAGGATCAAGCCACTTCCCTCATCCGGGGCATCCGTGGCCAGCCGGGTATGGCAATCAGCGGTACGGGGCCAGACCCCTCACGGGACCTCCCCCAGAGCGCTTCTCGACGCCACCCCCCGAACCAGCCGGGAAGACCATGCAACCCTGGGACCCCGACCCCGTGGTGGATCCACGATGCCGATGTCCCTTACATGAGCGCGGGGCACCGGGTACTACTCGACACCGAGTGAGACCTCGCCGCCCGGACCGAGGAGCCAGCCCGAATTGTGCCTGACCTCACATCACAGATCGAACAAGTGTTCGAGCGTCGTCTGGGCCCTACGGACACCCTCGTCGGCGCGCCGTGCCCGACGCCAGGGGTCCCGTTGGCGAGTGGGTCAGGGCCCGCCGAGGGCGGCGTCGGCGACCGTTGTCGCACCACCCGCGACCACGAGATCCGAACCGCCGGCGTAGCTCGGGCTGTCGGGCCAGTACTCCTGCAAGCGTCCGCCCACCGGGTCCACGTAGGTGGCGCGGTACGTGCCTGCGGGCAGGTCGGCGATGGAGAAGCTGCCGTCGGGAGCCGTGACCGCGCCGCCGGCGATG
>JAKPQA010000040.1 GCA_029547025.1 Armatimonadota bacterium
GAGCTGAGTGCCGTCTTCGAACCCCGCGCGGGTGATGTAGGGCGAGTCAGGCACCGGGAAGAGCGTCTGGCCGCTGCGGGCCACGTCGATGATGATGCCACCGACGGGGAGCTTCTCGTCGGCGATGGTCTTGAGCACGGCGGAGACGTCCATGCCGGGCGGTTCGAGGCGCAGCAGGTGTGGGCCCTGCGCGAGCAGCGGCGATGTGCAGAGGGCGAAGAGGAAACACAACGTGCGGAACAACATCCGCCGTGGAACCGGTCCGGCTGGTTTGCCTGTGCCCATCGGATACCTCCGGTAGTAGCACAGCACCAACCCCATCAGCCGACCACACACTAGCCCGTCAGTGCAGCCCCGTCAAGCCCTGCAAAAGAACACGACGAATACTTCTCATGAAAACGCTTTCAATAGGGGGGAGCACGAACTAGCTTCCTCGCCCTCGTCCTACGCTCTCCACTGCCGCTGAGAACACTGACGCCTTCGGCTGCGCCGGGGCGGGGCTATGGCAGCCATGAGGGCCCGCTACCTCGCCCCTTCGGCCACAGCCGGATCGACAAACAGAGGCCCCGACAAGCCCGACTCGAGCATCCGGCGAGGGAATCGGGCTCGCAGACCTCCTTCGGCGAGGAGGGTCACGAACCGGCTGTCGCAGTCAGTCAGCGCGACGGCGTGGCCCCAGGAGAGGTGGGCGATGGCGACCGCATTCCGCGTGCCGAGCTCGTCGAGGCCCAGGCCACTCTCCACCAGCTCGACGCCCGCGCTGTCGGCCAGGCTGACCAGGCTATCTCGAGTGAGCGGGACCCTGGTCTGCGCCAGCTGCTCGATCCGCGCCCTCACGTCCTCTGGCAGTGGCCGGCCAAGCCCCTCGCAGAAGCCGGCCAGTGCCTCGACGGCTACGTGAGGCCCCCCGGGCACGATGCCCAGCGGCAGGCCGTCCCTCCACAGCGCGAACTCGATGGCCCGCGGAGGGGCCCAGAGAGTGAGCAGCGCGAGCCGTGTCTCGCCACCGCACTCGACCTCGATCGCCAGCGACTGCGTACCCCCACCGAGGCCGATGGCGTCGTGCCCGGCATCGTCGGGCGATACTCCAATCAGCAGCGCCCGCGTGCCGTGGCGGCTGTGCTCGGGCTCCTGAGCGCCGTTGGCGAACAGGTCGGCCTCGACCCGCCGCAGCGACTCGAGAGCCCGCGGCGTGTCGTCGAGGACCAGCGTGGCCGGGCTGGCGCGCCACTCGCCCCCACACGCGATGGCGATCATGCACAGAAGCTCGTCGGCTGGAGTCTCGCGGACGGAGACGGCGATGGGGAGGTCGTGAAGCTTGTCCGCGGCCAGCAGGCCGGGGGCCGCTTCGGGCGGCTTCACACGGCCCAGCACGCTCTGAAGGCTTCCCGAGGCCGTCAGCGTGAGGGGAGCGGGGATGCGCGGAACGTCGCCGCAGAGGCCGATCGCCTGGTCGAGTACGCCCATTCGCCAGGAGGCCCTCACGGCGCCGGCGCGAGCCCGCAGCACCCAACCATCGGCTTGCGGCCCGGTGCTGATCAGCCCCATGGCGCCGAGCCAGGCCTGGCACGCCTGCCACGCGTCATTGGGCAACGTGTCTGAGGAGAACTCACGGTAGTCCACCACACTCCGCCATGTTGAGCCCTGGCCGCTTCGGAGCCACTCGCCGGCCTGGGTCGACCACGGGCGGCCGACGAGGGCCCACGGGCGGACCCGGGGCTCGACCCTCGGACGCTGGTCTGCATCGGCGCCGATGGCGGACCAATCCATGATCTCCGCCGGCGGAACAGCGAACACCACCGCGCTGCCGACGGGCTGCCAGTTGAGGGTGTTCCGCCGGGCAATCTCGTCGCAGGTGTCCTCGAGGGAAGCCTGCCGCCCCACACTGATCGCAGGGCAGGAGTCGGCCTCGGGGATGACTACCCCCGTGCATTCGGGGAAGGCTTCCAGAAGCTCCTCGGCCGTGGCGGCGGCCCACTCGGCGTCGGCCTGTCCGCGAGCCGGCGCGACGACGAGCGCGGCGAACAACAGGGCGGCCAAGAGATCACTTCGCACTTGAGGCGCCCCCCTTCAGGTCGGGCGCGGCGGGGAGGGCCCCCACCAGGTCACCATCCACCGCCGCGTCGGCGTAGTCGAGACCGCAATCCCCAATGACGTGCGACGGCCCCTCGCCGTCGGCGGTGTAGACCCGCGTGGTATGGGGGGCCCACGGGGCGAGTAGTTGGTCGGACTCGTCGAGCGGGCCGATGTCGCACGTGACGGCCAGATCGAGCCGAGTAACGCGCCACTTCGCGGCGCCGTGGGCTCGCCGGTACGTGACGGTCTGCGCCAGCGAGGGGAACCAGCCAGCGCCCTCAGCGCGCGCGCACTGGAGCACCCGGTGGATCCGTGCCGTCTGTTCGCCGCCCTCTTGCGTCACGTCCTCGGCGCGAACCATGAGGTACCCGCGCTCCGGCGCGAACCAGACGGAGCGGCAGCCTCCGGCTTCGAGCAGGGCGTCCGCTCGAACGCAGAACAAGCCGTCTACGAACTCATCGCGCAGCGTCTCGCCAACGCCGGCCAGCGCCCGTTCGATCGGCCCCGGCAGCACCTCTGGCGGTCCCAGGGAGACCTGGAGGCACTCCTCGACCGACGACTCGATTGCCGCGTCGGGTGCGGGAAGCTCGCGAGCGGAGGCATCCGCCCGGTGGGCGAGGGGCGGGCCATCGGTGGGCGCCTCGCGCCGCAGGACGACGACACGGCCGTCGGCGGTGCGCCAGTAGGTGGCCAACTTGGGGTCGGCGAGGATTGCGCTGCCCGCGATCGTCCAGGCCGAGCGGGCCACTAGCTCGTCCACGAACAGAGCCCCGGGAGCGATGCCGACGCTCCGGTGGACAACGGTGGCTCCCCAGTCAGCGGGCTCGGATTCCTCGCGGAGGACGGCCGTGACCCTCGTTACGCGCGCGAGCACCTCGGCCGCAATGCGGCGATGCTCGGCGATGGCCTGGCGCAAGTCGCCGATCGAGGAGACACCCGCCGGCAACTGGGCCATCGATGGTGCGGCGAACCCAAGAGCCAGCACGAACGCGAGAAGCGGTTGGCGCATGACGGATCCCCCTCTCTGCTACGGCATCTGCGGGCTGGCCTCGACGGCGTCGAGTCCGCCCAGAAGGACGGGCGTGGCCGGCGTCGAGACGAGCAGGTCACCGGACACCATGGCCTCGACCAGGTCAGATACGTCGCCGCCCACGATCTCGCGGGTGCCATCGAGCCGCTCCAGCACCGTGCCGCTCGGGAGCCAGGGCTCGAAGAGCTGATGCCGCTCGGGCAGAACGCGCAGGCCGCGGATGACCGAGAACCGCAAGCTGGCCAACCACCAGTCGTCGCGGCCGTGGGGCAGGCGGTATGAGGTGTATTCGATCCGGGCCGGGAACCACCCGACGCCCTCGAGTTGGGCGAACTCGCGGACGTGGTGGACGATCGTCCGGCGCATGCCCTTGTGCGTGAGGGCGGTCTCTCTACGTACGGCCAGATAGCCCCGCTCGGGGGCGAACCAGGTGCTGATGTAGCCGGTGGGGTCGTAGTAGGGCACATCGACGCGGATGCACCCGAGCCCGTCGAGTGTCTCGCGGGTGATCCGGGCTCCGTCGCCCTGCAGGCCCGGGGCCACGAACCCGGCCAGCGACGCCGGCTCCCCGGCCGAAAGCTGCAGGGCCGACTCAACGGTGTCGACGCTTACGCCGTCCGGCTCGGGCTGCTCGATAGCAGTCGCGCGCGCCCAGCTCTGGAGCTGCGCTGGCTGCGTGATGGCGAGATCCTCGATCACGTACATCCGGCCGTTCCTGGCCCGGCAATACCGGTACGGACGGAGTGGATCGAGATCGGGCGCGCCCTCGGCCAGCTTCACCGTCCGCCACGGCGCGTGGTCGACGATGAGCTCGCCCGGTCCCCACGCGACGCTCGTCCGCCTCACCTCGACCGTGTAGTCTTCGGGCACCCTCGGGTAGGGATAGACGAACGGGCCGGCCCCGACGCTCGTGATCTGGGCCGTCAGGCGGGCTGCGAAGCCGCGCTGCTGCGCGATGATCTGGCGCAGCTCGTCGAGTGTGGGGACGGCTGTCGGCGGACCGGCCGCCATCAGCGGGCCAGCGGCGACCAACGCGCACGCGAGAACCCTCGGGACTCCGCGCATCGAGATCCTCTCCCCGCAACCAGCCGTGGGCATGCCGGCGAACCTCTTGGTTACCATGGATGCCCCTACCCGCGAGCGGGTTGGGTGGGCCGTGGACCGCAGGGCACACGGCGCGGTGTTGGGAGCCGCATCGCCGCGCGGGAGCCGGCACGTAGGCCGGGCTTGTGGCTAGCGAGGGAGCCCGCCGAGGCACGGCCCTGAGGTGGCACCGTCGTCCGTGCCGGCGGCGGCGATGCAGCACGGCTTCTGGTGGCAGAAGGCTCGGCCCCCTCTTCGTCTGGCTCCGGTATACACCCCATCCTCATTCATGAGTGCGACGCACAACCCAGGTGCGCCATCGGCGCCGACGGCCACGGGTGTCGTTCCGCTGACTGCCAGGACCTCGCCGCGCCCGAGCACTGGCGAGGGAGCCGACAGTTCCACCCGACGGATTCGCGTGGGACCGATGCCCCTCTCCCGCGCGGGAGGTCCGCCTCCGGGGCGAAACGAAGAGCGCGGCGCTGGCGGGAACGCCGCATTAGTCCCCCATGTGCGGGCAAGAGGGAGATCGGACGGGTATGGGAGACTGTCAGGGCGCCGGGGGATCATCCCAGCCGGGACTGAGGCGTGACCTATCGCTTTTCACATTAGTGGCCATCGCAGTGTGTACGGTGATCGGCGGCGGGATCAACCTGCTGACCGTCGAGGTGCAGGCCAAGGTTCCGGGCATCGGATCGCTGGTGCCGCTGGCATTCATCCTGGGCGTCGCGCCCGCCCTGTTCTCCGCGCTCTGTTACGCCATCCTCGGCTCGGCCATGCCGCGGGCGGGGGGGGGCTATATATACGCCTCTCGCGGTCTCAGCCCGATGCTCGGGTTCCTCGCCGCGTTCTCGAAGTGGTTCGGCATGGCCTCAGCCATCGGTGTGCTGGCCTACATCGACGTGCCTCTTCTGCGCGACACGGCACGCCTGTGGGGCTTCGAGGGCATCGCGCAGTTCCTGTCGACCTCGTGGGGGACGCTCTGGATCCCCGTCGCCACCATCGTGCTGTTCTGGTTCACAAACCTGGTGGGTGTCAAGTGCCTCGGCACGACCGTGGTCGTTTTGATGGTCGCCGAGTTCGCGGGTGGGCTGTGCCTTATTGCCACCGGGCTGCTGAACGGGCCGGAAGCCTTCGCGGCGCGCATGGCCCAGGCGACCCCACCCGTGGATGTGATGGCCCTGGCAGGCGCGGCCACTGTCACCCAGGGCGGTCTGCGGGAGCTGGTCACCGCCACGTCGTTTCTGTTTTTCGCCTACATCGGTTTCTGCACCATCTCGCAGGCCGGGGGCGAGGCCAAGGACCCCTCCCGGACACTGCCACGAGCTTTCGTCTGGGCGACCGTGGTCGTGACCGCCTACTACCTGCTCTTCGCGCTGGCCCTCTACCACGCGGTGCCATGGAAGTATGTGTGGTTCCAGAAGAGCATCGCCGAAGCGCCTCTCACGGCCCCCGGGCTTCTCGGGATTCTGATGCCCCCGATCCTCGCCGGGTTCGTGACCCTGGCCGCGGCCATCACGCTGGCCAACGATGTCCCCCCCATGCTCATGGCCATCTCGCGTCTGTTCTTCTCGTGGGCCCACGATGGGGTCATGCCACGCGGTCTGGCGCGCGTGAACCGTCGGTTCCGCACGCCCGATGTGGCTCTTACTTTGTGCGCCGCCGTGGCATGTCTTGTGGTTGTTGAGTGTCATTTCCGTCCCGGCAGCGGCTTCTTCAAAGGGGTGGACACGACCACCATTTCGTTGCTGTTTACTTACCTCGTCGCATCGGTAACCGTGCTGGCTTTGCCGCGGACGAACCCCGAGCTGTACCGCGATGTGGCGTTCATCCGGTCGCGGCGCGCACAGGTGGCCGTGGCGCTGCTCTCGATCGCCACCATCGGCAGCCTGCTGGCGATCCAGATCCGGCAGGATCTATCGTCACTCGTGCGGCGCGTCGCGATCCAGCAGATGGCGTTCCCCGAGGACCTCGAGTACCACAAGAGCAGTCACACCTGGCTCCGGGCCGATGGCGACGATGTGGTGATCGGCATCACGCCCGTCGCGTGGCTCGGTGAGCCGCGCGTCTCGGGCGTTCAGCTGCCCGAGGTGGGCCGGAGGCTGGCCGCCCGGCAACCCGTCGCCACCCTGCTGTCCTCGGCGCGCGGCTCGAGCGCCCGTCCGGTGATGACGCCGGTGGCTGGTGAGGTCATTGCTGTCAATCGCGACCTAACCCATAATCCCGGTCTCTGCGTCACCAGCCCCTATGACCAGGGATGGTTGGTGCGCATTCGGCCCGAGCCGTCGACGGAGGGCCCTCGAGCCATCCCCGCAGCCGAGTACATGGCCAGCGTCGGGGCCGATGTGAGCACGGGACGGCCTGCAGTCTCGGCAGCGCTTCATGCGGCCACCCGTAGTGCGGTGGTCGTGTGGCTGGTGGTGCTGCTGGTGGGCGCGATGGTCTTCCGGACCATGTGGGCGCGCTGCCGCCGGGCGGGCATCGATCCGCGCGCCCCGTTCCGCGCCCTACCCGACGAGGGGGAGGAGACCGTTGAATGAGCGGGGCGCCAGTGCTTCCTCGGGGTCGGCAAATAGCTCGTAGATCCGCTTCACCTGCTCGAACCCCCGTTCGAGCGCCTCGGCGCATTCCGGGTCGAAGTGCGAACCGGCATCGCCGCGGATGACGGCCAAGCCCTCCTCGAGCGATCGGGCCTCCTTGTAGCAACGGCGACTGGTGACGGCGTCAAATGCGTCTGCCACAGCGGCCATCCGGCCCAGAAGCGGGATCTCCTCGCCGCGCAGCCCCACGGGGTAACCCGTACCGTCCACCTTCTCATGGTGTGTCAGGGCCACTTGCTCGGAGGCCTGAAGCACGGGCGAGTCGGAACCACTCAGGATCCGGGCTCCCATGGTGGTGTGCGACTTCATGATGTGCCACTCCTCCTCGGTCAGCTTGCCGGGCTTGAGGAGTATGGCATCAGGGATGCCCAACTTGCCCACATCGTGCATGGGACTGGCGAGACGGGCGAGCTGAACGTCGCGCGCGCTGAGGCCCAGGTTCTGCGCGATCACCTCCGTGTACCGGCTCATCCGCTGGATGTGTGCCGCTGTGTCGGTGTCGCGGTACTCCGCGGCCATGGAGAGCCGGAACACGGTCTCGAACTGGGCCTCTTGGAGCTTGGCGGCCAGTTGGGCGTGGCTGATGACGGTGCCCGCCTGCCCGGCCAGAGCGCGCACCACGACTTCGGAGAAAGGGGGAAAGGGCCGAGGCTGCTCATCCACGCCGCGAGAGTCGAGCAATTCGAGGACGCCCACGGCCTCACCCTGGGGCCCAACGATGGGCGCCGCCAGGAGCGACACCACCCGCGGGCACTGGAAGCCCCGCAGGAACCGGGCGACCCGATCCGGCGTGCCGGGCAGCAGGTTGCCTACGTCGTCGAGGTTGAGCACGCTGCACGTGCCCGCCACGTGCGCGAGCACCTCGCAGTGCGCCCATGGCTCGTCCGATTCCGGCCGGTCGCAGGCACACGCCGGGGCGTTGCCTCCGGTGGTGCTGACCCGCCTCAGGACGTCCTGTTCGATCACGTACAGGGAGCCCAACCGCGCGCTGGTGGCAGCGGCGGCGCCGCGCAGAATCTCATCAAGCTGTGCCGACAGCTCGTCGGCGGGTGTTTCAACGACGTCGAGAGAGCCCAGGCCGGCAATGAGCTGCCGCAGGTCCGGTGCCCCGGGGGGCGCCGACGCCGCGATACTCGCCTCGCGCGGAGACGCTAGGATCGACAGGTCTGTCATGCCGCCAGCGGTAGCCGTGATGAGCAACTCCCATTCAACCGGCTCAACCCGCGATGCGGGCTGAGCGGAGGCCTAGTTCGTGGGGCACCGGGCCGCCCGGTGCTCCTCCCACATGCGCCGCAGGAATGGCCAGGGCGAGAGCGCGAGAACGCGCTCGGCCTCGACCCGATTCCCCTGAGTTTCGGCCGCGTCCAACAGTCCCAGGTAGGCGTTGGTGATCGAGCGCTTGACGCTCGGAACCTGAGCGAATCCCACTGACCACAGCGGCCACCACATGCCCTCGATGGTCTTGACGGCACTGCGGTAGTAGTAGAGGGCCTCGTCGCGCCGTGATGTACCTTCGAGGGCCGCTGCCAGGTGGTACTGCGCCTGCCACTGGGTATGAAGGTCGCCGGAGTCCTCGGAGCGCGTCAGCGCCGCCGAGGCTGCGGAAGCCGCCTCACCGAAGCGTCGCTCGGCCACATAAGCAGCGGCAAGCCAGACCTGCGCCTCGGCAGCCAGCTGTCTGGCGCTGATCTGGTCCGCATCGCCGATCGCCTGGAGAAGAGTCGCCTCGGCAGCCAAGGCCTCCCCGCGAGCCAGGTAGAGCCTCCCCTGAAGTACGGCCGTGGTGATGCTTGAGTAGGGAGCCTTCAGGGCCCGGGAGACCTCCTGCGCCGTGGCCAGATACCCGGCGGCCGACTCGGCTTCGTCGGATTCGAGATACGCGGCTCCGAGCTTGAGGCAGGCGTACACCTCGGCGAATGCCGCCCGGGTCTGGCGGGCCGTTTCCACGCCCTTGAGCCCGTGGTGCACGGCCCGATCGACCATCCCGGCCAGCGTGAACCATTCCGCCAGCGAGCTGTTGGCCGTGGACTCCCGAAGGCCGTCGGCCGCGAGTGACGCGGCCTGTTGCGCCTGAATGAGCCACCGCCACGCTCCGACCATGTCACCGGTCCGCATGGTGCTCACGCCCATGTTGATCAGAGCCTCAAGC
Organism: Armatimonadota bacterium; assembly: GCA_029547025.1. GTDB lineage: Bacteria > Armatimonadota > Zipacnadia > UBA1398 > JAKPQA01 > JAKPQA01. The sequence continues at coordinate 8,939 of JAKPQA010000040.1, forward strand.
CGCTGTCCGCGCAGATCAGCCAGGTCGGCCGCCGCCACCATTTGGACCGCGGCGTCGCGCGCGGACCGCAGATCACCACGGGCCAGGTGGATGTTGGAGCGGTTCCCGTGAAGGTACGTCCGGATATACGCCGCCTGAGCGGGTGTTGCCTCAGCAGCGTCCAGCAAGCGCTCAACCTCAGCCAAATGCACCAGCGCCTGCTCGTATCGCCCCAGCTGCTCCTGGATGCCTCCCGTGGCGATCAGCCCGGCGCAACGGCGGAACCAGTCGCCCGACGCGATGACTTGCTGGGCGTGTCCGAGTGCCGCCTCGGGTTCGCCCAGCATCTGCAGGGCATTGACCAGGCCCTGGCGCGCATTGAGCTCGCGGTCGGTGGCCCCCAGCGCATGGAAGGCCTCGACCGCCTGTTCGTACGCCTCGCGGGCCTCGGCAAAGCGGCCCAGTTCGGTACAGGCGTAGCCCAACAGATGCAGTCCTTCGGCCCGGGCCTCAGTGTTGCCCGCCCGGCCGGCCGCGGCCACCAACTCACGGCACACCTCGGCCTGGTGACGATGATCCGGTGGAGCCCCGAGCGCCCGAGCCAGGGCGCGCAGGTCGCCCACACGCAAGCCATCCTGCCCGCTCGGGCGGTCAGCAACACCGAGCGCGCTCCCGGGGACTTCTGTGTTGTCAGCCATCGCGTCCAAACCACCTGAGTCCGTGCCGCCCGGGGGCCCCAGGGCTAGCCCGCCCACGGCCAACATAGGTCGCTTTCGTATCGTTCCACACCGGCCGCGGCTTTACGCCTCGTTGGCCGGAATCCGACTCCGTCCGCCCGGTGAACCGCCACGGAGCAAGAGGATGCCCATGGCCCCGCACGAACAGAGGAACGCTGTGGAATAAGCACACTGCAGTGCCCTGGCAGGGGTCGCCGGGCAGCGGGAGCCGGCCCCCTAGTCTGCCGATGGCGGAGCGGCCAACCTGGCCCACAACGGCTTCGCCTCCAAGGAGAGCGCCATGGATGCGCGACCGACACGCCAACCTGATGGGAAGCCCGAACGGCCCCAGTGCGAAACGACTCCGCGCAAAGTCTTCTCGCGACCGCGCCTCGTGCGCTACCCCGAGCTCCGACGTGTCACCATGGCGTCGGGATTCGGTGGGAACGAGAGCTTCTTCTAGGGATCATAGTTCACTTGCCGCCGGACGCTCCGGCGGGTCGCCGTTTTTGGCCGAGGCGCGAACCTCGCCCCGAGAGGAGGCCCTGGTGCCACTCCCGTGTGTCCTTTACGAAGCTCGACGAGCGTGGTTTGCCGCCCTCTTCGTGCCCGTCGCCCTGCTGTTCGCGTGCGGCTGCGGCCTGCAGAGCGACTCCCCGGCCGGTGCGCCCGACATCCCGATCGTCGGCCCTCCGTCTGCGGAGGTCGCGCGGCTGCATCTTGAGGAGAAACTGCGCGCGCTCAGGGAGCACGACAGAAACATTGCCGTCCCGCCCGAGGAAGAGACGTCCTCCGCACAGCCCGGCAGGCACGCCGCGACCTTTGAGCTCACCTTCGGCGACGTCTCATCCCGCGGCACAACACCACCGAATGCGGCCGGAGTGTCCCTCACGAGCACTGACCCTGGCAACGACGGATCCGGCATTCCCGAATGGGCCGGTGATGTGGTTACGGGCTGGGTGCGAGTGAACAACGGGACCGGGGCCACCATGTATGGCGTGCGCGCCCGGGTTGACTCGGTGAGCGGGGGCGCGACCTATGATGACAGTGCATGGAACTACGGAACTATCGAAGCCGGCGCGTCGAGCGGTTGGCTCCCATGGAGCTTCACCGACGCCGATCATGCCTTCTCGTTTGTCGTGAGTGTAACCTGGCTCACCCTCAGCGGGGCCCCGACGGCGTTGTGGTCCAAGCAGAACTCCGCTGGCGAGTGGCTCTACGCCAGCGTGTTGAGCGGCAGCGACACACCGGTGCCCCTGACCAACGACCCGACACACACGTACCGCTATCCCGCACTATCGGCCGATGGCTCGACCATGGCCCTGGTCTACAACAACCCGCAGACCGACGTGTTCGTCGGGAGGGCCGACGGCACGGGGACGTGGGTGAATGTGAGCAACGACCCTGGAGTGACCGAGATGGATGTCTGGCTCAGCGCCGACGGCTCCAAGGTCGCGTGGGCCGGCGAGAACGACGCCACGGACGAGGTGGAGGTCTACCTTGCCAACGCCGACGGCAGTGGCAAGACGAACATCAGCAACGATTCGACGAACGATGACTTCTGGCCGTCCCTCAGCGCCAACGGCAGCGTCGTCGTCTGGAACAAGTTCTACCCGTCCACGTCAGGTTGGCAGGTGTTTCGATGGGTATCCGGAGTCACCACGAACATCACCAACAGCACGGCAGTGGCCGACTTGGCCCCGGTGGTCAGCTCCAGCGGGACAAAGATCGTCTGGTTCCGGTTCTCCGGAGCCGACAACGAGGTATATCTGTGGGATAACGGCACAGCCACGAACATCAGCAACGACGGGCTCTCGTCCGACGAGACCGTCACCATGAGCGCCGATGGCGGCCTTATTGTGTGGGAGAAGTACTACTGGGCAACCGGCGACTATGAGCTCTTCCAGTACACTACCGCGGGTGGTGTGGTGAACCTCAGCCACGACGCGGCACACAAGGATATCCACCCGAGCTGTTCGAGCGACGGGAGTGGAGTGCTGTGGCTCAAGGACCTGGGCGTGAGCGAATCCGAGCTCTATGCCTCCATTGCCGGGGGGCCGCCGATCAACGTCAGCAACGATGCCTTGGGCAAGGACATCCATCCCACGACCCGCGGCCGGGGCTACCGCTAGCGTAGGGGAAGAGTGGCTGGGGGAAGGAGCGGGGCTCAGTGCGGCCACTGTCCACTCATCGTGGCGTCTGGCGTCCGTGCGCCGTGCTTCTCGGTGTCGGCTTGGCTGGCCTGGCCAGCGGTTGCTCGACAGGCAACCTCCCGTTGCTCCCGCTTCCCGCGGCGAGCCCGGGCGCCGAGACGGCATTGGGGCATGTCGGGGCGCGCGAGCGCCTGGCGGCGCACCGCCAGCGCATTCTGACCATGACCGGCGCGGTGGTGACCGAGCCGGCAGCGCGCCAGACAGTCAGCTTCGAGCTCGTTGTGGGCGGGTCGGCCGACGTCTCCACGCGCGGCACCACTCCTCAGAAGGGGGGCGTGTCGCTGACCAGCACCGACCCTGGCGACTCGGGCAGTGGGCGGCCCACCTGGAGTGGGAACCGGGTGACGGGTTGGGTGAGGGTCAACAACAACACCGGCGCCACCATGTTCGCCACGAAGGCACGTATCACGGCGATCACGGGGGGCGCCACCTGTGACGATAGTGAGTGGAACTATGGCAGCATCGCCCATGGCTCCAGCAGCGACTGGCTCCCGTGGGTCTTCACCGACGATGCAGACCACGTGTTCACCTTCACCGTTCAGGTGACATGGCTGACCATGAGCGGGATGCCGCGGGCGGCGTGGGTCAAGGACAATGGCGAGGGCACCTGGATATATGTCAGTGCCCTGGATGGCTTGCCGGCGGTTCCGATCACGGCCGTGCCGACGACCTATTACGACTGCCCCGCGCTGAGCGCCGATGGTACCCGCATGGCCATGCTCCGCGACACGCTCATGGGACTGGATGTGTTCATCGGCAGTGCCGATGGCACGAGCACATGGGCCAATGTGAGCAATGATGACGTGAATGTCGAGATCGACGTCTGGCTGAGCGGCGACGGGACGCGCGTGGCCTGGTCGGCGGAGGACACGTACACGAACGAAAGCGACGTCTACCGCAGCGACGACGCGGGATTCCTGGTCGAGAACATCAGCAATGATCCGGCCCGTGACGACTTCTGGCCGTCGCTCAGCAACGATGGCCGCGTTGTCGTGTGGACCAAGTACGACCCCACTGCTCGCACGTGGCAGGTCTACCGCTACGCTTCAGGCACCATCACCAACCTGAGCAGCAACCCATCGGTAGCCGACTCGTCCGCGGTGGTCAGCGCTGACGGCCTGAATGTGGTTTGGCAACGGTACGCGGGCGGCGACAACGAAGTGATGCGCTGGAGCAACGGCACCGTGACGAACATCAGCAACGACGCGTCGTCGTCGGACGAGAGCCCGTCAATGAGTGCGGACGGCACGGTGATTGTCTGGGCCAAGCGCGCCGCGTCGGGCGACTACGACATCTACGCCAAGAAGGGATCCGCAGCGGCCGTGAACATGAGCGCCGACCCGACTCGGTCCGATCGGCACCCTTCTCTATCGGCCGATGGCAGTACTGTGGTGTGGCAGAAGCTGGGTGTGGGCGCCGGGGGAGACTCGGAGGTGTACGCCGCCCCGCTCTCCGGCGGCGCTTTCAACGTCAGCAGCGACCCGAGCGGCTACGATAGCGTCCTGTCCGCCCGCGGCAAGGGCCCGCGGTAGTCCTCTCGGCTATCCCTCGCCTTCCATCATGATTTTCACCCGCGTGTCGTTGCGGTCTCGGATGTCTGCCATGGCCTTGTGGGCGTTCAACAGCGGATACCGCCCGGTGATGAGGGGCGTCAGGTCCAGCATACCGCAGGCCATCAGGCGGAGGATGGGTTTGTACATCCCGAGGCTGCCCGCCACGGCGCGGAGCGTGACATCGCCGAACACCAGGCCGTCGATATCGAACTGCTCGACGATCCGCTCGTAGAATGCCACCACGGATACGGTTCCGCCGGGACGGCAGAGCGCGATGGATTCCTTGAGCAGCTCGACCGATCCGGCGGCCTCGATGACGCGATCGACCTGCTTCTCTTTGGTGTGCCGCAGCACAGCCTCAGCGATGGACTCCTTCTGTGTGTTGACCGCCGCGTCCACTCCGAGTTCCAGCGCCTTCTGAAGCTTGAAGTCCTTGCGGCCGGTGATCAGGACCTTCGACGCGCCGGAGAGCTTCGCCAGCTTCGCCGCCGCGATGCCGATGGGGCCACTCCCCTGCACGAGCACCGTGTCGCCGATGCTGACCCCCGCTTTCACCACCGAGAAGAGGGCCGTGGCCGCGGGCTCGACCATGGCGCCGTTGTCGAAGCTCACGCTGTCTGGTAACGGGAACACGTGCCGTTCGGGCATCACCACGTACTCCGCATACGCACCAGGCCATGCGTTGATTGTGCCGACGGCCCGAGCCTTCGCGCAGACGCCGTAGTTGCCCACCAGGCACTCGTTGCAGTGGCCGCACGCGACTCCGGTGTCACCCACGACGCGGTCACCGGGCGCGAACCGTTCCACGGCCGAACCCACATCGGCCACGACACCCGACCATTCATGGCCCGGTGTCATGGGGAACGTGATCCCGCCGTTCTTCACGAACCGGAACTCGCCGGTGTAGATCGCGTAGTCGGTCCCGCACACCCCGGACCGCACGACCCTGCACAGCACGTCGTGGTCACCGAGCTCGGGAATGGGCACCTCGACCACGCGCATGTCCATGGGGCCGAAGATCCGCTCGGCCTGCATGGTCTTCATGGGCATTCCTCCTGAGTCAGCACAAACCACGGTTTCACGTCCGGGTTCACCGGATGCCTCGGCCACTGGCCAGATAGCACCTGCACCACGGCTTCGGCCCCCCCTCTCCGCTGCTCCGCCAGTGCCTCCTCGGAGAACGCCGACACGTGCGGCGTGAGCAACACGTTCGGGAGGCTGAACAGTGGATGGCCGGTTGGGAAGCCCTGCGGCGCGAAGACATCCACGATCCCGTACACATCGATGGCCGCGTAGCGGATGATGCCCTCGCGCAGCGCCGTCACGAGGTCATCCTCGTCCACCAGCTCCCCGCGGCCCGTGTTGATGAGCACGGCCGTGGGCTTCATCTGCCGGAACTGCTCCAGTGTCAGCATGTGCCGCGTCGCCGGTGTGAGCGGGCAGAGCAGAGACAGGTAGTCGGCCTCGGCCAAGGCCGTCGGCAAGTCGACGACCGATACCCCCGTCTCCGCCGCGGCTTCCGCGGTGAGTGCCGGATCGCAGGCCAGCACGCGCATCCCGAATGCCCTGGCCCGAACCGCTACGGCCCGCCCAATGCGTCCGAAGCCGATCAGGCTCAGCGTGCACGTGGCTAGCCGGCGCATATGGCGCACATCGCGGGGCACCTTGCCCTGCCGCGCTCCGGCCTCGAAGAGCTTGAGCTGCCGGGCCGCAGCCAGCAGCAGCGCCATGGTGTGGTCCGCGACCTCGTTGGTACAGAAGTCCGGCAGGTTCGTCACGAAGATGCCGCGCCGCGTCGCCGCCTCGACGTCGATCTTGTCCACTCCGGTCCCCAGGCGCGAGATGATCCGGCACCGCGTGAGCTGCTCGATCACGCTCCCACGCACATGGGCCGAGACAACCATGAGCGCATCGCAGTCACGAGCGGCTGACCGCACTTCGTCGTCGCTGGCCCCCTCCGCCTCGACGATGCACGGGTCCACCGCGGCGAGGATGTGCCGCTCCACCTCGGTGATGGGCGCAGTCTCGGCGTTCAGTCGCGCGATGGTCCATCGGCCGGCCATCGTCAGGACTCCTCCGCTCGGACGACGCGTTGCTCGCCCGGCGCCATGACCAGGGCCTCGATGCCCGCGGGCAGGTTTCGGGCCTCCTCGAGGAACCGGCCCGGGTCGCCCCCGTGCTCGATGAACATCCAGAAGTGGGCGGCGATCAGCAGGCGGGGCCTCACCCGCGCGCCGAGCTGGCATGCCTCGAAGGCATCGAGATTACCGAACGCCCCATTGATCGGTGCGATCATCACATCGACGGGCCCCTCGACGGTGCGGAGCATCTCCTCCGGCCGCAGAGCGCTATCGCCGACGTTGTAGATCCGCAGCCCCTCGGCTGCGATGGTCACCCCAATAGCCTCGGGGCACAGCTCGCCGTGGTCGGCGTAGGTGGCGCGGACTGCCACATCGCGAATCACCGTCTCGTCGCCAGGGCGGAGCAGCGTGTAGCGGTCCGGAGCGACCCCACGCTCGACGTAGACGCTCTCGCAGTCGGCCGAGCCGATGAACTGCGTCGCCGGGTGAGCGGCGAAGGCCTCCAACGCGTCGGGATCCAGGTGATCCCCGTGTGAGTGCGTCGAGATCAGCACGTCCGCCCGGAGATCATCGGGAGCGATCACCGCCGGGATCATGCGCTTGAAACCGAACTCGCGGCCGCAGTAGTCTGAGAGATAGGCATCGATAACCACGCGCGTGCCCATGCTGGTCTTGATACAGAAGCCCGCCTGGGCCAGATACCAGATGGCCAGCGTGCGCGGCTCGACGATGGTGTCGCGGATCTCCAGCGCGAGGGCCGTCATACCCGCCCCTTCCCGGTAGACCCCATCCTCTGCCTCAGCGCCACGATCTGTCGCTGGGCACCATCCCAGAGAAGGTAGATGTCCGAGGTGTACCACAGCACTCGCATGCCGCGGCTCACCCAGTTCGCCGAGGCGTCGGGATCGCCCCCGGCGATACCCGGGAGCACACCGTGCCTCTGGCATGCCGCGATGACTTGCTCGACAGCGGCGATGTAGTCCGGATGGTCGAGCTGTCCGGCGATGCCCATGCCCATCGATAGGTCGTCGTTCCCGATCACGGCCATGTCGACACCGGGAACTGACAGGATCCCGTCGAGGTCCGCCAACGCGTCGGCCGTCTCGATCTGGATACCAATCACCAGGTTCCTGTTCACCGCCTCGATTTGCTCGGTGATCGAGCCCCAACCGTAGTACTTGCCCACCGGGCACGTGGAGCCCGCAAGACCGCGGCCACCCAGCGGAGCGTAGCGGACCTTGTGCACGAGCTCCTCGACCTGCTCGCGGGTGCGGATGCGCGGAACGAAGATGCCGTCAGCGCCCTGGTCGAGGGCCCGATTCAGCTCGTGGTAGCAGTCTTCGGCCACCCGCACCATCACCGGGAGATCCAGGCAGCGCGCCACGCGCATGTGGTCGCTGATGGTCTCCTCGTTCAGCGCCGTGTGCTCTCGGTCGATCAGCACGGCGTCATATCCGGCGTCGTGGTAGATCTCGATCACCGACGCCGAGCGCATCTCGTGCACGCAGGCGAAGACGAGCACGCCTCCACCGTCCACCAATCTGCGCAGCCTGCCGCTGCAGACCCTCATATCGTGTCCTCTCAGTTCGCGGTCTGGCAGCACGTCTGCAGGGCGTCCAGCAGCC
>JAKPQA010000055.1 GCA_029547025.1 Armatimonadota bacterium
CGTAGAGGTATGCCGTGCGGCACCGTCCGCTGTGTCCCCCCGGTCACGGGGGCTCTTGCCGAGCCATGGCAACCGCACCCGCGGCACCTTGAGTCGCTTCATCTGCTGGCCCTCCCCCGTGTCCTCATGCCTTGAACAGGTGCCGGCGGATGGCGGCGACATTGGAGAAGATCCGGATGCCAAGGACGACGACGACTCCGGTGGACAGCTGTGAGCCCACGCCGAGTTGATCGCCGAGGAAGACGATGAACGCCGCGACGAGGACATTGGACAGGAACGAGACGACGAAGACCTTGTCGTTGAAGACGCCGTCCAGCACAGCGCGCACCCCGCCGAAGACGGCGTCGAGGGCAGCAATGACCGCGATGGGGAGGTAGGGCTGCAGCCAGAGCGGCACGGTCGGATGCAATAGCAGGCCGATGACAACTCCGACGAGGAGGCCGAGTGCGGGGATCATGCGTGCTCCGTCAGGGTCATGGGGTGGTTGCCTGGGGTCGAGGTGCGGCGCTGGTCGAGCCGGCGGGCGTGGCCGTCTTGGATGGGGATGCCGTCGTCTTGGCGGCTGATCCGGTCTTCTTGGCTCCGGAGGTGGCCGACGGAGCGGCAGCCGGCGTCGAGGGTGTCGTGGTGGCCGTTGGGACCGCGCTGGGTGCCAGCGGCTCGGCATACCGCAGCACGGGCACCGAACTCGCCGGACACGTGAGCGAGCCATTCCCTTCGATCGTGACTGGGATGCCGTAGTTGTCGGTGAGGGCCTTGACGTAACTGCCGACCGTGGAGGCGCCGAAGGCTCCCTGCATCGTGGCCGTGTCGCCGATTGCGGTGACGACATAGGGCCGGGCCAATGCCCGGAAGTCAACGAGGATGGCCTGGCCGGCGAAGCGGATCGCCGAATGAGTGGTGAGGCGTTGGCCGTTGATGCTGATCGCCTCGGCTCCTGCAGCCCACAGCCCGTTGGTGATGACCTGCAGATCGGTGGCGGTCACCCGGCCGTCGCCAAAGCCACCGTTGGCCCGGGGGTCGGCGTTGCTGCCCTTGGTGGGCGCTGCGTCATCGAGGGTGACGAGCAGGCCTGGGCCGGTGACGGGGACGCTGCCGGCGGCGACTTGGAGGCTGTTGAGTTGGGCCAGCAGCGCCGACTGACCGGACGGCGCCAAGGCGGACGCACGCGCGGCGGCGATCTGCTTCTCCAGCGTCTGGATCTGACCGGCGAGTTGGTCGCCGACGGTTTGCCGGGCCGTGATCTGGTCGATGAGTTGCATACGGGCCTGGCCGACAACCGACGTGCTTGAGCGCAGGCTCAGGGCCGCGACGGCCAGCACGAATCCGACGAAGAGGGCGATGATGACGATGGTGACGCTACGGGTGGAGGTGGAAGGGGGCAGTCCGGCCTCGACGCGCCGGTGGGCAGCTGCGGCGTAGCTGGGTTCGAGGGGGCGCTCCATGAGCTCGGTGATGAGGCCCATCGACGCGTCAGGCCTGGGGGTGATGCTCATGCCAGGGCACGACCTCGATGGTGGCGCCGGTCTTGACGCAGGAGTCCGACGGCCTGGCCGGCATACAGGACAGCGGCGATCCAGTAGAGCACGATCCCCCACCAGGCGAACGCCCAGCCGATCGGCAGGGCCCACCGTGCAGCGGTGCTGTCCCCTTGGGCGAGCAGCAAGACCGGGAAGGCGTAGAGCAGGTTGAAGGTGGCCGCCTTGCCGAGAAAGTGCACGGGAAGACCGACGATGCCGATGCGCTTGAGTGCCAGCAGGAAGCCGGCCATGACGAGTTCCCTGGCCGCGAGGGCGATCACCAGCCACCACGGGATGATGTCGCGCCAGGCCAGACCGAGGACCGTGCTGACGATGTAGAGACGGTCGGCAACGGGGTCCAGAAGCTGCCCGAGGCGGGACTCAAGGTTGAAGGTGCGGGCGATCTTGCCATCGAGGTAATCGGTGAAGCCCGACACCGCGAGCAGCGTGATGGCCCAGCCATCTTGCTCGCGCAGGATGAGCATGAGGAACAGCGGTACGCCGAGGATGCGCAGGAAGGACAGCAGATTCGGGATGGTGACGATGCGGTGGGAGACCTCGCCTCCCCCGCCGTCTACGCTGCGCACGCGTTCCCGAGCCTCCGACACGCGGCCACTCTAACGCCGCACGGTGGCCCAGCCATGAAGAGCAGGGCGTGTAGACCACTCGTATCAGCAGCCATCACGGGGACCATCTGGTGTCGCGGTGCGTGATGCGTGGCCTCAGTCCAGCCTCGACAACATCAGGCCTCGAAGGTTGCCCTCCAAAGCCTGATTCTCGTTGTCGGTCAATGGATTTGGTCGGGCTGACAGTGTCGGAGTTCTTGACATAGTTGGCATCTGTCCGGAGACATGGTTGGCACCTAGCGTGGAGGTGCGGCATGTCGCTCGCGGAGCTCGTCATCACATCAGTCACGGTCGAGAGGCGCTCCAAGAGCGAGGTCGCCCGGGACTACAGGATCAGCCGTTACTGGGTACAGACCCTCGTGAAACGCTACGAAGCCGAGGGCGAGGCGGCGTTCGAGCCGCGGTCACGAAGGCCACACACCAACCCGCGTGCGATCAGCCTCGACCTGGAAGACCAGATCATCCGGCTGCGCCAAGAGTTGTCCAAGCAGGGTTTGGATGCCGGCGCTGAAACCATCCGCTCCCACCTTCAGACCTCTGGCGTGAACAGGCTCCCGGCGACCTCGACCATCTGGCGGGCCCTGACCCGGCGCGGGTTGGTCACCCCACAGCCCCGCAAACGACCCAAAGGCGCGGGGAAACGTTTCGCGGCGGACCTTCCCAACGAACGATGGCAAGCAGACCTCACCCACTGGCAGCTAGCCGACGGCACCAGCGTGGAGATCCACCACATCCTCGATGACCACTCCCGCCTCGCGATCACCAGCAAAGCCAGGACCACCACGACCGGCCCCGACGTTCTGACCGACTTCCGAGCCGCATTCCGCCGCCACGGCATCCCCCGCTCAGTCCTGACCGACAACGGCGCTGTCTACACCGGCACACCACGCCGCGGTGGCCGCGTCGCTCTCGAGATCGAACTCGACCTGCTCGGCGTCCGACTCCACCACTCCCGGCCCTACCATCCACAGACCCAAGGCAAAGTAGAACGCTTCCATCAGACCGTGAAGAAGTGGCTCCGTGCCCAACCCCCCGCACCCGACCTGGCAGCCCTGCAACGCCAACTCAACCGGTTCCTGCGCTACTACAACACCGTCCGCCCCCATCGAGCCCTCAGCCGCCGAACCCCCACCCAGGCCTACACCGCCCGAACCAAAGCCACCCCGGCCAAACCCGCCATCAACGTCCACTACCGAGTCCGACGCGACCGCGTCGACACCGGCGGAGTGATCACCATCCGCTACGACAGCCAACTACGCCACATCGGCCTCGGCCGCGAACACGCCGGCACCCGAGTCCTGGCCCTCATCGCCGACCGCGACATCCGCGTCGTGAACGCCGACACCGGCGAACTCCTGCGCGAACTCACCCTCGACACCACCAAGGACTACCAACCCCTCGGACGCAAACCCGGCCCCCAAACCAAGACCTGAAATGCAACGATGTCCCGCGACACCTGTCAACGGTGTCGCGGGACATCACATTTGTAGCGGGGGCAGGATTTGAACCTGCGACCTCCGGGTTATGAGCCCGGCGAGCTACCGAGCTGCTCCACCCCGCGTCGG
>JAKPQA010000079.1 GCA_029547025.1 Armatimonadota bacterium
CTTGTCGTGCGAGGCCGCGAAGTCGAACCCCGCCGGCTGCCGCTCCTCGTTGTGGCAAGCCATGCAGTCCTGCGCGTCCATGGTGCGCCGGATGTAGTCCACCCGGCCGGTCATCGAGTGGATGAGCCCATCGCCATGGCACGTGGCGCAGGTCACGCCATCGCCGGGCACCAGACGCACCGGGTCGAATGCCTTCCGCTGCCGGAACTCCTCCGAGTGGCAGGCGAGGCACTCATCCACCAGCCGCCCGGCCTGGGCCAGCGTCGCGATGGCCTTCGCGTGAGCCGTGCCCTTCCACGCCTCGAGCTCCTTCGGGTGGCAGGTGCCGCACGTCTCGGCATCGGCCCACCCGCGCATGACGTAGTCGACGGTATCCTTGGGCGCCTCCGCCGGCCGGCTCGCCGGTGCCGCCTCGGCGTAGTACCGCTCGACGATGGCTTCGACGGCCGGGTCCTCGAGCAGGTTGGGGCTCACGGGCTCGAAGCGCGCCGCAATGCGCTTGCGGCCGTCGGGCTCGACGTAGACATCAATCACTGTGAGTGCCTTGCCCTGCGAGATGGCCGGCACGACCTTCCCCTCGGGTATCGGGTCACGGTAGTCCCGCGACCGCGCCGACGTCGAGTCGCCCACGATCACGTCCACGGCATCGCCGAGCTCCTGGGCGAGGAGCCGGTTGGCCCCCGGCTCGAGCCGAGTGGCGAGGAGGATGGCCGTCCTGGCTCTGTCGACGCCCGCCACGGCTTGCCGCGCCCGGGCGGCAAGGGCCGGCAGTGGCAACGCGCCCTCGGGAGCCGCCAGGGCGAGCAGGCGCCATCCCTGGGCTACATCGATAGCAGCCGAGGGCAACGGGTCAGCCGCATCGGCTATTGGCCTAGCCAGAACCGCCACGCCCAACGCATTCAGGGCTTCGGAGAGGCCATTGCCGTCGCCGTCCCTCGCCGTCACATCGGCCTGACTTGGGATGACAAGGCTGTACCGCATGGCAGCGTACGCCTCAGCGAAGTAGGGGCTCTGGGATGCACTCGTGACGACAGAACCCCCGTCGAGCACCACCAGCGGCACGCCATCGAGGGCCAGAGCCTTCAGCAGACTCGCCCGCCGCGCCAGCCCGCCGTGCTGTCCGCCCGAGCAGCCACACGTGCTGATCTGGCCGCCCGTGTCGATCGTGTAGACGATCCGAAGGCTCGCCCGGGCTGGGCCCGGGTCAGGCTTCGAGGTCACCGCGAGGCACGCGGCTGCCAGCACGGAGAGGACGCCTGAGCCCGTCAGCATGGAGCAGCGCACTGCCACGTTCCCCCATCGACGGCCCGGACGGGCCTCCTCACTTCAGACGTTCGGCCACAGCCGAATCCACGAACAGGTGACCAGAGAAGCCCTGCTCGACGAAAGCGGTTGGGAAGCGTCCACGGCGTCCCGTCGCGCCGTGGACCAACGAGAACGATCGGCCCAGCCCGCTGACACAGGCGTAGTGCCCAAACGCGAGGTGGACGATGCATGCGTCCGGGACGGCACTTACCTCAGAGAGGGTCCCTCGCGCCCCAACGAGGCTCAGCCCAACGTCAGCCCCCAGGCCGATCAGGGCGTTGCCGTCGACGGGACTGCCCGTGCCCACGCGGTCGATCAGTCGCTGGAGCGCATCCGCCGTTAGGGGCATCCCCTGCGACTCGGCGAGCCCAGCGACGGCCTCGACCGCGCAGTGCAGAGAGCGCTCACCTTCCGGGCCGGGCATGGGAGGTATCGCGCGGACCAGCCCACGGGAAGGGTCGTAAGAGATGACCAACGTCCGGCCGGTGGTCTCCCCGGCAGTCCATCGGATCTCCAGGAGAGGGAATGAGGCCGGACCCGCCGCAGCGGCGAGTGCAGCATCAGAGTTCGGCCCGACAGGCAACAGCACCGCTGTGTTGCCTGACCGCCTGCTCTCCGGGGTGGCGGCGGCCGCATCGACAGCCGCTTTGGCATCCCCGAGGTACAGGCAGTCGCCGATGTGGCGCCATACTGCGGCGAGCGAGAACGCGATCGATGCCAAGACGTCGTCTACGGGTGCGTCCTTGGCTCCGACAGCTAGGCGCATGCCCACGAGCGAGCCGTCGCACAGCAGCTCCATCCCCGCATCGGGCGACAGCAGGCTCAGGAGGTCCCCGAGCGCCGGCGTGCACACGTCGAGCGTGACACTCCGATCGATGGGCGGCACGTCACCGACGACGCCGCACGACTTGGCCGCGGCCTCCTCTACCATATACGAGAGGTACCAGGGCCACTGGCGGGCACGGAGGCTCCATTCGCCATGGTCACCCGCATGGGTCCACAGGTCGAGCCATGAGGTGACGTGCCCAGCCTCCTGCCGCTGAGCAGTGCCGTGGTGCAGTAGATCATGGTCCAAGAGCGACCGCCGGGTTGCCCCGTTCGCCAATGACAACCATGCCTCGGTGACCGCAGCGTAGGGCCTTCCTCGCAGCAGCCGCCAGGCCTCGATGCGATGGGGCGCTACATGCCCCGGCAGCGGCTCCTCGAAGTCGAACACCGGCAGGTCGAACGGCACCGGCACAGCGAAGACGAGGCAGTCGCCGAGCCGCAGCCAGCCCAGGCCGCAGTGCAACGCAAGCTGGTCACACATCGCCTCAGTCGCGGCCGGCGGTGGAACCTCCGGAACGGGGCCATCAACCGGCAGCGGGAGCACGATCACCTTCGCGGTCGACGAATCGAGCAGCGAGCGGCACGTCGCCTCAGCGGCCGTCTGGCCAGCTACCCGCCCCACAGGCACCCCCAAGAGGAGCAGGGCCGTCACACATTGAGTGCCGAGCACCGAACGCCTCACTAAGGCCACACGCCCTCCAGATCGGGGACCGGTAGCGGTGGCGGCAACTGGCCGTCCCTCAGCCGGGCCTCGAGCTCGCTGGTGTCCTGGCCGAGTACGTAGCGCCGATCGGCATCGCGCACGATCGTGCCGTTGGGTAGTAGCGGGCTTCGCGCTGCCTCCTCCGGGCCCACGAGGCGGACGCCCCCGCACGACGTGACGACCTGGGAGATGGCTGTGGTGGTCCCATCGGGATTGACGTCCGTCGTGGCCATTCGCGATGTCACGGGTACCCACAGACTCCCGGCAACGTGCAGGAACTCATCGACGACCATGTGGAGGTACCTCAGGCGACCGCCCGCCAGATGAGTACGTTGCACTCGCTCAACACATCGGTACCCACGACCGGGACAGATCCACTCGACGACCTCTTGGGCTGCAGGTTCGGACCGGCCGTAGGCGACCTGGACACACTCGAGCCCCTGCCTCAGGACACCCAGCGCGACGTGCGGATCTGCCTCGGCCATGCGGCGTAGCCAGTACCGAACCCGCCCGGGGTCCAGGCCGAGATCCACCTGGAGTGCATCCTCCACAAGGTACAGCGCGCGGCCTGGTCTCGGTGAGACGACCACGCTCCCCGGAGCCGTGTGGTCCGCCAGGTAGTCAAAGCTGAAAGTACGTTCTGCACCCGATGGGTCCAGCCAGTAGAGCTCGCGAAGGCTGGGCTCTTGCGGGCCCGCAGGAGTGACTTGGAACCATACGTCATCCACAGCGTAGTACTTGGGCTGGCATCTGAACGCATACTTGCTCACGGACACTATCAGACCGCTGATCCGCGAGTCCTCCCCTTGGGCCAGCATGAACTCGCTCTTCGTCGGGCCCGCCTCCGGAGCCCCGCCAAGCGTCGGCCGCTGTACCACCACCTGCGTGACGTAGCCCTCAAGCGGACCCGGCAGCATCGCGGCTTCGGTGATCCTCCGCATGAGGTCGGCGACCACTCCGTCCGGCTGTGAGGGGCCCCCCGACAGCGGGGGCCCCTCAACAGCCGGTGCCGTTGTACCGATGGAACACAGCCCGGCCACGAGCAGACATGCCCCCGCGGCGCCCCAGACGCGCAACCAGCCGAGTCCCCTCGTGTTCGTCTCCATCGCGCACCCCTCCCGGTGGGGGTAGTTCCTCCTGCGAGTGATGTACTCCCCTGAGGCAGTCGGCTACTCAGGCCTGAGGAGGTTGCCGCGCGTCTCCGGTTGGGTCCATCGCGCGACCGTCTAGGGGTAGCCGCAGCCGGTGGCCCAGTGCCACTGGATCGTCACGGCGCCAAGGCAGTCGTAGTTCTCGTACACTTCTGCCCAGCCGCACTTCACGTTCGAAACGTCATGGCATGAGGCGCTCCAGACGCCGCCGTACCTGCAGGTCAAGTAAGGCTTGTTGTGCTCCACTCTGCTGTTCTCGTTGATGAAGTCGTTGATGCAGTTGCCGCCCGGGTGGGCCATGCAGCCATCGTGGTAGTTGGCACAGATGCACTTGTGCTCAGCACCGCAGATGCACCACATCTGGCCGGCGACCACAGCCAGCTCCCCCGGCCCCAGCAGATCGAGCGCGGTTGCCGGCCCGACGGCCATGGCACACGACGCAGCCACAATCACAGACAACAGTGTGCTGGAGATCCTCACTGCTGGACACCTCCGTCCATTCTCGCGCCGAACCCACTGCGTCGCCCCAGCGCGGGCCGCTGAGGGGACCCAGGGAATGGCTACGCCTCACACACGGACTCCGAACGCGCCGCCTCCGTCGTGCGCAGCGTCTCCGCGAGTTGCCGGCCGAGCGTCCGTTCGCCCAGGCGGTCGGTCACGGCCGAGACCACGGCATCCATGGTCGGCAGTGCCACGAATGCAGCCAGACTCATTCCCGCGGAGCTCCGCAGGAACCCGCGACGACTGGTGCGGGTTTCCGCATCATCGGTTGCCATGCCATCACCTCGCCTCACTATCAGCCGGCTACCGGAGCGACCGCAGTAGCTTGAGTGATCCATCCAGCTGCGCCGGTGCGTAGGGTGACAGCAGCAGGGGCAGGCCAGATATGTCGCCCTGGCTCAGCGCTGAGTAGACATCCGCGATCGGCGACAGCACCCCGCGCTGCTCGCCCGACACGATCAGGTAGGTCGGAGCAGGCGT
>JAKPQA010000091.1 GCA_029547025.1 Armatimonadota bacterium
AGCTGAGTGCCCGCGACCCCGACCGTGCCCTGCAGCAGGCCACCGCCCGAGTGCTCGACTGGAGTGGCGGCACGCGCCTCGGCGACTGCCTCATGCAGTTCAACGACGAATGGGGTGTGCGCGGCATGGCCCGCAACGCCATCGTCGTCATCCTCAGCGACGGCTGGGACCGCGGCGACCCCGCACTGCTCGGCGAGCAGATGGAGCGGCTGCACCGCATCACCTTCCGCACCATCTGGGTCAACCCGCTGAAGGTGACGCCCGGCTACGCGCCCTTGGCACGCGGCATGGCGGCCGCGCTCCCCCACGTCGACGCCTTCGTCGAGGGCCACTCCGTCGCCGCGATGGAGGAACTGTCGGCCACCATTTCGGCGGCGAGCATCGCTCGGCGGCACACTGGTGTCATTCGGCCCCACGACGCCTCAGGAGGACACGATGCGTGAACTGCTCGACGACATCGACCGGTGGCGCGCCAGCGGTCGGCGCGTGGCGATCGCCCGCGTGGTCGACATCGAGGGCTCCGGCCCCCGCGAACCCGGTGCCGCGATGGCCGTCAACGACGAGGGCGAGGTGGCCGGCAGCGTGAGCGGCGGCTGCGTCGAGGGCGCGGTCGTGGGCGAGGCGCTCGGCGTGCTGCACGGCGATCGCGGCCCGGGCGTGGTCACGTTCGGCTACAGCGACGACGAGGCGTTCGCGGTGGGGCTCACCTGTGGCGGCACGATCCGTCTGTTCATCGAGGCGTTGGACTGGTGAGCACCACTCCGCTGTTCGACCTGCTCGATCGCCGCCTCCGCGACCAGCAGCCCACCGCACTCGCCACCGCGATCGACGGCGAGCGGCCCGGCGCCAAGCTGCTCGTCACCCCCGACGACGCACCGCTCGGCTCGCTCGGTCATCCCGAGCTCGACCGGATCGTCGCTCGTGACGCGCTCGCCGAGCTCGAGGCGGGCCGCTCCGGTGTGCGCCACTACGGGCCCACGGGCGAGACCACGCCCGAGGACCTCACCGACTCGGCCACGGTGCGGGTGTTCATCGAGAGCTGGGCGCCGCCGCCGCAGATGTGGATCTTCGGCGCGGTCGACTTCACCGCTGCCCTCTCCCGTGTGGCCAAGGTGCTCGGCTACCGGGTCACGGTGTGCGACGCACGCGAGGTGTTCGCCACCCGCCGCCGGTTCCCCGCTGCCGACGAGGTGGTGGTCAGCTGGCCGGGCGCGCTCTTCGAGCGTCGCGGTGCACAGCTGCGCCAACGCGACGCGGTGTGCATCCTCACCCACGACCCCAAGTTCGACGTGCCGGTGCTGGAGGTGGCGCTGCGGCTGCCCGAGGTCGCGTACGTCGGGGCAATGGGGTCGCGACGTACCCACGAGGACCGGCTCGACCGGCTCCGCGAGGCGGGGCTCACGGAGGGTGAGCTGGCGCGGCTGAGCTCGCCCATCGGGCTCGACCTGGGGGCGCGCACCCCGGAGGAGACGGCCGTGTCGATCGCCGCCGAGATCGTGGCGCTCCAGTGGGGCGGCGGCGGGCAACGGCTGCAGGACACCGGGGGCTCGATCCACCACCACCTGTGACGGAGCTAGCAGCCGGAGCGGGTGTAGGGCACCGTGCCGGGCACGTCTTCGCGCCCGACTGAACACCTCGTCTTGACAGCCCGAGCGGGGGGGGACTATCGGTGCACCAGTTCCACGGAGACACTGGCAGAACTCGGGGGTTTCATCTCATGTCGCACCGACTGACCATCATCGTGTCAACTCTGCTCCTCGCCCTGGGCCCGGGCTTGGCAGCCGCACAAGCCGGCAGCGATTATCGGTCCTTCAACGCGACGATCTACGGCAATCAGAGACTCCCTGCGGACACGTCCGGCAAGAGCGACCGCGCCTATCCGGCTGTGAACAAGAAGGGGACAGTTCTGTGGGATGCACCGGGCTCCTCATGTCGAAACAAGTTCACGTGGCAACTCGTCCGGAACATTTCGTTCAGTCCTGACGACCCGATCTACGACGGCGGCGCCACGTTCTGCGCGTCGCGATCCTCTGCGGTCTCATTGACATGGCCGTCCTCCCGGTACCACTGGGATACCCGGGTGACGCTGCGCCCAGACCCCGCAAGTGGATCAGGCTTCGTCGAAGCACGGTGGCCGTGACCCTGGTGGTGACCCGCAGGTCTACATCGGCAGTTACAGTGCGCGCATGACGATCCTGCACGTGAGGGGTCTTGAGCAAGGCTACGGGCGGTCGCTAGTGCTCAAGGGGATCGACCTCGACCTTGACGTCGGTCTCACCTGCCTGCTTGGCCTCAACGGTGCGGGCAAGACGACGTTGCTTCGCACCTTGGCCGGTGACCTGGCTCCGAGGGCGGGGTCGGTGTCGCTGGGTGATCGGGCTGGGGATGCTGTTCAGGATCGCGCTTCGTTGGCGGGCATCGGGTACTTGGCCCAGGACCCAGTTCTCCCGGGTCACATGAGCGTTCGTGACGTTGTGGAGTACGCGGCCTGGCTGAAGGGGGTGCAGGATCGCGACGCGGTTGGCCTTGCCTTAGAGCAGGTCTCGATGAGTTCACAGGCGCGCGATCGATGTCGAACCCTCTCTGGGGGCATGCGTCGCAGGGTTGCACTGGCCTGCGCCCTGGTGGGGTTGCCCCCGGTCCTCCTCCTCGATGAACCCACTGTTGGCCTCGATCCGGAGCAGCGGTTGCAGTTGCGCGACGTCGTCCGAACGGTGGCGGAGTCTGCTGCCGTTGTCGTGAGTACCCATGAACTCGCCGAGGTGGCGGCGCTTGGCGGTCGCGTCATCGTGCTCTTCGACGGTGCTGTGGTCTTCTCGGACACTGTGGAGGGGTTGCGTTCTCACGGGCCGGACAGCGAGAGTCTCGAGGCTGGCTTTGCGCACCTGCTCCGTCAGGAGCGCTCTGCGTGAGATCTCTGGCTTTGGCGCTCCGAGCAAGTTGGGGTGCGCTGGCCGCGCCAGCAGCGATGCTCGCGGCCGTCGCGTACGGACTCCTCAACAACGGCTGGGTTGGCGCGTGGATGGAGACTGCTCAGACGGCCGTCAACGCCTTCACTCTTGCCCTGCCGCTCATCGTCCTCGCAGCGGGCCTTGACGCCCAGCGTGACAGTGACGTGTCCTCACCGCTGTACCCCGGGAGGGGGGCGCGGTCCGGTGTGGTCATCACGCTGTGGCGCTGGGTTGGGATCACGAGCTGGATGCTGGCCGCGTTCATCGCGGCGTCCGCAACCCTGTTGATCACCACGTGGGGACGCTCCGACCCCATCGAGTTTCCGTGGCTTGTGTTGACCGTCGGCGTGGGGTGGATCGCTGCCCACACGGCCTTGGGCCTAGCTCTGGGCGCCTACCTACCAAGGCTCGGCCTCCTCATCGTTGCCGCCGTTGCCCCATTTCTGCTGAATGTCGGTCTCGCCTACGGGACGGGATCGCCGAGCGCGCTCCTGACCGCGCTGGACAACGGCGTCCTTGCGGTGGGGACCCGCCTTGCCCCAGAAGCGGCTGCCCGCCAGCTGGCCTGGTTCTGTGCGCTCACGGTAGGCGGGCTGATCGTCGCAACCGCGCGCCGATCCAAGCCATGGCTCGGCATGGCTGCGGCTGGAGTGATGGTAGGGCTGGGGCTGGTCAGCGTTCTGACGGGACCAGGCGAGCGAGGAGCGCCGGTGGCCGAAGAGAAACAGATCTGCGCCGAGGGCGTGGTTGTCGTGTGCGTGTGGAAAGAGCACGCGTACTACCTGCCGGCGTTGCGCGACGTCACTGACGCGATGGTGGAGGATCTTGATACAGCTTTGCCCTTACCCGATCGAGTTGCTGAGGCGGGACTGGCGCTTTCAGATTCCAGCGTGTCCTTCTACATCGGCACGCAGAACGCGGGGCCGGGGATGCTGGCGGAGTACTTGGCACCGGATCTTGTGCGGTGGCTCGCGTGCGAGGGAACACCCGGGGAGGTCGCTGTCAGTGACGACGTCCTGGTACGCGAACGCTGGCTTGCCTGGCGGGCCGTACCGGATGCACTTCCGCCGCAGGCGTTTGATGAGACCCATGGCATCCCCGAGGGGCCGATCAGCGAACAGGTCGACTGGTTTGCGGCCGGGCTTGACGGGGCATGCGCACCCTTGTGAGCCCATACTTCAGAGCCCGGCAGCTGTCCAGGGCGCTCGGGACGGTCGTGGTGCTGGGCCTCGTGACGGCAGCCGTGGGGAGCCGCCGCATCCCCGCGCTGCCTCCGGGCTTCGGCCAGGAGTACGTCCCCGTGATCAGCCTCGCCCTGATGCCCGTGATCGTGGGCGTCACCTGCACAACGCTGCTCGAGAGTCCAGCACGGACCCTCGAACGCACGTCCTGCCGCGGGCTGGCCGCGCACCGATCCCTGTACGCGCTCATCATCTGCGGGCTGGCGATCATGCTGCTGCTGGGGGCTGCGACGCTGCCTGAGGAGAAGCCGTACCTGCTTGTCGCGACCCACTTCGCCGCTGGGACCGGGCTCAGTCTCCTCATTACTGCATGGCTCTCCGACACCTTCGCGTGGCTGCTCGTTCCCACGTACGCCTTACTCAGCCTGATGGTGTGGCAAGCCGCTGACGCGTGGCGCCCCATCCTCGTGTTTGGGCCTTACCCGACCCAATGGAGTGTTGCCGTCTGCTGCGCGCTCGGCGCTCTGGGAGTGGCGACCCACGTGACTCGCCGCCCGCGGGAGTAGGTCATCAGGGGCTCGATCCACCACCACCACCTTTGACGGTCTGAAGGACCAATCGGTGCGGATTTCGTCCAAGCCCTTGTGGCGGGCGTCACTTCCGGTGAGGATCACGAACACGTCACGGTCCCCTGCTGAAGGAGAGTCAACGATGACTCGGGTCAACGTCACCGTCGATGGAGTCCTGTGCTCCGACGACGTCGAACCGCGCACACTCCTCGTCCACTACCTGCGAGAAGTGGTGGGGAAGGTGGGCACCGTCGTCGGATGCGACACGAGCAACTGCGGTGCGTGCACCGTGCACCTCGACGGGCGCAGCGTGAAGTCGTGCAACGTCCTGGCCGTGCAGGCCGACGGGCACGAGGTGACGACCATTGAGGGCATCGCCCCGCACGGTGAGCTGCACCCCATGCAGCAGGCGTTCCACGACAACCACGCCCTCCAGTGCGGCTACTGCACGCCCGGCATGATCATGCAGGCCATCGACGTGCTCGCCGAGACGCCGAACCCCACCGAGGAGCAGATCCGGGTGGGCCTCGAGGGCAACCTCTGCCGCTGTACCGGCTACCACAACATCGTCAAGGCGGTGGCGGCGTGCGCGAGCAGCATGAGCGAGCCGACCGCGGCCACGCAGGGGAGTGAGGCCTGATGACCGCCGTCGACGACCGCCCGGCATCCGAGGTCGGCACCGCCCGCAAGCGCAAGGAGGACGCGCGCCTCATCACCGGTCGCACGAAGTGGACCGACAACATCCAGCTGCCCGGGATGCTGC
>JAKPQA010000098.1 GCA_029547025.1 Armatimonadota bacterium
CAGCGCCTGGATGCACTCGAACCGTCCCTGCTCCGAGAGCTGGGTCGGCGGCTCCTGCCCGGCCGGCCACTGGGTCACGACATAGGACACCGGCGCATCAGGCGGGCGCTCGCGCAGGTCGTGCAGGATGTTGCTGTCCTCCACGGCCAACGCCTCCGCCAGCCACTGCTCCGCCTCCCGCAACTGCCGGATCAGCCGGGCCGCGGGGGCGAGCCGGACAGCCGGGTCCTCCGAGTTCAGCAGGTCGACGAGGTCGCCCTGAGCGGCCTCGTTCGGCTTCGCGCGCGAGCGCAGCTCGTAGGGCGGTGCCATCACCGCAGACGCCACGCCGCGCGTGAGCCGCTTGGCCTCGTCGGGGCCGCACTTGGCTCTCCACGCTTCCTCGGCCATCGGCAGTGCCGCCGGCCCCGCAATCCACTGGGGTCCGGCGATGACAGACGGCCCTCCGGGCTCTTCGTCCTTGGCCTCCCGTTCGCGCAGCAGGTACGGCACGGCCGGGAGGCCGATCTCCCCCAGCGCTGCCTCGGCCGCGCGCACATCGAACGGGTCCACGCGGTTGAGCATCGCAGACGTCTCATCGGCCTCGAGCCGGTCCGCCCGCTGCGCCCACAGCAGCTCGATGGTTCGCCTGTCTGCGGGGCGCAGGATGCCCAGCAGACGGTACGCCTCGAACCGGCCCCTGCCGCTGAGCTGCTCGTTTGCCAGTAGGTCGAGCACCTGCCGGTGCGTAGCCCTTCTGGCCTTCAGCGCACGGTCGGCGACGGAGCCGACCAGAGCCGGGTCGGTGAATGCGACTCGGGTCCACAGTGCAGTCGTGGGCTCCCACGAGGGCGCCGCCATCGCCAACGGCAGAGCGACCAGAACACCGGTAAGCACGATGCCAACAGCGAGTACGCTGATGGCAAGCCACAACCTGGCTCGCTTCACAGCCTACCACCTCCTCCGAGTATCAGCGCGCAGGCCGCGAGATGGCCTGCGGCGACAGGCGCGCGGAACACATACGGAGCAGCGGGCGCGCGGGAGAGCGGTGGCGATCGGTGAGCCCCGCCGCCCGGGGCTCCCGCCCCGGGCTACCGCACACAACGCCCATTCGGGGCTCCTCCCGACGTGAGCCCGAGCCCCCGAAGGGGGCGGCAATCGGTAGCCCGCGGCGAGCACACAGACAGCAAGCCACAACCTGGCTCGCTTCACAGCCTGCCACCTCCTCCGAGTACCGGCGCGCACGATAGCGCCGGCCGGGGGGCGGGCGGCTCATCTGCGCCCCGGTTCTGGTGTCCTGGGCACCAACGCCCGCGCGGCGTGGTGCATTGCAGCGCTCACCCACGGACGATGTCATAGTGGGCACTCTTGGCCTGTGCGGCGGTGCAGTTCCCCGTTCGTACCCGTCCGCCCCCCTGCGCCAGCGACTCGCCGCTAGCCTCGATGTAGAAGAACCTCCTGGTCTCTCCAGTGCCGGTGATGGCGTATATGAGGCGGACATGGGCCTCGGTCCAGTTGAGCATGTCACCGACCTCCGCCTCGTCGTAGCCCCCGTACCCCGGATCGTCGTGATTAGCGATGAGTTCACAGTCGGCTGCGATATCCCAGGTGGTCTTCTTCCAAGGACTCCATCCTGCTCCGCCCCTCCAGTGCACGGCAGAGACGAACCCGGAGCAGTCCGTCCCGTAGAGGTCGTAGCCTATCGCCCCACCCGACTTGGTCTGCTGGTTGGCGGTGCTCTTGCCGCCGAAACCATACCCGCCCCACTCGTACGAAACGTGGAGATAAGCGAAGGCCATCTGGAGCATCGAGGTCAGGTCATGCCCGTTGTACTCGGTGGTCCTGATGGATAGGCGAACCCCCTGGCCATCCATGGCTGGATCAGAGGGGTTGTACTTGCTGACCTTGGCCGTCCCGTTCCCCCACGAGTCTTGGAGCTGACAGTAGGCCCGTGCGTTGCGGGTACCCACGTCGAGAGTGATGCCATTCGCGCCCCACCCGCCGACAGAGTGGCTTCCCTCGCCTGTGTGCCAGTAGGCTCTGTTGTGGTGGTCGTCGGGGTCTGATCGGTCATGCAGGAGGAAGTTCCAGTTCTGGACGCCCATCGACTCCTGCCCTTTGCCGGTGGGCGGGGCGGACCGTTCCAGGCTCGCCGGCGCCTCCGGATCCTCCGCGGAGGGCGTTCCGGTGTCAGGATGGGCCACCTTGTACCACTCGCCGCTGGTCTCCATGCCGCAGTAGTCGTAGTCCTCGCTACCCTTCACGTATATCAGCGCCCGGAAGTCGATCCCGTCGGTGTCGAACGGGTACGCACCTCCGCCTCTCCAGAAGACGATGAGCTTCTCAAGCTCAACGACCCTGAATGCCCGCGTCGCCACGAGCGAGTCGTCGTCGTTCTTGGTGCCGGAGTCCGAGGCGTATACGCGAAGAACCGCCTGCCCCGTGAAGTCGCTCGCCGCAGTGAAGGTGGGCATGGCGGCGGTCACACTGCTGAAACTGCCCGCCTCTGGGGGCTCGACGCTCCAGTGGTACGTCACGGGGTCGCATAACACCCGCACGGCGGCGGCGCAGGACCGTCCCAGTAGTCGGTGTCCATGATCTGCGCCTGGACCTGGCCTGACTTGCCCTGGATCAGCCACCAGTTGTTCCCATCAGAGGACGCCGGCGGCTTGATGATCCCCGGCGCGATGGCGCCCAGGACGACACTGGTGCCCGCGTCCCCGCTCTCGGTGCTTCCCTCGCGCCACGCTGCCCACGTCGGAACCGCCAGTGCGAGTCCCCATGCCAGCACTCCTAGGCTTCGGAGCATGCTATGAGTCGTCTCCCTTCGCGGTGACCACCGGTATGGTCCAGCCTCCCCTGGCCGCGTCCCAGTCGCGCGCAGACCAACCACGCACAGACCACCGTGCCCACACATTGTGGGTCGGCAACCAGAGAGCGTCCTCAGCGGTTGCGTGGACGGCCACTCAGGTGAGCCCGGGGCCGGATCGGGGTTGGCCCCCGCGTCCGGGGGCACGCAGCGGACCAATGGCCCTGGTGGTATCATTGGCTGCCTACGGGGCAGCCCCACCTAGTCAGGCGTGTGGCTCAGACCACCCCCCTCGCCCGCAGCGGCACTGGCCGGAAAGCAGAGCACACGCAGGGAGTCGGCCCCGAAGTGGACCCACCAGATGCCGCCCCCCGGGGCCTGCTGGGGGAGCCCGGAGTACACGCCTTGCCGCTCGTGGCGTGGCAGAGGCGCCCACGCGAGCGCATCGCCGGTCTCTCGCGAGTGCGCCACCAGGCAGTCTGGCCGGTCGCCCCACTTCAGGATCGGCCTGCCGGCTGCGTCCAGCCACGCCGCCCCAACCGCCGAGGCGCCCGCAGGCTTACCGCCCGCGCCCATGACCTCGCGCGGGCTGCGAATAGCCATGCTCCCGGTCTCGCTTCCGCGACGGTCGAGAACGTACAGGTTGAGGACACCCGGGCTTACGTCGTCGAGTCGAAGCGCTGCGCCCCCCAGCGTGGGCCACGGCGCCGGGATGAGGCTGGTGATCGCGAGCCGCTCCGGGTCGACTGCCAGAAGGAAGCACTCCCATTTCTGCAGGTAGCCCTCGGACGCACAGCGCAGGTACAGATCGCCCGATGTGTCTGCCGCGACGCTGTCGAAGTGGATCCGGTCCCAGTGCCGCTCACCCGCGAGGGCCGCGACCCCCGCCTCGAGGACGGCCCAACCGCCGTAGGCGACCAACTCGCCCTCCTCGTCGTACTCGTCCAGGATGGGCGTACCCTCGGCGTCGAGGATCAGCATGACGCTATCGGTCGCGCTGTAGACAAAGGTGCGGCGACGCGAGTCCTCGGCTACCGAATCGGCGGTGCAGAGGTTGAGCGCGCGGCTCGTCGACCCATCAGCCCGCACGCAGAGACGTCGTAGCTTCTCATCACGCTGCACGGCCCGCTCCCACGCGGGCTTGAGTGCCGGCAGGGTACGGACAAGCCTGCCGTCGGTGGCGAACTCCTTCAGAAGCCCGCTCGGCCCGTCGAGAACCAGTAGCGTCCCACGGGGCGTCACCGTCCACGCCTTGACCGTCCACGGCTCGGGCGCTTCGATCGCCTGTGTGTACCCGATGGCGCTGTCGGCGGTGCCGTACGGGATTCGGAAGAGCTCCTCCAGCGGCCACTGGGGCAGGTCGGCACCCGACGCGGCACATGCCCACGCGGCTAGGGCTGCCATCTGCAGCCCCCAGAACCAGCTTGCCCTCCTGCGCGGCGTTCGTACCATGGCGACCTCCCGAACGTAGGCAGCTACGTGCGGCCTAGTGGATAACGCACCGGAAGCCGGGACCCAGGCTGTCCCCGACCTCCGGGACACCCCGCACGCGGAGCTCGAAGACCGGGACCCACTGCAGCCGCGGAGCCCGGAGCTCGCAGAACCGGCGCGCCCCCTCGGCGAACCGCCCGGACAGGCGCAGCGCCTCATACTCCCTCCAGGCGACCTCGCGTGGAGCATCGCTGGCCGGCGGCCACGGCTGCACTGCGCCCCAGGCGACGAGATCGGGCTCGAGGCCCATCCTCTCGGCCCACCGCGCAGTCAGGGTCAGTAGAGCGATGCGGAGGCCGTAGGCTGCGGGATTCGCCGCCGGAGTTGGGTAGAGGTGGCGAACTGCACCGCGGAGCTCGATCTCGCCATGGAGGGCAAGCGCGGTGGCGCTGATCACGTCATCCGGTCCACCGGTCTCCGGCCCGACGAACGCGATGGGCGCGCCCTCGTAGGTCGTGGAGACGGTAAGGCTCGCGCTGTCCAGGCCGGTGGCTGCACGGAGGGCCCGCTCCACGGGAGCGAAGCGCGGATCTTGCTCAATCCGGCCCGGGGTCAGCGTCGCACGCACGAGGGCCCCTGCAGCGATAGCAGGGGACTCCGGTCCGTCGGTGGCGAGTCGTTCCGCGCCAGGCTGCGCCTGGCCCGTGGGGCCCATCGGCGCGAGCTCACCACCGGCAGGGGCAGGGAACTCGTTTGGCTGGGCAGGGATACGCTCATCGCCATCGTGGAAGCACAGATAGAGCCGCCCCGCAAGGTAGACAGCAAGCTCGTCAGGAGCGCCGCCGGCTTCGGCGCCGGCTACCGCCATCAAGCGTTCGCGGAGCGGCGGACTCAGGTCGCTCACTCGGACACCCGAGCCGAGCGCCAGTGCCCCGCCCGCGTCCCAATCCAGCTCGAAGGCAAGATCGAGCCAGTCGAGCCCCTCCGGCCGAAGATAGAGGCTCGTCTCCTGGCGAAGGGAGCCCAGTGCGCCAACCGCGCCCACGGCGTACGGGATCCGGTGGCAAGCGACGGCCACGGCTCGTAGGATGTCCAGCCTCGGTGCCTGCTCCGCGGCGACCTCCAGCGTCCCGGAGGGCATGCCCACTCCGGCAAGCATCAGCCGGCAGCCCATCTGGTCGGCCAAGCTCTCCAGAGCCGGCACCACGGGGCCCGGCGCTATACTCACGCTGCGGCGCTCAGCCCAGAAGCCCTGGGTGCCGTCTGGCGGGGCGAATGGCCACGACGGCGCGTTCACGATGGCGCGACAGGGGGCGCAGATGAGAACCGCGAGCACGACGGTCTGGCATCCAATCGCCACGGAGCGCCAGCGCCTACCGGTCATCGAATGCCACCTCGACCATCTCGATGGCTGTGTCGTCGCAGTGGGGAATGGCGACCCGCAACTGGCCGTCGAACCCGCAGCACGGGAGCAGCTCGGGGCTCGCGACTCGGCGGAAGTCGATGGCGTCCACCAGCCGCCCGTCGGCCGATACCCGAGCAACGCGGCCCAGAACGGTCGGGATCGTCGGCGGCGCCTCGTCGTACTCGATGCGCGCGGCTGGCTCGGCGAGCTCCAGAAGCGCGCCTGTCCCGATACGGCCCAGCACCCCGACGACCAGAAGCTCGGATCCACTTGCGTTCTCGAAGGTTGTCTCCGGAACGGGCGTCTGTGCCGCCACGCTCTCTCCCTCGTAGAGGGTAAGGTGCGCCCTCTCGCCTGCCACGTACCCGTAGGCCCGTCCGCCGCCAACCGGGTAGAGGCCAAGCGACTCGCGGACGACCTGCAGCTCCCGAGAGAGCCACACGCAGCGGGGCACTGCCGTAGGCGAACCGACCGTAACCACGAGTTCGTCTCCAGTACGGCTCACGCCGATCACCGGCGGCTCGCGGCGCCACTCGGGGTGGCGCTCGCCGATGGCCGTCCTCAGTTTCTCCCACCCGCGCGCCTCCCGCACGTCCGTGCCGCCGTCCAGGCCGGCCCGCGCCGATCTGACCTCCTCAAGCTCCGTGTTGCCATCCAGACGGTAGAGCCTCACTGCCGGCCGCGGTGGTCCCCAGAGCATCGCCACTTGGCCGCCAGCCAGCGGAACGCCAGTCAGCAGAGCCCTCCCTGCTGTGGGATCGGGCGGCGGGACGAAGCCCCCCGGATCCGACTCCGGCGGCAACAGCGGCCACCCGTCTGCCAGGATCAACCTGACCTCCTCCATCAGCCTGAAGGCCCGATCCATGCGAGGCGGGGGAGGAGGGGGCACGCCAGGCCAACCCCGGCGCGCGGCCACAGTGCCCTCGCGGGTGAGCCAGAACAGCACACGCCAGCCGCGGTCGACAACCAGCAACGTGCCTTCGGGCGAGTACGCAACCGACGGCGGCCAGAGGGCCACCGTGGGGACCGCCGGGCCCGAAGCGACCGGCAGCTCCTGGGCGAGCACTAGGCCCCCAATGCCGTAGGGCAGACGAGTCAGCGTGATGCCTCGTTCACCCGCCGGCTGCCAGTCAGTTGGCTCGCCGAAACGCGCAATGCCGAGCTCCACCGAGGGGTTCGAGAGCAGGTTGCCGGGCGCATACAGCGGGGAGTCATCGCCGGCAAGAGAGGAGGCAGCCCAGAGCAGTGCGACGGCGCAGCAGGCGCACGCCGCAGATGCGGCAGATGACAGACCGACTGGGTCGCTCGGACGTATGAGAAGCGCCCCGCTGGGCACGACGTATGGGAATCGTAGTCATGACTACCTAGCGGCGCAATAGGCTTTTCAAATGTAAGCGGATACATTCCTGGGCCGCAGGGGCGGGCTGTTGAGCGTCTGCTTGGTGGCGCCTCCATGGGCGTCATCCGAGTCCCGGCTTCTCTCCGCGAATCAGACCGCTGCGGGCTGTCTCTGAAGCCCCCTGCCCTTCTGCGCCCGCAGACTTCGTGCATTTGCGCACGGACTCCGGTGCGACCCGGCGGCGCGGTATGGTATGCTTCCTCCAGTAGCTCGCCAGCACGGGGTGCGCCAGTGGCACCCCGCACTCCTCGTACGTGATCGCGATGGTTGGCCCTTGGCAGTGGGCTGCGTGTCAGCCCGACCGATAGGGCCCTTCGCGTGCCTGGTCGTCGTCGACCGGTGGCACGGGCCAAACGCAACCTGGGTGGTGCAGAAGGTACATGGTCGTTCTCGTCGTCAACTGCGGCAGCTCCAGCCTCAAGTACATCCTCTATGACATGCGCACCGAGACCGTCGCCGCCACGGGCCTCATCGAGCGCATCGGCGGCGGAGGCGACCAGCACGCTGTTGTCCACCATCGACCCACCGACAAAGACCGCGTTGACTACGAGAGCAGCATCGAGGATCACTACGCCGCCGTCCAGGAGACGGTCAAGCTGCTGACGACGGGCGAGGGCAAGGTCCTCAACCATCTGGATGAGATCGATGCCGTGGGCCATCGGGTTGTCCATGGCGGAGAGGCATTCTGCAGCGCGGTCCTGATCAATGAGCCGGTCATCAAGGCCATCGAGGCCTGTGTCAGCCTGGCCCCGTTGCACAATCCCCCGAACCTGCTGGGCATCCGCGCCTGCATGGCTGCCCTCCCCGGCAAGCCGCAGGTCGCCGTGTTCGACACCGCCTTTCACCAGACCATGCCCCGCCGGGCCTATCTCTATGCGCTGCCCTATGAGCTCTACGAACGCCACGGCATCCGTCGCTACGGCTTCCACGGGACGAGTCACTACTACGTCGCCCGCCGCGCCGCCGAGATGCTCACCCAGATGGGGCGCGACGGCGCCCACGCCCGCATCGTGACCTGTCACCTCGGGAACGGCTGCAGCATGAGCGCGGTCGCCGATGGCGTGTGCGTCGACACCTCGATGGGCATGACGCCGCTCGAGGGGCTAGTCATGGGCACCCGGAGCGGCGACATCGACCCGGCCATCATCCCCTTCCTCGAGGAGAAGCTGGGCAAGACCGGCGCCGAGATCGAGCGGATGCTCAACCGCGAGAGCGGCCTCCTGGGACTCTCGGGCACCTCCAACGACATGCGCGATGTCTCCGAAGCCGCCCGCAACGGCCATGAGGGAGCGCGGGCCGCCGTGGATGTGTTCTGCTACCGTGTCCGCAAGTACATCGGCGCCTACGCCGCGGCCATGGGCGGTCTGGATGCGGTCGTGTTCACGGCCGGCATAGGAGAGAACAGCCCCGAGCTCCGCGAGCGCATCCTGATGGGCTTGTCATTCCTCGGTCTCGACGTCGACCCGGAGCGGAACCGCTCAGGGCGCGGTGATCGAGTGATCAGCACACCCGAGAGCCGAGCCGCTGCCTTCGTGATCCGCACGCAGGAGGAGCTGGTCATCGCCCGCGAGACGCTCGAGGCCTGCAAGCAGGCTGTCGCCGCCGGCTAGCCGATGCGCCTCCCGCGGCGACGTTCCAGCACCCCGAAAGCGGCCGGGCTATCCTCCGCGCCGAACGACCTTCCGTGATCGTGCTATGATAGGATTGGCGAGGCACTGGCCTCACTGCGCTCGCCCAGCAGACGCCGCTCGGGCGGCGGCACCTTCAGGGAAGGCGTGCTCCCGGCTGGCTCGGCCGCCGCGATCTCGGCCGAGGCAGGTGGCACTCCGGAGATGGATCAGGAGCTCATCGAGGTCCGAGTCGATCGGATCGTGCTCAGTAGCGACCGGAAGCCACTGGTCGTACTCACCGACCAGCGGCATGGACGTGTGCTGACCATCCCGATCGGCATGGCGGAGGCCACGGCCATCCACTTCGAGCTCGAGTCGCAGAAGTTTCCCCGGCCCCTGACCCACGACCTGATTGCCAGTGTCATGCGGGGCCTTGACGTTGCCCTGGATCGTGTGGTCGTGACCGAGATCCGTGACGGGACCTTCTATGCAGAGATGTCCCTGCGCGTCGACGGCCAGACGCGGATCGTTGACGCACGGCCCAGTGATGCCATCGCGGTAGCGATTCGCATGGGTGCGGGAGTCTATGTCTCGTCGGCGGTCATGGAAGAGGCGTCCTTGCCAGCCGAAGGGCTCGGCATTCGCGGTCCAGAAGACTCCGATGAGCGGCAACGAGAGCTCCGGCAGTTCCGTGACCTGCTGCTCGACCTGGACTTGCACGACGACTAGTGCGTGCTGCCCCTCAGGCTCGGGCCGATGGTGTGGCCGGCGCGCCTGATCCCGCGACGTGGAAGGTTGGAAGCCCACTCGATGAATGTTCCCAGGAAGGTCTGGGTCCGGTCGGCTGTGGTCCTGGTTCTGGCCGGCGGGCTCTACGTGTTCTCCCGCCTCTACACCCAGTGGCTCTGGTGCAAGTCATTGGGGGACTCCGCGGGTCCGGCGCACCCTTACGAGACCGTCTACATCAAGACGCTGCTTACCTCGGCCTATCTGCTGGTGGCGTCGGCACTGGGCGTGTTTCTGATCATTTATCCTAACCTGCGTCTGTCTCGCCGGACCCCCAAGCGCGACGACCACTACATTGGCCCGAGCCTTTTCCAGTACGTGGACCGCGAGATGATCGATGCTCACATAGACCGTTGGGTCTTGGGCTCGGCAGCACTGATTGCGATCTTCTTCGGACTCACGGCAAAGACCCGGTGGTTTCTGCTCCTCCAGTTCATCCATGCGCAACCCTTCGGCCAGACCGACCCGCTGTTCGGGCTCGATGCGTCCTTCTACGTGTTCCGGCTGCCGTTCCTGAGCTTCGCCCTGGGGCATCTGCTGAGCGCGCTGGTCCTCGCCATAGCGGGAACCACTCTCCTGTACCTGTATCAGGACCGGATCTTTATCACCGGCGGCACCGTGAAGGTGACCCCCGAGGTCCGGCGCCACCTGTCTGTCCTGATCGCCGCTGCCTTGGTGCTCAAGGCGGGCGCCTACTGGTTGGCCAGGTATAAGTTGTTGAATGTCGACCGCGGACTCTATGGCGGACCGGGCTACGCCGACGTCCATGGCCGGATCGGAGTGCTCACAATCTCAGCGGTGCTGGCGGTGGCGTGTGCGCTGTTCTTCCTCGCCACAATGCGCTCGGGTACCAGTGTCCGCCTCAACGGCATCGCCCTGGCTATCGTGTTCGGCTTCGCCATCATCGCGGGCAACGCGTATCCGCGAGCCCTGCAAGTCTATGTGAAGGGCGGCGAGAAGAAGCTCGAGATGCCGTATATCGAACGCAACATCCAGGCGACTCGAGCGGCGTACGGGCTCGACCGCATCGTCGCCACTCCCTTCCCAGCGGAGAATCGGCTCACCAAGCAGGATCTTGCCGAGAAAGAGACGACGGTCCGATCGATCCGGCTATGGGATCACCGCCCGCTCCGCGATGTCTACGCGCAAAAAGAGCAGCTCTATCCCTACTACCAATTCGTGGATATCGACGTGGACCGTTACGAGATCAACGGCCGGCTCCGCCAGGTCATGCTCAGTGCGCGCGAGATCAATGTGGACGGTCTCCCCCCGGCGAGCCAGACCTGGCAGAACCGCCACGTGGTTTACACTCATGGATACGGCGTTTCGATGAGTCCCGTCGATCGCGTGACCTCTGAGGGGCTGCCCGAGTACTTCCTGTATGGGCTACCCACGGAGTCGTCGGGACCCATTCAGCTCACCCAGCCGCGAATCTACTTCGGGGAGATCGGCCATGGTCCCCCGGGCGGCTCCGGTAGCTCCAGCGCCGGCTATGACGATCGCTTCGCGCCCCGGCCTCCGTCGCGTTCGACGCCTCAGTTCGTTGTGGTGGGCACCAAGGTGGAGGAGAATGACTACCCTCTGGGCGCCGACAAGGCGCAGACGACTCGCTACATCGGTAAGGATGGCGTCCTCCTCTCCGGCCTGTTCCGCCGCCTGATTTTCGCCCTGCGCCTCCACAGTGGCTACCTTGTGGTGAGTCCTGATATAACTTCAGAGAGCAAGATCATACTCAACCGCGACATTCGCCACCGCATTCACGCCCTGTGCCCGTGGGCAGTGCTGGCGCCCGATGTCGATCCGTACATCTCCATCGACGATAACGGGGTACCCTTCTGGATCATCGACGCCTACACGCGGACGGACCGCTACCCCTACTCCTCCGTGGCGGGCCGCTATGGACTGAACTACATCCGGAACTCGGTGAAGATCACCATCGACGCGTACGACGGAACCACGCGATTCTGGGTGACGGACGAGACCGATCCGCTCCTTAAAGCTTACCGCAGCATGTTCCCCGCATTGTTCTCACCGCTCTCCGAGATGCCCATGGATCGCCAGAAGCATCTTCGGTAC
This sequence comes from Armatimonadota bacterium, assembly GCA_029547025.1. Taxonomy (GTDB): domain Bacteria; phylum Armatimonadota; class Zipacnadia; order UBA1398; family JAKPQA01; genus JAKPQA01. The sequence continues at coordinate 11,496 of JAKPQA010000098.1, forward strand.
CCGCTCATGATGTTTCACATCCAGTCGATGATGCTGATGCGCTACCACGTGGAAAACAGCGGGGTGTTCTACAGCGGCGAGCAGCAGTGGGTGCAGCCCATGGAGCTGCACGGGCCCATGAAGACGCAAGCAGGCCAAGCGCCAGCGTCCCAGCAGCCCGGGCCTCCGCAGGCCGGCATGCCTCGGCAGGTCGAGGGTGTGCAGGAGGCCATCGCCATGTCGCCTTACTACGTGGTGATGGACGTGCCGGGACAGAAGCAGGACAACCTGGTTCTCATGCTGCCTTTCACGCGGCAGGGGCGTCCGAATCTGGCGGCGTGGATGGGCGCCTCGTGGAGCCCGGGTACCGGGGCCCGGCTGGACTTGTTCGAGTTCCCGGAGAACCGCACCATCTGGGGGCCTTACCAGTTCGAGCAGAAGGTCGACAGCGACCAAGTGATTTCTCAGCAGCTGACACTGTGGACTCAGGGGGGCTCCAGCGTCATTCGCGGCAACACACTGGTCATCCCCATCGGCGGGTCGCTGCTCTATGTGGAGCCGCTCTACATCCAAGCCCACGGCACTCAGGGACAGGGCATGTCGTTCCCGGCACTCAAGCAGGTGATCTGTGCGTTCGGCGACAGGCTGGCCATGCGCGACACGCTGGCGCAGGCCCTGGAGGCCGTGCTGGGGATCGCGCCTCCACCCGTCGCAGTGGAGCCGACGGCGGCTGGCGCCGACGGTGCGCCATCGGTGGTGCCCCAGGCCACGGCTCCCGCACCGTCTCCGGCACCGCCGAGCACCACGGCGGAACCGGTTCCGCCCCCGGCCTCCACCCCTGGTGTGGAGCTCCCGCCCGAGCTCGTGCAGCGGATCGAGGAGCGCCTCCAGGAGATGGAGGAGAGCCTGCGGGAGACTCGTAGCCTGCTCCGGCAGGCCGCGCCCAAACGGTAGAAGCACATGGCGGTCCTAGCCGCGCTGGTCGAGGACCGTGGTGCCCTCCGGTAGGTCCAGTTTCAGACCGGCTGGATCCGCCGCCCCTCCGTAGCCGAAGTGGAGGTGGAGGGTCAGATAGTCTGATGCCGTGTTGCGTGCGGAGGGCTGGGAGCGCACAGGGTCCAGCGGCACGCCTGCCTGGGTCAGGAGGGCACGGATCTCATCGCGGAGCTGCGCGAAACCCTCGGCCTGAGCGTGCACCGGCAACATGGAGTCCACGTTGGCGTGGAGGATGATGGTGTTCAGCCCCACGCGACGGGCGAGATCGGGGTGTGTGTCTGCGATGCGCACTTCGATCGTTTTCACTCGCTGGGGTAGGAACCATTCCTCACCCACGACACGGGCGGGTGTGGCCAAGACGGCCTGATTGGTTAGCCATTCGTTGACGGAGAAGAGCTTCACGAAGTCCACGGCTTCGGTCTTCTCGATCACCGCCAGTCTCATGGGCTTGACGTACCATGTTCGGGTGTCGCCCTGCTGGAGCATCTGCACGAGGTCGCCATCCATGCTGGCCCGCATGGTGTCTGGCCGGACGAACTGCACCTCGATTCGGTTTGTGGGCCGCCCCCCGATCGGGATGATCGCGGGCGTGATCGTTCCGTGGGCCGACCAGACACTCACGCCGTCCAGGGCCTCGCACACTGCGGCCACGGGGTCGGCTCCCGGCCCTGACGGCCACAAGAGAACCAGCAGCACACAGATGGCGAGGGCCGTGGCGGCCGAAGCGGGGCGCCACGCAGGAAACCGCGCGGACCACGCCAGCGACCGCGGCCGCCGCGAACGGATCGCCAGGGCCGCAACCATGGCCGCCACCGCGGCCTGGCGGTCCTCGACGGTGGGCTCGATCGAGGGCCACTCGCGCAGAAGTACGCTGACCGTTTCGACCTCAGCCTGGTCATGCCGACAGGCCTCACAGGCCTCCAGGTGCCCGGCCAGTTCCGGGTACCTCGGGTGGGCCTCCCTCTTAGCCTCTGGTTCCTGCAGGAGCCGTCTGGTCTCCGAGCACTTCATCCCCGATGCCTCCGGCATCTCCCAGCTCCGGCCCCAACTCGCGGGCCAAGCGTTTCACCGCGTAGTGCAGGCGTGACCCCACGGTGCCGATGCTGCAGTGACAGACCTCCGCGATCTCCTTGAGCGACAGGTCGTGGAAGAACCGCAGCACCACGACCTCCCGGTGCAGATCCGGCAGCGACGCTACGGCCCGTCGCACCTGGTTGGCGCGAAGCTTGCGGTCCAGCATGGCCGCTGGCTTCCCCGCGTCATCCGTGTCTTCGGCGAAATCACGGATCAGCTGCAGGTCCGGCCCGTCTGCCTCCGTCAGCTCCGGGCGGCGCTTCGCGCGCCTCATGGCGTCGCGGCACGCATTGGCCGCGATGGCGAAAATCCACGTCCTCAAATCGGCCCGGTCGTCGAAGGACTCGAGACGCCGAATCACTTTGACAAAAGTCTCTTGGGCCAAGTCGTTGGCCGACTCAGTTCGCCCGACGAAGCGTGCCACGAAGTTGAGCACCGGTGCGTAGTGGCGGTCCACCAGCTGCCCCATGGCCTCGCGGTCCCCTCGGCGGACGCGCCGCACGAGCTCTTTGTCGGTCGGTGGCGGCATCAGGTTCTGTCCGGCCCCCACGGCCTCCGGAGGCAGCTGGACCATCCGCCGGGTGCCGGGCGCCTCTTCCCTCCATGCCGTACGTATTAGACGGGGTGGAGGGCAGTGCTTTTCACCCCGAGTGCTCGCGAGAGTGGCGGGCCGACCCTCGCTAGCGCCGCCGGCGGTCGAACTCCGGCTTCAGCTCCGCGTAGGTCTCGCCCAGATGCTGCACGATGACCTTCGACGACGAGATGGTCGACATGAAGTTGACATCGCCCACCCACCGAGGGACGACATGCATGTGGAGGTGCTGGTCAATCCCCGCTCCTGCCGCCCGTCCCAGGTTCATCCCGCAGTTCAGGCCATCCGGGTACACGCTCGCCTGTAGGACCTCGACGCACAGTGACGTCAGGTCCATCATCTCCGCCCTTTCGGAAGCCGTCAGGTCGGGCAGCATCGCCACATGGCGGTAGGGCGCGACCATCAAGTGACCATTGGTATATGGATAGAGGTTCATCAGAACAAAACACTCCGTGCCCCGGTAGAGCAATAGGTTCGCCGCATCGTTGGCCTCTGCGGGCTTCTGGCAGAAGATGCACTCCGCCGGCTTGGCCGACCGGATGAAGTCCATGCGCCAGGGAGCCCACAGGACCTGCAGGCCGTCGGGTCTGTCGGAAGGCATCCAGCACCTCAACGCGTCGGGATCGGCAGGGGCTGGCCCTCGAGGCTGCCTCGCCGTCTGTTACTTGCGCCCGGGCCGTGCGGTCTCCTTCATGTCTCGGCTCTCCCTTGCCCCCGGCGCGCCCTCCCGCGTATCCTCTCCCAACTCATATCCTGGTCACCGGAGGCCCTCCGCTGTCTACCTCGTTGCGCAGCCGACCCGCCCGGCAGCCAAGCCGCGATCGCCGCCATGCGCGCCCTCTCGCCCCGAGCTCGCGTGATGAGGCCGAGCGAATGGAGAGCGCGGCCCGGGCAGTTGTGAGCGGCGCGAAGACCCTCCTTGCCGTGGCCAGTGTGGCCCTTGCGGCCGCGCTCAGTCTCGCCCATGCACTGGGTCCGAACCGGCTGGCCGCCATGACCGTGTTGCCGGTCTGGACTTGGGTCGCGCCGGGCATCGCTCTCGGCCTACTCAGCCACGGCAGGGGGCGCCGCAAGCGGACCGCCGTCCTCCTTGCCATATGGACCGTCAGCACCCTGTGCATCGCCGAGGAGCCGCGGCAGTTGCTGACCCTGGGGCGGCCGTGGCCGACGCGCGCATGGGTGGACGCCCGGGAGCGAGGAACCGCCCTGCGCGTGATCACCCTGAACTGCTGTGGCTCGGCCCGAGCCATCAATGACGCGCTGAGCCATCAGCCGGACATCCTGCTCGTGGCCGAATCGCCGACACCCGACCTGTGGCTTCAGGTCAGGAAGGCCCATCCGGACTACTCGGTTCTCGAGGGCTTCGACGCCAGCATCGTCGCACGTGGCCCGCTGCGAGGGATACGGCAGGACGCGTACGACCCTCGGCACATGATGATGGCCCGGGCCACGATCGACGGACGGGTGCTGAACGTCATCGCGCTGCGACTGCCACGCCCCTACTTCGCCCTCGACCTGTGGGAGATGAGGCATTGGAAGCGTGCGGCCGCCTCACAGCGCCACCGCGAGAAGCTGCTCGCGTCGGCATTGCGGTGCGTCCGCCAGACGGACCCGGACGTGCCACTGATCCTTGGGGGCGATTTCAACACTCCGGCTGGCGACCGACTCCTCAGCCTGGTACCACGGACCCTCACCGACGTGTTCACCGCCCGGGGCATCGGGCTCGGGAACACTTACCACACTCGATGGCCCCTGACGCGGATCGATCATATCTATGTGAGTCATCATATTACACCTGAGGCGGCCGTGACGCGGAGAGCGCGCGGGACCGACCACCGGATGGTGATCGGCGATGTGCGCTTCGCACAGGGGGGCGACTAGGGTGCGCGAGCCGCGGGCCCCGGAGCCTCCACTGTGGGACGACGTGGTTCTCCGGACCCAGTGGACACTCGCTGCCGCAAGCCTCGCCCTGTGTGCCCTAATGGCATACGCGTACGCGGTGCGGCCGCCGGGTTGGGCGGCGCTCACCCAGTACCCGGCCGGCTTCTGGATCTTCCCCGGCCTGGTCCTCTGCGCGTTCAGCCATTCACGGCGGAGGACGCTCCGAACGGCCATTACTCTCGTCGCATGGCTGGTGTTCGTGCTGGTGCTGGCCGAAGAGCCTCGCGCGCTGTGGACGGCGTTCCGCCCGTGGCCCGACCCCGCGTGGGTCGTCGCGCGGCAGGACGGGCAGGGGCTTCGCGTGGTGGGCCTGAACTGCAAGGCGCGCCGCGCGGCTTCGGTCGAGGAGGCCCTTACCTACGAGCCCGACGTGGTGCTCTTGCAGGAGGCGCCGACAGCGGAGGTCCTCGACGAGGTCGCGGCGCGCCACCCGGGCTACGAGGCCCTCACGCGTGGGGAGCTCGCCATCGTGTCCCGTGGCCACCTGACGTCCGTTCCGGTCGATCCGCCGCTCGAGGACTTCGTCCTGGCGGCGGACCTGGTCGCCGCCGGCCGTCGGCTGATCGTAGCCAGCGTTCATTTCAGTGTGCCCTTCCGGGGCATGGACTTCTGGCGGGCGGAGACGCGCCACGAGGCACGCCTGGTGTGGGAGGACCATCACCGGCAGGTCGAACTGCTGGCCCAGTGGGTCCGCACCCTCGACCCCGCCACCCCCCTGATCGTGGGCGGCGACATGAACACTGCGGCCGGCGACAGCCTCCTCCGCGACATGCCGGCCAGGCTGGCCGATACCTTCCGCATCGCCGGCATCGGCTGGGGCAACACCGTCCGGAACCGCAAGCCGTTCTTGCGGGTGGACTACATCTGGGCGGACACGCGCCTTCGTCCGGTAACCGTCGTGGCGCGGCGAACCGAACACTCGGACCACCGTGCCGTTGTCGCCGACCTCGTATGGGCCCAGTGACCGGCCAGGCGGGCGCCGCATCCGTTTCGCGCCGCCGGATCCCCCCTGAGACGGGGCTAGCGCTCGTCGGCCGTCGGCGCATCCCGGGGCTGCAGCGCATAGGTGCGGAACCACGCGAGCCCTGCGGCCACGAACACAGCCGCCATCGGGCCCGCCAGGCGCGGACCCGATGCACTCGTGGTCCCCAGTCCACCCACGAGCAGGCCCCCGAGGCCGAGTCCGGCCAGTTGGGCGACCTTCACGAAGAACCCCTGCACGCCGAAGTAGAGTGCCTCGCGCCGCGTCCCCGTCTGATCTTCGTCGTAATCGATCACGTCGGCCAGAAGCGTGTACGGGATGACGAACATGATGCCCGTTGGGATGCCCGCCACGGCCATGAGCACCATGGCTTGGTGAAGCCCTGTGCCGGCGTCCCCCACCAGGCCAACGAGCGGCAGCAGGGGGGCGGTGAGGCAGAAGAGCCCTAGCCCTGCCCGGTACAGCCGTGCTTTGCCATATCGGACCGCGAGCCGAGGGATCACCGGGAACAGAAGCGCTCCGACCCCGATCGCGCAGCCCATGAGGGTCCCCATGGCCGCCGCGGCCTGTCCCTTGGGCACCTCGAACACGGTCATGATGAAGAACGGCAGCGAGTAGAGCAGCAGTCGCAGGCCGACCCAGAACAGCGCGAAGCTCGGCAAGTAGTGCCGGAAGTGGGGGTTCGCCAGGGCCGTGCGGACCGCGGCGACAATCGGCAGGGCCGGGCGTTCGGGCGCGGCCTGTTCGAGTCGGTGTAGGCCCGTCGCAAGTGTGACGCCTCCGGTTGCGAGCGTGACACCCGCCAAGACCAGCCCCATACCCCCGAACCCCAGCGCGGGCACCGCAGCAAGCTGTCCCGCGCCCGTGCTCCCGAGCGCGACCCCGAGCACGTTGAAGAAGGCCATCCAGCCCATCGCCCTCGTGCGATCGCCGACCGATCGAGCCAAGTCGGGCAGCCAGGCGAGATAGGGCACCATGTAGGCCGTGAAGGCCATGACGAACAGCGTGGCTGAGGCCGTCAAGGCCAGCAGGTTCGCCACGGATGGCGACGGTGTGAGCGGCAGCCACATCAGCGCGAAGAACAGGCACATGGGGGGCAGTGTGGCCGCGAGCACGGGGGCCCGGCGGCCCCAACGGGTGCGGATCCGGTCCGTCCAGTACCCGACCAGTGGGTCGAGGAACGCATCGAGGAAGCGTCCGACCCCCACGGCGAAGGTGGCGGCGCCGATGCTGAGGTAGGGCCCGCCGGTGTCGGGGTCATGTGTGGCGTAGAACGCCACGAGCAGTGTCAGCATGGCTTCCATGAGCGCAGAGGCCCCAAAGTGCCCCAGCCCATAGGCAGCCATGCCGCCCGTTGTGATCCGCCGATCCCGGCACACGCTGGCGTCGGCCATAGCCCCTCGGAGTTCGGCCCGCGCCGGTCCGGACCTGCCTCCGGCGAGGCCCTCGGGTCATTCCGCGCGAACTCTTGAGCCCACGGAGCGCACCAAAGGCCGTGCGACGGGAGGGACTCATCGTGAGCTACTCACCGCAGGCCCCCGGGGCCATGCCGCCGCAGTGGACACCGTCCCATGTGCCTACCTCTGATGCCAACCGTCCACTCATCATCGCGCTCATTGTGGTGGGCTGCCTACTCCTGTTGGCCATCGGCGGGTGTATGGTCCTTGGCTTCCATCTGGCGCGCCAGGCCCAAAGGGCAACTGAGAGCATCACCCAGACCATGGTGCCCCTGATGGAGACGCAGACCGAGCAGGAGATACAGCGCCTGGAGCGGCGGCTCGATGCCACGTCGGCTGGTTCTCCCGAGCGCGCAGACCTCGAGCGGCAGTTGCGCGCCATGCGCGAGTTGCGGGACTCGCTCAAGGAGCGTCCGACGCGGTGAGCCCCCTCCGCGGGCGGCCGCGTGCGGGGCCCGCTGACCCTCATCGGCCCCCGCAGTCCCTGTCGGTCCCCCGGAGCAGGCCCAATGCATGGGGCAGAACGGGAATCAGCACACCCAGGTTCTCGCGCGAGCCCTGGGGGCTCCCGGGTAGATTCACGATGAGCGTCGCCCCGCGTGTGCCGGAGATGCCGCGGGACAGCATGGCCCTCGGGGTCACCCGTAGACTGGCGGCCCGCATGGCCTCATCGAGTCCCGGGGCCAAGCGTTCGACCACCTGTCGGGTGGCCTCGGGCGTCACGTCCCGGGGCGCGAAACCCGTGCCGCCTGCCGTCAGGATCAGATCCAGCCCCCGCTCGCACAGATCGATCAGGGCCTGGCAGATCTGATCGATGTCATCAGGCACAACCCGCGCGTCGGCCACCCGCGACTGGAGCGCTTCTTCGACCATCTGCTTCAGAGCCGGCCCCGTCTCGTCAGGCCGCTCGCCCGAAGCGCTCCGGTCGCTCACCGTGACCAGGCCCACCTGAAACAACGCGCGCGGAACCAGTGCCCGAATCTCGATCGCATCGCCGGGGCGCACGGGGCCGCCCTGGACTGCCGTGAAGAACAACCCCGCCTTGGGCATGATGCACTCGCCGGTGATCTCCTGGATGGCGCAGGGGTCGTGGCAGATCTTGCCTCGCTGAGTCAGCTCGAGCTCAGCGGAGACCCCCACGCGGATCCGGGACCCGAGCCCCAGGGCTTCGGTGTCCAGACCGGAGGAGACCAGGTTTTCGCCGAACGCGCCCGCGCCCACGTCCAGGCCCAGCGCGCGCGCCGCGTCGACTGCCTCCTGCGCCAGCAGGCTCACCTGGCGGTGCCCCGGCCCGGCATGAGCGTCGCCCTCCAGGCCGTGACCGGCCACGACCTGGGCCGTCTCAGCCGGTGACTTGCAGATACCTCTGACCTCCGAGCGGCACACGGCCACCACGTGGGCCACGGACGTCACTCCTCCCGGCGGATATCCCCGCTCGAACCGCCCGATTTCTCGAGCAGCCGGATCTCGCCGATGACCATCCACCTGTCAATGGCCTTGCACATGTCGACCACGGTCAATGCGGCCACCGCGACCGCAGCGAGTGCCTCCATCTCGGCGCCCGTTTGGCCCACACAGGCCACCGAGGCGGAGATGGTCAGACCGTCCTCCGCCGGCAGGATCTCGACACTGACATGGGTCAGACGGAGCGGGTGACAGAGGGGAATCAGAGTCGGCGTCTGCTTCGCCGCCATAATGCCGGCGATCCGGGCGGTCTCGATGACGCTGCCTTTGGGCACGCGGCCGCCCGAGATGGCCGCCAGAGCCTCGGGCGACATACGGACGCAGCCGGCGGCCTTCGCCACCCGAGTGGTGACCGGCTTACCGGAGACGTCCACCATCCGGGCCCTGCCTCGTTCATCCTCGTGGGTGAGCGACTCCACGCCCCGCTCCCTTCGCCGTGCACCGGCGTTGACACTCGTGGAAGCCCAATCCTACAATCCTGGCCAGTCCGTGCGAGTCCCCGATCCGCGCGAGGTTCTCCGGACGGCGGTCCCGCGAGGTGGAGCGTCCCGCGTGTCCCTTTTCCCAGACCAATGCCGGGCAGGTTCATGGGTACCTCCCGGGTGGGAGGCTAGGTTGTGCAGGTTCCCCTGGACTGGCTCAAGCAGTATGTAAGTTGGGATCTTCCCACCGCCAAGCTCGCCGATCTGATCAACATGACCGGGCTCGAAGTCGAGGCGATCGAGTCCTTCGAGGGTCGTGGGGGATTCGCCGACACGGTCCTGGCGACCTATGTGACGCCCAATCGTGGCGACTGGCTCTCCATGGTGGGCGTGGCGCGGGAGGTCGCGGCGGCTCTCGATACGGGCTACCGGCCGCCACAGCCTACCGGCCTCCATGGGAGTCTACCGGCCGATACCCGGTACACCGTCCGCATCGACGACGCGGACCTTTGCCCCCGCTATGTTGGGCTCCTGGTGACCGGCGTCCGGATTGGGCCGTCGCCCGACTGGTTGGCGAATCGCGTCGAGTCGGCTGGTGTTCGATCCATCAACAACGTAGTCGATATCACCAACTTCGTGATGCTTGAGTTGGGGCAGCCGCTCCATGCGTTCGATTTCGCCAAACTCCGGGGGCCCGGCATCGTGGTCCGCTGCGCTCGTCCGGGCGAGTCGATCCAGACCATCGATGGCAAGGAGAGAGCCCTCAACCGGCGCGACCTGGTCATCGCGGATGCCGAGGTCCCCGTGGCCATCGCGGGAGTCATGGGTGGCCTTGCCACCGAGGTGGGCGAGTCCACGACGCGGGTGCTCATCGAGTCGGCGCACTTCAGGCCACTCTCGGTTCGCCACACTGCGGCGCGTCACGGCATGTCCACGGGCGCCTCGTTCCGGTTCGAGCGGCACGTCGATCCCGAAGGCTGCCTCGCCGCCGCCTGGCGCGCCGCCGAGCTCATGGTCGAGGTGTGCGGTGGGCGAGTCGAGTGTGCGGCCGTCGATGCCTACCCCAACCGCCCAACCCCGCGCGTTGTCTCGGTTCGCCCGGCGCGGGTCAACCGTGTGTTGGGCACCGACTTGTCGGCGAAGCAAATGGCCGACTGCTTCCGCCGCCTGGGGATGACGGTGGAGCTGGCGGACACGATCCACATCGTGGTGCCGTCCTACCGATCCGACCTCGAGCAGGAGATCGACCTGATCGAGGAAGTCGCACGCATTCATGGCTACGACTCCATCGCTGAGACGCTCCCGCGCACTGAGACCATGGCCGGGAGGAGACTTCCGCCCCAGCGGACGACGGATCTGGTTCGCGAGACCCTTGTCGCCAGCGGGCTATCGGAAGCCTGGACCTTCAGTTTGGTGGCTCCGGATGCCATCGACCGCCTTGCGCTTGGCGCCGATGACCCGCGCCAGCGGGCCATCGCGGTCTCGAACCCACTCACGGCCGATGCCTCAGCTCTGCGGACCATGCTGGCGCCCTGCCTGCTGCAGGTGGCCGAGCGCAACGCCCGGTACCGGAACACCGATCTGGCGTTGTTCGAGGTCGGACGCGTGTATCGGCCGGGCACTGACGGGGAGGGGCCCACAGAGCGGCGCGCGGTGTGCATTCTGCTGACGGGACGAACGGGCCTCACGGGCTGGAACGTCCCGGCCGAGGCGTCACGCGCGGACTTCTACGCACTCAAGGCCATCGTCGAATCGCTCACCAACGAGCTCTCCGGCGGCGACATTGCCATCCGCCCGGCAGAGGGGATGCCCTTCCGGCCTGGTGCCTGCGCGGCGGTGTTCTGGGGCGATGACGAGATCGGCCGCTTTGGTGCGCTCCACCCCAAGGTCCAGTCGGGCTACGACCTGCCGAACGAGGTGTTCCTGGCCGAGATCGACATCGAGGGGTTTGTCGGCAGGCCTCGTCCCGTGCCACGCTACCAGCCGATTCCCCGGTTCCCAGATGTGACACGCGATCTGGCGTTGGTGCTCGACCACGCTATCACCAGTGCCCAGGTCGAGGGCGTGATCCGTGCGGCCGGCGGGCCGCATCTGGTGCAGGCTGAGGTCTTTGATGTCTTCGAGGGCGCCCAGGTCGGCGCGGGCAAGAAGAGCATTGCCTACTCGCTTCGTTTCCGGTCTCCGGAGGGCACGCTGACCGACGAACAGGTGAGCGAGGCCATCGACTCCATCTGTGCGGCGCTGGCTGCCGAGCTGGGCGCGACGCTGCGAGCCTAGCTGGGCTGGCATCGCCAACGCAGCCGTGCTGACGGGCGGCGCGGGACCGTGCCTGCACAGGCACCGGGCGTAGGAGCACTGGCGTGCCCATGCACATCGATCAGGCCACCCAGCTCTTCATCGACCACCTTGTCGTGGAGCGCCAGAGCTCGCCCCACACGATCGCCGCCTACGCCGGCGACCTGGCGGACCTGGCGGCGTTCGTCGTCGGCGAGGACGCGGCCGGCGGGCTGGAGCTGCTCACCTCTGACCGCTGCCTTCGCTACGCACACTCGCTGCGGACCCGCGGGCTCGAACCCGCCACCATCGCCCGCAGACTGAGCGCGGCACGGAGCTTCACCAAGTACCTGGTCGCGGAAGGCCATCTCAACGAGCTTCCCTTCGCGTCGGTTCCCATCCCCAAGCGCCCTGGCCGCTTGCCCTTCACACTTTCCGTCGATGACGTCAAGCGTCTGCTGGCTCAGCCCGACGGCGATGAGCCCGTGCAGCAACGCGATCGCTGCGTGCTCACCGTGCTCTACTCGAGCGGCATGCGTGTCTCCGAGCTCATCGGGCTCAGGATGGGCGACGTGGCGTTCGAAGGGGGCTTTGTCCGTTGCCGGGGCAAGGGAGGCAAGGAGCGGATGGTCCCCTTGGGCCGCGTGGCGCTGGCGGAGCTCGACCTCTACCTCCTCAGGAGTCGGCCAGCATTGGTCTCTTCGCCCAGCGAGTCCGCTCTATTCGTGTCAAACCGGGGCCGTCGCTTCTCGCGCTCGGGTTTGTTTTACCTCGTGAAGCGCCATGCGCTGCGTGCGGGCCTCGACTCGACCCGAATCAGCCCACACACGCTGCGGCACTCCTTCGCGACGCACCTACTCGAGGGCGGCGCCAGCCTCCGGGCCATCCAGGAGATGCTCGGCCATGCCAACATTGCCACGACGGAGCTCTATACCCACGTCACCGCCGAGTTCCTCCGCGAGGAGTACTCGCTGACCCACCCCCGAGCCTGAAGGCGCCCCGCGCGATCGTCCCAGGCCATGCCTGGCTGGTCGGGAGCAGCGTGGGGCTAGATGCGTGTCGGGAGCTCGTAGCCATTCCGCCTGGGGCGATCGAGGTGTGAGTTGGCCTCGTCGTCACCAATGAACTGTTCGGCTACCGGGTCCCAGTGCAGTCGCCTGCCAAGCAGCCGGGCGATGTTCCCCAGGTGGCAGATGCTAGCGCTCCGGTGGCCGATCTCCACATCGGCGATGCACCGCTCGCGCGTCCGGATGCACTGCAGCCAGTTGCCGATGTGGTCGTCACTCTGGGCGAGGTGCACCTCGTGCTCGGCCAGGGGGTCCTGCGTCGCCTCGGGCGGATCGGAGGTGAACTGGCCTCGGTCGATGGTGATCGTCCCATGCTCCCCCTCGAATATGGCGCCGCCGCCCGGTCCGTTCCCGAGCTCCATCACCGTCCCGTTGGCGTAGCGGAAGAACACCTTCGGCTGGGCGCAGATCCGGTTGCCTCGATCGCGCGGGGCCGGATGCCGGTACGTGGGCGGGCTCAGCGGTTCGCCCTCGGTCCACAGCTCGACCGGTCCCGTCTCATCGGTGCCCAGCGCCCACTGCACCTGATCGAACCCGTGGCTGCCCCACCCCGTCATTTCGCCGCCCGAGAAGTCCCGAAAGGACAGCCAGCCGGGGTTCGCGCGGGGCGTGTAGAGATCGATGTGATAGGGCACCAGCGGCGCCGGGCCGCACCACATATCCCAGTCGAGCCCGTCCGGCACCGGTTGAGCGGGGAGGCCGTTCTTCCACGGGCTGGGGTAGTTGCTGGCGATGACGCGTCGAATCGCCCCCACGCGTCCGCTGCGGATGAACTCGCAGCCGCGCCGATTCCTCGCGTCCGAGCGCTGCTGGCTGCCCGTCTGGAACACCCGGGAGTGCTTCCGGACGGCGCGGACGATGAGCCGTCCCTCGCGAACGGTCAGGCTCATCGGCTTCTCGACGTAGAGGTCCTTACCCGCTTGGCATGCGTGGATGCAGATGAGCCCGCGCCACTGCTCCGGCGTGGCGGTCATAACGGCGTCGATGTCGTCCCGCTCCAGCAGGTTGCGGTAGTCGCGGTAGGCCTCGGCGTTGTACTTCCCCGCGACCTCCCGTGCCCGCGGCCCGTTCACATCCGCCACGGCCACGAGCCGCGCATCCTGGTGCCGGGCGAGCCCCCCGAGCAGAGAGCCGCCCTGCCGCCCCACGCCGATAGCACCGATGCCGATGGTGTCGTTCGGCCCCGGTGACGCCAGCGCTCGTGCCGACACGACTGCGGGCAAGGCGACCCCGGCGGCGGTCCAGGCGGCGCAGCTCCGCAGCATCTGCCGGCGGGTCGAACGGCGTCCAGGCTCCATGGAAATCGGCGCTTCTTTCGCTAGATACGATACCGCATATGCACCGTGGTCACGCCGGGTACGTAGCGGAGGATGAGCTGCAGCCACAGGGCGCTGTGGTTGTGGAGCAGCGACTCCCACCAGCGCTCGACGATGAACTCTGGGATTACCACTTTGATGGTCTCAAAGCCCTCTTCGTCGCGGGCCTTGTTGATGTAGTCCGTGATCGGCTGCACCAGGTTTCGATAAGGAGACGGGATGATCACCAGGGGAATCTCTGGCTCGTAGCGTCTCCACGCCTCCAGCAGCGGAGCGTGATCGTGGTCGGCGATGCCGATGTGCAGGGCGCGCGACGGGCCCTTGAGCGTCTTCAGGCACCGTAGGCCTTCGAGCGTGCCCCGATCCATCTTGGCCACCAGCAGGAGGTTCAGACTGCTGGGCGCGCGAGTTTGCTCCACCCCGGCCTGTGGGTCCAGCGCCAGGCGCCTCGTCAGGTCCTCATAGTGCGAGTGGATGGCCCGAAAGACCAGCACAAACGATGGCACGACCACGACCACAATCCACGCGCCCTGGGTGAACTTCGAGACCGCGACGACCAGGAGCACGATGCCCGTGACCGTGGCGCCGACGCCGTTCACCAGTGACTTCAGCCGCCAACCGGGTGCCCGATTGCTCGTCCAGTGCCGAACCATGCCGGTCTGCGATAGCGTGAATGCGGTAAACACGCCGACCGCATAGAGCGGGATCAGCCGCGTGACCTCGCCGCCGAATCCGGCTATCAGGGCACAGGCCACCACGGCCAGGGCTATGATCCCGTTGGAGTAGACCAGTCGGTCGCCCAGGTTGGCGAACTGCCGGGGCAGGTTCCCGTCCTCTGCCATGAACGCCGCCAATCGGGGGAAACCGGCGAAGCTGGTGTTGGCTGCAAGGATGAGGATGACGGCCGTGAGGACCTGCAGGACGAAGTAGAGCGCGCTGGTCCCGAACACTTGGCGTCCGATCTGCGAGACGACGGTCTCATCCGGGTGCGCGTGGGCCTGGACCAGGCGTGCCAGCACCGCGATGCCCATGGTCATGGTGCCCAACATAGCCGCCAGGATGGCGAGGACCCTGGCCGCATTCCGGCCCGATGGCTGGCGGAAGGCCTGGACGCCATTGGCGACGGCCTCGACGCCCGTCAGCGTGGCGCAACCGGACGAGAACGCCCGAAGGACCAGGAAGAACGACACGGCGGTGGGTGCCGCGGCGGCCGCGGTGACCGACGGAGGCACGACGGCCAATCCCAGTTCGCCCCGCGAGGCCTTCCACAGGCCGGCGACCACCAGGGCCAACATCGTGAACACGAAGGCATAGACCGGCCCCGCGAACGCGCCAGCGGACTCGCGGACGCCCCTGAGGTTCACGACCATGATCAGCAGCACAGCCCCTAATGCCAACCAGACCTTCAATGGAAGCAATCCTGGCCAAGCGGACGTGATGGCGGCAATGCCGGCACTGACACTCACGGCCACGGTCAGGACGTAGTCGGTCAGAAGGGCGGCGCCGGCCACCCGAGATGCCGTTACCCCGAGATTCTCGCGTGCGACTACGTAGGCCCCGCCGCCAGACGGGTACTCCATCACGGTCTGGCGGTACGAGGTGGCCACGATGGACAACAGGATCACTACGGCGGCGCCCAGAGGGATGATGTACGGAAGTCCGCCCGCCCCCAGAACGTAGAGGATCTCCTCCGTGCCGTATGCGACCGACGACAAGGCGTCCGAGGCGAAAACCGCAAGGCCCCCCAGGATCCCCACGCGCTCCAGGTGCATCCGCTGTGTTGCCAGCGGCGCTCCGATGATGATCCTGCGAGCTGTCCCCCACATACACACCACCGACTCAACACATCAGAGGCCGGTGTCTGCCGCACCGGCCCGCTCCCGCTGCACGGCACAGAATACCACTATCCCGGCAGAGTTCCCTGCCACGGCCTCCGCCACAGGAGCCTCGGCTCGCGCCGCGGAACATCCTCCATGCCGCGAGGAGGTGGACGAATGGACCGCATCTGTGTCGCGTGGGTCCTCATGCTGTCCGTGTGCTGGCTGGCCGGGGCCCAAGCGGACCGGTCCGAGTCCGAGCGGGCTCGCGACGCCATCGCCGCCGCCGCGGGTCTGGGGGAGTCCGCTCCCGACTGGCTCGTGGATTCCGAGTCGTACGCCATCGGCTACGACCCCGCGGGTTGGGAAGCACTGGCCGCTTCGAAAGTGGCGTTCATCACGCACTGCCCGATCAACCAGGCCTTCTTCGACCGCGCTCACGGCCTCGGGATTCGGTGCTTCCCCTACATCACCCTCTACCAGGGATTCGCGACTCAGACCTATGAGGGCATTAACCTCAAAGACCACCTTGAGTACATCGAGATCGACGCCGATGGCAACCTCAAGCGCTCCGGCTTCTGGGAGTCCGAGGATGCCAAGAACATGTACACCACCTGCCCCAACGTCCAGGGCTATCAGGACGCCATGGTCGCGTGGGTGAGACGGATCATGGAGCTCGGGGCCGATGGCGTATTCGTTGACAATCTCGGCGCCCGAGCCGAGTGCTTCGGACCCCAGTTCGGCAAACATGAGCATGTGGTCGAGGGCCAGGACCACGCTTTCGCACTCCTGCTCAAGCGCGTCCGTGAGGTGGTGAAGGAGTTCAAGCCCGACGGCGCCGTGCTCGGCAACTCCGCGGCTCCGCTCGGCCTACCCCGTGAGTACTGGCAGTATCTGGATGCCGAGATGATGGAGTCCTACATTTGCACGTGGGTCTCCAAGGATCGCTGGTTCGACTGGCACACGCACTGGCATCAGCAAGGCGTCGACCTTCAGCCCTTCGTCAAGGCCGGAAAGCAGATCCAGTGTCTGAGCTACCTGGGGCACACACCCTACGGCGTGCGCGAGGATGCCTTCTTCTGCTACGCCTCGGCCCGGCTCGGCGGGTTCGTCTGGAATGGCGGCACGCCGCTGTCGGACCCCGATACCGCCATCCTCTACCAGATCCGGCTCGGCAAGCCGCTCACCGACGAGCGCGAGGAGAACGGCGTCTTCTACCGTGTGTTCGAGCGGGGCCTCGTGGCGCTGAATCCTGACAAGCAGGCGCCGCACACGATCACGATCGCGGACCCGGTGCCCACGACCAAGTTCGCGGACCTGGCGGCCGGTCAGCTGCGGGCGTGGAACTCCGGAGCCGGGAGCCACGACACCGTCGACTATGCCGTCAAGCACGGAGGCACCCGCTCGGTGAGGATGACCAACACCGGGCCCGACGAGAGCCTGGTCTCGCAGACCGTGTCCCTCGACCAGACCGAGCCCACGCCCATCACCGCCAGCGGGTGGAGCAAGGCTGAGGACGCGCAAGGGGCTGAGGACGGCAACTACGCCATCTACCTCGACATCCTGTACACCGACGGGACGAGCCTGTTCGGCCAGGTAGCCTCCTTCTCGGTGGGCACTCATGATTGGGAGTTCCGCTCGGTGACCGTGCAGCCCGAGAAGCCGATCCGGAGCCTCACCTACAACATCCTCTTCCGCTACCGCACGGGCACCGTCTGGTTCGACGAGCTGTCACTCAAGGAGGGCGCCGATCCCGATCGCGCCGCCGAGCGGCTGCAGAACGGCGGCCTCGAGGACACTGTCCGCGCCTCCAAGCTCATCGACGTCGCTGCCACGGCCAACACGCTCGAGGTCCCGGCCTACTCCGGCCGCGTGTACCTTTACGCCTCGGGCTCCGAGGACCAGCTCCAGACCGTCGGCCCTCGGCTCACGGTCACCACATCCCCGGCCTTGGGAGAGGTCCGCTTCCGCGTGGACGGGTTCGACTACTGGACCTGCTCCGGCCGCTGGACCACAGAGTACGTGCTCGGTCCGGACTTCGGGCGGTTCAGCATCCTATTCGATGGCCCGGGAACCCACACGGTCGAGGTCGTTGATGTCGTGCCCTCGCCACTCCGGACGCCTGCCGGGTACGGTGCGGGTGAGCGGCTGGGGCCCTTCATGGATCCCTCGCAGCCCACCCGTCCGGCGGAGGGGCGCTCCTTCCGCTTCCGTGGCTGGACCGGGGCCCTGACCACCGCGGAGGCAAGGGTCGAAGTCGATGTGTCGTCGGATCTGACCCTGACGGCGGAGTTCGACACCGAGGAAGCACCAGGGCAGTGAGCCGGGGCAACCCGCCGGCAGCCCGTGTTCCGGTCGTGCCCGATGGCAGCGCTCCGGCCTACAACTCGCCTTCCACGCCCGCCACGAACGCATCGACGGCGATCTCGGCCGCCGCGTTCGTTGGGTCGAGCCGGAGCTGCTCCACCCGGCCCGTCCACAAGGGTGATGCTGACACGTCGATCCGGTACTCGTGCATGAGCCCGTCAGCGATGATGGGGAAGCGCACGCTCTGGGCCTCGGTGAAGTCTTCGTGCATGTGGGTTCGCCAGAAGAGCTGGGCCTCAGTTCCAGCCGTCGCGCCCATGGTCACGGCTACCCGCCGCACGCGGTCGGCCGGCAGCCCCATGCACGGCGGACCGAGGAACGACGGATCAGCGCCGATCGACTGCGCACGGAGACGCCCGCCCTCCACGGTCACATGGGCAAGCTGCGAGCCCGGCCGGAGCCACAGGTCGTGCACCGAGTCGAACCCAAGCCGTAGGCCTCCGCTGAGCCCCCACCGCCGCGCGTACCGGCGCCAGTAGTGCTCGTTGACATCGTCGAACGAGAGGCTGGTCTGTATCGCATCGCGGTCCTCGGGCGATGGCACGGGATCCACATGTGGCCCGCGGGCGTCGGTGAGCACATCGCGGATGGCATCGAGCCGGCCGAACCCATACTCGGTACCGGGCTCGGCCGCTCCGCCCTCGCCCCACTCGTTCCACGACTCGAACAGGGCCAGGCGCGGCTCGTCGTCGACGTACTCGGGGAGCCGCTCGAGCATGCGCCGGAACGCCGAAGGCGTGTTGCCGGTGGTCCGTACCGCCCGTTCGCGGGTCCGCGCGGCGTCATCCCAGCCGACCCAGGCCGTGGGGATGTAGGCCAGGCCCTGGTCGTGCGCACGCCGCCGTGCTTCCGCCATGGCATCATCGTGCCGGGAGTACAGCGCCTCGAAGGGCAGGGAGCGGTCCGGCCCGCCCCACGGCACGTCGCAGAAGCCGTAGGCGTAGGCGGTGACGGCATCGAATCCGCCCTCGCCGAAGGACGCCAGGATGGGGTGGTTCTGCACGGCGACGAAGTAGACTCCCGGGTGGCCGTACTCGCGCGCGATGCCACGCATCCGGTCCAGCGCCTCGGCGCAGCCCGCCCAACCACCGTGGGCATTAGCGAGCCGCCAGGCCTCGTGGATAAGCACCACGGGCTTGCCGCCCACCCGCAGGTAGTTGGGCCGGGCGAAGTAACGCTCAGCCACGTAGCGGATGAAGCCTTCGAGCGAGACATCCGAGAAGTCCAGCGGACGAAACTCGGTGCAGTGCCCCTCGTTGCACCAGTCGATGCAGAATTGCATGCGGTCGGCGAATCGGCTGCGCAGGAAGCCCTTTTCGAGCGCATCGTTCAGATAGCAGAAGCCCTGGTTGTAGTACCAGTCGAAGACGAAGAAGGACAGCCCGTGCTCCGTGGCCCACGTGATGTGCCAGTCGGCCACCTGGGGGAGCGACTCGTCATAGTAGCCGAGTAGCGGCTGCATGCGAGGAACCCTTCGGACGCCCCAGCCACTGCGGTCCCAGTCGAGCATGACGGGGAAGTAGAAGCCGCCCAGCTTCAGGCAGGTGCGCGGCCGGTAAGGCGGAGAGAGGTCATGCGTCGCCCGCTCCTCGGTTCGCGAGGTCGAGACGAAGGGGTGGGTCGCCGCCGACCAGGTCCGCCGCTTGCCGTCGGCCACCGCGGTCACACAGCAGCGGATCTCGCCGTCTCCCGGATCGCCGGCCAGGAGCACGTCTGCGGCCCAGACCTGGCCGGGAGGCAGAGCGGCGACGGACAGGCCGGGGCGTTCTCGGGCCGTCACACCTGCAGGGAGGCGTAACTCGACGGCGATCCGATCGAGTTCCTTACCACCCCGGTTCTCGAGGCGGACCCGCAACGGCCACGGACTCGTCGCCGCCACAGGCTCCGGCACCAGGTCGATCGCGAGCCGGGCCTCGGCGGGCCCAAGCTCGCAGAGCTCGAAAGCCGTCATCTGCGCATGGCAGCCGGCACGGATCCCAGCGAGAATGCGCGCCGATGCCGCGGTGCCCGGTGAGATGAGCTCGACGTGGTGGTACTCCCACTGGCTGCCG
Source organism: Armatimonadota bacterium (assembly GCA_029547025.1). Classification (GTDB taxonomy): domain Bacteria; phylum Armatimonadota; class Zipacnadia; order UBA1398; family JAKPQA01; genus JAKPQA01. Next base: position 31,295 of record JAKPQA010000098.1, read on the forward strand.
GCCAGTACGCCGGTCCACGAGTTCGCGTAGGCGAGGTGGCCGCCATCGGCGTCGAGCCACTCGAGCGAGACCTTGTACGGGCCGTCACCCGAGACGCGTTTCACCTGTGCCGCCAGCCGGTAGACAACCGACGGCCGCACGGGGAATGGGTCGGATACGATGCCAGCCTCGCCGGCCGCCCCGAGGCCATCGATCTCGGCCGACCAGCCGCCTCCCGGCCCATCGGCGACGACCCGCGTGATCGAGCCGCCCGATGCCGCGAGGCTCCAGTGAGCGAAGCCCTCGGAGAAGCACGCGTTCGGGCAGGCGTTGCGATCTACCGCCGGCGGCGCCGGCGAACCTCTCGGGGCCGCACACAGCAGCGCGGCCAGGCCCGCCCCACACAGCGCTCTCATCTGGTACATTCGCGGCTCCATCTCCGGCGAGGGCGTGTCGCCTCACCCAGGATTCCCGGAGTGCTCCGGGGAACCCTCGCTCTGCGTTGCCGCAGGGGTGATTGGTATGGGCAGTTGCTGGCCGTCCCGATGGTTGGTCGTTGTCCTCCTGGGCTGCGCGACGCCGCTGTGGCCCGCGGCCGAGGAGGTACCCGGCGCCTTCACCGATGAGCTGATCGAGGCCGTGGTCTGGCGTGCGTCCGAGTCAGAGGTCAGACTCGTGACGGATCCGGCACCCGGGATCGATCGGGCGCTCGAGTGGGTCGTCACCACGCAGGCGGGCCGGGTGAACACTCTGGAACGCGAGCTGCCGGTGCGGCCCGACGCTGCCGGGGTCATCCACTTCCGCATCCATTGCGGCACGCGCGCCGCGGTCGAGGTCCAGCTCGCCGGCTCTGGCGACGCGCGGCTGTACCACATCGTGCAGCTCGATGGGTCCGACTGGCACGACGTCTCGGTGCCGATTGCCCGTATGGCCCGGTTCGGCGGCTTCACCGACGACATGCTCGCGGGGCCGCTGGCGCTTCGTTTCTGGATCGACGGCGCGCCCGGCTGGGCCGGCGGCGCTCACCAGCCCATGCGGCAACTCACCTTCACAATCGCCGATATCCGCATCGATGCGCCCCTGGCCGGGCGGCCCGAGGGCGTGGGTGCGCTCATTGAGGTGGATCCCTCTCATCTCGAGGGCCGTATCGACCCAAACGTGTACGGCCACTTCCTCGAGCATATCTACCACTCGGTCGGTGACGGGCTGTGTGGGGAGCTGATCCGCAACCGGAGCTTTGTGCCGCCGGCCGGCGGGTTCGAGCTCGCCGATGGCGTCCTCACCCAGACCTCGCCCCGGACCGATGAGAAGCTGCTGGCCGGCGACCCCCAGTGGACCGACTACGAGTTCTCGTTGCGCGCCCGGAAGACGGGCGGGCAGGAAGGCTTCCTCATCCTGGTGCGCGCCGCTTCCGACGACGACTTCTACTGGTGGAACCTCGGCGGATGGGGCAACACCCAGCACGCACTCGAGTGCGAGGTTGCGGGCGCCCGCAGAGTCATCACCGAGCCGGTACGGGGCGCCATCGAGCCCGACCGGTGGTACGCGGTTCGCGTGCGGGTCGAAGGGGACCGCATCGAGGGCTGGCTCGACGGTGAGAAGTTGCTCGACGCCCGCGATGTGTCGCACCCTCGGGGCGGCGTGGGCCTCGGAACCTGGGCGACCCAGGCCGAGTTCGCCGGCATGCGTGTCCGCGACTCGGCCGGCCGCGAGCTGCCGCTGGCGTTCGAGCCGCCCGTCCAGGAGCAGCGCGTGCCCGAGTTCTGGGAGCCCGTTCCCGTCGGCGCGCCCGTGTCGCAGACCCGGACCGACTCCCCCAACACCGGATGGTCGGTGCGCGTGGAGCTCGCCGGGCCCCGAGAGTGGCGCGGGATCCGTCAGGGGCGGATCCACGCGGTGGCCGAGCACCGCTTTGTCGGCCGAGCATGGCTCCGGCACGAGGGCCTGCTCGAAGGCGCCAAGGCGGTCCTTCGGGGCGCTTCGGGATCCGTCATCAGCGAGTGCAGGTTCTCTCCGCCGCCGGGCGAGGGGGGCTGGACCGAGTGCCGGTTCGAACTGGCCGCCACCGTGGACGACCCGGAGGCATGGCTCGAGATCCTCGGCAAGGGATACGGTACGCTGTGGGTCGATCAGGTCTCGTTGATGCGCGACGACTCGATCGGCACCGGCTGCCGACGGGATCTGCTCGAGGCCGTCCGTAACCTCCAACCGCCCATCATCCGGTGGCCCGGTGGATGCTTCGCTTCCATCTACCGCTGGAAGAGCAGCGTCGGTCCCCAGAACGAGCGAAAGCCGTTCTACAACGCTCCCTGGGGCGAGTGGGACGATGCGAGCTTCGGCACCGACGAGTTCATCCGGCTCTGCCGCGAGGTGGGCGCCGAGCCACTCATCGTGCTGAACCTGGGCAGTTGGGACTCGCCGAGCCGGTGGGAGGAGTACCTGCAGGAAGCCGTCGAGTGGGTCGAGTACCTCAATGGTGGGATCGATACGCCCATGGGTCGGCTTCGCGCCCGGAACGGCCACCCGGAGCCCTACGGGGTGAAGCACTTTGAGCTCGACAATGAGACCTGGAGCATGGGGGTCGAAGCCTATGCGGAGCGCCTGATCCCCTTCGCTCGGGCGGTCCGCGAGCGCTGCCCCGACGCCACGATCTACGCCTGCACCTTCTGGGAGGCGGAGGACGGCAGGCTCCTGGAGCGGGTCGGGGCCGATATCGACCGGATCAGCTATCATCTGTATGATAGCCCGGACAACTTCGCGGCCGGTCCGTCGAGCTTCGAGGCCATATGGTCGCGCTATGCCAATCTGGTCGCGGCCAGCCCGAACCCGAACGTGGGGCTCGCCGTGACCGAGTGGAACGCCCAGAGCACGGACTGGCGAACGGGGCTGTTCTGCGGCGGCTTGCTGAACGTCATGGAGCGGCAGAGGGTCGTGCGGATGGCCAGCCCGGCGTTGCTGTTGCGCCGCGTGGACGCCACCGACTGGGACAACGCGTTCATCAACCACGACCACCGCGGCTGGTTCCCGGCACCCAACTACGTGGTGATGAGGCTTTATCGGGAGCACTTTCAGCCGAATCGGGTGGCGCTCGAGGTCACGGGGACCCTCGACGCCGTGGCTACGGTGGATGACGCCGGAAACCGCTTGGTGTTGAAGGTTGTGAACGCTGACGCCAAAGCGGTCGACGCAACCGTGAGGCTCGGCGGCGGCTTTTCGCCTCGGAGCGGCACCGCGTGGACCGTGAGGGCCGGGCTTCGCGAACGCAACACGCTGGACCGGCCGAATCGCATCGGTGCTCGGGCGGAGCGCCTGGCGGTGGCCCGCGGCGAGTTCGGCCACCGGTTCCCGGCCTACTCGGTCACGGTACTCGAGTTGGACCGCTGAGGCTTCGCCTCAGCGCGTTGTAGTGGGCGACATCCTGAGAGGCGGTCGGCTCCATGGCAGGGGGCAAGACGCTGGTCGTCATTCCGGTACTACTGGCGGCCGCATCGCTCTCGTCGGCGCTCGCGGCTGATCTCTGCGCTGAGGGCCTTGCGCTCGAGGACGTGGGCTCCATCGTCAACTACTACATCCCCCAGCGTCTCACCTTGCAGGCGGAGAAGCCCGAGGCGCTCCAGGCGGAGCCAACCTACGAGGGGACGCCCCGATACGCGGCGCTGAAGATGGGCGATGGTGCCGACTCGATCATCACGGTCGCCGTCGATGAGAAGCTGGCCGAGGATGGCACCGGCACCCGCAGGATCTACATCGACGCGAACAACGATAACGACCTGACCAACGACGGCGACGGCGCGTGGCGGCGCGAGAGCGCCCAGAGCCTGATGACCGAAGTCACCGTGAAGACATTCTACGCCGGCGACGGCGGAGGGGCGGCTGTGGACTACCGGATCGCCCTCTCCCGGCTCAAGGATCAGCTACCCGACCAAATCCTCTACTACCGGAGGTCGGCCCGGGTGGGCGAGCTGAAGATCGGTGACCAGCAGTACAAGGTGGCCCTGGTTGACGACAACACCAACGGGCTCTACAACGACCTGGCGCCGGCCCAGGGGCAACGAGGCCCCGGGGTAACTCTCGTGATCGATCGCGATCAGGACGGTACCTTCGTGCCCGACTTCGGTGGACCGGAGGTGTTCGCCGGCCACGAGCCCTTCTGCATCGCGGGCACGACGTATGAGCTCGACCAGGTCAGCCCGGCGGGCGAGTCGTTCACGATCAGGGTCTCGGATGAGGTTGTCGCCGAGCGCGCCTACATCATTGTGGGACGTCCCGCACCCGAGATCGATGCGAGCGATATCGACGGCAAGCCCATCAAGCTCTCCGACTACAGGGGAAGGGTCGTCCTGATCGACTTCTGGGCCACGTGGTGTGGGCCGTGCAGGCAGGAGATGCCCAAGGTCATCGCCGCCTACAACGAGCTGCACGAGAAGGGCTTCGACGTGCTCGGCATCAGCCTCGACGAGGGCGACGAGGGTGTGGCGAAGCTGCGTCAGTATATCGGCGAGAATGGCATGCCGTGGCGCCAGATCTGCGACCGGATGGGTTGGGAGTGCGAGTGGGCCAAGCTCTACGGCGTGACGGGCATTCCCACGCAGCTTCTGATTGACCAGGAGGGTATCATCCGGCACAAGGTCATCGGGGCCGAGAGATTGGATCTGGCCCAGGCCGTCCGTGATCTGCTGAGCGCCGATTGAGGCGCTGCGGGGCATCGCCCACCGGCGGCGGTGGGTGCCGCCTCGTTACGGTTCACATCCGTCGGGTTGGGTGGGACCATGCCACGCAGGCGACAGCGCATTCTGGGTGAGGACCTGCTGGCCCAAGGCCTCGTGAACGAGGAGCAGCTCCAACAGGGCCTCGCCCGTCAGAGAGCCACCGGGGAGAAGCTTGGAGAGGCGCTGGTCGCGCTTCGCCATCTCTCACGCGGTGATCTCTGGGGTGTGCTGGGGGCGGCCTGGATCGATCTGGACGCACTGTGCCAGGCGGGTTCGCTGCCGGCCACGCCGTTGCCGCTGTCGTCGCTCCGGCGCTGGCAGGCGGTGCCGGTGAGTGTCCGCGACGACGGCACCATCGTCGTGGCCATGGTGGACCCACTGGATGCCGCGTACGTTGACGAGATCTGGCGCGCCGCCGGCGCCCCGGTCGAGTGCTGTGCGGCCGACGCGGCCGCCATCGCGCGCGCCCTCAATGAAATGGCCCGGCGACAGGAGGAGGCCCCGGCCCGTCTGACCGCCACCACCACCCCGTTCACCGAGACCATGCGCAGCCTGGGCGAGCCCGAGCAGCCTCTGGCTGCGCTGCCGCCCGGAGAGGCGACGACCACTTGTGGCCTGTGCGGCGCCCCGTTGGGGCCGGAGCCTCGCGAGCGCATCGACGGCCGCCGCCTACCCGCTGCGTGGAGCGTCGCCCTGGCCGCCGTGGGCCGGACCGGTGTGCCCGCGGATCTGACCATGGCCTCGTGGCGGGCCGAGGTCGGCCTCCTCAGGGAGCTCTGCCCCGGATGTGCCGAGGCCGTGCGCGAGGCCGAGGAGCACTCGTGCGCCATGTGCAACCGCCCGACCCACGTGTGGCAGGGCGGCGTGTTGGCGGTGCTGGGCGAGTGCGATCTGAGCGCGCTCTCCGAGGAGATGGGCCTCCGCCGCTTCCGGTGCCCCATGTGCGAGCGCTTTTTCTGTGCGAGCTGCGGCACTCGGCACAGCATGACCCTCAGCGCAGAGGGCGTCCGGTGCCCCTTGTGTGGCGGCAAGCCTCATCCCTCGGTCACCCCCGAACCCGAGGAGTTGGGCTGAACCGGGTCCTGTTCTCGGGCGTATGGACGCGGCTGGGGCGCGGCGAACGGGCGTCAGCCAGGTGGAGCGGTGCTGTCGTATGGACATTGCAGGTCTGGTTCGCGCCGCCGCGGCGCGTAGGACGGACGATACCCGGCGTTCCTCGGCATTCCTCAGCCGGGCGCGCCTGGCGCGTAACGTCGAGGGAATGCGCTTTCCAAACCGCGCTCTCCCTCGCGAACTCAGCGAGGTCCTGGCCCTGGGGCGTGAGCTCCAGCGCGAGTTGTCGACCATCGAGCCCGCGCATCTCCTGCTCATGCGCGAGCTCTCGGAGCTCGAGAGGGAAGCACTGGTCGAGGCGCATCTGATCTCCCGAAGACTCCTCGTGGCTCACGAGAACGGTGCCGTGGTTGTTACCGAGTCGGCGCGCATCTCCGTGATGCTCAACGAAGAAGACCATTTCCGGATCCAGGCTTCGGCCCCGGGCCTCGATCTCGGCACTGCCCACTCCCTTGCGGCGCAAACGGCCGAGCGAGTCGCGCGCCTGACGCATATGGCGCAGTTGGCGCCACTGGGTTTCCTGACCGCGTGCCCGACGAATGCGGGGACTGGGCTGCGGGCGTCGGTGATGCTGCGGCTCCCCGCGCTGTTCTTCTCAAAGCGCATCGAGTCCAGCCTCCGCCAGCGCGTCCCCGATGACATGGTCGTCCGTGGCATCTACGGCGAGGGAAGCGAGCCCATCGCCTGTTTCCTGCAGGTCTCCAACCAGGCCACGGCTCAGTCGACCGCCGAGGCCATCGTCCAGGATGTCCGGCGAACCGCATCATCAATCGCCGACGAAGAGGAACGCGTCCTCGCCGATCTGGCCAAGCGCTACACCTGGGAGCTCCACGACCTGGTGTACCGGGCGGCCGCCGCTCTGCTGTCCGCCCGGATGATCGGGTCCATCGAAGCCATGGACCGGCTGTCGCACGTGCGGATGGGCCTCGATCTGGGTCTCCTGAGCGGCGCAACGCCATCCATCGTCGACCAGCTGATGGTGACGGTGCGCCCCGCGACGATCCAGGTGCTGCTCGGAGAGACCCTCGGCACGCGTGAGCGCGACGCGCGACGCGCCGCGATGATCCGCCAGAACCTCCAGGGGCTGACCGAGGCCGGCGGCTTGTAGCCGGTTCACCAGTCCTGCGCCAACTCCGTGACCACCCAACGGGCTCCATCGCGCCGGAAACGTGCATGGTAACCTCGGGTGTCATGGGGGCCTCGCGAGGCCACGAACGTGCACAGCGCCTCGCCGTCCTCCGGGCCGAACGTCACGCCCGGGTCCCATCGTCCGGCGGTGGGTGTCTCGCGGCCGATGAGGACAGTCTCGGCACCGCGCCCGACCTCCTGGCGCCACGCTTCGAGTCCCTCCGGTGTGAGCCAGATGACTGGTCCGCCATACCCATGCAGCGGCGTAGCCCCAACGCCATAGGCGGCGACGGCTCGAACTTGCTTGTCTGGATCGCCGCCCCAGGCCGTCGCCCACAGGGCTTGCACGACTCTCCCGGCTTCGTCGACGTCGTCGCGCGACGAGACGCGAGGGCTCGAGTCCATGCTGTCGGTAATGCCATCGCCATCGGTGTCGGCCAATTGGGGGTCGGTGCGAAGCCGCCTCTCAACGGCATCGCTCAGCCCGTCGCCGTCGGCATCCGCGCGCAGCGCGGCCGGATCGATGCTCAGGCTCCGCTGCTCGGGCGCTCGTGCCGACTGCGCGATCTCAAAGCAGTTCCACCACACACGGATGCTGTCCCCGTCGGTGGATGCCCGAATACTGGCCTTGTCTCCCATCCAGCGGGTGCCCGAGCCCAGTCGCGCTCCCGTGAACACGTACTCGAGTCCCTCATCGCCCGGTCCCAGACGGACCAGCCAGAGGTCGTCGGCACCTCCGAGAAGATCCAGGGCCGTCAGAGCCCACGCCTCGCCGGCTCTTCGCACGATGGCGGCCGCCCGACGCTCGCCACGGGCACGCGGCCGGCCCAGCGGGCCGTCGCTGAAAATGGCGTTCTCGGTCACCGATCCCGCCGGCTCGGCAAGCGTGCCGCCCATGGGGAGCTCCGGAACTGCCGAGGGATCGATGCGGCCCAGGGCCACGCGCGCCTCAAGAGTGCCTTGCGGCCACTGGTCCGCCCGGATCAGATCGAGCAGGAGCCCGCGCGCACTGGCGCTCTGCACAGCCCCCAGCGCGCGGATGGCCTGCAGGCGTATGGACTCCTCCCACACGCTGGCGCAGACCGGCTGCCACACGAGTACGTCCACCACCGGTCTGGCCGCCCGCTTGCTCCCGATCACACCCATGGCCTGGACGGCCGGCACAAGCACCTGGCGCTCCGCACCGCCGAGGGCCGCCTCAAGAACCGGAATGGCGACATCACCAAGCACCGCGATGGCTTCGATGAGCCGCGGATCCGTCGCGGCACTCGGCTCGGCCAGCCGTGCGACATAGCTCTGCGCCGCCGCGGTCAGTTGCTGCCCGGTGACCCACTGCCGTATGGTCCAGCCTTCACTCGTGTCCACCTCGCCCCCCAGGTAGATCGCCACGCTCGAGAGGATCTCGGGGAACCGGCTCGCCCGGGGGATGGTGCACTGGAGAGCGGGGGCGGGATCACCCATGGACAGCGGCCACAGCTCGTGGGCCACCGACGCCGCCCGGATCAACTCTCTCCGCTTACCAAGCACCGAGGGCTCGATGGCGATGTCCACATCGAACGCGCAGGCCAGCAGCCGCACCATCGACTCAGCGTCCGGAGCGACCAGGGTCAGCGGGCCGACGGCCGTGTCCCCGGCCAGGCTCTCCGGCACACCCACGCCCGGCCCGATGCCGATGCAGACCCCGGGCGCCTGGGCCGACCAGTCCCCCCCGCCGACACTCTCCAGCGCCCTCGCCAAAGCCTGGTGGCCGCTCTGCCCCGGATGGAGTGTCAGCCCGTCCATGGCCCGCTGTCTCGGTGCGAACTGGATGATGGCGGGCACACCCATGGCCCGGCAGACCCGCGCTACCCGGTCACAGTCGTCGCGATCCTCGGGGGCCGGCTGCCACCGGCCATCCACGCCCGGCCAGGTATGCCCCCACTGGATGGGCCGATCCAGCTTCGCACGCCAATCGCGACCATCGGACAGACGGGGCGAGACGGTCTCCTCGTGGGTCGGTGCGATGCGTGGTGCCGGCAGTGTCAGAGGTCGGCGCTGCGGAACCGGCGAGGGCGCCAGCAGGTAGAGCCAGCCGCCGGCAATGGCAACGAGGCACGCGACCGGGCCCACAGCCCTACCCGCCACGACTCCGAACTTCGCCACTCCACGACTCCTTGAACGGGGCGGTGCCGAGCGGCGCCCCAATCGGCAACCTCGGGACGCACTTCGGCGCCGCCCTCCGGCTGCCCTCCCCTGCTCGCACCCATAACTATGATTGGACCAAGATAGATTGCTTGACAGTATTGCACTCAAGTCTTATAGTAACGGTGGTTCGCGGTGGCGGCGCCACCACGGACCCTGGGTGCAGTCACCCATCGATCGCGCTATCCAGGGCGCAGAGAAGGCGCCCTGTGACCTGGGATGGTGAGCGGCATTGGGAAAGGTCATCGGAATTGACCTCGGGACCACCAACTCGGTGGTCGCCGTCATGGAGGGTGGCGACCCCGTCGTTATCCCGAACAAGGAAGGGAGTCGAACGACGCCTTCTGTTGTGGGCTTCACGCCGCAGGGCGAGCGGCTGGTGGGTGCGCCTGCCAAGAGCCAGGCCGTGGTGCATCCCGATCGTACCATCTCGTCCATCAAGCGCAAGATGGGCACCCGTGACCGGATTACCATCGATGGTAAGGAGTACTCGCCCGAACAGATCTCGGCCATGATCCTCCAGAAGCTCAAGGCCGATGCCGAGGCCTACTTGGGGGAGAAGGTCACTCAGGCGGTCATCACGGTGCCTGCCTATTTCGACGACGCCCAGCGGACGGCAACGAAGAACGCTGGCGAGATCGCGGGCCTCGAGGTGCTCCGCATCATCAACGAGCCCACCGCCGCGTCACTCGCCTACGGACTCGACAAGAAGGAGGATGAGACCATCCTGGTCTATGACCTGGGTGGCGGCACATTCGACGTCTCGTTGCTCGAAGTGGGCGGCGGCGTCTTCGAGGTCAAAGCCACCTCGGGCGACACGCGCCTGGGCGGCGACGACTTCGACGACCGCATCGTCACCTGGCTCGCCGATGAGTTCCAGAAGCAAAACGGGATCGACCTGCGCAAGGACCGCCAGGCCCTCAAGCGCCTCAAGGAGGCGGCCGAGAAGGCCAAGTGTGAGCTCTCGAGCACGGTGACCACGACCATCACCTTGCCGTTCATCACGGCCGATCAGGACGGCCCGAAGCATCTCGAGATGACCCTCACCCGGGCCCAACTCGAGGAGATGCTGGGCGAGCTGTTCGCGAAGACCCTCGGGCCTTTCCGACAGGCCATGAAGGACGCGGGGCTGAGCAAGTCCGACATCGACGAGGTCGTGCTCGTAGGCGGTTCGACACGCATCCCCGCCATCCAGGACATCGTCCGGCGGGAGGCCGGTCGCGAGCCGTGCAAGGGCGTGAACCCCGACGAGGTGGTCGCCGTGGGAGCCGCCATTCAGGGCGCCGTGCTCGCCGGCGAGATCAAAGATGTCGTGCTGCTCGACGTGACGCCGCTCTCTCTGGGCATCGAGACCCTGGGCGGAGTGTTCACCAAGCTGATCGACCGCAACACGACGATCCCGACCCACAAGGCGGAGACGTTCACCACGGCCGCTGACGGCCAGACCAGTGTCGAAGTCCACGTGCTGCAGGGCGAGCGCGAGATGGCGCGCTTCAACAAGACCCTGGGGCGGTTCCAGCTGGTGGGTATCCCTCCCGCGCCTCGGGGCGTGCCGCAGATCGACGTGTCGTTCGATATCGACGCCAACGGCATCCTGAATGTGTCCGCCAAAGACAAAGCGACGGGCAAGGAGCAGCGCATCACCATCACGGGTACCGGTCAGCTCTCCGATGAGGAGATCGAGCGGATGGTCAAGGAAGCCGAACAGCATGCCGACGAAGACCGTCGCATGCGCGAGGTTGCCGATGTGAGGAACACCGCCGACTCGCTCATCTACCAGACCGAGCGCACCATGAAGGACCTGGGCTCGGAAGTGTCGGATGACGACCGCCGCCGTGTCGAGGATGCTCTGCAGAAGGTCAAGGACCTGAAGGAGAAAGAGGACGTCCCGGCACTCAAGTCGGCGATCGAGGAGCTCCAGCAGGCCTCATATGCCATGTCCGAAGTGCTGTACCGCCGGGCCACCGCCCAGGCGGAAGCCGGGGCCGGTGCCTCGGGGGACGGCAGCGGCGCCGAGGCGCCGTCGGAGGCCGGTGGCACCGATGATGTGATCGATGCGGAGTTCAAGCCCAAATAGACGGCGCGGCCAAGGCGCCGTCCTTCGCGGACACGGCAGAGTCTGCGTGAGCCGCGGCGAATGCGAGAGGGGTTACCGTGAGCGACGACACAGCCAAGGGCACCACGCGCAAGCGTACCACGGCCAGAGCCACCGCCAAGACGACGGCGGCCGGCGGTTCCCGCACTCGCAAGAGGACGGCGCCCGCCCGGCCGGCCGACGAGAACACCGCTTCCGCGCAGGCCGTCGGCGCAGCGGCTGAGGCAGAGCCGCAAGGCGCCGAGGGCGAAGAGGTCGCCACGCGGCCGTTCTGGGATCGCAAAGCCTACGCCTCCATCGAGACGGCGGCCCGAAAGGTCTTGGAGCAGGTCCGCGATGCGGCCACTACCCTGGCTCAGGATGCGGTCGAGCTCGTCCATGGCCGGGCTTGGCAGCCGAACCTGGACCTCTATCAGGAGGGCAACGAGCTGGTGATCGTCGTCGAGGTGCCCGGCGCGCCGCCGGACGGATTCGACGTCGCGGCGACGCCCAACCTGGTGACCGTGCATGGCTCGGTCCCCGCCGGGCCCGCACCATCGGACTCGGTCGTCTACCACGAGCGACGCCGCCGGACGGGGGAGTTCTACCGCGAGGTGGCACTCCCAGTTGCCATCGTGTCCGACCAGCTGACCGCCAGGCTCAAGCGAGGGGTGCTCGAGCTGCGAGCCCCGGTCGCCCCGGCGGTCAAGGTTAAGCCCGTCAGAGTCGACGTGCGGCCCGATGGCAGCGAGACCGAACGTCCCGCGTCGTCCGGCTAGCTTGGCGGCTGAGGTTTGCTTGGCGGCAGAAACCTTTGGCCAGTGAGCCAGAGGGCGGTGGAGTACTATGGCCGCAGACTACTATCAGACTCTCGGTGTACCGCGAACGGCCACCGAGAAAGACATCAAGAGCGCCTACCGGCGGCTGGCGAGGCAGTACCACCCGGATGTGAATCAGGGCGACCGCAACGCCGAGACCCGGTTCAAGGAGATCAACGAGGCCTACTCGGTACTCGGGGATCCCGATAAGCGCGCCAAATACGACCAGTTCGGGTCGGACTGGGAGCGCTACACCCAAGGGCCATCAGGCCCGGGCCCGAGTGCCTGGCCGGGGGGAGCGCGGGGTTTCGGTGGCGCGGCCGACCTCGGCGACCT
>JAKPQA010000126.1 GCA_029547025.1 Armatimonadota bacterium
GCCCCAACGAGAGCTCGCGCACCGCTGGAGGGTCTGGGCCGGACAGGGTCCCACCGGCCTTCGACCGGTCCTCCCTGTTCGGCCCCTCCGAGAAGCCTCTGCGGGGCAGATGCGGCGGCGGAAGGCGCTGCCCTCAGTACCGCCAGCGCGTGAGGATATGCTCGCGCGCGAAGATCCTTGCGGTGAGCCGGATGCCGACGACGCAGATGGCGGCGATGACGACGGACGCCTGCAGCATATTCGCGGGAGTGAGGTCGTACTTCCCTGTAAGCTGCCCGGCACCAATGAGAACGAGCGGCACTACGCCGACGGCCACAATCTGCTGGGCCGCGCGCACGTCGTTGACGCGCGACGAGATGGCCATGCACAGCAGAGCGGTGAGGATGGACGCCAGTGGGCCCAGGACGAGCAGACCCACGAGCCAACGCTCGTCGGGCAGGCGGAGGTCGAGGCCCGCCCTCGACATGTGGTAGTTGGCGATGAGACAAGCGCCCAGTCCGGACAGCCAGTGCAGGCCCCAGGCCGGAAGCACTCCCGCCAGTCCCTTGCCCAGCAGAAGCTGGCACGTCGAGACGGGCGAGGCCAGCAGCGGCTCGAGTGTACCCTCGCTCTTCTCGCCAATGATGCTGTAGGCCAGGATGACCGAAGGCACCATCATGGGGACCGTCATCATGAGGACCATCCAGTACGTGAGCATCCGACTGAGCATGTCGCGGCCCTTGGCTGCCTCGGCCGCCATGCGGGCCTGTTGCTCGGTCTGCCCAGCAGCGGCGGCGCCATCGGCGCCCTCCTGGGCCTGCGTCGCTCCCGTCACACTGCCCGCCTCGGCGGCATCACGCGCCTTGGCGACTTCCCCGCACAGAGGCCCGAGCGTGAACCAGAGCGTGAGGAGGAACAGGGTGGGCGTGACAGCCATGGTGTATAGCACCAGTTTGGTGCGGCGGATCTCCTGTAGCTCTTTGCGGATCACGGCCCAGATCATTGCGTCGCCTCCTCTCGCACCAGGTGCAGATAGGCCTCTTCGAGCGAGTGCCGCTCTTCCTCGACGAAGACCACCTGCGCTCCCGCCCGCACCAGCGCCGCAACGATGGCAGGGTTCTGCGCCGCCGGATCGGCCACGTTGGCGACAAGTACGCCCCCGTCGACCGAGACGCCATCCACGCCCGTCAGTCCACACACGGCATCGAGATAGGCGGCCGGGTCATCACCGGCCAGGCGGATGCGGACCCGCGGGGCAGACCCGCGCGATAGGTTGGCAGGCGTGTCGACGGCGATGAGCCGCTGCTTGAGCACGCCCACGACGTCGCAGATGCGCTCGGCCTCGGCCAGGTTGTGGGTGCACAGGAACACCGTGCGATGGTCGGCCTTGAGTGTCACCAGGAAGTCCCTCATGAGAGCAGCCGACTCGGGATCGAGGCCGCTCGTGGGCTCGTCCAGGAACAGCACGCTCGGCTCGTGCACCAGCGCCCGGGCGATGGCCACCTTCTGCTTCATGCCCTTCGAGAGGGCGCCGCACAGGGTGTTCACGCTGGCCGACATCTCGACCAGATTGAGGTAGTCCTTGATGCGACGGCTCAGGGTCGGGCCGCGCAGACCGTGAAGGCGCCCGTGGTACTCGAGGTTCTGCCGCACGGTCAGCTTGCTGTAGAGTCCGGGCGACTCGGTAAGCACGCCGACGTGCCGGCGGATCTGGTCATTGCCCGGGCCGACACGATGGCCCGCAACCGTGGCATCACCGCTCGTCGGCGCGATGAGGCCGACCAGCATCCGAACCGTGGTGGTCTTTCCCGCACCATTCGGGCCGAGCAGCCCGAAAACCGTGCCCGAATCCACGTGAAGGGTAACGCCGTCGACTGCCGTGTGTTGGCCGAACCTCCGGGTGAGACCCGTTGCCTGAACCATCGCACCACTGCTCCTCCTGGGCGTCACTTCCTCTGCAGACGATGACACAAGGCACAAGTCGCGCGCAACTTCGGCCGAGGTGGCCGCGGCGGCGTGGCGGAAGACGACGGCGCCCGACTTGGGGCACTGACTACGAGAGCGGCGGGATACTTATGTCGACGAACGACGCGAGCGCCGGTGGCGCCTCCCTGGAGTTCAAGCCTGACCTGGCGGAAGCCACGCGACACTGGCTCGCCTTCTGGGCGCAGGACATCATCGACCGGCCCTGCTGCTGCATCCGGTCGCCGAGAGCCGGGGGCTCCGTACCTCCGGGCCCACCGTACCTCGCCGGAGCCCAGGATGACTTCGGACCCGTCATCGAGCAGATTCTCGACCACTTTGGCGCCACGTACTTCGCCGGGGATGCGATTCCGGCCTACACCCCGAGCTTCGGCCCGGACCAGATGGCCGCGTGGGTGGGTGCCGAGCTCGACTTCTCCGCCGACGGGTTTGGGACGAGCTGGGTGAAGCCGTTGGTCGAGGATTGGGAGGCAGCCCTGCCCCTGGCCATCGATACCGCGAGCCACTGGTGGCGGCGCATGCTTGCCTTTCTTCGGGCGCTGTCCGAGGCGCTGCGCGGCAAGATGATCATCTCGCACCTCGACCTGCACAGCAACATGGACCTGCTGAGCGCACTACGCCTTCCGGCAAGACTGTGTATGGACATGGTGGATTGCCCGGAGACCGTCGACCGCGCGATGGCGAGCGCACGAGCCCTATACGCCCCGATCTACGAAGCCCTCTACGAGGCAGGAGCCATGCACGAGCACGGCACCACGGGGTGGGTGCCGGCCTATCACCCGGTTCGGACGAACACCATCCAGTGCGACTTCGCCGCACTCATCGGGCCGGCGCACTTCCGCCGATGGGTATTGCCGGCACTCGAGGAAGAGGCGGCCTACCTGGGCCATTGCGTGTTCCATCTCGACGGCCCCGAGTGTCTGGTGCACCTCAACGACCTGTGCGCTGTGCCCGGCATCGACTGCATCCAGTGGGTCCACGGCGCGCGGAACAAGCCCTTCATCGAGTGGATGGACCTGCTGAAGGACATCCAGGCGAAGGGGACCAGTGTGTGGGTGCCATGCGGGGTCGATGACATCCGCGTCTTCCACCGGGAGCTTCAACCGAACCTGGTCTTCTACGACTGCTGGGCACCGACACAGAAGCAGGCGGACGAGACACTGGCTTGGCTTATATCGACCACCTAATAACACTACTGCTTCGGGTCCGTGCTCGTCAGCAGCGCAAGCCAATTCGGGGTTTGGAAACCGGCGGAACGAGGTATATGTAATTGGCACTTTGTGCCGGTCCGCCTTTGGGCGGGCGGTCCAGTGTTGACCCACCTAGGGAGAGTACCCCTGTGAGACTGCTCATCGCCACGCTGTTCACGACCGCAGGGCCCGTTCTGCTCATGGGCTGCTCGCGCAGTGACGCACAGAACACCACCGCAGCCGCGCCGGCCCCGCCGGTCACGACCGCTGCGGTGGCCGCCGCCGCGCCGGGGCCGGAACGCGATGGCGAGGCGATCGTGATCGACCACAACTGCCTCGACGTGGCCGCGATTCCCGATGAGTGGATCGAGGCAGCCAAGTCGAAGCTGCGCATCCACTACGCCCACACGTCGCATGGTGGGCAGATCATGTCCGGCCTGGCCGCTCTGGCTCAGACTGACCCGAAGTTCGCTTACAAGGCGGCGAACAGCTCCCTCCCCACCGGTGCTGGTGCGCTGTGCATCTTCGATGGGCAGGAGTCGGAGAGCTACATCACCCCCGAGCTCTACTGGGCGACCCCCGAGGGCCTGGCGGCCACTCAGGCCGTGCTGGACCACAACCCGTCCATCAACGTGTCCCTGTGGTCCTGGTGCTGCCAGCAGGACCACAACACGGCGGAGCAGACTCAGGCGTACCTCGATGCCATGGCCGGCCTTGAGGCGAAGAACCCCAAGGTGACCTTCGTCTACATGACCGGCAACGCCCAGGGGCGCGACGGGGGCGGGCTCAACCGGCACCTGCGGAACGAGCAAATGCGCGAGTACTGCCGGGCGAACGGCAAGGTCCTCTATGACTTCGCCGACATCGAGTGCTGGTACGGGGGAGATGAGTGTACGGCGATGTTTGAGGGCAAGAGCTACCCCCATGAGCACACGCAGTTCGGCAAGGATGAAGATAGCCACACGTCCAAGGAGAACTGTCTGAATAAGGGCAAAGCCTTCTGGTGGCTTGCGGCTCGCCTGGCGGGGTGGAAAGGGTAGGACACCCGCGTCCGCTACGGTTCGGGCTCGCGGTCTCGCAGGGCCAGGCGGTAATGCTCCGCCGCGTGGGCGAACTCGACCAGCCCCGCGCGCCCCTCATCGGTGAGAGCGTACGTGGAGGGCGGCTTCAGCCGGAACCACTTCTCGATGCGCAAGCTGTTCTCGAGAGCGCTTCTTGTCTCGAGGCCCGTCCCCAGGCGGTGGAGCTGGCGGATGGTCAGCGGGCCGAAGCGCTCCAGGCAGCAGGCGATATGAATGGCCGTCTGGCGGTAGGAGTTCAGGAGCCTCCGCCGGACGCTGCCGCCCTCGTTGAAGTCACCGGCGCGGCGCTGGACCTCGCGCACCACGGCGCCGCGCCGCCCTCCTTGCTTCACCGAGTCCCAGATCCGCACCGGCTGCTCGACAGCGACGCGCGAGGCCTTCCGGGCCCGAGGTGACACCAGCAGCAAACCCAGCTCCATGCGGCGAATGAGATACAGCCAATGCCCAGAGCGGCGGCGCCAAGCCGTCAGAGCCTTGGGGCGGGGGATGGCGAGGTAGACCTCGTCGGCGATCTCCTGCCGCTGCGCCGCCTGGGCCAGTGCCTCGGCGCTGAGCCGGAGCTTCATCTCGACCACCACAAGCTTCCCATCTCTGGTGGCGGCGATGTCGCACTTCTTGACCTCGCCCTGCACGACGTAGCCTTGGTCGGCCAGGTAGTCGCGGACCGGGGCGTAGAGGTCGGTCTCGGCAAGGGTGGATGCGGTGGGAGCGGACATAGCCGGTAGCTTAGCCCGGAACAGGCGCTCTGGCCTCCAGCATCTCGAGGAAAGCCTGCACGCGCGTGTGCATCTGCTCGGTGTCCTCGGGCGTATAGTCCGTCTGCAGCTCGAGCATGGGCACGGACCGGGCCGCAAGCGCATCGCGCACGGCCGTTGCCTCGAACTGGTAGAGGGCGCACAACCGCAGGTTGTGGTACACCACGCCGTCGGCCGAGTAGGCATCGACCAGCTCGCCGATGCGCGTCAGGCGGTCATCGTGTCGGCTGAAGCATGGGCACGTGGTGGGCAGGAGCGCCGTCTCGGCCACGGCCAGGAGCATCTCGGGCAGGTTCCACTCCTGCGGGATGATCGGCACATAGAGCCTCTCACTACCGGAGCACATCTCATCGGCGACGACGTGAGCCCCCAGTGACTCGATCAGCTCGACGAGGCGGAGGTTCGGGTAGATCAGAGGCGCGCCCGTCACGACGAGACGGGGTCCCGGCGCGGGCGCCGGAGCCGACTGCCGTTCCGAGGCCAGGGCACGCGCGTGGTGGGTCCAGCGTGCCACATCATCGGTGAAGCTCGCATTGGCCAGCAAGAGCGCCTCGAGGCCCGATAGGCGCGGAGGGTTCTCCTGGCGCAGTGCCAGGAGCTCGCGGTAGGCATTCTGACGCGCGTTGATGAGGTCGATAGCTCCACGCAAGCCCTGCCGGGTGATGCGCTGCCCGGTCAGCTTCTCCAGCCGCTCGGCCAAGAGGCGAACCTGATCGAGCCAGCGACGCTCCGCCCCCTGGCCCTGCTTGTCGACGGGAAGCTCCATCACATGCACGGGGGCTTGGCCCTCGAGTACCTGCGGCAGCTTCTTCTTGGCATCGCACACGGCGGGAACAACGAGCAGGTCCAGGCGGCCGTGCGGCCCACCCGGACGCTGGAGCGTTCCCACCGTGGACTTGCACACGGGGCAGATGTCGCGAGGGACCAGGGCCTCGCCCTCCAGCGCCGCCGAATGGTCGCCCGCGCAAATGCGGACGGGCACGGCGCCGGCCGCGATGATGAGGGCCTCGGGCACGAAGTTGCACATGGTGCCCACGACGGGACGCGAGCCCGTCTTGAGTTCTTCAGCGCGCTGAGCGGTCTCGAGGACCTCACGAAAGTAGTCAAGGGCAGGCATGGGCTACGACTCCACTATCGATCGGCCGGCGAGGCACATCGAGAGGCAACCTTCCTCGGGGCAGCTCTCCACACACCGGCCACACAAGGTGCACTGCGTGTCCGTGACGATCGGGTTGGTGCGGTCACGGTAGACGCGCTGGACTTCGACGGGACACACTCGACGACAGGTACCACAAGACGTGCACTTGCCGGCCTGCTTCTCGAGCGTCACCAGCCCGCCGCGATTGAAGTACGAGAGCAAGGCACCGACGGCGCAGAAACGGCACCAGAGCCGTGGCACCATGAAGCCCAGGGCGAACACACCCAGACAGAACCACCCGAGGAAAGTCAGGGTGGTGGTGATCCCGTTCGTGAAGTCGGTCCAGCACGGATTGACACCCCCAAGGGGTGGGTACACCAGGCGCGACGGGCAGAGCTGGCAGTAGATCAGGAACAGCGCGTCGTTGACGCCAGTGCGGCCGAACAGCGGCAGGGTGATCAGCGCGGAGATGGCCAGCGAGAGCCAGAGCAGCACGTGCCGCAACACACGGAAGAAGCGGTCCCATCCTTGCGCCAGGTGCCATGGCCCGGCGCCAAACTGGCGGCGAATCCAGCCCATGGCATCCTGCATGGCCCCAAGGGGACAGGCCCAGCCGCACCACATCCGCGCGAAGAGGAATGACAGAACCGCCAGGAAAGCCAGGTGAGGGAGCAGGAGCTTGATGGAGGTCTTCCAGGTAATGTTCTCGGACAGGACGTGCAACGAACAAGACTTGAACGTGCCGCCCTGGGCGATGAACCGGCAGGCCAACACGGGCAGGTACATGTCGATGACGCACTCCTTACCGGACACCCAAAGGATGCGGTCCCTCGGGTACTGCGACGTACGGGGAGTGCCCGGCTCAATCGAGGGGATGGGCGCCTCGAGCGGATGAGGGAAGATGAATGCGCCATAGAGCAGCAAGATGAAGAACGCCAGTTGGACGAGGCGGCGGACCAGCGTGACCTTGCGCGGCTTCACGGCACCCGCTCCAAGAGACTCTGGACCATGGCACGGCACTGGGCCTCATCGACGGCGTCGAACGCCGCGACCACCCAGGCACCCGGGACCGACTCCTTGGTAGCCGCGCCGGCCCAACGCCCCTGATCCCAGACGCCCACCCTCATGCCTTCAGTCGGAGCCACATCGGGTAGAACGACCTTCAGCAGACCCGCCAAGCCCGCCTCGGCCCGCGCACGGTCGGGGTACCGCACAGCCAGAGCCACCGGCCCTTCCTTGTCCGGCGGCAGTTTGGCCAGCACGCAGTCCGTGTCGGCATCCAGACCCAACAGGTTGTTGGTTGAGAGGTAGAACAGCGGGATCAAGTCCTTGTGCATGTGAAAGTAGTACCGCCGTGCGGGCTGGGGATCGAGATCGGCGAAGACGTTGAGCATTGAGGGCTCGGGGCCGTTCACGCCGATGGTGTGGCTGATGGCTTCCGCGACCTCGAGCGCGGCGTCTCCCGCGCCCTCGCCCATCCATTCGGCCATGATCCGGCAGAAGTAGGGCCCCTGCCAGAACGTCACCTGCGGGCCCGTCGAGAATCCCCACCCGCCCACGTAGGCCGGCTCCTTGCCCTGGAACGCGCTCTGGACACCGTAGGCGTCGGCCGAGGTCGCTTGCTGGTACACGTCGGCGAGAACGGTACGGTCGCCCTTCTGGTACCGGCCCCGGTAGAAACGGACGAAATGGTAACGGATGTACTGATCGGCGGCGCCATCGATGGGGTCGTAGACTGTCTCCCTATCGTAGCCTTTGGCCGGCTCCGGGAGGCTCCAGTCGCCCGCCGTCTTCGGGTACACCAGCTCGGCTGCCGACCGCATCAGGCACGCAGCCTCCTGCGCCGCGGGCTGGTTAGCCGAAGCAGCGACGGCCACCCACGGCTGCCCATCGCGCTCGAACCGCGCGGCGCAGACGGCGCGGCCGTCGACGAAGGACTCAGCCCAAGTGCCTCCAGGACCGACCTCCTCGCCCACCAGATCGCCGACTGACTTCACCCAGGCCTTCTCCTGCGCCTCGGCAGTCCGGTACCGCCACGCAGCGAGCTCGACCTCGGACCCGAGGCACTCCCCCTGAGCCGAGAATCCCCGCGCCTGAGCGTCGGCGCCGATCCAGGCCACCCCAAGCTCGCCGACCTTGGACGCACTGAGTTGGCGCACCTGGGTCGGGCTGAGCGCTTCGGGAAACGGCATGTCCTGTCCGTCGCCCCGCACAGCCGCGGCAGCTCCCCGGGCGGCGAGAGGTCCCGGGTCCGCCGCCATGGAGCGGCGGCAGCACACGGAGGTGGCCAGGCAGACAGCGAGCATCACCACCGCGGTCGTGCGCAACGCCCAGCATCTGCAATTGCTCATTCGATCACCTCGCTGAACCCAGCAGTGCCGCCGCGCGGGCGACGAACCACATGCCGATGAACACGGCGGCGAACCTCGCGATACTGGCCACCACCCGGGGCGCCTTCGGATGCCCCAGCCACGCCAGGGGCAGCGTCACCGCCGCCGTGCCAACCGCAAACGCCGCGATGAAAGCAGAGGCCTGGCCAGCATGCCCGCCGGCCAAAGTCGCGGCCGCAGTCAGCAGGGGGGGGCACGGGCTGAGCCCAACCAGCATCCCTGCGGCAGCCGGGAATCGCCTCAGAAGCTCCGTAAAGCCCCGGAGCTTACAGAAGCGTGCTCCGGGGATGTTCGCATGCACCGCATAGGCCAGCATCAGGCCGCCGAGCACAAGCAACGATACGGCCGAGGCCCCACGAACCCACGAGGCGTCCGGCAGGCGAGCCCCCAATGCCAGTGCCGTGCCGAGCACCAGGCAGTAGCCCAGGAGCCTGCCACCGCTGAACACCAGCGCGGCGCCGACGCCGTCCCTTGGCCGGTCCGTGTGGGTCGCCATGTAGGGTGCCAGAACTGGGAGACACGAACTGAGACATCCCAGAGCCATCGACAGGCCCAGTGCCGCTCCCTGCAGGGCCCCGAGCGATGCGTTGGGATCCGGGCCGCTAGGGATGCGACTGCCTCCGCCATCGACAGGCCAGCGCGCCGAGAACGGCCGCCAGCGGCAAGGCACTCAACAGCAGATAATAGTCACCAAACCGCAGCACGCGCACACCCATCTCACCCACGGGCGCTGCTTGCTCCATCGAGGCCAACTGGATGCCCTTGTCAGTGCACGGCAGCGAGACCATAACCGTCAGAGGCTGTTCAATCTCGTCAGCGGTCACTTCGAACGAGGTCGGTACCAGGTCGGCGGTGCCCGGCGTGGTCAACCGGACGCGCACACCCACGGTGCCCGACTGCGCCGGCTTCAGGTCGGCCAGAACCACCGGGTCGCCCTCAACGGTGGTACCGGGACCCACTGGCCTGACGCGCACGTTGTGCAGCGGGCCCGGATAGCCGTTGTAGACCTCGAACTCCACCAGGCCGCCCTGAGCGCAGTTGGGCATGGGCACCTTTGGCTTGGCCACCAGCCGGTCCGCCGTGGCCGCAGCCAGAACCGGACCCGCCGCAGGCTTGGCAGTCGGGGCCACGGCCTCCGTTGCCTCGCCCGCGTCCTGCTTCTCCTGCCGCTCCGCCAGCGACAGGAGCGCGTCCCCGGCGAACACGACCAGGTCCGCGTCCCCCGAGCTCACGAGCTGGTCCAGGACCTTCAGCGCCTCGGTATCGTTCAGCCATGCGCAGCCCCAGGCTGCGGCGCAGCGCACCCACTGGTCGTCGAAGCTCAAGCCCTGGCGAAGGTAGTCGAGCGAGCCTTCGTCGCCCTGCCCGGCCAGGACGAGCGCCGTGTTCGCGCAGGCGTCGATGAACGGGTCACGGTGACCGGCCAGCGCCCGAACGGCATCGAGGTTCTCCTTGAGCAGACCGAGGGAAATACAGCTCATACCCACGACCATGCCGTTGCGGTCCTGGAGCTTCGACAGAAGGAGTGGAGCCAGGGCCGGATTGCCGGAGCGGCCCGCGGCGTGGATCGCGCGATTGTACCCGTTGTTGATCAGCTCGGTCAGCTTGTCGACGCCCGCCTGGTTCTTCCGGCGGGCCAGCGACTCCGCGGCCAGGACGACGCACGAGGTGTTGTCATCACCCATGGCGCGCAGAAGGTCCCGGTCGGACACCTCCCCCACCGGCTGCTGCCCCGAGTTCCCCCAGCCGATGTTGTCCGCCGCGATGGCGAACTTGAGGCTGTGTTTGCCCTGCGCCACCCCCTGGCCGGCGGACACGTTCACAGTGAACGCCTCTTTCTGGCCAGGCTTCATCTCCGGAATCGCCTGCGGCTCGATGCCCACGTTGACCCCCGCCACACTGGCCTGCCCGAGTAGACGGACGTTCCTCAGCATGGTGGGGTAGTTATTGAGCACGAAGACGCGGAACTGATCCCCATTCTCGAAGACCGCCGCATCCTTCTCCGGTTTCACGATCACGCGGTCGGGAGTGCGGTAGATGTTGTTGCAGAGGTGAGCCTGGGCTGCCGTCAGTGCCAGCCCGCACACGACAACGAGCGCGGTAGCACGGACCCTCACGCCGATTCCCCCGTTCGCCTTCCCGGCACCGCATCCGCGGCACCGGAGATCGCACCACCACAGTCAAGGGGATTGTTCCCTGGCGGGCACTGCGCTCCTCCCGCGCGGCCCAGACGGCGCACGGCCCGGCTACCTGAGCAACACGGCGCCGACGTGCAGCCAGTCGTAGAGGAGGAAGGTAACGCGGCCGATCAGCAGGGAGACGCGGGCCATCACGGTGTAGCCGAAGGAGGCGCCGAAGCTGAACATCAAAAAGTAGATACCCAGCTTGCAGAACCGGCCATAGCCGCCCGTGTGCTCCTTCGAGAAGAAGAAGTAGGCGAGCACCGAGAGCACGCCGATGATCAGCACCACGTTGCTGACGGACGCCACCGCATTCTCCATCGCCGTGGCCTTGTCGAGCACAACCGGCGACACCATGGTGCCCTGGACCTGCTTGAGGATGTTCGCCTGGATGGTGGCCGGGATCGACATGCCGGCGCCGATGCCGATCGTGAACGCCATGGGCCACCGAGAGAGCCACGAGATCTTCGGGTGAAATCGGGACAGCATGAGCACGCCGATGACGGCCGGGATGAGCCGCAGCAAGTCGCCCTCATCGTGAATCGGTTTCCACAGGTCGGGTATGACCACATCGCGGTAGACGATCGCCAGGCCGTAGCCGGCGGAGACCCCCACGAACAGGGCCTCGACGAAGCGGTAGGCCGGGTTGTCCTTGTAAAGGAAGCTGTATGCAATCAGGGTCAGTAGCGCGGCGACCCAGACGCTGAAGACGTGCCAGAACCCCGGGTGCTCCATGCCGATCTGCCCTTATCCTCTCGGGCCGCGACGGGACGCGATGGACGCCACGTTGCCCAGGATGACCAGCGCGATGACGATCAAGTGAGCCACCGACTGCGAGTCCATACCGATCTGGCCATCGCCCGGTGCCTCGGTGAGCTGCTCATACTCGGCCGCCCCCTTGAGCCCGCCGAGAATGCCGATGAACTGCCCCGTCTGCAGATAAGGGTAGTAGGCGGCGACCATAACACCGGTAACGCCACAAGCCAAGTTGGCCTTGAACGCCTCGCGTGCGTAGCGGATCCAGATGTCCGGCGCCGCTGACGAGGCCAGATCCACCACAATGCCGATGTCGTCGTAGTTTCGGACTCCCTCGAGCGCTGGGATCTCGCCGTACGGCTTGCCCTCGCTGTCCGTCGCGAACACCGTGTCGAGGCCGCCTCCGATGCCGAGGACCACGACGCCGCCCCCGGGCTTGTAGCCCAGGCTGACCCAGTCCTCATGCATCTTCTTGCCCAGATCCTTGCCCGCTTTCTCGAACGCCTTCCGGATGAGCAGGGCACCCGTGGGATCGAGCGTAACACCGATGAGCCGGAGGTTCTTCTTGAAGCAGTGCCGGGCAATGGCCACCGCCATCGGGTCCAGCTCCGCTGCGGAGCCCGGACCGTAGTCGAACGAGATCATGACGGGCTTCCGCTCGGGGAGCTTGTCAATGAAGTCATAGAGCTTCCTGGTGGGATCGGACGGCCGAACCCGGCAACCCAACGGGGTGAAGTAGGGGACCACAACCCCGACGAACAGCACCAGGAAGATCCAGCGCCGGTCGATACGCTGGAGCCGAACCCAGAAGTCGCGGTTTCCCGACGCGGCGTCCGGAGTGTGAGACATCCGGATCAGCTCCCACTCATGTAGGGGCGCTCGATCCCCACGATGATTCGCAGCGCCTGGGCTACGGCCGCCAGGGCGGCACCGAACATGATGGCGCGCTGGGCGGCCGTGTTCGGGCAGTTGAGCACCCATTCCGTTAGCGACTGGAGCCACTCGGGTGTCACCGGCGCCGTCGTCGACCCGCCCCAGATGGCCTCATGGAGCTTGGCGCCGATCTCGACACCCAACGGGACCCGGCCGACCATCACCAACAGCGCGGCGGCAAGCAGGAGGCTGGCCTCGAAGGTTCTCGCCCGGAACGTCCGATAGGCGGCCGATGCGATGAAAAACGCCAGCAAAGAGAAGATGGTCGCGTCCATGGGAACCTGCACGTTGTCGAACAGCCACTGGTAGCACCGGTCGAGCGTATGCCTCCACGCAGGGGCGGCGGCCTCCTTTGTCCCCAGAATCCCAAACACGGCCATCACGGCGAACCCCGCCAGAGTAACGATGGCGTAGATCCATCCGGGCGAAAGCCGCCGCAGCTTGCTGATGTTAATCGAGACCAGGCTGCCGATCCCCACGACCAATGCAAAGGCGCTGATGATGCGGGTCCACGCCAGAAGCGTGTCCCGCAGGGCCATCGAGTGATGGGTCGGCACAAAGAACTGGATCACCATGACGACACCGGCGATGAACGCGATGGCAACCGGCACTTGAGTCCGCATGGGCTTCGCGGTGCCTCCGTTTACCTAGTCTCGAACAGCGATATGAACTTGAGCATCCAACTGGTCTCGGGCAGATGCAGGATCTGCCCCAGGCCCGCGAAGACCACGCCGCACACGAGGGCAGCCGCCACCGCCATCTTCAGCCAATCCTGCGCCTTGAGGCTACCCAGCAGGCGCGGCTCTCGGGTCAGATAGGCCGTGGCGGCATAGAGCTCCTCGCCCATCAGTGTGTAGTCGCATGTCGTGACCAGAAACGGCAACTGCATGACGGCGTCCGTGCCCGCGATCTGAATGCACCCGGCCATGGCGCCAGCCTCGGCCAGGATCAGTGCCTCGGCGTAGAAGTACCCCATATAGAAGCACGCCGCCGGCCGCTCGCGGGCCATGGTGCCGGCCACCGAGGCCACATAGGCGAACTGGGAGTCCGTCGTGAAGTAGATGTCATCCTCGACATATGCATCGGGCTTGCCGGCCTCGAGATAGGACTCCTTGACCACTTCGCGCTGGGCCGTCATGACCATGGGATCGCGACACGGCACGAGAATCCGTGTGCCCTGCTCAGCTGCCGTGCGACCGATGCGGCCAAGAATGGCCATGGCGGCCACGGTGGCGATATCGCTCACCCCACCGAGACCGGCCACGAACAGCAGAGGACGACCCATCTCGGTCGCGCGGCCGATGGCATCGTCAACCGCCTTGAGGCCAGCGATAGGCCGCACGTAGAAGTCACGGCCGCGGCGCGCAAAGCCGAGGAACCCCAGCACCACGATCGTGCACAACACGGTGCCAACAAGCACATTGATCTGATCGCGGTCGAGCCAGTACTCGCGCGGCGTGACAGGCCCTGCCCGTGACGGGGCCGACTCCTCGTAGCGCCCCTCGCTCAGCCCGAAAGCGGCGACCTCATAGTAGTACTGGCCCCGCGGGTCCGCGCGCACCGGCGCCGGGTCCGTGGGAATCCCGGCCGACGGCTCCGCGGCAGGCCCTTGGCCGCCCGGCGAGGGGGGCGCTGACTCGGGCGGTTCCCGATCCTTGGACTTCCAACTGAATGACGAATCCGTGAACTTCCCTTCACCCTTGGTGAATACGCGCCCCACCACAACATAGGGGCCATCGGGGGCCTCAGCGCGACGGACCACATAGCCCATAACGCGCTGGCTGTCGGGGGCGTCATCAGGCGAAGGCCGCCAGCTGAGGTCGATGGCGGTGGCGTCGTCGTTGGGCTTGTCCTTGGCCTCAACTGCCGCCGGCGGAGCGAGGGGCAGCTCCGCCGGAGCGAGGGGAGGGAGCTCGGCGACGGGAACGCTCACGCTGGGAGCTTCGCGGGGCGCGGGCGGCTCGACTCCTGACGCCGCCGCACTGGCCCACAGCAGCAGAGCGACTCCGCCCCCTAACACGGACCGTTTCGGCACACCGCACCTCCCCGTCACATTGGCCGGTCTTGCTGCCCGGAGTGTATTCAGCGAGGCCCGGGGCAGACCTTCAGAGGCAGATGGCAGATGGCAGCCGCAGGCGGAGCCAATCCCGCTAGCGGTGAGTTCGGGGGACAGATCGGGCGAGGTCATTGGCCCGGCGCCCCGCCTCTCCGGCAAGCTCACCGACCTGCGTGGCTCACTCGGCACTCAGGTAGCCGCGGCGTCGGGCCACAAACGCCTGCGTCTCGACCTCGCGGTGCGGCACATCTGGCCCGTGAGCCCACAGATCTCGTCGCGCGGGACGTCCCGCGTCATCCTGTAGACGACATCAACCAAGTCCATCGCTTTGCGCCAAGCAACCAGATCCCGCTGGTCTCTTGCCGGCAACTCGGGCCCCCCCCACCCTGACTCGCCAGCGCCTCCAACGCCGAGCCTACCGCGCTTCGTCTAGCCATCTGCCATCTGCCCTACGCCCCGCCCATCCACTGAGAGAAGCGAGGGAACCACGAGTCGGGCGGCAGGTGGAACACATGGGTCAGTAGGGCGCCGGCAACACCCAAGAGAATGACGGCACCGACAGCAAACTTGAGCCAGTCCTGCGCCTTGAGACTTCCGAGAAGCCTCGGCGCGCGCGACACGTAAGCGGTGGCGGCGTACAGCTCCTCGCCCATGAGCGTGTAGTCACACGCCGTGACGAAGAACGGTAGCTGGAACACCTGATCGGTGCCGGCGATCTGGATGGCGCCCGTGAGCGCGCCGGTCTCGGCCAGGATCAGGGACTCGGCCTCGAAGTAGCCGAGGTAGAAGCACGCCGCGGGCCGATCCCGCAGCATGATGCCGGTGACCATGGCGGCATAGGCGAATTGCGCGTTGCTCTGGAAGAACAGGTCCTCTTCGCGGTAGGCCTCTGGCCGTCCAGCCTGGGCGTACGCGTCGCGGACAACCTCCCGCTGGGCGCTCATGATGAGCGGATCGATGTTGGGCACCAGAATGCGCGTGCCCTGCTCGGCAGCCAGACGGGCAATCTGTCCCAACAGCACCGTTGCGGCCATCGTCGGCGCGATGCTGTCGATGAGCGTCGACGAGCCCATCCCGGTGGAGTAGAGGATCGGCTTGCCCATCTCGGTGGCCCGGCCCACCGCATCGTGCAGGGCTTCGAGCCCCGGGATGGGCCGGATGTACAGGTCACGCGTGCCGGCATGGCGGATCAGGAAGAGGACCATCCCCGCGCATAGGGTCAACACCAGTAGGACGCTGCCCCGGGTCGTGTCGAACCCGGTCTCGACGGGCCGCACGGGTCCGGCGGTCACGGGGGCCGACTGGCTGCGTTCGCTCAGGGCCCTGACGCGGTACCAATGCGGCTGGGCGGGGTCGGCCAGCCGGGGCCCCTCCCCACGCTCCTTGGCCCGCTCGGACGGCTTCCAGCTATAGGCGCTGTCCGTGAACGTGGCCGTACCGCGACCGACACGGCCCACTTCATCGAACGGTCCGTCGGCGCCGGCGGACCGCTCGACCACGTAGCCGGTGACGCGGCCCGCGGGCCCGTCGTCCTCCGAAAGCTCCCACGACAGGCACAGGGCTGTGGCGTCATCGTTGGGCTTGTCCCGCACGGTCAGCGCAAGGGGTGGAGCCGGCTCGACCGCCTCGGCGGTCGAGGTCCGGCCCGGGGCAGGACCGGTCCCGCCCACGGGGATCAGTACCTGCGCGTTCGACTGCGCGGTGAAAAGCCAGGCCCAGCCCAGGATGGAGATGCAGATCAGCCACGCCCGCCAAGCCGCCCGCATGGGCATCTCCCTGCTCCGATGCGACTCGAGTCAGCGGATCAGCTCGATGTTGGCCCGAGGGAGGGTCACGGCAACGCCGTCCTCCGTCTGGACGGTAACCACCCGCACGTGTGCCTCGGTCTCGATGCGCGTCAGTTCGGGCGGCAGAGCGATGACGCGGGCCAACCGACCGAAGTGGGGCTCGCGGATGATACGAACGGTATCGCCGGCCTGGATGCCGCCCGAAGCCGCCTCCTCCGCCCCCCCGGCTGCGAGCCCGTCGCCGAACGGGATGACCACCTCGGGGCGCACGACGCCCGCCCGGATCTGAGTGGCTCCGTCGATGCTGGCCTTGGCCCCCTCGCGGCTCTTGAGGAGATCGAATGTCCTCTGGGCCATGCGGATCTCGCCGAAACCCTCGGTGAGCACCAGGGTGAACGGTGTGTCCTCCTGGCCCGTAATGGCGACGCCCAACGGATAGCCCAGCAGATGGTCAACGCCGTCGCTCCCGACGCCACCGACAACCAGGCCAGCGAGGCCGATCTCCTTGGCGCGCTCGAGGGCCGCGCGTGTGGCCAGGCATCCTCCCACCGCGATGGTCCCGGACAGGCTGTCGTCCAGGCTCGAGCCATCGAGAACCGCGTCGGGCGAGTCGACGGCCATGCGGAGCTCGGCCACGCGCTCGCCCCCGACACCCAGGATCCCCTGGACGAACGTGGCCACCGTCTCGATGACAACGCCCTGTCCTTCGATGCACTCGGCCACCCGACCGTCGACGTAGGCGGTGATCTCCACGGGCTTGGGAGGACGGCGGACTCGCACCTGCCCGGTCACGGAGGAGATGCCCTCGATGACGCCAGCCGCCGGCGCGGTGCACTCCGACTTGAACAGCCCCAGAAACGATGACGAACGGGCGATAACCTCGCCGGCCTCGACCGAGTCGCCCTCGCCCTTGAGCATGTGCTGGGCCACTTCGCTGGGAGGCACCGAGAGCTTGTGGGCCACGTTCACCAGGTCGACATCGCCCGGAAGCTCGGTTCGCGCCACCACGTCTTCGGCTCGGACGGTCTGGCCTTCGGAAACCACAACCTGCCCGTCGAGTGGGAGACGGCGCTCCTTACGTACGGTCTGACGCTCCACCACGCGGAGCTCGGGTGTGTAGGCGTGAGCCATGCGGTCACTCTCCCTGTTCGCTGGAGAGGTTCGCTCGCGACGCGCCAGCGGCCTGCTTGCGCGGGCGGGGTGAGACGGGCGAACGCGCGCGGCCCGGGTCCGCTCAAAGGTGAGGCGCTCTTGAGGTTGGCCTGGGGCCCTTGGTGCCTGAACGGCCAGGCCCGAGATGAGTCTACTCGGCGGCCACCGACGGCACGCGAGCCTGCACGAACTGCGAGAGCTCGTCGGCCGCAGCCGGGGGGACCTCCTGGAACTCGAATGCGGCAGCCTCACCACCGACGCGGCCGGGCTCGATCCGAACGACGCGGGCGGGCAGGTCGAGGATGGTGTGGCCAGACTCGGTGCGAATCGCCCGGGCCGAGCGATCCGTGTCAGTGGTCATCAGATAGCTCTCGAGGTCGGCAATCCGCTGCTCGCTGGCGATGCCCGAAGCCGGAAGATCGAACACCACCCGAGCACTGCGTCCCACGGTGAGCAGGGTGGTGCCGCCCACGGGAGGGGACGGGAAGTCGGCGAGAATGCCACCCACGCTCACGTTAAGGGCACGGCCACGCACGGGGTGCGCCCGGCCGAAGTAGTCGCTGAGGAAGACGGCGCAGCCCTGGTGCTCCACCGAGGCGCGGGGTTTGGTGCGGCGCTGCCGAACGATGACGTTCGTGGGAAACGAGGTGCGCAAGGCCCAGGCAGCGGACCCGGACACCACGGTGCGCCTCGCGTCGAGCACCACGCACTCGAACTCGTAGGGGACCGCCGCCACCGTACATCGGAGCCGGCAGTCGGCGCCCCGGGCGATGGTCAGGGCGTCGTTCTCCCGCGACGACCCGACGACCACCAGGGCGTACCCGGGAACCGCAGCCACGAGGCGCCCCACCAGTGGCGACTCGGCACACTCGGCAGCGGGCGCCACCTCGATGGCCACACTCCCCCGCTTCGCGGCGACCAGGACCTCCTGGATCCTGGCAGCCTCGCCCACTTCCGATCCGTTCCGCAACGGCATCATGAGACAACCACCCAATGCAACCAGTCCAGGCTGCGCGCAGGGCCCGGCGAGTCCTCAAACGCGGCCCGGCCAATGCATCCGAGCCCGTCGCGACGATCCCGCCCCGAATCCCCGGGAGAGCGCGATGCTGGTTCGCGAGGTCGCCTTCCTGTATAATGCCGGGCCGTCATGGCCGTTCAATCCAGTGACCATCTCCCGGACAAGCTGACCGCTGGAACGACACAGACGCCCCGAAGACCCGGTGTCACGCCCCGCATACTGCTTCTCTGCATCCCCCTCATAGTCGTCAACAACTACTGGGTCATGCAGACCGAGACCATTCGGTACGCGGGTTTCCCGACCACAATATCACTCTATTATAATGTCGTTTTCATCCTGTTGACCATGGTTTTTGTGAACCGGGTGGTGTCTCGTCTCGCCCCCCGATGGTCCTTGTCGCATGGCGAGCTGGCCGTAGCGTATACCATCCTGTGCCTGGCCTCCAGCACCTGCGGCCACGACGCGATCCAGGTGCTCACGCCGATCCTAACACACCCCTTTCGTTTCGCCGATGACGCCAATCAGTGGATGAGCCAGTTCGGTGAATACCTGCCGCGCTGGGCCATGATGTCAGACCCTACGTCCCTCAAGAACCTCTATGAGGGCGGCTCAACGCTCTACGCGGAGGGGAACTGGAGCACCTGGACACGGCCGGTGGCGGCCTGGGTCGCCTTCATCACCGCGCTCTACCTGGTCACCCTCTGCATCAACAGCCTGTTCCGCCGCCGATGGGTGGAGTCGGAAAGGCTGACCTACCCCATCATCCAGCTCCCCCTCGAGATGACCCGGCCCGGGTCGCGCATCTTCTGGAACAAGTACATGTGGTTGGCGTTCGCGTTGGCACTGACGTTGGACGTGCTCAACGGCCTCAAGATGTTCTACCCATCCGTGCCGGGCATCCCCGTCAAGGTGGCCTCGATTCCCCAGTTCAACATTGGCGCTCAAGTGGTGGACCGGCCGTGGAACGCCATCCAGAACCTGGGGTCGGTGTACGTCTCGTTCTACCCCTTCGCCATCGGCCTGGGCCTGCTGCTACCCACGGAGCTCGCTTTCTCGTGCTGGTTCTGGTACTTCTTCTGGCGCGCCGAGATGGTGGTCGTCAGCGCATTCGGGTGGACCTCCATCGCAGGCTTCCCGTTCGTAAATGAGCAGACGTTCGCGGGCTATCTTGCCCTGGGCGGGTTCGCGGTCTGGACCAGCCGCGGCTATCTCCGTCAGGTGCTGCGCTCCGCGGTGCGCCTCAAAGGAGACCCCGACGGCAGCCGTGAGGCTCTGCCGCATGCGGCGAGTCTCGTGCTGGGCCTGGCCGGGTTTGCGTTCCTCGTCGGGTTCTCCATGCGCGCGGGGGCCACCCTGTGGTACGCGGTGTCCTTCTTCGTGATCCACTTCGGACTAGGCTTCGCGGTGACCCGCATCCGGGCGGAGATGGGGCTTCCCGCCCATGACCTCCACCATGCCGGGCCGGGACAGATCCTGTACCGCGTGCTCGGTGGGTTCATCATCCCCAAACCGAGCCAGACGGTGGGGCAAATCTACTATTGGTTCAACCGGGCATACCGGTCCTACGCGTCACCCCACCAGGCAGAGGGATTCAAGCTGGCCGAGAGAACAGGCACGAGCGTGCGGGCCTTGTTCCCGGTGATGGCGTTGGCCGTGGCGCTCGGATCGCTCGCATCGTTCTGGGCGATCCTGCACCTGGGGTACCAGGATGGCTTCGCCGCCAAGGTGGCCGAGCCGAAGGTCAGTCTCATTTTCGGCCGTGAGCCATACGACGAACTGGTGGCCCATCTGAACGCGCCCGAACGGCCGAGTCTGCCCGCCGTGTGGGCCATGGTGGTTGGGTTCGTCACGGTGTTTGGGCTGATGCACCTGAAGACCCGTGTGCTCTGGTGGCCCTTCCATCCGGTCGGGTTCGCCGTCTCGGCGAGCTGGGCGATGCAGCACTTGTGGTGCCCCCTGTTCCTGGCATGGGGGGCCAAGTGGACTCTGACGCGCTACGGCGGGCACTCGGCGTTTCGCCAGGCCGTACCGTTCGCGTTTGGTTTGATACTGGGGGACTTGATCGGCGGCAGCTTCTGGACCATCTACGGCATCGCCAAGCATGTCGCCACCTATTCGATCTGGGTGTAGGGACGATGCAGATGCGCATGGGCCCTCGAACGGTGTTGTGGGCGGGCTTGGCCCTGTGTCTTGCCGCGGGAGCGGCGCGCGCCGCGACGGATATCGCTCAATTCGTTCGACCGGTGCGACCCGCTGCGATTGAGAAGACCATCGAGGACCTGTCCGCCTTGGGTAGTCGCGTGGCTGGCTACCCGGGTGCAGATCAGGCCGCGCGGTACGTCCTGAACCAGTTCCGAACGCTGGGGCTCAGGAACGTTCGAACCCAAGCGTTCCCGGTGACGGTACCCGTGACTCGGCACGCGTGGGTCCGCGTCCGGGCGGGAGGTGTCGATCGCCGCCTCGACATCTATCCCCTCTGGCCCAACCGCGTGCGCACCTGCCAGACTCCCCCCGCTGGGCTCACCGGACCCCTGGTCGACGGAAAGTCCGGCGAGTTCACGGACCTCAACGGGCACGAGATCGCCGGCAGCATCCTGATCGTGGACTTCAACAGCGAGACCCGCTGGTTCAACGGACCGCTACTGGGTGCCCAGGCGGTGCTCTTCCCAGAGCCCGACTCCGTCAGCCGGGGCGAGGCGGAATCCAAGTTCCTCTCACCTCCGGCCAGCATGCCGCGGTTCTGGGTGAAAAAGGACGACGCGCGCTGGCTCCGCGAGTTGGTTGCGCGCGAGGACAACGTGTCCGCCACCGTATGCGCGGATGTGCGCTGGGAGCGGCGCACCGCCTACAACATTCTGGGCGAGGTCCTGGGCACCAACGCGGAGTATGCGAAGGAGCGCCTGGTCCTGGAGTCTTACTACGACTCGATGTCCGTCGTGCCCGATCTGGCACCCGGCGCCGAGTCCGCCTGCGGCATCGCCGCCCTGCTCGAGATCGCGCGATGCTTCGCGCAGAGCCCGCCCGAACGGTCGATCCTGTTCCTCGCCACGTCGGCCCACTTCGAGGCACTGGGAGGCACCCGGGAGTTCCTCCGACTCCACCGCGAGGCCGGATGGAGCACGCCCTACAATGCAAGCATTCCCGCGGCCGACTCGTCGGTCCAGGTGCGAGTGCACCTGAACCCCGAGGGCGAGAAACCCCTACCGGGGACCGGCGACACTGGCGACGCGAACCCCGCCGCGGGCACCAAGTATCCCACCGTAAGCCTCCGCCTGGGCGCCGGGGCCATGATCAAGCCGGGCCAGGACACACTCACCATTCGGAGCAAACTGGCCGACGCGCCATTCTCGGCCACCATCTCGCTGACCGATCCCGCCGGCTGGGAGCGCGAGGACGAGTTTGGCAGGTGGGTGAAAGCAGAGCAGGCTCCCGCCGCCGTCGATAACCGCCTCAGCGGCGACGCCATCCAGTACCGCTACATGACCGAGTGGTCCGGTGCCCCAGAGCTCCTGGGAAGCCGGGACTTCAAGGTCACTCCGGCCCTGGATTTCGAGGAGGCCTCCGCCCCGGGCGATGACGCCAAGCCCCCCAAGATCACGGCCTTCATCAGCATCGACCTCAGCAGCCGCAGTGACCTGATGTGCGTGTTCTACAAGGGCCACTTCTACAACATGAACGAGGCCCAGCAGTGGAAGTACTCCGACTTCGGGAAATCGTGTACGACCTTTGCGGGCCAGGTGGAGAGTGCCCTGGGCATCTCAGCCAGTGCGCACTTCGCGGACGCCATCAACTCGATCACCGGCAGCAACTGGAAGTCGTATCTGCCGTGCCGGCTGGCCATGGACTTCGAGCAGGCCGCCGTGGCTTCCGAAGTGGCGGTCGGTTTTGCCACGGCCAACGATATGCGGGCGCTGGTCGACACACCCATGGATGTGGCGGAGTCGGTCGACACCGGCAGTGTGACCCTCCAGACGCGTCTGCTGGCCGGTCTGCTGCACGCCATGCTCGCTAAAGGCACCACGGGGGACAAGTCGGACCCGGCGGACTTGGGCGGCCTCGACTTCGCCCGCAAGACCAAGCCGCTGACCCTTGACGCGGATCTGTGGTGCGTGATCGATGGCAACATCGTCTACTTTGACCCCACCCAGGACTACTACCCCAACGAACCCGTGCCGGGGGCTATCGCCTTCGCCCGAGGCCCCGCCAAAACCAGTGCGGGCGTGCGTGGCGACATCCTGCAGATGGTGGGGCACGATGGCCGGTTCACCTTCCACGGCGTCCCCATGAGCAAGATTGCCTACTACGGCTTCGGCATGGAGGGATTCCTCCTCCGGCCCGAAGACGGCGAGATCATCATGGCCCCCGACCTCGGCCAGTCGGGTGCTCAGGCCTTTCCGATCGACCAGGTGCCCGATGCCCAGCAGAAGACCATCCGCGTGGTGGTGTTCCCCTGCAAGGCCATGAGCCTCTATGACCTGGTTGACCAGCGTCAGTTCATGTTCCTGAACACGGTGTCGGTGCTCAACGCCGTATCCAACGCCTCACCCTTCTCGTGGGGCATGAGCCTGCCCGAACCGTCGCGTCAGTGGCAGTCGTACCTGGAGCCCGTGGCCGTCGTCTATGGCAAGAGCGGCGAGCAACTGAAGTTCGGCTTCGGACTCTCTGTACTCGGGAACCGGTTTCTGCTGCTGAACGGGACGCGGGACGACCCGATGGGCAAGGGGTACGACCTGGGCCAGAACCCGATCCTGTACCCTCTTCCCCGGCGGGTGGCCGAGGACATGTGGTACCTCAACGAGTCCCGCATCGAGACGCTTCGAGGGTACGGGATCAAGAACAAGCGTATGGAAGAGCTCCACGCCGGCGCGTGGGAAGCCCTCGCTCAGGCCGATGCGGCTCGAAAGGCACTGCGCTACGACGAGTTCTTCCGATACCTGCGCGAGGCGCTGGGCTACGAGACCAAAGTCTACCCCGATGTCATGAAGACCACCATGGACGTGGTCAAGGGCGTCATCTTCTACCTGGCACTTCTCCTGCCGTTCTCGTTCTTCTGCGAGCGGCTCTTTTTCGCATCCATGACCATGGGCCGACAGATCCTCGGCTGCGCCGTCTTCTTCCTGGCCATCTTCTGCGTCCTGTGGGTCGTCCACCCGGCATTCCAGATCACTCGAGCTCCACTGATCGTGCTGTTGGCCTTCGTCATGATGACCCTCACGTTGCTCGTGACGTACATCATCGTGACCAAGTTCGACCAGCGAATGCGGTTCCTCAAGCAGCAAGTCACGGGGCTGCGCGAAACCGATGTGGGACGGCTGAGCGCGTCCAGCGCGGCATTCTCGCTCGGTGTGGCCAACATGCGCCGGCGCCGGCTCCGGAGCACCCTGACCAGCGTGACCCTGATCCTTCTCACCTTCACGCTCATGTCATTCACATCGGTCGTATCCGAGACGCGGTATAACCGGATCAAGGTCGATGACCACGGGCGGTACTACGGTCTGCAGATCCGCGACCGGCAATGGAACCCCATCTCACTGCCGGCCCTGCGCTTCATGCGCAATGAATACGGTGATCGGTACCCCGTTGCCCCGAGGGCCTGGTACCTCTCGGAGATGGTCGGGAACATCAGCCGAGTTGGGCTCACCTACGAGGGCAAACGCATCGAGGCGGCCGCTCTGGTGGGCCTTACTCCGGCCGAGGAAAGCATCACCATGCCAGGGGAGAGCTTGGTCGCTGGCCGCTGGTTCAGCGATCAGGATCAGGGTCTGACGTGCATCCTGCCCGCCCCCCTGGCGAAGATCTTCGGCCTCACCGAAGCCGACATCGACCGGGCGGAGATCACGATCCTGGG
This sequence comes from Armatimonadota bacterium, assembly GCA_029547025.1. GTDB lineage: Bacteria > Armatimonadota > Zipacnadia > UBA1398 > JAKPQA01 > JAKPQA01. Next base: position 24,248 of record JAKPQA010000126.1, read on the forward strand.
CTCCCGATGTAAGCTCATCGGCATCATTGACCCGCTGAGGTTTCAGCAGTGCGTCGACATCGACGGGGAGCCTTTGACGCCGGTCGACTACCAGATGATGGCGCAGAAACAGCGAACAGGGGATGCCGCGGCGCAGGACCAGGTCCTCAACGAGTACATCCACTACAACCCGAACCAGGTGGTACTGGTCCCGTTCCAATTCGCCCTGGACGCCGGAGCCTCCCTGCGGTCCATCGCCGTCAACATCGGCGACCCGGACGCCATCGATGAAGAGGTCGAGTCTCTGCTCAAGCGGGTGGAGCTGAACATGTACACCCGGGGCAAGCGGAGCCTGCTCGTCAGCGCGGTGGCGACCAGCGGACTCCAAGCGGCCAGTCAGGGCATCCTGATCCCACTCCTGATCGCGTCACTGATCGTGCTCAACACCATGCTGGGGGCCGTGTATGAGAGGTTGCAGGAGATCGGCATCTTCTCCAGCCTGGGCTTGGCACCGATGCACATTGCGTTCCTGTTCGTGGCGGAGGCGCTGGTGTACGCCGTCCTCGGTGCCGTCATGGGCTACCTGGTGGGGCAGATGGTGGCCAAGGGCGTGGTAGCCTTCGGCTGGTTCCCCGAGCTGAGCCTCAACTACTCGTCGGTGGCGGGGGCCGGGACGGCGGTCGTCGTCATGATCACGGTGCTGGCCTCGACGCTTTACCCGGCCCGAATGGCTGGCCGCCTGGCGACGCCCGGCATCGACCGCCGGTGGAAGTTGGTCGACCCACAAGAGGGCGTGTTCGAGGTCGAACTGCCGTTCTCGTCTTCGACCGATCAGGTACTTGGATTGAACGCGTTCCTCTATGAGTACTTGGGGGCGCATGTCGAGTACTCGACCGGGAAGTTCTCGGCCGACAATGTCGATCTGGTCCGCGAGGGTGACGTGGACGCCGGGCCGCGGTATCACCTGGCATCCACGGTCTGGATCGCTCCGTACGACCTGGGGGTCCGCGAGCGGTTCACGCTGGTGTCCGCGCCGGTTGAGGATCAGGAGGGGGCCTACGGCTTCGTCGCCATCATCCGCCGCGAGGACGGGGACGAGGGCGCATGGATCCGCCTGACGCGCAACTTCCTGACTGTGTTGCGGCAGCAGTTCCTGTTGTGGCGGACCTTTGACGCCGTGTCCCGGGCCGAGTATGCCGTCAAAGGCTACACCATCCTGGGCGAGGTCCCGCCAGCGGGGCTTGTCGCGTTCGTCGAGGCCGCCAAGACGCGCGACGAAGACGAATCGGCTGCCCCGGCGGCGGCCGAGGAGGCCCCGGTTGGCTGAGTCGCGAGTCGGACCACTGGCCACATCCTGTAGGCATTCGGAGTCGCTATGGCCGTAAGAGACCAAGAACTTGAGCTCTATCGGGGGCTGATGGAGGCCCCCAAGGAGTACGCCGAAGGATTCACCAAGCGGTCCATCATCGGGGCCTTCTTTGTGGGCCTGATCATGATGCCGGGGTCGATCTACCTCGGCCTCCTGGCGGGCCAGGGCCTGGGTCCGGCGGCCGAGTGGGTCACGATCATCCTGTTCACCGAAGCGGCCCGGCGGTCGTTCACGGTGTTGCGGCGGCAGGAGATCTACATCCTGTACTACATGGCCGGGGCCCTGACAGGCGGCATTGGCCTGGTGGCCCTTTCGGGCGGGCCCTTCGCGGGCCTGATCTGGAATCAGTATCTGGTGCAGTCGGATGCGGCCCTCGGGTTCGGGATCCGCGACCAAATCCCCTACTGGGTCGTCCCGTCCGCCGACTCGCCGGCACTCGTCGAACGGACCTTCTTCCACCCCCATTGGTTCGTGCCCATCCTGCTCCTGGTTCTGGGGAACATCCTGGGCCGGCTCAACTGGTTCGGGCTGGGGTATGTGCTGTTCCGCATCACGTCGGACGTCGAACGCCTCCCCTTCCCCATGGCACCCATCGCGGCGCAGGCGGCCACGGCGCTGGCGGAGGTGACGGCCAAGACCGAAGGCTGGCGCTGGCATCTGTTCTCCATCGGCGCGGTCATCGGCATCGCCTTTGGCCTGCCCTATGTGGGCATCCCCGCCTTCACCGGGTCCGTACTGACGCGGCCCGTGCAGCTCATCCCCATCCCTTTCTATGACATGACGCTTCGCCTGGAGCGTACCTTCCCTGCCGTGCCCTTCGCCTTGAGCACGGACTTGGGCGCCGCCATCGTCGGGTTCGTGCTGCCGTTCTGGGTGGTCATTGGCTCCGCGCTGGCGACACTGGCGTCGCTGATCATCAACCCCTGGCTGGCGCGAAACCAGCTCATGCCCACATGGTCGCCCGGGATGGACTACATCCAGACATCCTTTGCGACCAGCGTCGACTTCTGGACCTCGTTCGGCATCGGCACCAGCGCGGCGGTGGCGGTCATCGGCATCGTGAGCATTCTGCGGTCGGCGAGCCGCATGAAGCGGGAAACCTCCGGGCGTGGGACGTTCCAGCCGCCGCCGGGCCGGGGTGATTTCCCGATCTGGATCGGCATCGCCCTCTTCGCCGCGTCGACGCTGACGTATATCCTTCTGTGCCGACTCTGGCTGGTGCCCAAGTTCCCCCTGGTCTTCCTGGTGTTCTTCGGCTTCATCCAGTCGCCGGTGGAGTCGTACATCAATGCACGGATGATCGGGCTGACCGGCCAGTACATCGGCATCCCGATGGTGCGGGAGGCCAGCTTTATCCTCAGCCGCTACAAAGGAGTCGACATCTGGTTCGCCCCGATCCCGATGAGCAATCATGGTGGCCAGGCACAGAACCTGCGCGTGGTCGAGCTCACGGGCACCAAGATCACCAGCATCATCAAGGCAGAGCTGTTCATGCTCCCGCTGATACTGATCTGCAGCCTGTGCTTCTGGCAGTACATGTGGAAGCTGGCTCCCATCCCTTCCACCGCCTACCCGTATGCGCAGAAGATGTGGCACCTGCAAGCGCTGCGCAGCTGTCTGTGGATGACGGCGACCGCGCAGAACAACGAGATGTTCATGCGAGCCATCAACTGGAAGTACATCGTCGCGGGCGGAGCCTCGGCATTGGGCTCCTACGGCGTGCTCTCCGTTCTCCAGCTGCCCGTGATGCTGGTGTGGGGGTTCGTACGAGGTCTGGGCGGTAACCCGATGGATGCCATCCCGCAGCTGTTCGGCGCCCTCCTGAGCCAGTTCTACTTTGTCCGGCGCTACGGCATGAGGGAGTGGAAGCAGTACTCGGCAGTACTAGTAGCGGGCTATGCCTGCGGCATGGGCCTCATCGGCATGGGCTCGGCCGCCATCGCCATGGTCATGAAGTCCATCCGGCAGTTGCCGTACTGAGCGGTACGAACCGGGACAGGCCCGCTGACCGCTACCGTAGAACCTTGGGTACATGAACGCCTACCAGAGAACGTTGGCTACGGTTCGTGGTGAGCCACGCGACCGGCTCTCCTGCCAGCCGATTTTCATGACCTTCGCAGCACGCCTCGCCGGCATCTCGTACCAGCGCTATGTCACCGAAGCGTCGGCACTGGTGGAGGCACAGCTCCGGCTCTGCGAGACCTTTGGGATCGACGTGGTGAGTTGTTGCTCCGATGCGTGGCGCGAGGCCCACGACTGCGGGGCCGAGCTGCGCTACTTCGACGAAGCCCCGCCAACGTGCTCGAGCCACCTTCTGGCCGACAAGTCCCGGCTGTCCAGCATGCGGCTGCCGGTCGGCGGACTCGGGCCACGGATGTCGGATCGTGTCGAGGCCGTCACCCGTTTCCGGCAGGCCGTTGGCGGTGAGATACCGATCCTGGGTTGGGTCGAGGGGCCCGTGGCCGAGGCCGCCGACCTGCGCGGCCTCAATGAGCTCATGCTCGACACGGTGGACGACCTGCCGTTCGTGCTCGAGCTGTTCGAGTTTGCCACGCAGATGGAGATCGTGTTCGCCCGCGCCCAGGTTGAGGCCGGTGCCGATATCATCGGCATCGGCGATGCCGCCGCCTCGCTGGTCTCCAGAGCCTTCTACGAGGAGCACGCCCTGGCATTCGAGCAACGGATCATCGACGCCGTGCATGAGGCCGGTGCTCTGGTCCGGCTGCATGTCTGCGGCAACGCGAGCCATCTGCTCGAGTGCTTTCGACGTCTGGGCCCCGACCTGGTGGACATCGACTACCCGGTGCCGTTCGCGGGCATCCGGGAGCGGATCGGGCCGGAGACCGTGCTGCTGGGCAACGTGGACCCGGTCGCCGTGGTGCGCGACGGCTCGCCCCAGCGGATCGAGGCGGCGGTGGGTGCCTGCCACCGCGAGGCCGGTGACCGCTTCATGGTTGGCGCCGGATGCGAGATCCCGCCCGACACTCCCGAGGAGAACGTCCAGGCCCTGGTTGGCTATGCCCGGTCGCACGAGTAGCGCTTCACAGGTCCAGCCAGACGGCGTAGGCTGAATGGCGGCCGAATGGATGGCCCCATCGGGGGTGGATGCCATGGGCGGAAGACCTCAGTGTCTGTGCGCTCACCTGAAACGCATCGGGGACGACAGGAGCACAACGCGGCCCGAGGACGTCTCGTCGCGTGACTCGGGACCCGAGCAGGCGAACTGGGTATGCACGCACGGGATCTACGACCGCGCCTGGCAGGCGGGCTCTCGGCCCAGGCCATCGGTCTGCTTCGGGCCCCGGCCGGGCAACTGCCCGGAGTTCGAACCGGGGCCGCCGAGTGAAGAGGCAGGGGAATGAACCGATCCGGCAGGCCCGAGGCCGAGTTGCAGACGAGCCTCCCAAAGTTCCTGGCGGGCCTGTCGCAGACCTGCCGAGAGGAGAACCGCTCGGCCCGCGAGAGCATCGCGGCCCCTGAGGACTGGCGCAAGGCTCGAGGTAACCTCGAGGGCGCACTTCTCGACTGCCTCGGGGGCCTCCCCGAGCTGCGGGAGCCCCTCAACAGCCGGCTGTGTGGCGAGGTGCAGGGGCCAGGCTACCGCATGGCCCAGGTCGCGTACGAGAGTCTGCCGGGTCTCCACGTGTCCGCGAGTCTGTACCTGCCCGAGACCGAGGGACAGCATCCCGGGGTCACCATCCAATGCGGGCTCACCAGCGCCGGGAAGGCTGAGGCGGCGATCCAGAGGCTGGCGATTGAGTTGGCCACCAACGGCATGGCCGCCCTGGTGGCTGATCCGGTCGGGCAAGGCGAGAGGGCATCCTACCGGACCACCGACGGGATGGTGCTTCCAGGCGGAGGAGCGTGCGAGCAGGCCTATCTCGATGGGCCTTGCCGGCTCGCCGGCGCCAGCCTGGTGTCGTACATGGTCTACGAGTGCTCGCGGGCGCTGGACCTGCTGGCGGCACTGCCGGCCGTCGATGCGGACCACCTCGGTGTGGTCGGCCACGAGCAGGGCTGCCTCGTGGCACTGCTGGCCGCCGCCCTGGACGAACGCGTTGGATCCACGTGCCTGGTGGCTGCACCCGCCTGGCACGAGCAGGTTGAGGCGGGCCGAGTGCTGGCCCCCGGTGGGCTGCTCCGATCTGGTCTCGATCTGGCGGCTCTGTGTGCCCTGGTGGCTCCGCGCCCGCTGCGCATCATCCGTGGAGGCCCGGAAAGCGACGACGGTGACGACCTGAGCTTCGCTCGCCGCGTATACGCCCTCGAAGGCCAGCCCGGCAACCTGGACTGCGTGTGGTGCGACGGCGCCCGCGACCTCTCGTCATCGGCACGCGCCCGCGTTCGCGAGTGGTTGGCGCGGTCGTCCGGTGTCGGAGTGGTCGAAGAGCCACTCGCCGATCCGCCCTGGCTTCCGGTCGAGGACACCTGGGTTACCCCGGAGGGCCGCATCGAGGAACTGGGCGGTCATTCGTTCTTTCACATCCATCGGGCGCTGGCCCGCGCGCAGATCACGGCGCGACCGAGCCAGGATCCCGAGCAGGTCGCTGCGGCGGTCTCCAGCATCGTGGGTCGCGGCCCGGCGGTGGCCTCGGAGCCCCTGACCCGCCCGCGGAGCCAGGAAGACGGACTCCAGGTCGAGGACGTGTGGCTGGAGGTCGACGAGGGCCTGCGGTGCGCCGGGGTGGTCGTCGGGCCAGAGGACCGGCGGGGCGGCCCGGGCGTCGTGTGGCTCCACGGCCGCGGCGATGCGGGACTTGCCGCGCACTGGGATCGTGTGCGTGACCTGGCCGGTAGCGGCGTCCGGGTTCTCGCGTTCTGGCCCCGGGGCACCGGCCCCGAAGCGCCTCGCGAAATCGCCGGGCAGTCGCGCCTGGCAGCGTCGCTCCTCGGGGTCGAGTCGCAGTGGGCACGCCAGGCGCTCATGTGCGGGCAGTCATTGGCCGCCATGCGCGCCCGGGACATCACGTCGGCGGTCGCCTACCTGATCTCGAGGCCCGAAGTGGACTCCGCATCGGTCTACGTGTGCGCTGAAGGGCGACCATCGCTGTGGGCACTATTGGCTGGGGTGGTCGAATCGGGCATCGCGGGGCTCGTGCTCAAGGGATTGCGGTCGTCGTTCGACGGCATCGCAACCCACTCACGCCACCGGTTCGTTCTGGCGGACGTCCTGCCCGGCGTCCTGTCGCTTCTCGACGTGCCCGACCTGGTGCGGTCCATCGCCCCCCTGCCGGTGGCGCTGGTCTCTCCGCTTGACCACATGGGCGAGCCCGTCTCCGACCACCGTGCGCATGTCGCGTTCGGTCACGCGCGTCGAGCCTACCGGGCGCTGGGTGCCGAGGACTGGTTCGAGATCCGGACCCGCACCACGCCGGGCTCTCCGGATCTGGATGCCACGGCCAGCCTCCGCGACCTGCTGCGGCGAGCGGAGGGTCATCCATGAGGGCCCCCACCGTGGGTGACATCGCGGACTTCATGGACCGCTGGGCACCGCCTCACCTGGCCGAGGACTGGGACCGCGTTGGCCTGCAGCTGGGCAGTCGCGATCAGCCCGTCGGCCGGGTACTCCTGGCCGTGGACCTGAGCAGCGCGGTGGTGGAGGAGGCGCTCGCTCGCGCTGCGGACCTCATTGTTTGTCATCACCCGGCGATCTTCCGGCCGGTCGCCTCGCTGACTGATTCCTCGGCCCAGGGCCGGAAGCTTCTCTCATTGGCTCGGGCGGGCGTCTCGGTTTTCGTCGCGCACACCAATCTCGACGCTGCCCATGCCCACAGCACCTCCGACGCCCTGGCGCGAGCGATCGGGCTGTTCGCTGACGTGAACCCGTTAGTTCCGCCAGCCCAACCACCGACACTGAAACTGGTCACCTATGTACCTCCCACATCCGCCGACACCGTGTTTGCCGCGCTGGCCGAGGCGGGGGCGGGATGTATCGGCCAGTACAGCCACTGCTCCTACCGGGTCACCGGGCACGGGACGTTCCTGCCCGGACCGGGGACCCACCCGGCCGTGGGCGAGGTGGGGCGCCTCGAGACGACCGACGAAACGCGGCTCGAGACGATCGTTCCGCCCGGCGCGCTCGAGCGCGTTCTGTCGGCGCTCCATTCGGCACACCCCTACGAGGAACCCGCCTATGACGTGTTTCCACTTCACACGTCGGCTTCCCCCGCGCGGTTTGCCCGCCGCGGGACGCTCCGGGAACCGATGTCGATGGGCGACCTCTGCCGCGCCGCCGCCTCGGCGCTGGGTGCCGAACGGGTCGGATTGGTGGGCGACCCAACGCGCCGGGTAACCTGCGTGGCCGTCTGTGCAGGCTCGGGCGGCTCCCTCGTGGACCCCATGGCCTCAATGGGCTTCGAGGCCATGATCACGGGCGAACTGGGCCATCACGACGCCCTGTCTGCCCTGGACCACGAACTGAGCGTCATTATGATGGGTCACCATACGACGGAGAGGCCTATCCTGGATGTGGCGCGGGAGAGGCTGATCGGGTCCTTTGGCGAAGGGCTCGAGGCGACCGTCGCCGACGGCGATGGCGATCCGCTCCGGGGGTGTGCGGCTTGAGGGAGCAGATTCAGCTTCTGTATGACCTTCAGCAGATTGACACAAGGCTCGCTCGCGCGGCCGAGGAGCTCAGCAAGATGGACCACGGGGCCAAACTGGCCCGGCAGGCCAAGGCAGCCCAGAAGGAGCTTGAGGAACTCCAGGCCCGGCTCCATGCCGTGCAGACCGATCAGCGGGATGCCGAACTGGCCGAGAAGACCGTCGAGGAGAAGATCGAGCGCAACAGAAAGAGGGCCTACGGGGGCGAGATCGCCAACCCCAAGGAACTCCGGCACATCGAGCAAGAGACGCAGGCCCTGGAGCGCCAGCGGGGCGCCCTGGACGAGAAGATCCTGATCGCCATGGCCGAAGCCGAGGAGCTCGCGGCCCAGGTGGCCGCCAAGGAACAGGAGTTCCGTGAGAAGGTCCGCGAGTACAAGAAGACTACCGCGGAGCAGAAGAGCCGCCAGGCCGAGCTGGAGGCCGAAACGGCTCGGCTGAAGGCCCAGAGGTCTGAACTGTGTCCTCGCATTGACGCGGCCAAGCTCCGGCTGTATGAATCCCTCCGCCCTGCGATGCGGAACCTGGCGGTCGTGGCTCTGGACGGCAACACCTGTTCCGGTTGCCGGGTCCAACTCCCCTCGAAGGCGGTTGAGCGTGCGGAGAGCTTCACCGAGATCACTCGATGTGACAGCTGCGGGCGCATCCTGTACGGTGGTTTCGCGAAACCGCATCATTCCGACGACGAGTAGCTCACGCGCGTTGGAGAGCCAAGCGACATAGCCCGTATGGCGGAGTGTGATGGCACCATCGGCGAGACCGAGGCAAGGAAGACGCTGCTTCTGAACGTGGATGGCGGATCGCGCGGCAATCCCGGCCCGGCTGGGATTGGGGTTGTGATTCGAGAACCATCGGGGCGCGTGGTTCAGGAGATCAGCGAGAGCATCGGGCGCACGACGAACAACGTGGCGGAATACCGGGCCATGATACGCGGCCTCGAGACCTGTCGTGCGCTCAACGCGCAGCGCGTACTCGTCTGCTCCGACAGCGAGCTTCTGGTGCGGCAGATGGTGGGCACCTACCGGGTCAAGGCCCAACACCTCCAGCCTCTCCACGAGCAAGCCACTCGGCTTGCCCGCAGCTTCTCTCAGGTGGCGTTCCGGCAGATCCCTCGGGAACAGAACGCTCACGCGGACCGCCTGGCCAGCGAGGCCATCGAAGGCCGAGCGGCGGCCAGCGGCGACACTTCAGGGGAGTTCGAGCTGGTCGAAGGCGACCCCGCTATTTGGATCCAGCGGGGAAGTGAGCCTGGCGAAAGCCCCCCGGCCGCCGGGCCCGCAACCGACGTCGGAAGGGGAGCCTCGTGAAGGATAAGTGTGTTCTCGCGTATTCTGGTGGCCTCGATACTTCAGTGATCCTCAAGTGGTTGGTGGAGACATATGACTATGACGTGATTGCGTTCTGCGCCAACGTGGGGCAGGGCGACGACGAGCTCGAGGGCATCGAGCGCAAGGCGCTCGACAGCGGCGCTTGTGACGTCGTCGTGCGCGATGTCCGCGAGGAGTTCGTACGCGACTTCGTATTCCCGATCCTGAGAGCTGGAGCGGTGTACGAGGGCGCCTATCTCCTGGGGACCAGCATTGCCCGGCCGCTGCTGGCGAAGGAGCAGATCATGGTGGCCCGGCAGTCGGGCGCCACTGCGGTGGCGCACGGCGCCACCGGCAAGGGGAACGACCAGGTGCGCTTCGAGCTCACCTACCGCGCCTTTGAGCCCACCATCAGAATCATTGCTCCTTGGCGAGATGACCAATGGCCCATCAAGGGCCGCCAGGATGCCATCGAGTACGCCCAGCGCCACGGAATCCCGATCAAGGCGACGGCCAGTAAGCCCTACAGCCAGGACGGCAACTTGCTCCACCTGAGCTATGAGGGCGGGATCCTCGAGGACCCATGGGCCTCGCCGCCTGAGGACATGTTCGAGCGCACCGTGGCGCCGACCGAGGCCCCCGACACCCCAGAAGAGGTGGATATCGAGTTCGAGAAAGGCACTCCCGTCGCGGTGAACGGTCAGCGTCTCGGTCCCGCCGCCCTTCTCGAGCGCCTCAACGAGATGGCGGGGCGGCATGGCGTGGGACGCGTCGATATGGTCGAGAACCGCTACGTGGGGATGAAGTCACGAGGCGTCTATGAGACTCCGGGCGGCACCGTGATCCGGGAGGCCCACCGTGCCGTCGAGTCCATCACGATGGACCGCGAAGTGATGCGGATTCGCGACCGGATGCTGCCCGATTACGCTGCACTGGTCTACAACGGCTACTGGTACTCCCCTGAGATGCGCGTCCTCAACACATTCATGGACGCCACACAGGAGAACGTCTCGGGCACGGCCCGGGTGCGGCTATTCAAGGGGAACTGCACAATCCTCGGGCGCAAGTCTCCGGTGTCCCTCTACCAGCCGCAGATCGCGAGCTTCGATGACGACCAGGGTGCCTATCAGCAGGCCCTGGCCACTGGTTTCATCGAACTGAACGCCCTTCGGCTCACCGTGGGCAAGATGGTACACGGAGACCCCCTGTAGGCCGGTCAGGGCGACGAGAAGTACGTTGTGCGCGTTCGGACCCATAGTTGGCGCGACCCCGCTTCCGACGGGGAGCTCACCATGGCAGGATCTCCTACAGGAGACTGCGACACCCTCTGGCGAATGGGACCAGGGAGTGTACCCACTGCAGTGCCCGGTGATGAGGAGGTAGCGCCTTGAGCGACATGTTCGAGGGGGCCAAAGAGGTGCAGCTGGTGGTCTTCGGCCTGGCGGACGAATCCTACGGGGTCCACGTGCTGGCCGTCGAGGAGATCATCCGCCTTCAGGAGATCACGGCCATTCCCCACGCGCCCGACTTCGTGGAGGGCGTCATCAACCTACGGGGCAGGGTGATCCCCGTTCTCGATCTGCGCAAGCGCTTCGGGCTCCCACCGGCAGAAGCCACGAAGTCAACTCGCATCGTCGTCGTCGAGGCCAGCGGGATGACTGTGGGCCTGGTCGTGGACTCGGTCGACGAGGTCCGGAATCTCCCGACGGACACCATCGAGCCGCCCTCGCCCATCGTGACCACGGTGGACTCGGACTTCCTGATGGGCGTGGGCAAACTCCCTGCCGGCGGCGGGCAGGAACAGCTGGTGATCCTGCTCGATCTCGACCGGGTCACGAGCGTTGCCGAGCGGCAGGCCCTGTCAGCCCTGGGGGCAGGAGAGGAAGCTGCGGCGTTGCCGTCGGGCAACTAAGCAGTCCCTCTCACAACCGGTCTCGACATGCATCGCGACGCACGGCCAGCTGCAACGGGGCTGGCCGCACAAGGTGTATGGGCGCGTTCGCCCGAATGCCCTGTAGCCTGCCCTGCAGCCTCGCGGGGCGGGCTTCACTTTCGAGCCGATCAAGGAGGATGACCCGTGGCCAAGCTAGGGTTGATCCACTACAACGCTCCCGGCCCGGACCTGGAGGGGTTTCTCAACTACGCCGCGGAGACGGGCTTCGCCTATGTCGAGCTGCAGTGCCCTGATGTCTGGCCGGAGGGAGTCGACCACCCCGAGGCCCATGCCGAGAGCGTCCGGAAGCTCGTGGAGTCCAAAGGCCTGGCCGTCTCCGCCGTAGCGGCACACAACGACTTCGTCGTGCTCGGAGCTGACGAGATCGAGTTCCAGGTCACCCGGATGCAGCGCGTCTGCAAACTCGCACAGATCGTCGGGACGAGCATCATTCGTACCGAAGGTGGATCGCCCAAAGAGAGCGTCCCCCCCGACCGGCAGGTCGAAGCCATGGCCGGGTGTCTGACGCGCTGCCGGGAGTTCATTGAGCCCATGGGCATCAAGTTGGCCGTCGACAACCATGGCTGGGTGACCAACGACGGAGACCTGCTACTGGACTTGTTTGGGCGCGTAAACTCACCGAACGTCGGGTCCAACCTCGACACCATGAACCTGCGGTGGTTCGGGCATGACCTGGCGACCATCGACCGGTTCTATGAGATCCTCGCCCCTTACGTGTTTCACACACATCTCAAAGATGGCACGGGCAGCCGCGAGAACTATGTGGGAGCCGCTTTGGGTGATGGCGAGATCCACCTGACCTACGCCGTCGAGCGGCTGAAGAATGCCGGCTTTGACGGTGTCTGGTGCGCGGAGTATGAGGGGCGGGAAGACTCGGCCATCGGCTATGCCAAGTGCCTGAAGTGGATGAAAGCCAACCTGTAGCCGCGTCGCGGTGCGGGAGGTCGAGGTCGAATGAGCGGCTGGGATCGGGTCCACATGACGGTGTTCACCAAGCCGTGGAAGACGCTGACCATACCCGAGCTGGGCGAGTTCGTGGCGGGCCTCGGCCTCTCGGGGGTCGAGCTACCCGTCCGCCCGGGTTACCAGGTGCCCCCAGAGAAGGTCTCAGAGTTGCCTCGGGTCGCCCGAGCGTTCAGGCAGCTCGGGCTTTCAATCACGAGCGTGGCCGGACCGACGGATGAGGCCACCATCGCCGCGTGCGGTGAGGCCGGCGTCTCCATCATTCGCATCTGCGAAGCCATCGATGATGATGGCTACCTCGCGACCGAGGCCCGGCTGCAGCGCAAGTATGCCGCCCTGGTGCCGCTCCTGGACAAGCATCGGGTGACGCTGGGCATCCAGAACCATTCCGGGAACCACGTGGCGAGCGCCATGGGACTCCGGCACCTCATCGAGCAGTTCGACCCGCGCCACATCGCCGCGGTGTGGGACCCCGCCCACACCGCGGTCAGTGGCGAGGAGCCGCACCTGGCCATCGACATTCTTGCGTCGCACCTGTGCATGGTGAACCTCAAGAACGTGTTCTGGCAACGCACGAATGGCCCCGAGGCCCCGGTGGCGGAATGGAGTATGTACTGGACCACGGGCCGGCACGGTCTGGCCTCATGGCCTCGCGTGGTCGAGCTCCTGCGGGCCCGAGGGTATGCCGGGCCGGTGTGCCTGTGTGCCGAGTACAGCAGCGGCCACGACGTGAACCGGCTCATCGCGCAGGACATCGCCTTCGCCAAGTCGATCTTCGAGGGATGAGGCCCGCGCCCCACCCTTCCGGCCAGTGAGGGAGTGCTCGATCGGTGCCCGAAGTCATCCGCGCGGCCGCCATTGGTGCGGGCAGCATGGCCAATGCCGTCCACTACCCGTCACTCGCGTCGTTCGATGACGTCTCCCTTGTGGGCATCTGCGACCTGGATGTGAGCCGGCTCAATGCCACGGCCGATCGCTACGGTGTCGAGGGGCGCTACACGAACTACCAGGCCATGATCGAGGATCTGGCTCCCGATGCCGTCTATGCCATCGGGCAACCCCACATCCTGTTCGATGTCTGGATGTGGTGTCTCTCGCATGGCCTGAACTTGTACATCGAGAAGCCCATGGGTCTGTCATTACACCAAGCCCGGGCTCTGGCCCACGTCGCGGAGCGTAATGGCTGCATCACTCAAGTGAGTTTCCAGCGCCGCACGTGTCCCATGGTGGTGCAACTGAGGGAGGCATGCCTCAAGCGCGGACCAATCACCCATGGGGTCTGCCAGTTCTACAAGTGGGCCCCCGAGCCGTTCCTCGGTGCCCGAGATCACATGATGGACGACGGTGTGCACGCCATCGATACACTCCGGTGGATGTGCGGCGGCGAAGTGGCCGACATTCAGTGTGTCACGCGCCGTGTGGGTACCCCCGACATCAACTTCATCGTGGCAACACTCGGGTTCGACAACGGCGCCACCGGTGTTCTGATGAACAGCTGGACGAGCGGCCGGCGCGTGTTTCGCGTCGAGATGCACGCCCCGGGCATCTGTGCGGAGGCCGAGCACGAGGGCACAGGCCGGCTGTTCGCCGACGGCGATGCCGCCGGGACCGAGTATGATACGCGTGAGGTAGCGGGAAGCGATGAGTTTCACGTCTACGCCGGCTTCTCCGCCAAGCACCGTGAGTTCATCGACGCACTGAAGACGGGCACCCAGCCCGGTTCGCATTTCGGCGATGCCCTGAAGACCATGGAGGTCGCGGAGCGGATCCTGGCGCGGTCGCTGCTCGGACGCGAGTGCTAGATCCCGGATCGAGGAAGCCGCAACCGGCCCGGCGCCAGTGCGTCTCTACTGACATCCACACAGCGCGGCGGGGGTGACTCCTGTCCCTGCCGCGTCAGCGTTCCCGGGAGTGCCATGGAACCGGTCATCGAGTGCCAGGGGCTCACCAAGCGCTACGGCAGCTTGCTGGCCGTCGACCACGTGGACCTGGCCGTCGGTCGCGGCGAGGTGTTTGGGTTCCTGGGCCCAAACGGCGCGGGCAAGAGCACCACCATCCGCATGCTCCTCGGCCTGATTCGCCCCGATGCCGGTCGTGCACTGCTGTTCGGGCAGTCGGTGGCCGCCGGCCAGAGGCGGGTACTCAAGCGTGTGGGGGCTCTGGTGGAGTCTCCGGCCCTGTACGACTACCTGTCCGGCCGGAAGAACCTCGAGATCCTCTCCGACATGTCGGGCGGCTGCCCGCGCAAGCGAATCGACGAAGTGCTCGAGCTCGTGGGCCTGTCGGGCCGCCAGAAGGACCGCGTCGGGACCTACTCCCATGGCATGAGGCAGCGCCTGGGACTGGCCCAGGCGCTGCTGCCCAAGCCGGAGCTTCTGGTACTCGACGAGCCCGCAACGGGGCTGGACCCTGAGGGCATCGTCGAGATCCGCAACCTTCTACGGTACTTGGGAGAGTCCGAGCAGATGACGATCTTCGTATCGAGCCACCTGCTCCACGAGGTCCAGGCGACATGCACCGATGTGGGGCTGCTGTCCCGCGGGCGACTGGTGACTCGGGGTCGCGTGGCCGACCTGCTGCGGCAGGGACACCTGGAGGCGACGATCGGCATCGACGACGCGGCCCGCGGCCGCGAGGTGCTCCGCTCGCTGCCGTTCGTCCTCGCGGTCGAGAGTGAAGACTCGGCGCTGCGCGTACGCGTCGAGGCCGAGCGGCTGGCAGACGCGAACCGGGCGCTAGTGGCAGCCGGCCTGGCCGTGTCGGCCCTGGTACCTCGCCAGGGCAACCTCGAGGAGCTCTACATGTCTGTGATGACGGAAGCGGGCCATGCTTGCTCTAGTGCGGATTGAGCTCAGCAAGCTCTATCGCCGACGCGGGACCTACGTCAGCTTCGCGTGCCTGGCTGCGCTCGTGCTGCTGGTGGCAGTTCCGATCTCGTGCTACAAGGAGAAGGTCGACCACAGTCTGCGCGACGAGCTCTCAAGCGGCATGGGCGACGACTGGGTGGTCGGGGGCAAGGTCCTGGCCGGGCCGTTCGTGCCGCGCGTCATGCTGTTTTGGCCCATGCGGAAGCTCGTGGTGAACATCCTCCTGGCACTGTTCGCCGCCATGGCCGGCGGCAGCGCCATTGCGGGGGAGTACTCAGCCGGAACGCTCCGGACGATCCTGACCCGTCCTCCGGCGCGATGGAAGGTGTTCGTCGCCAAGTTTGTGGTGATGGCCATCTACGCGGCGTCCCTGGCCATCTTCTTCGGGCTGTTCGCCTTCATCGTGGGCTATGCCCTGTTCGGGCGAGGAGCCCTCGTCTTTGCCGACATGCCGGCAGACATGGGTTCGGGGCCTCGGCCGATGGGCGCACCCATCATCCAGGAGGGTGCCGCCGTGCAGATGCTGGGGCAGGCCTATCTGCTGATGGGAGTCTCCATCATTGCCGCCATGTCACTGGCGCTGTTCGTCTCGTCCTTCACATCGCACCCCCTGACTGCCGCCGGCGCCGCCCTTGGGATCCTCCTGCTCAGCACGATCGTCGGCACCCTCGGTAGTGCGCCCAAGGAGATCGAGTTCCTGGCCTTCTTCAGGACCATCCGGCCCTACTTGCTGACGACGCACATGAACCTCTACGAGATCCCACTCGCCCGAGGACTGGACCAGGCGGCTCGGGTGGCTCTCACCAGCTCGGCCGGCTGGCTTGCGGGCTACTGCGCGGCCTTCTTCGCCGGCGGGTTGCTCGTGTTCCGGAGGAGGGACATCCTGTGCTAGCACGACCCCGGTATGGTGTCACCCTGGCGACGCTACTGGCCATCTGGGCGGCCGTTCCGGCGCTCGGCGCAGAGCCGTCGGCGTCGCAGATCCTCAAACGGGCCCTCGACCTGAACAGCGGCATCGTGGACTACACGGCCAGAGCGCGCGCCGAGTTCCACGCCCCCGAGGGGGCCGACGTCCCGGAAGGCCAGCGTTCGATGGTCTTCGACTTCCGTGTCTTGTTCAAGCGGCCCAACCAGGTGAAGATCGAGGCCAACCAGCCAGTGATGCTCCCCAGACAGCTCTTCGCGTTTGGGAACCTGGGGACCACCATCGCCAGGGAGGGCAGGGTCTCCCTGGTCGGCAAGCGTGTGGTCGATGGCGTGCCGATCTACAATGTGCAGGTAGCGCCCCCCGAAGGCACTGAGGGCGCTAAGATGCTGTTCTGGATCCACGGCGCCAAGTGGACCGTGTTGCGCATGAAGATGCCCGCTTCGGGAGGGAACCAGCAGAGCTTCGAACTCGACATCGCGTGGACGTACGCACGGGTTCAGGGCTACTACGTCCCGACGCGCATCTCGGTGAGCCTCCCTGGCATGATGTTCGGCCCCAACGTGTGGGGCCAGGGCCGGGCCAGCCTGACCATGACCGACTGGCGGATCAACGTGGGGCTCAAGGACTCGGTGTTCGCGAGGTAGGGAGGACCAAGGAGGCGGTCAGCTCCAGCCCCCTCCCCGGGGATCTGCACGGTTCCCACCCCGCGGCGAGGGACTGGATGGCCGAATGGGCAGAATAGCGGTCCTCCCGGAGGACGTCGCCAACAAGATCGCGGCCGGCGAGGTCGTCGAGCGGCCGGCTTCGGTGGTCAAGGAGCTCGTCGAGAACTCACTCGATGCCGGCGCCACCCGGGTGACCGTGTACCTCGAGGATGGCGGGAAGAGCCTGATCCGCGTCGTCGATGATGGTCACGGCATGCCGCCGGACGACGCATACCTGGCCGTCCAGCCCCATGCCACCAGCAAGATCGCATCGGCGGCCGATCTGGCGGCCATCGAGACCCTCGGTTTCCGCGGCGAGGCTCTGCCCAGCATCGCCTCCGTCTCCGACTTCCTCATGACCACCCGCCCCTGGGACGCGGATCTGGGCACCGCGGTCTCGATCGAGGGCGGCCGGCCGCCTCGGGTCTATGAGGTCGGATGCGCACCCGGGACCACCATCACCGTCGAGCGGCTGTTCTGCAACGTGCCCGCCCGCCTCAAGTTCATGCGGACCACGGCCACCGAGCTCGCGCGGATCGTCGATCTCGTCGGACGCCTGGCTCTGGCTCACCCGCACATCGGCTTCACGGTCATCCACGAGGGCCGCGAGGTGCTCAGGTCCGACCCATCCGACGATCTGCTGCCGAAGCTGGCCGACGTGCTCGGGCGCGCCGTGGCCGACGAGATGATCCCGATCGAGCACCACACGCCTCTGCTCGCGATCACCGGCTTCGTCAGCCGTCCGACGGTCACCAAGGCCACCCGAGCAGGCCACTACCTGTTTGTGAACCGGCGGACGATCCGGTCGGCGGCACTGAGCCACGCGATCGAACAGGGCTATGGCACCCTGGTCCCTCCTCAAAGGCACCCGGTTGGCGTACTCATGATCGCCATGGACGCGCGGCTTGTGGACCCGAACGTCCATCCAACCAAGGCCGAGGTTCGCTTCGCACGCGAGTCCGAGGTGTTCCGGACCGTCCTGGCATCCGTGATGCAAGCCCTGGTGGAACACGACCTGGCACCCGAGGCCGCCCCCCAGGTGGCTCCGGAACTGACCTTGTCCTCTCCCGCTATCGCCTCGCGGCCCCCCACACCCAGGCAACTCACCGCAACCGGGCTCCTCCTGCCGTCCGCGCCTCGTGCCGTGCCGGCACCCGAGGAGATGGGGCCATTCCACGAGGTGCTGCGGCAGCGGATCGAGGCCGACGACGCGCCCATTCCGCCGGAGAGCACACCAGCGCCATCCGCTCGGGCCGATGCCTCACAGTCCGACGCCGGTACCTCGACCATGCCCGCGCCGGGGGCCCCCAGGGTCCGGCTGGTGGGCCAGGCCCTGTCCTCCTATGTGGTGGCCGAGATCGACGGCGCGCTGTGCATCATCGACCAACACGCGGCCCACGAACGGGTCCTGTTCGCCCAGGCGCTGGACGCTCTCATGGGTCGAGCACTGCCGTCCCAGGGGCTTCTGGTGCCCCTGACACTCCATCTGCCCGCGCCCGAGGCGACCGCACTCCGAGAGCACCAGGCCCTCCTCGAACAGCTCGGATTCCGCGTCGAGCCCTTTGGGGGCAACTCCGTCGTGGTGCGCTCGGTGCCGGCCGCCCTCGGCCGGCGCAGCCCACACGCAGTGCTGACCGATATGGCCGAAGCCCTCTCGGGGCAGGGCGAGTTCGGACGGCTGCCTGATCCGCGGGAGAGGGCTGCAGCCTCCATGGCCTGCAAGGCTGCCGTCAAGGCGGACGACCCACTGACTCCCGAGGAGATGGCCGCACTGCTGCGTGATCTGGTGGCGGCCCCAGACCACGCGACATGCCCCCACGGCCGTCCGACCATCCTGCGCTTGCCGCCCGAAGCCCTGGCCCGCCAGTTCCGTCGGACGTAGAAGCCCCAGGCCAGAGGCGCCAACTCCGGGCCGCTGGACGCCACCTCGCCGGGCGGGGTTGGGCCTCCAGGACTGTCACATCAGCTCGCCCGAATCGGGCGCTGCGCTCGCCCACGCATCAGCGTAAGGCCGGTGCGATGCCCGATTGACATTCATTTTGGCAAGGGCTATCCTTTTTTCGCCTAGAGGAGGCGCATCGAGCCGTCACGCCAAGAGAACGAGGTACTGCTGATGAAGGTCGGGACGCTCACGGCGCTCTGGCTCGCCCTCGTCGTTCCCACCACACTCGCCGATGCACCGGCCGCCCCCGCCCCCACGCTGCCCGAAGGGATCCACATCGAGGCAGGTGAACCAGCGCCGGCCCCTCCATCCCTCGCGACCGAACCGCTCGCCGCATACGCGACACTCAAACAGCCGTTCTGGACGGACGACTTCATCGAGCAATGGGTGCCATCGGATGTGCCTCGCAGTCACTGGAGCTACGAGTGGCTGAGCTGGATGTCTGAGGAGGGCCTGTTCCGCGAGATCTTCCCCGTCGAGGAGTACTCGCACCCAGATGCTCCGGAGGTCTATGCCGACGCCGCCCGGCTCGCTCAGGTCCCTGAGGTGATGGATGCCGTGGTCCGGCTGACGCGCGACGGCTTGGTGATCGGGCACCCCGATGGCACCTTCGCACCCGACGCCCCCGCCCGCCGGATCGAGCTCGGACTGGTCGCCTGCCGGGCGACGCTGCTGATCCGCGAGGCCCACGCGCGCTTTGTGGTCGTGCATCCGCCCGCGGCGTCGTCGGCGCCTCGGGTCAACCTGGCCGCACCCGCCCATCGGTATGAGCTCGCCGAGACGCTCGCGAGGGTCATGCGGTGTCTCGGTCCCCTCGATGCGCGCATCGAGGAAGCTCTCCGAGAGCCCCCGAGCACGTGGAGGCTCCCCCCCGATGTGCCTCGGAACCACCGGTTCGCGCCTGCCGTTCAGGTGGCGGTCACGATGGGACTGCTGCAAGGGCAGGAGGGCGGTGCCTTTGGCGGCGACCAGCCCGTGGCCCGCATGCAGGTTGCACTGGCCTTCACACGGCTGCTGGACCTCCTCGAAGCTTGGCCCTCTGACATCGGCAGGTCCGAGCGGCGCTAACGGCCGCCCGTGGGGGGAGACACCGGCCCATCATCATCGGCCAGGGATTCGTGGATCGCCTCGATTCGACCGCGCGCGCGTAGAAACGCCTCAACACCGGCGGGGTCGAAATGCGAACCACTGTCACTGCGGATAATGCCCACCGACTCGTCGACGCTCTTCGGCTCTTTGTAGACCCGCCGCGACGAGATGCAGTCGAAAGCGTCGGCCAGCGCCACAATCCGCCCCAAAGAAGGGATCGCGTCGCCCGACAGGCCTGACGGATAGCCCCGGCCGTCCCAGCGCTCGTGGTGGGCCAACGCCACTTCGGCAGACGCCCGGATCACTTCGGCATCTGAGTCCTTGAGGATGTCGTAGCCGATGCGCGTGTGCTCCTGCATGACCTGACGCTCGGCTGGAGTCAGCGCTCCGGGCTTGAGCAGGATTGCATCGGGAACTCCGAGCTTGCCGATATCGTGCATGGGAGCCGCGAATCGCACCAACTCCGCCTGCTCGGCCGTCATGCCGCACTCCAGAGCGATGGCCTCGGCGTAGAGACTCACCCGCCTGACGTGACGCGACGTGTCGGTATCACGGTACTCGGCAGCTACCGAGAGCCGCAGGATCGTGTCAAAGTAAGCCGCCTTCAGCTTCTCATCGAGCTGTGCGTTGCGGATGGCCACCGCGGCCTGCGATGCCAGTGACCGCATGAGGGGCTCGATGGCGGCCGGGAACGCCACCACGCGACCTGCACGGTCCATCGCGTTGACCAACTGCAGCGCGCCCACATTGTCCCCGGTCGCGTCGTTCATCGGCACGCACAGCATGGACCGGGTGTGGTAGTCGTTCTCCCTATCGAAGTTGGGGTCGAACGCGAAAGGACTACCAGGCGGCAGGCAATAGACATCGGGCAGGTTGAGCACCTGTCCCTCAGACGCGACATAGCCGGCGATCCACCGGCTCGAGATGGGCAGCAGCCGTCCCTCGCGGACCACCTCGGCCTGGCGCCCCGACCGGCGAGCCAGTGCCGCATTCCGCCACACAGCCAGCCGCAGGCACTCGCCCTCGCGGATGTAGACAGTCCCACCATCACAAGAAGCGAAGTCGCATGCCTGCACGACGATGTGCTCCAGGAGGCGGTCCAGGCTGCGAATGCTGGTCAAGGCAATGCCAATATCGGCCAACCGCCCCACAAGGCTGGTCGCGTCCAAGACGACCCCTCCTCCGGAAGCCGACACCCATGGGCATTCCCGGATGTCCCCCTTGCGTCCTCCGGCTGCGTCAGGATGCGGCGTGGCGCTAGACTGAAACCGGACTGGCGCGCCACCGTCCTCTCTCCGTAGCTCACACACCTGGGGCGCCACCGTCGGCGCCAGAAGGGACCCACGGATGACACAGAGACTGCCCATCCCACTTGCCCTCGCCGCGACACTACTGATGACCTTGAGCGCACTCGCGCAAGCCACCATCGACGCCACGCGAATCGAGACTCCACCCACCATCGATGGAATCATGCACGAGGGTGAGTGGGCCGATGTCCCCAGAGTCGAGACCAAGACCGCCCTGTTCCCGCTGTCCCAGATCGAGGCTGCGCTTCAGGGGGTGGCCGAAGGCGAGCCACTCGTGTGTGAAGCTTACTTCGCCAACGACTCGGAGAACCTTTATATCGCGCTCGTCATCAAGGACGTGACCTTCAACGGCACCGTCGACATGGCCATGGGTCTAGTCGACACCGATGCGTGCTGGATCGACTTCGACTCGGATGGCATCCCCGGTCCGTCAATCGGCGATGACCGCAAGGCCGTGATGCCAACCGCCACAGGTCTCTACCTCGACCAGCACCGCGTCAAGGAGACCGGCGATGAGGATCACAAGGACGACGCTCAGGTCGACGGCGAGGCCCGCATGATGCACTCGACCGGGCAGGGGAAGGGCGACTATACCGCCGAGTTCCGCATACCCCTCAACTCGGGCGATGCCGACGACCTGGCGGCGGAGCCGGGCGACGTGATCGGCCTCAACTCCATATTCATCGACGGGTTCAGCTCGGCGGGTCCGGCGAATGTCCGTCTCGCCATCCTGATCGGCCCCAAGCTGGCCGACATGGCCATGGGGGGCTCGCAGTTCGTCAAGCTCGCGCTCGCCAAGTGACCGTACTCACAGACAACGCTCCGAGCTGCTCGCGCGGGGAAGCCGATCGGGCAGCCCGGAGCGTCGGTGGGCAACCCGAACTGGGGTCCATAGACCGTCGCGGGGCAAGACGCGCCTCTCCACCAGGGCGGCGCTGTAGGCTCAGGGCCACCCTCTCACGGCACGTACTCGGGCTCGGGCCTGCCCCAGAATGTGCCCTTGAGTAGAGGCCGTATCTGGCCCCGCTTCACGATCAGGTCGTAGTGGACATCCAGGAACTCGGCGACACGCGCCGCCTGGTCATCGTTGGCCGCGCCCGCGTAGACGGCGTAAGCCGAGCCCCACACGTAGGGCTGGGGCCAATGACGGCTCGCCCCGACGAAGGCCCCGGCAGCGGCGTCCCATAGACTGCCAAGCGCCGCCCTGACCCTTGCGCCCTCGGCACGCCACTCCGCGGCCGCGGCCCCATCACCCAGAGCCGAATACAGCTCGGCCAGCTTGCCGCACGCATCCCAGAACAGCACCGAGCTGAACAGATCATCGCCCTCGAGCGGGATCATGTCCTGAAAGCTCCAGGGCCGGAACAGCCTCGAGTCGGTGATCGTGACGAGACCGTTCTCCGTGTTACGCGGGGTGAAACGCATCGCGCGGTCGAGCGCGCCGGCCGTAGCCCGGAAGGGCTCCAGATCACCGTGCAACTCCCAGTACTTGTGGCAGAGAAGTACCATCATCGGCGACTGGTCCGTCGAGCCGTTAGCCGACAGAGGGGTCTCCTCGCCGCCAGGGGAGTAAACCCCCTTGCCGTCGGGCCGGACGCGGTCCGGCATGCAGCCATCCGCGCGTTGGGCCGCGGCCAGGAAGAGGTAACCGTCCCGGACCTCCTCGCGTGCAAACGCATCGGGCAGCCCCTCGATCATGTAGTACCAGTCGCGGACCCAGAACTGACCATACTGGCCCGTGGCGTCCGGTGTGAACATGCGAACACCGTTGTCCGCGAGACGGCTGCCGCGTCGGACGATCTCTCTCGCACGGCCCTCAAGCCACGCGGCATCCTCCGCGAGCTGCCGGTCGAGATCGGCCGGCAGCGACTTGCCGGCTGCCTCCAGGTGAGCCCGAAGGAGCCGCACTCCCTCGAGCGGCATCGTGGCACTCGCACAGTACTCGGGGACTCCCCGGCCATGGTCGTTGATCCACTCATTGATGTCGCCGGTGGAGCGGAAATCCGCCACCGCGTCACAGAAGGTCCGCGCAGCCTTGACCTCATCGCGGCGCATGAGCGCCACCATGAACCAGGGCAAGGGCGTGGCCCAGTAGCCACCATCGTGGTACGAGCCGTCATCGCGAAGCTGGGCCGCGGCGGCCGCGTCGGTACCCGGGGCGCCAACCGCAAGCGCGAAGAGCGAGACCAGTCTCAGCATGGGAGAACCTCCGGCCAGCCGCCGAGGCGATGCCAGGGAGCGCACGTGCGCACCCTAACGCTGGGCCTCGTCAATCATCGTGAGGTAGTTCTCGACCGGCACATAGCTCGGTATGCTGTTGCCCGATCCCACGGCATAGCGGCCCCCAGGCGCACACGTGTCGATGATGCGCCGCACATACGCTCGCAGGTCTTCGGGGGCGAGGGACGCCAACTTGTCTACATCGACGCCACCCAACACGCCGATTCGATCCCCGTAGCGTGCCTGGAAGTCGGTCACGGGCATGATGGCATCCTCAAAGGAGTGCTTGGCATCGATACCGACCTCGTCGATGAGGTCATCCATGATGCTCGACAGGTTGCCACACGAGTGCAGGAAGTAGGGCTTCCCGGCGTCATGGGCCTTCCGCGCCAGGCGTCTCTGCCACGGCAGCGTGAACTCGCGAAGATGATCGGGGCTGAGCAACGTGCCACTGCGGAAACCCATATCATCGCCCTGGAAGATACAGATCAGGTTCGGCAGTGTCAGCAACCGATCGTAGTAGTCCGCCATGCACTGCCCAATGCGATCGGCCACGGCCCGGACGAGATCTGGCTGGTCATGAACCGCCAGGCACAGCCCCTCGTAGGACATGATGGCCGACAGATGCTCGTACGGCCCGCCACCGTGGCAGGTGATGAACCCCATGCCATCCGGTAGATGAGTCGCGATGTACTCGAGCACTGAGATGTCCGTCTGATCTGCCTGCGGCCAGGGGTAGCGCTCGAGATCATCCCAGGTCTCGATGGTGCCGTGATGTTGGTCGACCCAGCCTCGCCGCCGCTGAGTGCCGGGATCCTCGCCCAGTATCTGCCTGGTGGGAAAGCCCATGCCAATCTCGACCCGGACGAAGTCATACCCCATGCGATACCAGAACTGGATCAGGCCATCGAGGTGAAGCTCCCACGACCGCCGGTCACCAGGCACCGCATCGACCCACCCAATGCCGAGGAAGTCCACAAGCACCGGCTTCATGACCATCGGGTCGACGATGTACTCAACCATTGGCGGCCGGCCGACATGGCGACGGCCCAGGATCACGTCGACAAACGCACGGGCGTCAGGATGAGGCGCGTTCTTGGGGATGTGCGGGAATGGGCCCATCGACGCTCCTCGGTCTAGTTCGCTGCCCGGTCGGAGCAGGACTGGTCGGTGACGGCTGCGTGGCAGTCAATGCGTCCGTAGCCGAAGGCTTGGTCGCGGCCCAGCGCCCCCAGATCGATGGCCGTGTCGCGCAAGTGCTGCCGGACACGCTCCGCCGACGAGTAGCGCCCCGTCGAGAGGACTAGTGCCGCCGCCCCCGCCACATGGGGCGCGGAGAAGCTCGTGCCATCCTCCTCGGCGTAGGTTCCACCAAGGTTCGTCGTCAGGATCGCCTTGCCCGGCGCGGCGAGTTCGACGGCGGCGCCCTGCATCGAGAACGAGCAGCGGTTGTCCGCCGCGTCGGTCCCGGCCACGGAGATGACGCTGGCGAAGTTGCCGGGCCACGCCGTGTACGTATCCTGCCCGGCATTGCCGGCGGCACCCACGACGATCGCGCCCTGGCCGTCATCGTAGGCCCGGTCGCAGGCATCCTTGAGCACCGATTCGTATGTCGTAACCCCGAGGCTCATGTTGATAACTTGCATGCCATTGTTGATGCACCACTCGATGCCCTCGACAACATCGGCCACCGACCCACTACCCGACATGTCCAGTACCTTCACCGCGTAGAGCTCGCACTCGGGCGCCACACCGACCACGCCCACGTTGTTGTCTCGCGCCCCGATGATTCCCGCCACGCGAGTGCCGTGGCCGTTATCATCCTGCCAGGCCGGCGACGCCGCGTCGGGATTGAGGATATTCACACCACCAGCTACCACAAGGTCCGGGTGCGTGGCGTCGATGCCGGTATCGATGACCGCGACCTTCACACCCTTCCCCGTGACTCCCGTGGCCACGACGTGAGATGCATTCTCGGATCCGCCCCAGGCCCTCTCCGCGTCAATCTGGTCAATCCCCCAGGGGGTGTCCTGGTCACGAACGCTCACCTTGGAGTTGAGACTGACATAGCGCACGGCCCGGTCGTTCTCGATGGTCGAGACGGCGCTCGCCGGCACGGTAGCCACCACGCCGTCGATCAGCCCAAGCTCCTTGGTGATGGTGCCGCCAAGCCGAGCGATCAGGTCGCGCCCCGCCGACGGGTCGACGAGGGAGACGATCAACTCGACCGACCCCGCCCCGCCCTCAACTCGCGAGGCGGCCCGGAATAACCCGCCCGAGGGGTTCTGGTCCCGCTCGTTGCGCACCTCGAGCACACAGTCGGGCACTTGGATGTCCACCGAGGCCACCACACCGCCGAGCGTAGCCCGGACCTGGCCAGAGCCGGCGGCCACCGCCGTGAAGAGCCCTGTCGAGGTGATGGTGCCGATGCTGCCGGTCGTCGACCACGTGGGCTGCAGGGTCTCGCCGGAGCTCGAGACCACCGTGGCCGAGAACTGCTGGCTCTTCCCCAGACCCACGGTCGTGTCACCGGGGCTAATGGTGATGCTGGTCACGGTCACCGAAGCGTCCACGAGGCGGATGACGACAGATGTGGTGTTCTCCGCGATGGTGCTGACCGTCACGGTCTCGCCACGGAGCGATTCAGAGCCGGGTGGCGTCACCACCAGGTCGAACGTGCCCTCGGGAGCATCCTCGAAGATGAACTGCCCACCATCACGGGTGGTGGCCGATGTGGCGACGGCCGCGACGGCGGTGCCCACGGGGGTGATCTGGACCACGGCGCCGTCCACGGTAGCGCTAGTGCCCCCCGACCGTGTGACGACGCCCGAAAGGACCGTGGGACTGGGCTGGCCGTTGTTATTGTTACCGTTATTGTTATTATTGCCACCCGTGTTGTCCAGTGGCGTACAGCCTGTCAGGAGGCACAAGGCGACACCCAGCACCGTCGCCCTGAACAGAGTCGCACGACTCATTCGCTCACGCCCATTCGCTCGCCGCCACACGGCGGTCCGGACTCCTAGCCCTCCAGTGTACATACCCGATTGGGGAACGCGCCACCCACTATGACGCCGCGAACCCACCGCATGTCTCAGCGAGCGCGCCCACATTCTGGGACGAGGCGGGACCCTCAAGGTTGACGCCCCGCGAGCCGACAACTGTACCGGTGGAGAAGGCCCTGCTGCCCGATGGACACACGGCAGCCTGAGGGGGATGTGATGCCGATGGCGATCACCCCAGTCAACGGCGGTGCGTTTGGCCGTGCCGCCGCTGTCACTCAGCAACAGGAAGCCGCGAAGGACCTGACGCGCCAGCTCGTGGGTGAGCCAGCACTCAAAGGCCTCGGTGTGGCCCAGAAAGTGGCGGGCTTGTCCGTGCAGATGGCGGTCGATGCGAGTACCACCGGACTCGGCTCGAACCTGGACGTCATGGCCTAGTTCGACTCGAGGCCACCAATCCGGCGCCCCAGGACGGATCGTGTGCAGGCTTGGCAATCTGCGGGATCCGCGTCCGAGGGCCGACGGCGCTTGAGCGCCGAGGCTACAGAGACTCGAGCAGCTCCGAGGGTGACGGGTCCCCTTCGAGCTCAGGGGCGCAAGCCGGCGAAGCAGTACCCGCGCCTTCTCCACCAGCTTCCCCTTGCGACCTCCCGGACACGTCGCGGCGCGGGTCTCGAACCAGGATCGCTGCCAGGACGGCGCCGGCGATGTTGAGGACGATGGCCGTGCGGAATACCGCAGCATAGCCGCCGGTTGCCTGGGCCAACCAACCGCCGATGATCGGACTTGCCGCCGTGAACGGCGCCGTCGCGGTCCCGATCAGTGAGATGAAGGCCGTCTTCTCGAGCCGGGGACAGTACTCGATTGTTAGGTTGGTCACGGCGACGAAGTCATTGGCGCCGATATAGCCGGAGAGTGCGAACACCACGTAGTATGCCCAGGGAGCCGGCGCCGTCAGGGCCAACCAGCACGCCACGGCCGCCAGCGCGGGCGAGAGCGGCGCGAAGACGTGGAAGCCCACACGATCGCCCAGCGCCCCCGCCAGCAGAGATCCAACGATCTGAGCGGCAACCGAGGCCATGGTAAATGAGGCAGCGGCGCCATCGCCCAGCCCGAAGCGCTCGCGCGCAGACACGGCGTAGAACGCGGACGCCATGGCGCCCAGCGACGCGACTACCCGGGCCCACATCAGCGCACGGTACCCTCGCCGGCTACCCGCCTCGGCCCAGAGCCGGCGGATAAACGGGCCGAAGGGGACTCGCTCGACTTCGGCGGGCAGTGCGGGCTCGCGCAGCCACAGGAATGCGGTGACCGAGGCGGCCAGCATGATGCTACTCAGCCCGAACGCCACGGCGAAGTTGTCGGGGAACGGCCGAGACGCGAGCAGGCGCTGAGCCAGCGCGGCCCCCGCAATGCCCGTCACGGAGCCCACCAGGAATGCATAGCCGAAGAAGCGCCCTCGCGCACGCTCCGGGAACAACTTGGCGATCAGATTGGTCCACATGGGGACGCAGAACGCCATGGAGAGTCCCCAGATCCCGGCGCAGACCAGGACACCGATGGAACTGGCCTCTCCACCGAGCCGCGATGAATAGTGTGCGATCAGCGCCATGCCCAGCGCCGCCGCGGCAGCCGGGTAATGCACGCACGTGAACACCACCCGCTTCACCGGCAGGTGCTCCGTCAGGTGAGCCGCCCAAAGCTGGACACCGCACAGCGTGAGAACACTGACGGCCGGGAGCGCTCCGATCATCGTGTCCGATGCTCCCAGCTGGCGCAGGAAGAACGGGAGTATCGCCACCTGGGAGACGAAGGCGTAGCCCGCCCCCCACACGGCCTCCACCAGGAGGAAGATGAACAGATTGCGCTGCATGTGACACGCAACGTCCCAGCGAAAACGGTCCAGCTCGGCCTGTGTCATGGTCTCCTCGGGGTCAGAGAGGGTGGGGGGAAGGTCGGGGACACCATTGTAGCATGGAGCCGCCCAGGCAGTTCGTTCTCTGCCGCCCCAACCGCCCTGTAGCATTGCCGGGACCCGCCGGCAAACATAGAATGCCCAGAAGCGTTGTGGTTCCAGGCGGCACGCGGCCGACTCTCATATCCACACGAAAGGCTCCCATGCCCAAGCGAGACGACGTTCATAAAGTACTCATCATTGGCAGCGGCCCCATCATCATTGGGCAGGCCTGCGAGTTCGACTACTCCGGTACTCAGGCGTGCAAGGCTCTCCGAGCGCTGGGATACCAGATCGTGCTGGTGAACTCGAACCCGGCCACCATCATGACCGACCCCGGCATGGCCGATGCCACTTACGTAGAGCCCCTGACCCCGGAGAGCATCGAGCAGATCATCGCCCGCGAGAGGCCCGACGCCCTACTCCCCAACCTGGGCGGCCAGACCGGCCTGAACCTCACGGCCGAGCTCCATCGACGCGGCATCCTCGACCGCTACGGCGTTCAGGTTATCGGTGTCCAGGTGGACGCCATCGAACGCGGCGAGGACCGGATCGCCTTCAAGGACACCATGAGCAGCCTCGGCATCCCCATGCCGGAGAGCTCACCCTGCTTCAGCGTCGAGGAGGCAGAAGCCATCGCGGCTCGCCTGGGCTATCCCGTCGTCTTGCGGCCCGCCTACACACTGGGCGGCACCGGCGGCGGAATCGCCTGGAACGTGGAGGACTTGCGCACCATCGTGGCCCGAGGCCTCGCGGCTAGCCTCGTGGGCCAGGTGCTGGTCGAGGAGTCGGTCCTCGGCTGGGAGGAGCTCGAACTCGAGGTCGTCCGCGATGCCGACAACAACAAGATCACGGTGTGCTTCATCGAGAACGTCGACCCCATGGGCGTGCACACGGGCGACTCATACTGCACCGCGCCCATGCTGACCGTTGCCCCGGAACTCCAGGAGCGCCTTCAGGAGATCTCCTACCGCATTGTCGAGGCCATCGGTGTGATCGGGGGCACCAACATCCAGTTCGCGCACGACCCCGCGACCGGGCGAGTTGTCGTGATCGAGATCAACCCGCGCACCTCCAGGTCGTCGGCTCTGGCGTCGAAGGCTACGGGCTTCCCCATCGCCCTCGTGTCGGCCAAACTGGCCGGCGGGCTGACCCTCTCGGACATCCCCTACTGGCGCGACGGCACCCTCGACAAGTACACCCCCTCGGGCGACTACGTGGTCGTGAAGTTCGCCCGATGGGCCTTCGAGAAGTTCGACGACGCCGCCGACCAGCTGGGCACCCAGATGCGCGCCGTCGGTGAAGTCATGAGCATCGGCAAGACGTACAAGGAGGCATTCCAAAAGTCGATCCGGTCGCTCGAAATCGGACGTTACGGGCTGGGCTTCGCCAAGAACTACCACGACCTGCCACTCGCCGACCTTCGACGCCTCCTGGCCGAGCCCACGTCAGAACGCCAGTTCGTGATGTACGAGGCGCTCCGCAAAGGTATGCCGGTTGACGAGCTCCACAGCTTGACACATATCGGGCGGTGGTTCATCGAGCAGATGGCCGAGCTGGTGGCCCTCGAGGAGCGGATCCTGAAGCACGCCGGATCCCTGCCCCCTGACGACCTGCTGCTGCAGGCGAAGCGCGACGGGTTCTCCGACCGCTACCTGGGCCAGATTCTCGGCGTCGGTGAGGAGGCCGTTCGCGAACGGCGGCGGGCCCTGGGTCTGGCTCAGGCCTGGGAGGCGGTGCCCGTGAGCGGGGCAAACGCCTCCTATTACTTCTCGACCTACAACGCTTCCGACTCCGTGCCCGTATCCGATCGGAAGAAGATCATGATCCTCGGCGGCGGGCCCAATCGCATCGGGCAGGGCATCGAGTTCGACTACACGTGTGTCCATGCCGCCTTTGCCCTCAGGGACCTGGGTTACGAGTCGATTATGGTCAACTGCAACCCGGAGACGGTCTCAACGGACTACGACACCTCAGACAAGCTCTACTTCGAGCCCCTCACCGTCGAGGATGTGCTGTCCATCTACGACAAAGAGAAACCAGAGGGGGTGATCATCCAGTTCGGGGGCCAGACACCGCTGAATCTGGCCGCGGAATTGGCCGCCGCGGGGGTGCGGATTCTGGGCACGTCTCCAGACAGCATTGACCTCGCCGAGGACCGCAAGCGCTTCGCCGAGGTCATGCGGCAGCTGCACATTCCACAACCTGAGAGCGGCACCGCCTCATCGCTCGAAGAAGGCCTCGAGGTGGCTCGCCGCATCGGCTACCCCCTGATGGTCCGTCCGTCCTACGTGCTGGGCGGCCGAGGTATGCAGGTGGTCTACGATGAGGAGATGTTCGTCCGCTACGTCACCGCCGCGGTGGGGATCACGCCCGAGCACCCGATTCTGATCGACAAGTTCCTCGAAAACGCCGTCGAAGCCGAGGCCGACGCCATCGCCGACGGCGAGGATGCCTTTGTGCCCTCGGTCATGGAACACATCGAGCTGGCGGGTATCCATTCGGGTGACAGCGCGTGCGTCATCCCGCCGCTCACCATCGCTCCGGAGCACCTGGCAACCATCGAAGACTACACACGACGGATCGCCCGGGCCCTGCATGTGGTGGGGCTTATGAACATGCAGTACGCCATCTGTGACGGCACCGTGTACGTCCTCGAAGCCAACCCGCGTGCATCCCGAACGGTGCCGCTGGTGTCGAAAGTGACCGGCGTATCGATGGCACGCATGGCTACCCAGGTCATGCTGGGGGCGAAGCTGGCCGACCTGGATACGCGGCGCCGGCATTACAGCCACTTCGGTGTGAAAGAGTCGGTGTTCCCCTTCAACATGTTCCCCGAAGTCGATCCGGTCCTGGGGCCCGAGATGCGATCGACGGGCGAGGTGCTCGGGATGGCCGACTGCTTCGGACTGGCGTTCTACAATGCACAGCTCGGAGCGGGACTGGGCCTTCCGGTCAGCGGGACCGTACTGGTCACCGTGGCGGACCGCGACAAAGAGGCCGTACTCCCCTCGGTGCGAAAGCTGGCCGACATGGGCTTCCGCGTGATGGCCACCGCAGGTACGGCCGCCTATCTCGAAAGCCATGGTGTGGCCGCCGAGGTGGCCAGGAAGCTGTACGAGGGCCGGCCGCACATCCTCGATGCGCTCCACAACCGCGAGGTTGCGATGGTGATCAACACCCCGGCGGGCAAGGCGAGCGCCCACGACGACAGCTACATCCGCAAGGCCGCCATCCGTTACAAGATCCCCTACGTCACCACCCCCGCAGCAGCCGCGGCGGCGGCCGAAGGTATCCGCGCGGCCCGCGAAAGGGCCTCAGCGGTGAAATCACTGCAGCAGTACCACAAGGATGTGACGACCTCGGGGTAGCGGAGGAGTGGTTATGGAGGCCCTGGTCGTGCCGGCGAGGCGGGTCCGTGTGGCCGACTCGGCCGACGTTCTGGTCGCCGGCGCGGGCGTGAGTGGTGTCTGCGCGGCCCTGGCCGCGGCCAGGGCGGGCGCGGATACACTCCTGGTCGAGCGCTGCCACTATCCCGGCGGTGTCGCCACGGCCGGACTGGTCTGCAACTGCACGAACTTCTTCGTGACCCAGTCGGGCAACCGTGCCGTGCGCGGCCTCGCCACGCGGATTCTGGATCGGCTCGTGGCCGCGGGAGGCGCGATGCCCCACTATGCGCGGCCCGAGCAGCCACAGATCCCCTACGACCCGGAGACCCTCAAGTGGATACTCATCGAGATGCTCCGGGAGGCCGGTGTGCGATCGCGCTACGGGCTGTTCGTATCGCGGGTGACGGGTACCGGCTCCGAGATCGATGCGGTCGTCTGTGAGGGGAAGGGGGGGCCTGTCGCCTTCCGGGCCCGGCAGTTCGTGGATGCCACGGGGGACCTGGATCTGTTCGCCCTCAGTGACGGCCCTTTCGATGTGCTCGAAGGGTTCTCCACTCTCCAGTTCCGCATGGGCGGGGTCGATATCGACGGCATCATGGACTGGCTCGAGCGCAATCCCGACTGCTACGCGGCCGAGAAGGACGTCCCGACCTCGCTCGAGGACACGCTCCGGAACTGGCGCGAGTTCGGGGTATTCCATCTGCCCCACTACGGCGGCATGGCGATCTCGGTGGTCCGCGAGGCGGTCGAGCGCGGTGAACTGCCGGATCGCTTCGGAGAACACGTGGGCGACCTGTGGGCCATGGGCATGTTCGCCTCGCGTCGCGATCAGGGGCGCGTGCTGATCAACTCATGTGCATGCCGCGGTGATGAACTTGACCCAGTGCGACGCAGCGAATGCGAGGAGGAGTCGAGGTTGGCCGCGCACCGGTTGGCTGAGTTCCTCCGTGCGCACTTCCCGGGCTTCGAGCAGGCATACCTGGCAGAGACGGCGCCCGAGGTGGCCACACGGTTCACGCGCCGACTCAGGGGCATGTACACGCTCACGCGCGACGAGCAGTCAGCTGGCACGGTCTTCCCGGACTGTGTGGGCCGGATCACCGAGCTCGACCGCCGGTTCTCGCCCTGCCGCCGCTATGCCCAGGCTGGCGAGGTCCCCTTCGGCTGCCTGGTGTCCGAGGCGCCTGCCAACGCGATCTGCGGGTCGGGCAAGAGCGCGTCCACTGAACCGAGGGGACTCTTGCGCGGCCAGGTCGGGTGCATGGTCGTGGGGGAGGCAGCGGGCACGGCGGCAGCCGTGGCGGCGCGGAGCAACGTGCCGGTGCGCGATGTCGACGTCTCCCGGTTGCAGCAGGCCCTCATCGCCGCAGACGCGCTCTAGCGGCTTGCTCTCCGTCCCGCAGAGCCCGGCCGCCCTGCTGAGTCTGCCTGTGACAGGGCCGGCGGGCAACACGCTCGCCCCACCCCCGGCCCTTGCGTTCCCTAACGCCTCAACACGGCTTCCAGGTAGTCTCCCACATCCTTCGCCCACATCTCTCCATGGGCCTTGAGCCCCTTCGGGCTGAAATGAATGCCCTCGCCATCCATGTCCCGATGGTCGCCCGTCAGTGTGTCGGTATCGGGCCCCGGTAGCGCGATGCGCCGCTCCAGGACCAGCCGCTGTCCCTCTCGGGGGTTGCTGAACCGAGGCTGCTGCGGGCTGTGGTAGGACACCTGGGCCACGAACCAGGGGAACTCCCACCCGGCAGCCAGTTTGGACGACTCGATGACCGCCTCAAGCTTCTGAGCGTACTCACCGGAAGGCATCTCGACATCGCTCTCGCCCTGGTGCCAGAGCACCGCACGGAACCCACACGGCCCGAGCTGATAGATGCGCGTCATCATCCACGAGAAGAGCTCCTCGCCCGGTTGCCACTGGTTCACACTGGTTCCGCCGTGCCCAGTGGCCGCGATGCCGATGGGCACTCCGAAGCGCTTGTACATGGCGTCCCCGAAGGCCGGCCAGGGGCTCCCACCCTCGCTGTTGTCGTGAGTGCCCGGCTGCGGATCGTCAGCGATGCGCCAGTCGGAGCCGCTGAAGCTTGAGACCATGCCCGACGCCTGCTTCGTGCGGAACTGGCCCGAGTTGGTGGCGTTGGACTGGCCAGCGGTAACGAACACCTCGCCGATGCCGACCCGCGGGACGGTGCCCTCTGCTACGACGGCACCATCACGCAGAGCGCGGACCTGAAGCCGGTACCATCCGCCCGCTGGCTGCGTGACCGTGCCGTTGAATGCGCCCGTATCCGGCACGAAGGGCACCTCGAACCACCGGCTGGAGACCGGACCGCCGGCCGAGCGCCCCTCGATCCTCGCCTCGACCGTGTCGGCCTCGACACTGACGCGGCCACTGATGAGCATCGGGCCCTCGCGCCGGCTCTGGCGCTGGAAGACCTGCAGGTCCCGCGGGGAGAGTATGGTCAGGTCCCGCCTCCGGCCCTGATCCCGATCTCGCTCGATCCCGCCGCCGGCCGCCGAGTCCGGCTGACGCGCCACCTCGTCTGCCGTTGCCCGTTCGTCCCTGTTCGCAGTCCCCATGGTGAGTTCAACCCTCCGCACTTCGTTCGGACTCAGGGTCACATCGACCACCTGGTTGCCATCGCCCCATGGTCCCCAGACACTGGTCGCGCCAGATACCCCCAGGAACGCGGCGTCTCGGTACCAGACCGAATGCTCCCACCGCGCGTTGACCGGCGTACGCGCCCACTGGCCTTGGCCATTCCGCCCGGCCCGAACGGACCGGTCCAGCACCAGGTAGAAGTTCAGCTTCGTGTCGGTCCGGTTCGTGAGCGTCCAGGTCATCCGGTCCAAACCGAAGCCATACCGGATCGAGGCTTGGTCCCCCTCGGCCACAATCTGGTTTCCGGGCACTCGGCTGACGCGGGGCAGCCGTAGAGGGGCGTTCCTGTAGAAGTAGCTGCCGCGTGAGACGCCGATCCCGGGCGCCAGGAACTCGGTTCCGTTGACGGCCAGGTTCGTCAGGCAGCCATCGGCCGCCACCACGGCGCGGTACGCCTCCCCCGACACAAACCACGAGTCATCCTGCCGGGTCATGCTGATCCGGGGCGCCGGGGTGAACTGGGCCCAAGCAGCGCTGCCCGCCAGAAGCGCCACCAGAACGGTGAGCCGTGCCAGAGTCCGAGCCATCGCGTACCGCCTCCAAGTCAACGCCCATGTGCGCACCTGCAGGCCACCGGCACTAGCGAACACCCGATGCTGGGCGGACGTCAAGGGTGGGGACATCGCGCCCACGGTCCCTTGGCCCACCGACGCGACCGAGAGCCTCCTCGGGTGCCGATGGCCTCGGGCCGGACAAGGCACCACCGGCCCACCGCCTATCGCCGCCTGTGCGACTACCCCGAAGCTCCTCCAACCACCCAGGAGGGGCCAGGAGGAAGGGCTCGCGACGCGTGAAGAGCCCCGTCCGGCCGGTCCTCGAATGACGCATGGCCCTGCCGCCGGGCCGAACGGGATGCCCGAGACACCAACATTCGCTCGCCTGAGCCGGAGCCGAACTCTTCGATGGTATACTGCCAGCGTGGCCGCTCGCCGGCCTGCGTTGGCCGCCCGGGAGGTACTGAGTGTGGAAGAGCAGGGCATCCGCGACAGCGTGACCGGCGTCTACAGCCGGCTCTACTTCGAGGAGCAGCTCGAGCTGGAGGTGCTTCGAGGCATCCGCCGAGGTGTTGCCTTCAGCATTCTGCTCGTCGAGATCGACGGCTTCGAGGCCTTCGGCGCCCGACATGGCGACAGCGCCATCGAGGGATTGTTGCTCCATATCGCCGAGATCGCGCGCGACCGGCTGCGCGGCGCCGACCGCCTGTTCCGCTTCGGTGACCATGGCTTCGTCGCGATTCTCCCGGAGACCCCCAGGGCCAATGCGGCGATCCCGGCCGAGGGTATCCGCGAGGCCGTGAGCCAGGCCGACCCGTCGGAACTCGTCCCCGAGGCTCCCAACGCCCGCGTGACCGCTACCGTCACGGTCGTCGGCTTCCCGGACGACGGCGAGGACGTAACGACGCTGATGGGCAAGCTCCTCCAGCGTTCCAGCAGTAGCTAGGCGGCCCGCCCACCTCGTGTACCCCATGCGAAGGGAGCCCGTCGCGTGCCCGCCAGGGAAGGCGCATCCGGCACCACCGAGCGCGAGCTGACCGAACTGCACCGCGCGATCCGCGAGGGGAAGGTGGCGCCCCTCTACATCGTCACGGGCGATGACGAGTTCCGGCGCGGCCAGATCGCGCGCAACATCGGCCGCTGGATCATCCCCGAGCCGGAGCGCCAAGTGAGCCTCATATGCCTCGACGGCGCGGCCACGCCCGGTCGCATCGCCGCCGAGCTGGAGAGCGGGTCGCTGGACTTCTTCGGCCCGTCGCGACGGGTCGTGTTCGTGCAGGACTGCCCGCTGCTCGGCGCCAAGCCCCCGGGGGGTAGAGAGGCCCTGGCCCCTCTGGTGCGCCGGATCGAGGCCGGCATCCGCGAGGGCACGACGCTTGTGATCGAGGCCACCGGCGGGTTCGACTCGCGAGCCTCCATCGCCAGGATCGCGGCACGCGATGGCGTCATCCTGCGATTCCCCCTGGTGGAGGGCCATCAGGGCATCCGCGCCTTCGTGCAGGATCGTCTCAAGCGCGCGGGTCTGCGGATCGAGAGCGACGCGCTCGAGCACATGCTGGCCATCTGCTCTGACGACACGCGGCAGTTGGCCAACGAGGTAGCCAAGCTCGCCAGCTATGTTGGGCCCGGCGGCGTGGCAGACATGGAGGCGGTCCGGGCCATCGTGTCGCCATCGCGCTCGTCGGTGGTGTTCGACCTGGCCGATACCATCGCCGAGCGGCAGGTTGACCAAGCGCTCGGGCTGGTCCGCGACCTGGTGGGACGCGGGGAGAGCGCGGTGTTCCTCGCCACGCTGCTGGCCGGCCGCTTCCGCATGCTCTACCAGGCTCGGATGCTCATGGATGAGGTGCCAGAGGTGGCTCGCCTGGCGAAGCGGGGCCGCTACTCAAGTTCGTTCGGCGCCGAGCTAACCAAAGCCGTGCCCGAGGCCACGCGCGCCCTCTTCCCCGAGGATAAGCAGAACAGCCTACTCAAGCAGCACCCCTTCGTGGCCTACAAGTCCCTGCAAGCAGCCGCGGGATTCACCGCCGAGGAACTCGCCGAGGCCCTGGGACACCTCCTGAACCTCGATGCAGCCCTCAAGTCGACCACTGGCCTCGAGGACATCGCTCTGCTCGAGCTGGTCATCATCGAGCTCTGCGGCCAGCACGGCCGAGGCGCCGCTGCCATCGTGGCCAGGGCACTCGACTGAACGGAAGGCCTCACTCGCCGGCACGGCGAAGAGCCAATGCGTGCGCCCGGTCAATTGCAGCCGAGCCGAAACAGAGGGGGCATCCATGCAGGCCACGATCCAGGAGCGCAAGGGCTTCACCGTCCTCGGCATTCTGGTCACGATCGACCCCATGGCCGCCGACTACAACGACATCTGGCGGAACCAGTATGAGCCGCGCGCCGACGAGATCCGCGCCCACGCCACCGATGAGGCCTGCTTTGGCATCTACTTTGACTGCGGCAAGCCCGGTATGGTCGACTTCGTCGCCGGCGCGCCCGTAGCGGGTGTCGGTGCGCCGCCCGAAGGGCTCGTGCTCCGCGAGATCGGGCCCTGCACCGAGGCGGTCTTCGAGTGCAGTATGGCCGCCATCGGCCAGACCTGGGGCGCCATCTTCGGTCAGTGGATGCCAGCTTCGGGGTATCGCATCGACGAGTCCAGTCCCTGCCTCGAACGGTTCGCGCCTGGCTGTCACGAGGGTACAGTGCCCGTGACGATCCACGTGCCCGTGCGGAAGGCCTGAGGCATCCACGCCCAGTCGGTTTGACCCTCCCTGGGGCCCCGCGTAGAATCCGGTCGGTTGGCCGGCCCAGCGGCCGCGCATGCCTGATGGGAGATGACCTGGAATGCACCGGAGTATCGTGGCGGTGGCTCTGGGCTTGGTGGTCGGCGTCTGGATCGCCGTTGCGCCACGCCCCGCGTCGGCCGATGCCGATGTGGCCGAACCCGAGGACGAGGGCTGGATCGCCCTGTTCGATGGCGAGACGCTCGACGGGTGGGACCGGACCGGCAATGCCGAGTGGTCGGTTGAGGACGGGATTCTGGTCGGCAAGCAGGGCCCTGACGGCGCACCCGGGGACATCTGGACCCGAGAGGCCTACAAGGACTTTGAGCTCGAGTGCACCTTCAAAGTGATCTGGCCCGCCAATAGCGGCATCTGGTTCCGGTCCGACCAGTCCCACGGTAAGCTCGGCTACCAGGTCGACATCCTCCGCATGGAGGAGTACGGTTGCACGGTGGGCACCATCTACTCGGATGGCTTCCTCTCACAGAACAAAGACCAGGACCTGGTCAGACTGGACGACTGGAACACCGTGAAGCTCACCGCCCGAGGGTACCACTTCCGGGTGGTGCTCAACGGCCACGAGGTGGGTGACGTCACCGATGAGCAGTCCCGCTACGCCGAGGGCCGGATCGGCTTCCAGGTCCATGCGGGGGATCAGTACAAGGATATGCGCATCATGGTGAAGGAGCTCAAGCTGCGTCCGCTGGAGGACTAGCCGCCCTCGCCGCCGTCCCCAATACCGCACCAGCCCTCGCCACGGCCCGCGTGGCGGACTGAGGGGTGGTCGATGTAGGAGCCGTCATTGTCTGAACAACCCCAGCCCATGCTGCTCTCGGGCAACGAGGCCGTCGCCCTGGGTGCCTGGCAGGCCGGCTGCAGCCTGGCCGCCGCCTACCCCGGCACCCCCTCGTCGGAGATCCTGCCGGCCCTGATACGTTGGGCCGAACGGCACGGTGGCGACATCTACTGTGAGTGGTCGGTGAACGAGAAAGTCGCTCTCGAAGTCGCCTCAGGTGCCTCGATCGCCGGGGCCCGCACGCTGGCCGCCATGAAGCATGTGGGCCTGAACGTCGCGGCCGATCCGTTCTTCACTCTGGCCTACACGGGCGTCGAGGGTGGTCTGCTGGTCATATCAGCCGATGACCCCGGCCTGCACTCCTCGCAGAACGAGCAGGACAATCGCATCTACGCGCGACATGCGGGCATCCCGATGCTGGAGCCCGCCGACAGCCAAGAGGCATGTGACTTCGCGCGGCTGGCCTTCGAGCTGAGCGAGCGCTTCGATGTGCCGGTCCTGCTGCGCCTCACCACCCGCGTGTCCCATTCGAGAACCCCCGTCGTGGCCGGTCTGGAACGGGCCGAGCGCGAGGTAACTGGTGCCACTCCCAACCCCCAGAAGTACGTGATGGTGCCCGCCCACGCCAAGACGAGGCACGAGGTCCTCCAGCGCAGCTTGGCCCGTGTGGCCCGCTGGGGCGACGAGGCGCCCGTGAACCGCGTGGACGACGGGGTGGGGGACGTCGCCTTCATCGCCTCGGGACTCGCCTACTGCCTGCTCCGCGAGGTGCTGCCGGAGGCGCCCGTCCTCAAGCTCGGGATGACCTACCCGTTGCCGGGAAGCCTGATCGGTGGGTTCGTCGAGCGCTTCGCACGCGTCGTCGTGGTCGAGGAGCTTGAGCCGTTCCTCTTCGAGCAGATCCGAGCCCTGGGCCACGCCGTCGACCGTCTGCCCGCCGAACTGCAGCTGGGCGAGTTGACTCCCGACCGTCTGGTCCATGGCCTCCGCCAGATCGGTATCGAGCCCACGGGGCTGAGTCCGGCACCAGACGAAGCACTGGGCCCTCCGGCCGGCCTGCCCGCGCGGCCGCCGGTGCTCTGTCCGGGCTGCGCGCACCGCGCCGTGTTCGCCGTTCTGCGGAAGCTCAAGGTTTTCGTGACGGGGGATATCGGCTGCTACACACTGGCCACACTCGAGCCGCTGGCAGCCCTGCACACGTGCCTGGACATGGGGGCGGGCATCAGCCAGGCTCACGGCATCTCGAGGGCAACGGGTGGCAAACAGAAGGCTGTGGCCGTGATCGGCGACTCGACTTTCACACACATGGGAATGCCTGCTCTGCTCAACGCCATCTACAACGGCGGCGACTTCGTGACTCTCATACTGGATAACCGCAGCACGGCGATGACGGGCGGGCAGGACCATCCCGGGACCGGGACCACCCTCCGAGGTGAGAGCAGCCGGGCACTCGACTTCGCAAGGTTGGCGGAAGCCATGGGGGCCGAGATGGTCATGCAGGTTCCGGTCAGTGACCCGAAGGCCATCGAAGCGGGCCTCCGTCAGGCGCTGAATCACCGGGGGCCTGCGGTGGTCATTGCCTCGGGACTGTGCCCGCTGCGCTACCGGGTGCGGACCACGCCCTATGCTATCGATCGGGAGAAGTGCACCCTCTGCCGGCGCTGCCTGGCCTTGGGGTGTCCGGCGTTGGGGCTGTCCGTCGACTCCGGGTTGAAATGGCCGGTGATCGACGCGGCGCTCTGCAACGGCTGCGGGCTCTGCGCTCAGGAGTGCCTGCTGGGAGCCATCTCACTGGCCGACGCGAACGGGGGGGATGCGGTGTGATGGCCAACGTGCTGTTTGCCGGCGTGGGCGGCCAGGGCGTGGTGACAGCCAGCGACCTACTGGCCCATGCGGCATTACGGGCAGGGTGGAACGTGAAGAAGGCAGAGACGCACGGCATGGCCCAGCGTGGCGGGAGCGTGGTCACCCATGTGCGCGTGTCGCCCGATCAGCCGGTTCACTCGCCACTGATCCCCCACGGCTGTGCGGACTACCTGATCGCCCTCGAGTTGCTCGAGGGCGTGCGTACATTGTGGATGCTGGCGCCGGGCGGCCAGGTGATCGCCGATGCGAGGCGAATACCGCCCATCACAGTCACGTCCGGGGCCGCCACGTACCCCGATGGCCTGGAGGACCAGCTCCGTTCGCGCGGACGGGTCCTCCCCGCCACCGAGGAAGCGACGCGGATGGGCGACGCTCGCGCAGCAAACGCACTGCTTCTGGGTGCCCTGGGTCGAGATCTGGGACTCCCCGAGGATGCCTGGCAGTCGGCCTTTGCCGCGGTGTTGAACCCGAAGGCACTGGACCTGAACTGGCGGACATTCCTCAAGGGAGCCAGCGGCAGATGATCTTCGATCCCTACCACGAGTGCATGGATGTCGAGCAACGCCGCGAGCTGCAGATTCGAAGGCTTCGGGAGACCGTCGCCCGCCTGATGGTCTCGGTGCCGTTCTACCGCGACCGATTCCGGTCGCACGGGATCGAGCCGGAGGCGCTCCAGTCCATTGACGACCTGAAGAACCTGCCCTTCACCACCAAGGACGACCTCCGCGAGACGTACCCCTACGGCATGTTCGCCGCGCCCCTGCCCGACATCGTGCGACTCCACGCCTCCTCCGGCACCAGCGGACGCCCGACCCTGGTCGGCTACACGGCTGAGGACATCGAGATCTGGTCCGATGTGATCGCGCGGTCGATTTGCTGCGCCGGGGGGGACAGCCACGACATCCTCCACGTGGCCTATGGCTATGGCCTGTTCACCGGCGGGCTTGGCCTTCATTTCGGCGGCGAGCGACTCGGCTGCACGGTAGTCCCCATGTCGGCAGGCAACACCAAACGGCAGCTTCGCATGATGGTCGACTTGGGATGCACTCTCCTCGCTTGCACGCCGTCGTACGCCCTGACGTTGGCGGACGCGGCCCAGGAGGAAGGGGTCAGCCGCGACCAGCTCAAGCTGCGCAGTGGGATCTTCGGTGCCGAGCCGTGGTCCGACGGCATGCGCCAGCAGGTCGAGGAGCGCCTGGGCTTGTCGGCTCACGACATCTACGGTCTGAGCGAGATCATCGGCCCGGGCGTGTCGCAGGAGTGTGGGGAGAAGAACGGTCTGCATGTGTTCGACGACCACTTCGTCCCCGAGATCGTGGACCCCGACACCGGAGAGTCCCTGCCTCCCGGGCAAGAGGGCGAGCTGGTGATCACGTGCATCACCAAGCGCTGTCTGCCCCTGATCCGCTACCGCACGCGTGATATCAGCGCGCTCTACACCGAACCATGCCCTTGCTCGCGAACCCATGTGCGTATGGCTCGCATCACGGGCCGGACCGACGACATGCTGATCATCCGCGGGGTGAACGTGTTTCCCTCCCAGATCGAGGAAGTCCTGACCCGCGTCGAGGGTGTCGAGCCGCACTACCAGATCGTGGTGGGCCGCGAGGGGCACATGGACACGCTCGAAGTCCAGGTCGAGGTCACGCCTCACATCATGGCCGACACCATCGGAGGCATGGAGCGCCTCGAGCGTGAGATCGCACGCGAGCTCCAGGCGACTCTGAGCCTCACCGCGAAGGTGCGACTGGTCGAGCCCCAGACCATCGCCCGCTCCGAGGGCAAGGCCAAGCGGGTAATCGACCTGCGCAAGGAGGGCTAAGCCATGCCGTGCACGCGCTGCGCCAAACAGGTCTCGGTATTCCTCGAGAACAAACCAGGGCGGCTGACCGACGTCTGCCGGGCGTTGGGAGACGCCGGTGTGAACATCCGAGCCTTCTGTGTGGCCGAGGCGTCGGAGTTCGGGATTCTCCGGCTGATCGTGGACAAACCGGACGTGGCGGCCGAGACGCTGGCCGCCAGAGGCTACGCGGTGACCGAGCACGAGGTGCTGGCCGTACAGCTCCAAGACCGTCCCGGTGACCTGGCGCGTGCCCTGACGGCGCTCTCGGGCGCGGGGATCAACGTCGAGTACATCTACGCCTTCCTGACACCCAAGGAGCAGCAGGCAGTGGTGATCTTTCGCGTGGCCGATGCCCAAGTCGCGGACACGATCGCGCGGCTCGAGGAAGCCGCCTTCGAGGTCATCCCGGCGGAGCGGATCTACGGAATGTAGGCCTCGCATGCCGGGGCCTGGGATAGGCCGGCGCGAGCGGAGGAGCGCGGTCCCATGGCACGCCGTGCGCCCAATATCGTCCTGATCATCTGCCACGATCTGGGGCAGTACTGCCGCTGCTACGGAGCCGATGCTCCCACGCCCCATGTCGACGAACTCGCGGCGCGTGGCGTCCTGTTCTCGAACTACCACTGCTCGGCCGCGCAGTGCTCACCCAGCCGGGGAAGCATCATGACGGGCCGCATGCCCCACACCAACGGCCTCGCCGGCCTCGCGCATCTGGGGTTCGGGTACCACCCCGGCGAACGCACTCTCGCGATGTATCTGGCCGAGGCCGGGTATGAGACCGTGCTGTTCGGCATGCAACACGAGACCACGGCAGACCCTGCCACACTCGGCTACTCCGCCGTCCACGGAGAGCCCGGACGGGCCAGGGACGTGATGGCAAAAGCCGCAGCCTCTCTCCTGTCCCGAGGAGGCGACACGGCCCGCCCCTTCTTCTACTGCGTCGGAACGTTTGAGGTGCACCGACCCTACCACCAGGCCGGCTATCACCACAGCGATCCGGTGCAGGTGTCAGTGCCACCGTGGCTGCCAGACCGCCCCGGGATCCGCGAAGACATCGCGGGCCTGAATGGCCTGGTGCGGGAGCTCGATGGGGCCGTTGGTCTGCTCTCGCGGGCTCTGGAACAGTCGGGCCTCGCTGAGGAGACCCTCGTGGTATTCACCACGGACCATGGGCTGGCCATGCCGCGGGCGAAGGGCACGTGCTTCGATGCGGGAATGAAGACAGCACTCATCGTCTCGCAACCGGGCGCCGTGCCGTGCGGCCGGGTGGATAACTCACTTCTTGCCAACTGCGACCTGCTGCCAACACTGCTCGAACTGGCGGGAGTCGAGCCGCCGGACCACCTGAACGGGCGCAGCTTCGCGGGCCTGTTGACAGGGAGGGCTCACGAGCCCCGGCACGACGTACTGCTCGAGATGACGTGGCATGACCTGTACAACCCCATGCGCGCCGTGAAGACGGCGAACAGGAAGTACATCCGCAGCTTCGCGCGGCTCCCGCTCGTCTATCTCCCCAAGGACATCTGGCAGAGCCCGTCCGGGCGCGAGGTATGGCCCGAGTACTATGCGGAGGCGCGGCCCGAGGAGGAACTATACGACCTCGAGACAGACCCCATGGAGTACCGAAACGTCGCCGACGATCCTGCCTACGCCGCAGACCTGGCCCGACTCCGCCAGCGGGTGCTCTCGGAGATGGACCGCACCGGCGACCGCCTGCTCCAGGGGCCCTGGCCGGCCCCGCCCCGGTACATTGAGGCGGCGACGGGATGGAGTCGTTCGCCAAGTGACCGGGAGTGGTTCGAACAAGCCACTAACGGCGATCTCGCCTGCCTGATGCCCCGTATCCTCCGCTAGGGGCCGATGGTCGCGCGAGGACATGGCAGACGCCGCTAGGTTGGCGCGGGTTGGCCCCGGCACCGATGTGTGTCGCCACAGCGAGTGCATGGTCCGCCAGCCCGCACCAGAGTCAACCAGGATTCGCCTATGCCGAGGGTGAACTGGCCCCCGGCCATGGCGAACAGACCCGGGGTAGAGGAGGAAGGATGGCAGTCGCCGACAGCATGACCCCAGCCGGCAGTGACAGCCTCCAGCCCGGTCAGCCGGCCGGTGCGCCCGATACCCTCACCCACCCGTTCGAGGGGCGCATCCTGACATGGCGGAGCGTGCTCCTCTGCTTGGTCTCAGGCTTCGTCACGGTCCTGTGGATCCGGCAGGTCGAGCTCATCAAGATGACCTGCCAGGTGTCCGAGAGTGTCCCTCCAATCCCCGCAGTGGCCGTTCTGGTGCTTGGAGCCGTGCTCCTGTCCGCCTGGCGCGGCGGGCTGCGGAAGATCCTCGCGCGGCGTGTGGCCGTGTCCGGCGCGGGTGTCGTGGTGCTGGCCGCCGGCATGAGCATCTACACGCAGGAGGCCTTGTGGTGCCGTTCGGTGGGGACACTACTGGGCCTCGCCGGCCTGACGGCGGCGGGCGTGGGCATCGCGGCCCCCTGGCTATACCGGGCGCGTGACCGCCTGATGCTGACCCGAGCCGAGATCTTCGGGATCTACATCTTCGTGTCGATCGTCTCGGTCATGTCCTCGGTGGGTGGGCTTCGACTCGTGCTGCCGTGTCTTTCATCCCTCCGGTACTTCCAGACCACCGAGAACCACTTCGGCGACTTCGAGCAGTACCTCCCCGACTGGTTCGGTCCCAAGGACCCCGAGGCCATCCGGCAGTTCTATGAAGGAGTCAACTACGAAGCGCCCACACCGGACCTCGGCCAGATCCCGGTGATCAGCGAGGTGCTGGGCGGCCTGGCCTCGGTTCTGGGCACCCACCGCATGGTCCCATGGGAGCATTGGCGTGCGCCCATCGCCATGTGGTTCATGTTCCTTTTCGTCTTCTTCACGACCATGTTGTGCACGGTGGCTCTGC
Source organism: Armatimonadota bacterium (assembly GCA_029547025.1). Classification (GTDB taxonomy): domain Bacteria; phylum Armatimonadota; class Zipacnadia; order UBA1398; family JAKPQA01; genus JAKPQA01. The sequence continues at coordinate 69,167 of JAKPQA010000126.1, forward strand.
TCCGCAGACAGTGGGCCGATAGCGAGCGCCTGAGCTACCCTCTGGTCGAGTTTGCCCGGAGCATGACCCGGCCCGAGGAGCTCCACGGCGGCAAGCCGTTTTTCCGGAACACCCTCATGTGGTGCGGCTTCGGGCTCTCGGTGCTCTACAATGTGGTGAACCTGCTGAACGCGCTGAACCCTTCAGTCCCGGCGCTCGGGAAGACCTTCAGTCTCGGGCAGTTCCTCACCGAGCATCCGTGGAACTCGCTGGCCGGGCTCACCATCCACTTCCGCCCCGAGATCGTCGGGTTGGCTTTCCTGATATCGCTCGAGGTGCTGTTCTCGGTCTGGTTCTTCTACGGCCTCCTCCTCGTCGAGACCGTGGCCATGGTGGCCATGGGGATGCGCGTGGCCGGGCAGCCGTTCGAGCCGGAACAGAGCGCGGGAGCCTACCTGGCCCTCGGGCTGTTCCTGCTCTGGATGGGTCGCGGGACGATTCTGCGCGCCCTGCGCGGCGCCGAGGCAAGCTGGGGTGATCGGCTCGCGCTATATGGAGCCATCGGTGGAATGGCCCTGCTTGTCGCGTTCTGCGTCTATGCCGGAATGGCTCTTCCGGTGGCCGTGTCGTACATGGCACTGCTGCTGCTGTTCGGCCTCGTCTATGCACGGATCCGGGCCGAGACCGGAGCTCCCCTTGTGTGGCTGTTTCCCTTCTGGCAGCAGGAGAAGATGATCCTCAACGTCGCCGGTCTGAAGAACCTGGCACCAAACAAGGACTTTCGCAGTGCCACGATCCTCTCGGGCATGATGTTCATGGCCCGGGGGTTCTACCCGACCATGATGGGCACGCAGGTCGAGGCCTTTCGCCTGAGCGACGAGTGGCGCGGGCGCGCCCGGCAGATGGTCTGGGTGATCTTGCTGGCGGGTGCGGCCGGGCTGCTGCTGTCCGGCTGGATGCATCTCACGACCTACTACCAGTACGGAGGAAACGTACTCGAGGGCGGGTCGACCCAGGGAGGCTACCGCATTGCCCTGTCGGTCGAGGAGTACACGAACCTTGCCAACACCTCGCTGGATCCCCCGGGGCCCAACCGAGCCCTCACCGAGGCCCATGTGGCGGGTGGCCTGCAGACCCTTGCACTCATACTCGCTCGGAAGGTGTTCCTGAGGTTCCCCCTGCACCCGCTCGGGTTCGCCATGGCCACGGTTTTCGGGTCGGTCATGTGGTTCTCGTTCTTCCTCGTCTGGGTCATCAAGTCGATTGTGCTCCGCGTGGGAGGCATTCGGCTCTACCGCAATCTCGTGCCGCTGTTTCTCGGGACGGCTCTGGGCCACTTTTTCGGCGCGGGCGTGTGTCTGGGCATCGCCGGGCTCTGGGGGGGCGACGTGTTCATGCTCTACCAGGTGTGGTTCGGTTAGCCCTCCACCCACTCGAGAGGCGGCGCGACCCCCTTTCGGCCCGGGCAGCACACCACGTGTGCGTGTGCCGATGCCGTCGCGCAACCGGCAGCTTCTGGAGCCGATCGTGCTAACATGGGCCCAGGAGGCGACGCGCTCTATGCCCTCACTCGACTTCATCGTGGGCCCGCGTCCGCGTGCCTGTACCGCCGTGCGCGAGGCCGCGCTGGAACTACTCGGCAACGGCCTCAACCCGGCCCATCTGGTGCTCGTGGCTCTGAGAGAGGATGCAGCCGAGCGGCTGGCTCGAGCTCTGGCCGACCAGGCTGCGAACCTGCCCCGTGTCGTCACACCGACAAGCTTGGCCCGGGAGATTCTCCGGCGTCAGGGCCGCGCCCAGTTGCGCCGGGCGCTCGGAGACTTGGAGGAACAACTCGTCCTGGCCCATGTCATCGCCAACTCCGCCGAACTGACAGGGCCTTTCGCGCACCCGGCCGTGCGGTCGAGTCAGGGCTTCGCGCAGGATGTAGGGTGGCTCATCACACAGCTCAAGCAGCTCCGCATCGACCCACCGGCCTTCGATCGGCTGATCCAGGGCCTGCCCGACGAGCGCGCGCTGAAGCCGCTGGCCGCGATCTACCGCGCATATGCCGAGCACCTGGCCCGAGCCGAGGCAGCGGACTATCGCGGCGCGGTATGGCTGGCTCTGGAGGCTCTCGAAAGCGATGGGGACCTGCTGGCACAGCTCAGGGGCCAGTGGCGGCACATGTTGATCGACGGCGCGGAGGACCTGAGCCCCCTCGAGTGGGAGCTACTGCGCGCTGTCGGCGCCGACGCCGACGTGCGAGCCTGGGCCGATCCTGCGCAGTCGATCTTCGGGTTCCGGGGCGCGGTTCGAGAGCCCTGGGAGCTACTCCGCGGCGCCGGGGCCAGGCCTCTCTTCCACCAGGCGGCACCCGTCGAGCCGCCGGCCGTCTCCTTCGCTGCGTTCGCTCGGTTCGAGGACGAGGCGGCTTGGGTAGCAGGCAAGCTGCGTGAGTTGGCCCACGCCGGGGCGCCGGCCGCGGTCATCGTCCGATCACGGACCGAGGCCGGCCGCTTCGAGGCGGCCCTGGTCCGCCACGGGGCTCCGCTCGAGGCCACGGCCTCGGGCGCCGGAGCATGGCTGATGACGCGGTTCATCCGTGACTCACTCGAGTTGCTGGCACGCGGTCCGAGGCTCCTTTCAGAGAGACGCATGCCCCGGGCCGAGGCGCAGCGGGTGAATGATGCGCTGATGCACTTGCTGGGGTACTGCCGGTCCGGCGGCGATGCCCTGACCGTCCTGGGCACGGTGGCCGCCTCGGCCCGGCGGGCAGGACGCTTGCTCCTGCACCCACCGGCCGGGCGCAGGAGCGCCGGAGCGGCCGAAGACACGGCCGTCCGTTGGGCGCGCGACTGGTACTTGGCGCACTTCCCGGCGGAATGCGAGGACATCCCGAGGACCATTCTGCGGCTCGCGGCGGAGCTCCGTCCCGGTTGGCAGTGCGACTCACACGCCACCCACGAGGCCATGCGCACGCTCGGAACGTTCCTTCGCCGCGCCGGTAGACTTCAGGAGACCTTCCAACGGGTGTTCGGCACGTCGGTTCCGGTTCAGGAGATTCTCGACCAACTCGCGGACCTGGTGGGGCGGGATGGCGCATCCACCCAGGCGACTATCGCAGTCTTGACGTGTCACGAGGCAAAGGGCCGGGAGTTCCACACCGTGTTCCTCCCGGGACTCGCCGAGGGCGTGTTCCCCCAGACATCGCGGCCCCCGCGTCTGATCTCCCAGCGGGCCGCCCGGGCGCTGTGCGACCGGGTGCCGGGGCTCTCTGGGCTGCTCGAGCGCCCGGAGGAGGCCCTGGCTGAGGAGCGTCGTGCCTTCCACGTGGCGCGGTCATGTGCCGTGGAGCGACTGCTCCTATCCTGTCATCTGGAGCGGGGTGGACAGATCGTTACCCCATCGCGCTTCCTCATTGAGGCCTTGCCATCCGGCGTGGGGAGGGCCGAATGTGCGCTGTGTCACCGCCGAGCGCCGGCCGCGGAGCCCGCCGATTGCGGCGCCTGCCCTGTGGATCCGTGTCCTGGGCGCGAATCGCGCCACACCGACGGCCCGTGGATCGTGCCGGTGGAGACCCGACCGGCGGCGACCGTGGGCCCCCCGGTCATGGCCGGCCACGAGAACCTGCCGCTGAGCGCCAGCGCCCTGAAGACCTATGCGAAGTGCCCGCGCCGCTTCTTCTTCGAGCGCCTGCTACGCGTGCGCGACGAAGGCGGCGATGCCGCCACCTATGGCACCATCGCCCACGAGGCGCTGCGCCGCATCAGTCAGTGGGCGCCCGAGGAGCGCGAGCCCGCCCGTGCCGGGGCGGAGGTGCGGGCGGTCATCGAGGAGCATGCCGAGGACTTCTCCAGCCCAGCACACCGGCGGCAGTGCGAGCACGAGCTCACAGATGCGGTCAACCAGTATCTGAACCACACGGAGAGCTACGCTCGATGGCGCACCATCGCGGCGGAGGCCGGAGTCGAGGTGGAGCTGACCGATGACACGGGGCAGCCGCATGCGTTCGTGGGCCGCCTCGACCTCATAGCCGAGGCCGCGACTGGAGTGCGCGCCCTGGTGGATTTCAAGACCGCAACCGGGCTCGCGAAGACACCGGACACCATCCGGAAGTGGTTCTACGTCCGGGACGGCGAGAAACCCGGCGCCGAACGCGACTACCAGCTGGCCCTCTACGCGCTGGCGCCACAGGCTCGTGAAGGGGTCGAGCAACTGGCAATCCAGCCGATCTGGCCCGAGTATGAAGGCCCACCGTCGCCGCGGGTGATCGAGATTGGCCCGGCGCCCGGCAAGGGGGTCCTGAGCCTCGAGGAGCTGGATGACATCAGCCGACAGCTCGCCAACCTGGCCAGAGAGATCAAAGGCCGCGAGTGGTTCGAGCCGAACCCCAAGGCCTGTCGCAACTGCCCTTGCCTCGAAGTCTGCGACGGAGGGGCCGAGGCCGAATGAGCACCAGCAAGACGCTCAACCCAGAGCAGCGGGCCATCGTCGAGGCGCCCCTGGGCGTGCCCCTGAAAGTCGTCGCCGGCGCCGGGACCGGCAAGACGGAAACGCTCAAGAGCCGGTTCCTGCACCTCGTCGAGCGCCACGGCATTGCGCCCGATCGGATCCTGACGGTGACCTTCACGGATAGGGCCGCCGCAGAAATGCGCCAGCGGATCGAGGGCGGCCTGGGCACTGCGTCGTCGGCCGAAGCCGCACCGGCTCTGTACATTCACACCTTCCATAGTCTGTGTGCCCGGATCCTGCGCGACCATTGCTACGAGGCGAGCTTGCCGCCCGACCACGCGGTGCTCGATGAACTGCAGTCGGCCGAGCGACTCGAACGGCTCCTCCAACGCCTGCTAGGCGGCGAGCTTGAGTCCGATGAGGACCTATCGCTGGCGCGTCTGCTCGACCTGGGCGTGCGGGATCTCAACGGGGTAGGGAAGACCATCCGGTCGGCGATCAAGAAGGCCAAGAGCCACGGGTGGACGCCCGACGAGTTTCGGGACCGCATGTTGGCCGCGTGCGACCGGTTCTGGCAGGCGCTGCCGTCACCAGATAACCCCCCGGCTCCGGACGACGTCTTCGAGGAGGTCCGCAACGGGCTGTGCCGTGCGGGCTTGTCGAGGACGGGCCCCGATGCCGGAGACAAGGGCAACGAAGTCCGCAAGCTCTACCACGGTACCGCCAGCCCGCCGATCACCAGTGAGGCGCTCCGTGAGAGATTCGAGCGAGAGGCACGTTCAGAGCGGACGGCCGTCCGGCTCTGTGCGGCCGCTTACCGCGTCTACCAGGCCGGCCTGGAGGAGCAAGGCCTGCTGGACTTCGATGACCAGATCCTACGCACCGTGCGGCTGCTCTCGGAGAACGATGACCTGCGCCAGGAGTACCGGGCACGCTTCGAATACGTGCTGGTCGACGAGTTCCAGGACACCTCTCCCGTCCAGATGGAGCTCATTCGGCTGCTGGCCAGGCCAGAGCCCTGCGCCACCCCGTGCGAGCGGCGGAGCACGTGCGGCGGGTTGCGGCTCACGAACGTGATGATCGTCGGCGACAAGAAACAATCGATCTACGCGTTCCGCAACGCCCGCAAGGAGAACCTGGACGACCTCATCCCATGCACGGGCCGCGATGTGGTCCATGAGCTGACGCGCAATTACCGGTCGGGACCGGCGGTCATCCAAGTCGCCAACATCGTGGCGCGCGCGGTCGAGCCGGCCGATCCGGACCTGATCTGTGAGGTCTCGCACGACGCCATCGTGGTCCGCGGTCCCGACTTCCCTTCGGGCGGAGGCATCAGTGCCGAAGCGGCGCGCGACGCCGAGAGCGCGTACATCGCCGAACGGATCCGGGCCTTGGTTGACGGCGGCGAGTTTGCCTACGGGGACATTGCGGTGCTGGTGCGGGGCAAAACGCGCTTCCCGTCACTCAAACGGGCATTCGATGCGCGGCGCATTCCGTACGTGAGCCTGGGAGGACTGGGGTTCTTCTCGGAGCCGTTGGTCCGCGACGCTCTGGCCACACTCAGGCTCATCAGCGACCCGTGCGACGATCTGTCGCTCATTCGGCTACTGACTCGGCCGCCCGTCGGGCTGACCGACCGCCAGCTCTTTCTGCTGCACGCCTGGGAGCCCCGAGAGCAGGCCGAAGAGGGCGTGCCTCGGCCAGCCCTGCCACTGATCCTCCGGCTGCGTGAGTGTCTAGAGACGGTAGGCCCGTGCGAACCGGAGCTCGCCCCCTGCCTGCCGGCCGTGCGCGAGCTCCTGGCGCGCCTGGGCGACTGGGCGCCGCTGCGACACACGGCACCGGCGCGCGAGCTGCTCGAGGGAGTCATCGGGTGTCCCGCCTTCCTGCAGGGGAGATCTCCAGCCGAGCTGGTCGGATGGCCCACATGCCAGCGGATTCTCGAAGGCGTGTTGGCCGAAGCCGAGGAGGCCGGCGATGATGACCTCCAGGGCTTCCTCCGCCGAATCCACCTCTACGAGGGCTTGGGCGAGGTCGACGTGCCGAGCCCTGACCCCGCCGAGCCCGAGGCGGTGCGCGTCCTGACGGCCCACAAAGCCAAAGGACTCGAGTTCCCCGTCGTGTTCTTGCCCACCGCGGCGGCGGGCAACTCTGAGCGCGACGCGTGGACCTTCGATGATGCCTGGGGACTCGTCCCCAGCAGGATCTGGGGCTCAACCAGCCTCAAAGGACTGCTGTTCCGCCGTCTCTCCCCCCGAAGCGAAGCCGAGGAAGAGGAGGAACGGCGGCTGTTCTACGTCGGTGTGACCCGAGCCCGGCAGAGGCTGTTCCTCAGCTCCACCAAGACAGAGAACCACCCGTATGCCGAGCTGATCCAAGCACTGGCGGATCTCCGGAACGAGACCGATCTCGTCTTGCCGGAGTCGCCCAGGAGAGGGGAAGCACTCCGGATACCGGCACCGGCTGGCCGTCCGCTGCCCCTCGAACCGACAGAACCCGCAGTACCCCGTGTGGTGCGGACCAGCTTCACCCAGCTCGATACCATGCTGGCATGTCCGGTGAGATTCATCATCCAGCACGTGTGGGGCCTGCCGGAACTCGGTGACGCCTTGGGGCCAGGCGGGCAGGCCGCCGGGTCCGCGTTCCACCACCTGGTGGCGGACTTCCTCCGGCAGCCCTTCCCCAGCGCCCAAGACGATGCGGCGCTGCGGCGGGCGCTGGCGGATCTCGGCATCGAGGGCGGGACCGCGATGGAGGCGCTGATCAGCCGGTGGCAGTCGTTCCGCCAGAGCCGGTGGGCTACACTTCGCCCCGACCCGGCGGACATCGAGCGGCGGATCGAGTGGATCCAAACCACACCGCAGGGATGCCGCGCCATAGTGACGGGGTTCATCGACCTGGTACACCGGAGCAACGGAGCCGTCGAGGTTGTCGACTTCAAGACGCACCGCGACCTGACCGAGGCCGACCGCCAACGGTACGCGGTCCAGCTCTCGCTGTACGCGTGGGCGCTCTCGGCCGAGCTGGGAGCCGCCGAGATCGGGCGGCGTCTGGTCTGGGTCCGAGAGAGTGGCGTCGAGGAGTTCGAGACGCCACCGGTGGACGAGGCGGCACTGGTGAGCCTATTGGAACAGCGCGTCGAGATGGAACGGATGCGCGAGCTCCCGCCTAAGCCCGATGACGCGCCCTGTGACTGGTGCACGGCGTCGGCCATGTGCCCATACGGGCAGATGACAGATGGCAAGTGACAGGAGCGCGGTATCGCCATGACGGGATCCGGCTGGATCGTGCCCTGCGCACTGAGTGTGGCCTGCTGTGCTATCGGTCGGACGGTGGCTGCACCACTGGCGACGGTCACTGGGGAGGCGCGGGATGTGTCCGTCCCGATCACCGTGCCGTTGCCGATGGGTGCCGAGGAGGGCTCGGGTGAACTCCTGCCGGCCGCCGGCGTTGGCGCCGTGGTGTGGCAGAGCAGTACGCGAGGACCTTGGGCTGGGGGACAGCCATGGGCCGGAGCGGTGCTGGCCCCTGGCCCGGCGCTGGACGGCGCGAGGTTCGCGGTCGTGCGCGGCAAAGAAGCCCGACCGGCCGCATTCCGATTCGAAGAGGTCGACAACGGCGTGGTCCGTCTGCTCGAGAACGACCGGACAGTGCTCGTCTACCACTCGCGCCCGACGTTGGCCGAAGGGGTACCCGAGCAGTTCCGCCGGGCCGGGTACGTCCACCCGATCTACGGACTCGATGGGGAAGTGTTGACCGACGATTTCCCGAAAGACCATTACCACCACCGAGGGCTCTACTGGGCGTGGCCGTACATCGACGTGGCGGGTCAGCGCGTTTCGTCGTGGTACTGCCAGGGCATTGAGACACGCTGCGACCGCTGGCTCGATCGCGAGGCCGGGCCGGTGTTCGCGCTGTTCGGCCTCGACAACGGGTGGTACGTGGGTGACCGGGAGGTGGTGGATGAGCTCGTCTGGTACCGCGTCTGGGCTGCCGACGAAGTGGGACGCGCCATCGATGTGGACATCGTCTGGACCGCGGGGGATGACCCCGTCGTGCTGACAGGGGTCGAGGAGAAGGGCTACGGCGGGTTCTGCCTGCGGTTCGCGCCTCGCGAGGCAACGGCCATCACCACCGATGCCGGGCGGCTCGTCCAGGACACACTCGAGGTCCCCTACGCATGGGCCGATCTCTCGGCGAGGTTCGCCGGCAGGGCCGAGTTATCGGGCGCCGCGGTCTTCATTGATGCCGCCAACCCAGGCTTCCCCAACGGCTGGATCACACGGCACTACGGCTTCCTGGGTGTGAACTGGCCAGGTCTGCGCTCGGTGACACTCGAACCCCACCGGCCCGTGCACCTGCAGTACCGTGTCTGGGTCCACCGTGGCGATGCCGGTACCGGCGCTGTGGCCGCAGCCTATCAGGCGTTCCGCACACCGCCACGGGTGACACTGCGCGAACCGTAGCGCGCTGGCCCGTTCAACGAGGGGGGCGGGCACCGTCGGCCACTTGGGCGATGGCGTCCAGCTTCTCGACGACCTCAGGATCGATGGCCCCCTGGGGCAGGAACTCAACGAGTTCCGGGTAGGTCGCCTTGCTGAGCGTCCGGCCCTCGCCACCAGTCAGCCTCCGGTAGGCGTCGAACACCGGCGGGAGAAACTCCTCCGAGACCCGAAGACGGCCGCCGAACGGATCGGACTTCCCCAGGGCCCGCAGTACACTCAGCGTCTCTCGGATGGCCTCCCCCATGGCCTCGGCTCGGTGCTCACCGAACAGGTCGCGCTGCGCGCCGCGGGCCCAGGCAACCAGGGCAGCCTCGGTGCAGAGATAGCACTCGGCCTCGGCTCGGGTCCACTGCAGCGTCCGCAGTCCATCGCCTGTCGAAGGCAGGTCCCGCCCCGGGGTGGCGAACAGACCCACGCCGATGAGGCCGGGCAACACGCACTGGAGCCGGCGGAAATGCCCGATCGCTTGCTCCGGCTCCGCGCCCACATACCGGACGAAAGGCCTCTCCAGTGCCGATAGGGCACGGTGCCCCAATCGCCGGGCGAACGCGCGGAGGATCGTGAGTGCGCGCGGCGTCTCCAAATAGAGCACCCAACCGGTCCAGCGGGCCAGCAGGTACTGGCCGCAGCCCACATGGGGCAATGCCTCCATCACTCGTGGCCCCTGGTCCTCCAGAGAGCTCGGGTGGCCCTCGGCGAGGACGACAACATGGTGCCGACCCACCGCCTCCTCAAGAAGGGCCGCCGAGTGGGTGGCGATGATGAGCTGCACTTCGTTGGCGCGCGCTGCCTCCACGAGCACGTCGAGGGTCTGGCGCTGGCGGAGCACCTCCAGGTGGGCATCCGGTTCGTCGACGAGCAGCACGGCCCCGGGGTTCGAGTAGAGGTAGCTCAGAAGCAGAACGGTCTGAAGCATGCCGCTCCCCGACGAACTCAGGTCGAATACCGTGCGGCCTTGCCGGTACTGCATCGTGATCTCCCCGCGCTCCGGGAGGTGCCGCGGACGCAGCAGCTCGACGCCAAACAGATCACGAACATGAGCCGCGAGCCGATCCCATAGACCTTCACCGGCCTGGGAAACCTGGTAGCACAGGTTGCGGAGGACTTGAGCGGTCTGCCCTTCACCGATGAGCACGTTGGTGCGCCCGGGTTCCCACCTCGGTTCGACGGCGGCCAGCCCGGCCATGGGGGGCAGAAGGGCGACACGTACGTCGGAGGCCTCGTCCGGGACCTCCATCCGTTCCGCGCCGCGGCCGCCGCCCAGGCGGAGTGGACGGACGTAGAAGAGCTCCTCGTTGGCGTAGTCGAACTCGAGACCGCACTCCCAGAGGACGCCCCGAGTGGCACCCGAGACCGTGACCTCGATAAGCACGTTCTGAGTGGCCCGCGAAGTGTCACGCAGGCGAAGATCATGCCAGAGCAGGTCCGTGTGCGGCAAGGGAACGGCGATGAGATCGCGTCGGTTGACCGGTACGCCGAGGCGCTTCCCCGGGGCGGCGTGCCCCGAGCGCCTCTCTCGCCAACGACGGAGGCCGAGGGCCCAGAGGCACAGCGCCTGGAGCGCTGCGGTCTTGCCGGAGTCGTTGGGGCCGGCGAGCATGGTGACCGCATCCAGGCCGATGTCGGCTTCCTCCAGCCGCCTGAAGTTACGGACGAGGAGTCGTGTGAGCACCGTGAGCTACCTCCGCCGGAAGTGTGCGGTCTGCGGTCGCCCTACCCCTTCAGCCCGGTCATCTGAATCCCTCGCACGAAGAAGCGCTGGCCGAGGAGGAACAGGACGGCCAACGGCGTCGTCACCAGCGTCGTGCCCGCCATCAGGCCACTCCAGTCGGCCCGATGACGGTCGAGGAACGACGCCAGACCCACGGTAAGCGTGTACATGCGGTCGTCTGAGAGGTACACCAGCGGCCCCATGAAGTCCGTCCACGACCAAACAAAGCAGAGCAGCGCCACGGTGACGAGAGCCGGCTTCGCCAGCGGAGCAATGACATGCCATAGGATCTGCGGCTCCGACGCTCCCTCGATACGAGCGGCATCGGTGAGTTCCTCAGGGATCCCGAGGAAGAACTGCCGCAGCAGGAAGATGAAGAACGCATTGCCCAGAAACGCAGGGACGATGAGGGGCTTGTACGTGCCAACCCAACCCAAGCTTCGGAACACCACGAACTGCGGCAGAAGCAGCACAGCCGGTGGTAGCATGATCGTCGCGAGCATGATCGAGAACAGCGTGTCGCGTCCTGGCCACCGCAGCCGCGAGAATCCATAGGCCACCACGGTACACGAAGCCAGCGTGCCCGCCACGACCAGCACGCACACGTAGAGCGTGTTCAGCAAGTAGGGAACGAAGTGCAGCGTCTGCAGGGCCTTCACGTAGTTGACCGGCGCCAGCCTGCGGGGGATCAGATGCGTCAGCGCGTTGCCGGTCCCCGACAGGACCTGGCCCTCTGGTTGGAGCGATGTGCTGACCATCCACAGCAGCGGCAGAATGAAGAGCACGGCGAACAGGACAAGCGCGGCGCCGGCCGCCAGACGCGCCAGTGATCGGCTCACCGGGCCCCCTCCTGTGCCTCGTAGTAGACCCACCGGGCCGAGGTCCGGAAGATGAGGTACGTGGCCAGGAGCGCCACAAGGAACAGCAGCCAGGCCATCGCACAGGCAAAGCCCATGCGGAAATACTCGAAGGCGTTCTGGAACAGGTAGAGCCCGAAGAACAAGGTTGAGTTCTCGGGTTGGCCCTTGGTCATGACGAAGGTCTGCGCGAAATACTGCAGCACGCCCAGCGCCCCTGTCACCACGAGGAAGAAGACTGTGGGCGAGACAGCGGGAAGCGTGACATGGCGGAATCGCGCCCAGGGCCCTGCACCATCGAGCTCGGCAGCCTCGTGCAGGTGCTGAGGCACGCCCTGGAGCGCCGCCAGGTAAATGAGTGTGCTGCCCCCAATGCCCCATAGGTCCATGAGCATGAACCCCGGCTTCGCCCACTGGGCGTCCTTGAGCCAGCTCGGCCCGGGGATGTGCAGCAGACCCAGCAAGGCATTCACCAGACCTTGGTCAGAGTTCAGCACCCACAGCCACAGCAGGCCAGCGCTGACCGAGGGGAGGACATACGGAAGACAGTAGAGCGTCCGGAACAGGCCGATCGCCCTCGCGGCGCGGTTGAGCAACAGGGCCGTGCCGATCCCGAGCACCACGCTGGCGGGCAGCTCCAGCATCATGAAGAGTGTGTTCCCGATGGACGTCCAGACATACTCATCCGCGAACAACATGGTGCGGTAGTTCTCGATCCCGACAAAACGTGGCGGTGTCAGCGTGTTGTACCGGCAGAAGCTCAGGTAGAGCGAGAGCAGCATCGGATAGAGCTGCAGACCCACGAACCCAACCAGCCACGGGGAGACAAACAGCAACCCCCGCACGAGCCGTCGGCGGTCAGCCAAGCTCATCGTCCGGCCTCCAGGATCTGGTCAATCTCGCGCTGGACGCGGACCGTGACGTCGTGCATGGCCTGCGCCGGTGTCTTGGTGCCATGGGTTGCGAAGTCAACCGCAAGCTCCAGCTCTCGGGAGAACAACGTGTTCGCCGGCGTGACCGGAAAGGCCCGGCCGTTGGGACCACCGGCGAGCGAGCAGACGACTCCAAAAGCCTCGTTCTCCCGCGAGCCCGTGGTCAGTTCAGGCAGTTCGAGAAACTGCTTGAGATTCGGCACGCCGTGCATGACGCGGGCAAAGTGCGCCTGGGCCACCCGGGTCTGCGTCCATGCCAGGAACTCCCAGGCCAGGTCCGGATGCCGCGAGCCCGCGGGGATACACGCGAAGTTGCCACCAAAGGGCACCGTGTTCCGCAGATCCGGGCGATCCGCTGGGTAGGGGAGGGCACACACGCCGTAGTCCATCTCCCGCGCGAAACGCTCCGTGAACGATGGCCACCACTGGCCCGACTCCACCATCGCCACCTTCCCGGCGAAGTACTCCTGCTGGGAGCTAGCGTACTCGCCGAAGCCGGCGGAGAACGCATCGACCTGGGCGCTCCCTCCCTGACGCTCGACCAGGGCACACAACCACTCGAGCGCCCGGACGTTCTCGGCGCTGTCGGCGGTCACCCGGTGATGGTCAGCATCATAGAGCGAGCCGCCCATGAGCGCGCAGACATGGTGGAGGGCGAACGGCGCCATGCCCATCCGAGTGAGACCGCCGTCCGGTCCCACCACCGTGAGGCGCGCCGCGACCTCGAGCAGCTCCTCGAGCGTCTTCGGCGGCCGCTCAGGGTCGAGACCGGCTTCGCGGAACAGACCCTTGTTCCAGAAGAGCGCATAGGCATCGACGAGGTAGGGCAGCGCGTACATGCGGCCCTCATATCGGCACTGGGCAAGACCACCGGCCAGGATGTCCTCCGCTAACGGCCCGGTGCGGGCCATGAGGTCGTCCAGCGGCCGGAGAGCGCCATGCTGCGCCAACGCCCCCACGTACTCGGAGTTCCAGATGAAGAAAACATCAGGGGGAGCGCCGCTCACGATGGCGCGGAAGACCTTGGAGTCATCCTGCGCCGTGCTGGTGTTGACGAGGCGGACATGGGGGTGCTCGACGTTGAATGCGGCCACGATCTCCTCGAAGGCATCGCGCTCGTGGCCCATCCAACCAGACCACACGTGGAGCTCGGGAACGCCTGAGGCCGTGCGGCGGGCCTGGGCGCGTCGGCCCGGCGCGGCCCACCAGATCCCCAGCAACAGCACGGCCACGCCGCCGGCGGCGGCCCAGCGCCGGGCAGGGCTGTCGACGGAGACCCGGGAACTCATGGTTGCCTCGGCATCCCCCTCCGCATCACAAACGACGGGAGCCCGGCCGAGGTGGCCAGGCTCCCACAGGATACAGCAGGTTCACCGACGGCGGCTCACGCAACCGGCACGACCTCGACCGAGGCGCCGACCTCCTCCAGCTCCGACTGGATCTTGGCGGCCTCCTCCTTGGAGACGGACTCCTTGACGGTCTGCGGCGCGCCATCGACCAGATCCTTGGCCTCCTTGAGGCCCAGGCTCGTGACCTGGCGGACGACCTTGATGACCTGGATCTTCTGCTCGCCGGCGGACTTGAGAACGACGTTGAACTCGGTGGGCTCCTCAGCCGGAGCGGCTTCGGCCGCCCCGCCGACAGGCATGGCCATAGCCATGCCCACCGGCGCTGCCGACACGTCGAACGTCTCCTCGATGAGCTTCACGAACTCGTGCAGCTCCAGGACGGACATGTTCTTGATCACATCGATAAGCTCTTCTTTGGTCACCGCAGGGTTCTCCGTTTCCCATGATCCGCGCGCTGCGGGGAGATGCTAGGCCGCTATGCGGCCTGCCCCTCCCTTGCTTTGGCGACTTCTGACAGCGCGCGGGGCAGCTTCGTGATGATCTCGTTCAGCCGGTGCGCCAGCGATGCCACAGGGGCGTTCAGCACATAGGCCAACTGGCCGAGGAGTTCCTTGCGCCCCGGCATCGTCGACCGAACCACCAACTGGGCGGCGTCGTACACTCGGCCGTCGGCAAACGCGGCCTTGATCTGTAGCGCCTCGTTGGTCTTCTGGAACTCGAGCAGAGCCTTGGCGGTGGCACCGACATCCTCGCGGCAGAATGCCACGCCCACTGGGCCCGTCACACACTCCGACAACGGCTCCGCCTCGGTGCCCGCGAGAGCACGACGGAACAGCGTGTTCTTGACGACGCGGAGCTGAGCATTCGTCTCGCGCACCGCCTTGCGCAGCGCAGCCATCTGGGCCACGTTCAGACTGCGGTAGTCCACCAGAATCGCGGCCTCCGAGCTGGCAAGGAGCCCCGAAAGGCTCTCCACCTGGGCCACCTTCTCAGGTCTGGCCAATCCTACACCTCCTCTCGAATCGGCGAGCTCAGACGAAGTTCAGTCCGTAGCGCGGGAGCGGAAGGGGCAAAGCCTGGCGCAACAGACCCGCCAGGTGGCCACCCATACCCGCCAACGGCTCGGAATGAACTGAACCAAACAGCGTGGCGACCACACTGCGGTCGCCATCGACCTCCACGGTCTCATTCCCCAGCTCGAACACCAAGCGATGGACCCGAAGCTCGTCGGCCTCGGCCCACACGCGGATGGCCTCGTAGTTGCCAGCGCCGATGCGCTCGGCCAACAGCGGCGCGAAGTCGGACCACAGCCGCCGAACGTCCAGCACTTTGACGGTACCCGGGAAGCTCTCCCACCGTGGTGAGACCCCCAGAAGCTGGCAGACGTCGCGCATGCCGTAGTCTGACGCGTAGGTCTCAACCGTCACCGACGCCGCTGGATGGAGCCGCACCAGATGTGCCAGGGCAGCGAGAATGGCAGCGCGCGACCCAGCCATCTCGCGCACCACCAGAGCGCCCTCGGACTTCGCCGGCAAGTTCACCGACAGAGCCGCCACAAGCTCGCCGGCCCGTCGGACGCCATAGGTGGCGGCTGGAGAGCAGACCATCACCCCGCAACCGACCCGGCGGCGGTAGTCCAGGGGGTCACGGCGGAATCGAATCGGCTCGGACTCGAACAGACGGCACACAGACCCCACGGTCTCGTCGCTTACAGGCTCCAGCACGATCGAGGAGTCCACGGCCGGCAGCGAAGGGCCGGGAATGTCATAGCCCGGAAACCGGCCCTCGGGGAACGCCCCGCGACGGGTGTACAGCGACCGGCCGCCCGAGATCAGCATGATCGCCGCCCCGCCCGCAACCGCTTGGGTGACAGCGGCGTCCATCAGGCGTCCCGCAAGACCCGCACCACGGTGAGCAGGATCGGTGCAAACCGACCCGATACACGCCACACGCACGGGGCAACCGAGAAGCGACGTGTCGTCCAACGTCATGCCAACCAGCGATACCGGAACTCCGTCGAGGTCGTAGATGAGCAACTGATCGAGCCGCTCGGCATCGAAGAGAAGCGGAAACTCGGCTCCCATGTCCGCGTCGAACACTCGGCTGGAGAGGGCGACAACGTCACACAGCTGCTCCGCCGACGCATGCTTCGGACCCGAGTACGGCTGTGGCATCATCACCCAACTCCTTTCCTTCCCGGGGTGCCCCGCAACAAAAGAGCCGGCCACCGCACCTCGAACCGAGGTGGGCAGCCGGCCCACATGCCCGTCGGCCTCCCCCAAAGGGACTCCGCCATGCATGATGCCTGCTGTCCGGACACCCACCTCGACAGGCAGCCGCACCGCTCCGTGCGGCACTTGGGCCCTTCCACGCCAGGGCGCCTGTTGTCTTCGGCTGGTCCGCTCGTCACCGGGTGGTCCCATGGGCCGAGCCACCCGGATCCTCAACTAGCCCGCGACCGACCGCGCATCCTGCACGTCGATGCGCACCCCCGGCCCCATGGTCGAGGACAGGTGAACGTGCCGCACGTAGACCCCTTTGGAGGCCGAAGGCTTGGCTGCCAGAATGGCCCCAAAGAGCGCAGCGAAGTTCTCCACAAGCTTGTCCGTCTCAAAGGACACTTTCCCAATGGGGACGTGCACATTCGACTGGCGATCCACGCGGTACTGAACCTTGCCCGCCTTGATCTGGCGAACGGTCTCACCCACGTCCTCGGTCACCGTGCCCGCCTTCTTGTTGGGCATGCGCGGGCCGAGCTTCTTCCCAAGACGTCCCACGGCCCGCATCATGTCAACATGGGCCACGAGGACATCGAAGTCACTCCAGCCTTCATCGATCTTCGCAATGAGATCATCATCGCCCACTGTCTCGGCTCCGGCCTCCAGAGCCGCCGCCGCGTGCTCGGCTTTGGCGAAGACCGCGACGCGAACCTGCCGCCCCGTGCCGTGGGGCAGAGTGATAGTGCCCCGCACGTTCTCATCAGACTTGCGCGGGTCAACCCCCAGCCGTGCGGCGAACTCGATGGTCTCATCAAACTTCGTGTTGCTGAGCCCCTTCAGGAGCTCGATGGCCTCCCGCACCCCGTACACGCGGTTCTTGTCCACCTGCTTGGCCACCGCGGCAAAGCGGCGGGAGTGATCTCTGGACATTGGGTCGGCCCTCCCCTCATAAAGTAACGGGCGACGGTCAGTCGACCACGACGATGCCCATATTGCGGGCGGTGCCGGCGATGATGCGCATGGCCTGCTCGATGTCATCGGTGTTGAGGTCGGGCAGCTTGGTCTGAGCGATGCTGCGGATGTCGGCCTTCGTGACCTTACCCGCCACCTGTTCCTTCGAGTTAGCGGCACCCTTCTCGATGCCCGCCGCACGCTTCAACAGGTCCGCCGCCGGCGGCGTCTTGAGCTCGAAGCGGAACGTCCGATCGGAGAAGACCGTGATCTCCACCGGAACGATCTGGCCCACCTGGTTGGCAGTCCGCTCATTGTAGGATTTCACGAACTCCATAATATTGACGCCATGCTGGCCCAATGCCGGACCAACCGGGGGCGCGGGCGTCGCCTTGCCAGCTGGGATCTGCAGCTTGACCAGCGCGATGACCTTCTTCGCCATTGCAGGGAGCCTCCAACCGCTCTAGACACATAGCCCCTGCCCTGACGGCCATACTCCAGGACAGGGCCATGCCCAACAGACACAAGGGCCGCGCGGCCATGAGCACAGGCTGCCCCATGCCCCGCCGCCCGGCCGTGTGATCTAGACCTTCTCGACCTGCGCGAAGTCGAGTTCCACCGGCGTCTCGCGCCCGAAGATCTCCATCCGCACCCGCAGCTTCTCGCGAGCCGGGTTCACCTCGTCCACGATGCCAGTGAACTCCGCGAAAGGCCCAGAGAGCACCAACACCGTCTCTCCCCGCTGATAGGCGGGCTTCACACGCCGGGGCTCATCGCCCAAGGTCTTCAGAATCTCGCGAACCTCAGCATCCGACAGCGGAGTGGGCCGCCGAGCACTCCCGTGGGGCGCCCCAACGAAACCAGTGACCCCCGCTGTGTTCCGGAGGAGGTGGTACGTCTCATCATCCATGGCGATCTGCACCAGGACATAGCCCGGGAAGACCTTGCGGGAGATGGACTTGCGCTTGCCGCCCACCATGCGGACTTCTTCCTCCATGGGGACCTCCACGCGCCGCACCCGGTCGCGCAGATCCGCCTGCTGGATCATCCGCTCGATGTTGGCCTTCACCTTCGCCTCTTGGCCCGTGTGTGTGTAAATCACATACCAGCCCAAGCGGCTCATACTCTGTGCACCGCCAGTCTGCCTCCGGCCTTCCTCTGCATCCATCACTGCCCCCGAACCGAAGAACGCGAGCCGTCCATCTAGCCTCGCCCATACAGGCCGACCTTGTTGGTCAGCCAGGCCAAAACGAACTCCAGGAGACCCAGCCAGACCGCTACGACCGCGATGACCAGGAGCACGAGATAGGTGTAGCCCTTGAGCTCGTCCCAGGTAGGCCAGACGACACGCTTGAGCTCCGCAGTCGCCTCCCTGATGAACCCCCGGAAGCTGCGGAACCAGCGAACCGGTGCGATGCCCTCTGCAGTGCCCATAGATGCATTCCTCTGCGAACCCGGACCGAATGCCGAAACCTACCAGTACGGTTCCGGGCCGTCCTTGACGCTGGGCAGGCGAGACAGGACTCGAACCTGCAACCTGCGGTTTTGGAGACCGCTGCTCTGCCAGTTGAGCTACTCGCCTGCGTCCCACGAGTGGGGAACCGGGGCCTCACGCAAGAACCTAGTCGCGCAGACGCGTCTCGTTGTGCTCGGTGTGCTTCCGGTCCCGGGGGCAGTACTTCATCAGCTTCATCTTGCCCTGCGTGTTCTGCTTGTTCTTGCACGTAACGTAATTGTAATCGCCGCAGACACTACAGGCAAGCCAGAACTTGTCCGAAGCCATGGCCAAACGTCCTCCTCAGCCTTCGCCCACTCGGCCCTACAGGTCGAGGATCTTGGTGACGACGCCGGCGCCCACGGTGTGGCCGCCCTCGCGGATGGCGAACCGCAGACCCTCGTCCATGGCGATGGGAACGATCAGCTCGATGGTCATCCGGATGTTATCCCCCGGCATCACCATCTCCACGCCCTCGGGAAGCGTCGCCGTACCCGTCACGTCCGTCGTCCGAAAGTAAAACTGCGGACGGTAACCCGTGAAAAACGGCGTGTGACGACCCCCCTCGTCCTTCGACAACACATACACCTCTGCCTCAAACTTCCGGTGCGGGCTGATCGAACCCGGAGCCGCCAATACCTGACCCCGCTCCACCTCCGACCGCTCCACACCCCGAAGCAAGATCCCCGCGTTGTCTCCGGCCTCCGCGTAGTCCAGCTTCTTCTGGAACATCTCCAGATCCGTCGCCACCGTCTTCCGCGTCTCCCGGATCCCCACAATCTCCACGTCTTTGCCCGCCGTGATCCGGCCCCGCTCTATCCGTCCCGTCACCACCGTGCCCCGACCACTGATCGTGAACACGTCCTCGATCGGCATCAAAAACGGACGATCCACATCCCGAACCGGCGTCGGAATATGCTCATCCACCGCCGCCATCAAATCCAATATCGGCTGATACTCCGGCGCACTCATGTCATCCGACGTCGACGTCATCGCCTTATACGCCGAACCCCGTATGATCGGAATGTCGTCCCCCGGAAACTCATACTTCGTCAGCAGCTCCCGAAGCTCCAACTCCACCAGCTCCAGAAGCTCCTCATCATCCACCAAATCACACTTGTTCAAAAACACCACGATGGCCGGAACATTCACCTGACGCGCCAGCAAGATGTGCTCCCGCGTCTGCGGCATGGGACCATCGTCCGCACCCACCACCAAAATGGCACCATCCATCTGCGCCGCGCCCGTGATCATGTTCTTGATGTAGTCCGCGTGCCCCGGGCAGTCCACGTGCGCGTAATGACGGTTCTCCGTCTCATACTCCACGTGCGCCGTGGCGATGGTGATCCCCCGCTCCCGCTCCTCCGGCGCCGCGTCAATCTCCTCGAAGCTCTTCACCCGAGCAAAACCCTTCTTCGCCAATACCCGCGTGATCGCCGACGTCAGCGTCGTCTTCCCATGGTCCACGTGACCAATGGTCCCCACGTTCACGTGCGGCTTCGTCCGCGAAAACTTCTCCTTCGCCATCTTGCCCCTCCCGGTGGCA
>JAKPQA010000133.1 GCA_029547025.1 Armatimonadota bacterium
GCACCCTTTGCGGCAGTCCTGCTGCGCACCGAGTCGGCGGCCTCGTCCCAGATCGAGCAGTTGTCCGCGTCGGCGCGGCGGATCGCCGAGGCCGAGGTCTTGGGTGGTGGGAGTGGCCATGCCGGACAGATCGTGGGCAACGTCCGTGCGATGACTACGGCGTTGGGTCTGGCGCACCGCATCGACGCTGATTCGATCCTCGCGATGCATCACGCCCTCGTGGGAGAGTCTGATCCAGACATTGCTGGCCAATGGCGGCCCGATCAGGTCTGGATCGGAGGACCGCCGCGCATGGGGGCTGGGTCCCCCCACACAGCGCACTTCGTGCCGCCCGTTGCGGGAAGGGTTCCGTCCGCCATCGACGACCTCGTCAGGTTCGCTGCCCGTGAGGACTTGGCGGTCATGCCACAAACGGCCGTGGCTCATGCCCAATTCGAGACGATCCACCCATTCCCTGACGGCAACGGTCGCACTGGCCGGGCACTCATGCACGCCATGCTCAAGGGGAAGGGACTCACCCGCACGGTGTCAGTGCCGATCAGTTCGGGACTCCTCGTCGACACCAAGGCGTACTACGACGCACTCACGGCCTATCGAGAAGGTGACGTCGATCCCATCGTCTCCTGTGTCTCTCGCGCAGCTCTCATTGGAGTCGGCAACGGTCGACTGTTGGTGCGGGAGCTCAACGCCATTCGGGGGGACTGGAGTGACCGCCTCAGTGGCCTGAGAGCGGACTCGGCGGCACGACGACTGGCGGAGGGGCTCTTTGCACATCCAGTGATCACCAATGTGATTGGCCGTCAACTCCTCGGAGCCCAGCGCAACGAACACCGCCACATCGACGCGCTGGTCGAGCGCGGAATCCTCGTCGTCCACACGGATCACAAGACACGCAACCGGCTGTGGCGTGCACCAGATGTCCTGGCCGCCCTCGATCGGTACGCCGCCAGAGCGGGTCGCCCTCGTTGACGAATGGCGTCTGACCGGCGTGCGTCACGGCCGGCGCGGATGTATCACGCCGACCCCTCACACCTCCTTGTGGGCAGAACGTCCCAACCACCAAGGAGACACCATGTCCCGCATTTTCAAGGCAGACACCGAACTCTTTCTGCGCATCCTCGCCCGACACAACCCGCACATCTGGGAGGTCATCGGCGGTGGTCCGCAGGGTCCGGGCGGGTTCAAGCACGTGGCGGGCCCTCACCCCGAACCATGGTCGGCCAAGGAGATCGGCGCACAGGTGTTCAACGGTCTCGCCATGCGTGCCGTGCTCACCCACGACTTCGAGCGGCTCACGGATGATCTCCTCGATTGGTGCCCCACCCACCCGCGCATCGTTGACATCCTGTTCCCCAAGGACGTGGACGAACCCGTGCCCCACCCCAACTGGGAGCAGTTCCTGGGTGCAGCGGTCGCTGCCGTCGAGCTCGCGCATGGCCTCGAGGGCGAGGAAGCCGAGCAGCTCCAAAAGGCGGCGGGTCACCTCTTCGAGATGAGCCAGAAGGCCTGAGTCACCAGAGGGCTGGGCGC
>JAKPQA010000141.1 GCA_029547025.1 Armatimonadota bacterium
ATCGAGAACTGTCGCAACTCCCCGAAGACTACCAACCAGATCAACAATGCGAGGGACCAGCACCCGCTTGGAGCCGATGTACTTGACCACTGCCGCCTCCACTCTACGGGGTTATCCGACAAGCCACCCGACCAGTCCCCCGATGTAGCGGAGGTACTCGGACGACGTGCATAGGTGTTGCATCTCGAACCAGCTGAAGCAGGAGAGCCGATCGGCCTGCACACGGAAGCTGACATGGTACTTGTTGCGGTACCGCACGAAAGCGTCGTTCGCCATGACCACGAAGCTGCACCGAGGGTACCGTGTTGCGACTTCCAGGTACTGCATGGCCTGGAAGCTCAGGCGTTCGTGGGCGTTGCCGTCTATCTGCCGCTCCTTGCTGGCCTTGGCCGTCTTATACTCTATGAGTATCTTTTCCTTCAGAGTCGCGCGCTCCTCGCGGAGCACGACTGCATCGAACTTCGTCGACAGCCCTGAGTATAGCTCCGGATAGTCCGAACCAGCGTAGGGCCCGACGTCTGGAGCCCAGCGCGCGACGGCCTCGGCAGTGCCAGGATAGTTATCGATCATCTCCTGAACCGCGTAGCTTCGAGCCAGCCACCGCTGCCCGTTCTGGACCGGTGAAAACCCTGAGACGTCCCTCGCTGGGATCCAGAGCGACCGGGTGCCGACCGATATGCGCAGGTGGCCTTGGTGGCCTTGGCGGCCTCTGGCGACTGCTCCCTCGACAGAGTGAGCCCTGGCTACGAGGAAGGCAGCCACGGCATCCCACAGCCCGGCAGCGAGACGCCTCTCGAAGTCGTCGCCCTCCCTTCTTGACCCGGTCCCGGTGTTGGCGCGGCTCTCGGAGGCCTCGAACGAGACCATGCTTGCTACTGCGTCTCTGATAGCCTCGTCTGGGTAGCCGTCACACCCATGCACCGGCGCTCACTCCCTGGGCAGCCAGACCGGTAGGCAACACCGCGGTTACGATCTATCAAACAAGCAACGACCGCGCTCGACACACCTCGCATGACGCGCGACCGATAATCCCCATTCGGCAAGGTACACCGGCGCTCCTGCCGGCACGCAAGAGCGCGGGAGCTCGGACTCCGTGTGTGCGGAGTCGCGAACGAGGACTAGCGTGAGGAGGAGGCAATCGCAGCCATGCAGGCGTCGAATGGGTTGGGGCAGCGCAGCGACTAGGTGCCCAATAGGGCCTGCAGGACCCCCGTCGTCTGGGAGCCGCGGGCGCTGCGTGTCCCCGGAACACCTTCCGCGCGACAGCGAATGGCCGGACCGCCGAGTCCGCGCTTCAGCGCAAGTTCCGCATTGGCTACAACCGCGCCGCGCGCATCGTCGACATCCTGGAAGAGCGCGGCGTCGTGGGCCCGGCCGATGGGGCGAAGCCGCGGGTCGTGCTACCGCGGCTGGCGGGCGTGGCATCCGCGGCAGGCGAAGTCCCCCCGGCCATCGACGAGGCGGAGTACGAGGAATAGCGATCCGGCAGGAATCCGGCTTCACGCCGACGGCCGCGCGCCCTACGGCACCAGCTCGATGTCGCACACCGAGATGGACCCGGGCCCGCCGTCGCCGGTCGCCGCGCCGTGGCAGCCAACCATCACGGTGCTCACACGCGCCATATCGAGCCGGCCGTTGTCGTCCTTCGTCCATTCCCCCAGCCGGAACTGCTCGAGCGGGATGGTGATGGTCGTCCAGTCCTCACTGGCTGGTGGGGGTGGGCTCGCGTAGAACTGGGCCCCCTGCTCCCCGAGCATCACCAGCAGTCCGGGAATGCCCGGGGGAAGCGAGGCCTTGTAGGTGAGCCGGAGCCCACTGAAACCACCACGCTCCCCGGGCACGATCGGCGTGCTCGGGACCATGTACATGTGCTGCTGTCCCGGGAAATGGAAGTCGACCTTCATGCACGGCTTCCCATCGGGCCCTTCGTCCGGCATGGTGAGCACGGCGGTGACGGCCGGGTCCTTGCCCACCGACCAGACCCCAGGCCCGTTCCCGGTGAGCCGCAGGGGCTTCTCGGCCTTGTAGGGCTCCGAGGTGAGAACCGCCCGGCTCAGGCGGAATGTCCCTGCGGAGCGTCCCTCGAGGACCGCGCCCACCCACACGCGAACCACCTCGCCCCACTCGAGCTGGCCGCTCTCGTCCGTGGAGAATGCCGCCTGACGCAATGGCTCCAGCGAGATCGACGCGTCGGCCACCTGGGCAGTCGGGGCGGTCGGGCCCAAGGCGAACCAGCACGCGCCGCCCTTCTCGAAGAGGACCACAGCCAGCCGGGGGGCGTTGCCCTCGACCAACGTGGCACTGCACCGGAACTGGGCGGAGAGCATCCCTTCAGGAAGCCCGCCGTCGAACGGCGCGGACAGGGCCAATAGGCGGGGCGCCGTGTCCGTATTCCGGAACTGCCACAACCAAGTCGCCCCGTCGCCTCCCGGCGCGGCCATGCCCGCACTGGCCCTGACGCCGCCCACGGACACCAGGCTCAAGCCCGCGACACCGGCATCACCACCGACGGCCACTGCCGCACTCTCCTGCCCCGACGCAGTCAGCGCGGAACCGCCAAGCACGAGCACCGCCAATGCGAGACCCAGTCTGTCCATCGTGAGCCCTCCCTGGGCGCTACGGCGCCCTGTTCGTCAGCCTCAGGTTGTCCAGGTAGAACACTACGGACTCTGTGGCGCTGCTGCTGAATCCGAGCCAACGCAGCTCGCGGAAGTCGGCCGAGCCGAGCGGAAGATCAGCGAACTCCTGCGCGGGCTCGGCGCCAACCTGAACCAGGATCTGCCACGTGCCGGTGCAGTCCGGCCCAAGGCCGGCCGTGATCTCGATGTGCGTCCACTCCCCGGCGGGTATGACCATCAGGTCGCGCCCACAGGCCGTCAGCCGGCCATTGGTGATCCAGATGCTCGGTCCCACCTTGTAGGGACTACTGGCGTCGCGCCACTCGTGGTACATGGTGACGTCTAGGGTCACTCGGATGTCGAACGAGCAGGTCGAGATACCGCTCAGGTGCCAGGGGGAGTAGAAGAAGTGCGGGTTGTAGCCATGCTCGAGTCCGGGGGCATCCCGCACCATGAGGCAACGGTCCCCGGCCGCCGGCCCCTCATCCACCACGGTCAGACCGTCGCCTCTGCCCTCGACGAAGCACTGGGCATCGGCGGGTGGCTCGCCGAGGGCTGACAGCTCGAAACCGTCGTGGATCACCAGCGGGGGCGGCGGAGGTGGCGGCGGGGCGAACTCGACCTCGGGGTACTCGAACGACTTGGGGAGTGCCACCCAGTCGGCATCACCGTAAACGCCCGCTCGGCTGTAGTCGAAGGGCCGGAACCCGATCTTCTCGGCGGGCGAGCCCGGCTGCAGACGGTAGTCATCGTGAGCGGGATCGACGAACATCGGGTCGGCCACCAGCGAGTTCGGGTCGTGTCCCGTAGCCTGGTAGTCCTCGAAGGACATCCCGTGGACCGTGACGGGGCCCGCTTCGTTCCAGTACAGGTTGCTATCGAGCTGCACATTCGCGTCTCGGATCGACCCTGCGGTGATGAGATCACCGCCGTTCCAGCAAACCAGGTTGCGTCCATAGCGGAAGGACAGATGGTCTTCGACGCGCGAGCGCTGGATCTGCCCGTCCATGCTGTAGCAGAGAATGTTGTTCCGGATCACGTTCGCCTGGCCGTAGTGCTGGTGGTAAGTACCCGTCTTGACGCGGTAGACCAGGTTGTTCTCGAGCACCATGTCAGAGCTGCCTTCGTCGTTGTACAGACCCCATCCGCCACGGCCGTATTGGTCATAGGAGTAGACATGGTGAATCACATTGTTACTGACCGTCGTGCCGGGTGAGATGCCGAGCGTGTAGACCCCGCCCATGTCGGAGAGCACACCCCAACCGATGTGGTGGATGTGGTTGAAGTCGATGGTGTTGTTCGAGGCCAAGCTGGGGCCGTAGCCCCAGGTCCACCCGGCCGAGATGCCCGTGTAGAACAGGTCGGAGATGTCGTTGTGAGTCACCTGGTTGTTGCCGCTCTGACCGATCCAGACACCCACACACCCGGCGTCGACGCGCCCGCCGATGTGCATGACGTTGTTGTCGACCACGATGTGGCTCGTGCGATCGGCCTCATCAGGTTGGATGATGCCCTCGCCGATGCGTACGAAGCCGGCGCCTGTGTCGTGGATGTAAGAGCGCTGGACGGCGCAGTCGCGGCAGCCGCGGCGGAACCAGATACCGTAGACACCGACGTAGCCGACTTCGCACTGGTCGATGGTAATGGACTGCGCGCCGTCGGCCATGATGACGGCTGGCATCGAAGCGGCGGCCTGACCATCGCTGTGCCCCTCTGGCGGGAGCGTGTAGGCGGCGTGGCGGAACGCGAGGCCGCGCAGGGTGATATGTTCCACAGGAATGCCGAGGGCCGTCTCGCCCACAAAGTGCACGAACTGCTCGGTCACCGGGGCGATGACCTCGACGTAGTCCGGTGTCTCGCCCGGCAACGGGATGTAGGACAGCGTACCGTCACGGTCGAGGTACCACTCACCCGGCTGATCGAGGGCTTCGCGGAAGTTCTCGACATGGTAGCGCTGCATGAACCCCCACTGCATGAAAGCCCACGCGGCCGGGCCGGTGCAGATGACCGTGTTCGTCTCGGGGTCGACGGCGGCCAGGCGGTGCTGCGACGTCTCCCATGAGTGGTAGGCGACGAGGACGACATCGTTGAGGTTCGGCCATGGCTTCACATCGCCCGGCCGCGCCCTGAAAGCGCGGGCCGACAGGTCAGCGAGTTGGCCGGTCGCGGGATCGATGCCCCGAGCGACCTTGCCGATCATGTAGTAGTAGAACTGGTTGGGAGAGCGGGCCCGGGTGGCCCACCGGCCGTTGATGAACAGCTGCTCGAAGTACCAGCCGCCGCGGGCGACGTCTTCGACCGTGGTCTGCCACACGCCATCCGGCCCTTCACGGAAGCCGGTGATGCGCACACCACCCGTGAACACGGGTTTGGCGCCGGGCGCGGCCTCGTAGGTGATGGGGCACTCGGCGGTGCCGCTGTCCTCGGGGCCGAACACGATCGGCCGAGTGATCCGGTACTCGCCGGCTGCCACGAGGACGCGGATGGGCTCAGCCAGCGGACCGTGGCCCTTCAGACGGCGGATGGCATCGCGGGCGCCCTCGAGACTGGCCAGGGGACCGTCGTTGCCGTCGCCGCTGGGCGCGGCCAGGCGGCCCGACCAGGTGTCGCGTCCATCCGGGCTGACATGCAGGAGGATCTCTGCCCACGCGCCGCCCGCCAGGAGTAGCGTCACAAGCAGGGCGGTGGGGGCGATGTAGCGCCGAGGGGCGTCACTCATGGTGTGGCTCCTGTTCTTTTGCGGACGGGTCGGTTCTGCTCCGGGCCGATGCGCCGTAGACACGATCGGGGGCTTCGGCGCCAGAATCATCGGATTCCTGCACAACCGGGAGCTCGGATGTGGAAATGAGGCCTGGGGCGCCGCCTGCGTGGAGCGCCTCTGGACTCCGCGTTGCCGGAGATCGACCCCGCTGCGACGGGGTCGACGGCCTACCGGGGGGCCGATGCACGTGGGCTGCGCCCACGTTGAAGAGGCTGGGCCGATGCACTCACGAGTGGTCTCACCACGTTCCGCGCTGGCACGGAAACGGCACCGCAGACCCCTTCTGAACGAGGAACGCCTCGGAGCTCCAAAGAGTTCACACGTTTTTTGCGGATCTCTATTGACAACCGTATTGCGTTCGTATGCAAGGTTGACTACACTTGGGCTCCCTCGTTGCCACAAGGGGGCCCGGCTCTCTGGCGTGCCTACGAGTTTCCCGGTCCGGTTCGGTCTGCGCGGCCTGACGGTCGGGGGCATTGGGGGCGGGCGCTTTGGGAGATAGCCGGACGGCTCAGCTCTCGGGCCCCAACAAGACTCCCGCTCTGGCCACACTCCTACAGGGTCTCGATAGCCTCGAGTTCGTGCTGCCGGCTCCGCTGGATCTCGATGTGCGGCTGGCGGAGATACTGGCCACGGCCATGCAGGCCACATCGGCGCGCTTCGGCGCCCTCTTGATGACCGAGGGCAACGGCTTCCAGCCCATCGTCACCGAAGGTGACCTGATGGTGCCCTGCATGGCTCATCTGACTCAGGCCGACTGTGGAGTACCCCACTTCGTGGCACGCACGGGTCATACCATGCGCGTCGATCGCCTGTGCGATGTCACGCCGTCCGGACACTACCCGACCCCGCGCTGCGCTCCGCGAGCGGGATGCGGCGATGAGGTGTCCCTGTTAGCGGTGCCCGTGCCCAAGGACGACGGCACGCCCGTTGGGGTTCTCGAACTGCTGGGTGCCCGAGACGCCACCGGGCGGCCCGTGCCATTCGCACCGGAGATCGAGCCCCTGGTTCGGTCTCTCGCGGCCCAGGCCGGCTCTGCGATCACCAATGCGCAACTGACGGCGAAGCTCCGCGAGGCGCAGTTCGAGACGGTATTCCGCCTGTCGGTGGCCGCTGAGTTTCGCGACACCGAGACGGCGGCGCACATTCAACGCATGAGCCGCTATACCGAGATCATCGCCCGGAACCTGGGCCTCGAGGCGCGCGATGTCGAACTCGCCCGGTTCGCGAGCCCCATGCACGATGTGGGCAAACTCGGCGTGCCCGACTCGATCCTCCTCAAGCCCGGGCGGCTCTCCGATGACGAGACGGCCGTGATGCGGTCTCACACCATCATCGGCGCCCGCATATTGGATGGGAGCGAGTCGGCGCTTCTGCAAGCGTCCGAGACCATCGCGCTGACCCACCACGAACGGGTGGACGGTCTGGGATACCCGTTGGGCCTGAAGGGCGACAAGATCCCGCTGTTGGGCCGCATCGCGTGCCTCGCCGACGCGCTCGACGCGATGACATCGAGGCGCTGCTACAAGGAGGCCGTCTCGCTGGAGGCGGGCATGGAGACATGCCGCCACGAGGCCGGCCACCACTTCGATCCGGAGTGCGTACAGGCCCTCGAGAAGGGGTTCACTGAGGTCTCCGCGGTCCACCGCCAGTTCGCCGATAGCGCCCGCGACCTCGAGGCTCTGGTTCGCCGGCTCCGGCTGGTTAGCTAGTCGCGCTCGATACGGTACACCACTACCTGGTTGTGGTCGAACTGGGGGACGAACAACAGCCCCCGGTGGCGATCGATGCCGATATCGGCGGGCGTACCGACCTCGGCGAGCTTCGAGACCTCGGCACCATCGGGCCCCACGGCGTAGATGGCGTTGCCATGGAAGTCCGAGATGATGAAGGTGCCGTCCTCGAGGACCTCGATGCCATCCAGGTGCACGAAACGGCCCGGCAGGCCCAGGGACCTCGGCGGCAGTTTGCCGGAAGGGTCCAGTTCCCACAGACCGGCCGGTTCCCAGCTCACAGCGAACAGGCGTTTCCCGGCAAAGGTGATACCGTTGATCATCGGGGGTCCCTGGATCACACGTGTGGAGCCGTCGACGGCAATACGGAAGACGTTGCCTGTGGCGGTGTCGGACGCATAGACCGCTTCGCCGTCGGTGGCCATGTCGTTCAGTCGCTGAGCGCCGGGGGGCTCGATGGGTGGTCGCACGGAACCATCGGTCAGACTCACGCGAACGACCCGCGTGTTGTCAGCAACGTAGAGCCCACGCCCGAGGATACACATGCCTTTGGGGCCGTTGAGCTTGCCTTCGAGGGCTGCGGCGTTCCAGTGCAGCGTACTCAGCGCCCCTCCTGGCCTGAGCCGTGAGAGGAAGGCGGCGCCATCGTCTTCCCAGCCCATGCCTGGCTGTGTCTGGATGTTCGAGACATAGGCGGAACCGGTCGCGGGGTCGACCACGACGCACTCGGGCACGTCGAAGCCGCGGAGGGTGCCTACTTCGGCCAGTCGCCACGCGGCAGGAGTGGCCGTGGGCGTCATCGTCTGGGATATCGCGGCGCTCGCCGCGCCGAGGACCAGCACGCAGCTCAGGCCGCGCCAGACAGGTTTCGACATGTGTATTCGCCTCCAGGGATGCTGTCCAAGCGAGCGATATGCTACCCGATGCGCTCCAGCAGCGGTTGTATATGCTGGGCGCTCCGCTTGAGCGCGGCGCGGACGTCCGGTACGAAGAGCTCCGCGCTGCAGACGCCATCGAAGCCCCATGCGTCCAGGTCATCGAGGTGCCCGGCCACATCATAGTCGCCCTCACCCAGGGCCACAGCCTCGAGATTCGCCGGGTCGAGCTGCAGATCGCACAGTGGACGCTGGTGGCGCCGATAGTCCCTCAGGTGAACGTGCACCACGTAGGCAGAGAGCTGGCGCAGGGCGGCGCGGTCGTCCAGGCCCAGGGCGAAGTAGTGTCCCGCACCGAAGTTCACGCGGAGTGCGTCGGCGTCGACCGTGGTCAGCAAGCCGAGCACGGACTCCCACGTCATACCCATGTGTCCCACGTGAGGTTCGAGAGCCAGGACCACCCCAGACCCATTGGCCGCCTCGGCGGCCTCCTTCAGGGCACCCACCAGGGCATCACGGGCGGCGAACCGGTCCGTATCGCGCGGGAAGGGTCCGGTGCCTGTTACCACGTAGGGCGCGCCCAGGGCCACGGCGGCATCCACGCAGCGCTTCATGTACTCGAGCGCCCACGACGCATCAGGGCCGGGGAGCACCCAGGTCGTATGCGCCGCGAGGGCGCTGACAGCCAGTCCTGCGTCCTCGGCCTGTGCCCGGAGGGTACGGGCGCTCTCCGCAGTAAGTGCATCGGGGTGGCAAGGGTGCCCGGTCCACGCGCACAGTTCGATAGCCCGGTACCCGGCATGGCGTAGGAGCTCGCACAGCTCGCCGGGCTCAATGTCAGGGCATGGTGCGGTGCAGAATCCCAGTCGGATCGCCATGGTGCCCCAGGGCTTCGGGCGACGGCCAGCGTTGACCTGCTCCCCGGCGTCTGGTACCTTGGCGGCCGACGCCGGAAGTGAGCGGAGGGTACCCTGGGGCAATGCCCAGACCATGCCGCAAGTGCGGGATGGAGAATGAGGACCAGGCCCAGGCCTGCGCCTTCTGTGGGGCGCGGCTCGGGCCCGGTGGGCTGGCCGGGCCAGGCGCTGCGACAGGGCCTCCACGCGGAGGAATGGGCCTCGAGGAGACTGGGAGGCCCGGTCGGCAATCGAGCCGGGCGCTGACGGTGGCACTGTGGGCCATCGTCATCGTGCTGTCGTGCGCGGTGGTGTTCCAGGTGGCCCGTCGGCCCCGCGCAGTCGCGTCGCAGGGGCCGGACGACTCGAGCCCGCTGATGGGCGCCAAGGCCTACATGGAAGCATTGACCGGCGGCGACTGGGCGGGGCTCTACCAGACGCTGGCGAGCCCCGTGCAGAAGGTTTTGGCCCGTCCTGCCCTGGAGTCGCGAGCCGCTGCGGCGGCACAGCGGGGAATGGCATGTGCGATGCCTCAGACGGGTTGCGCGGCCATCGACCAGGGAGAGATAGAGGTCGCGAGCGGGACCATCGCCTACGTGGCCTTCGAGTGCCCCACCGGAACGCCGCAGACGGTGATGCTGATCGATGAAGCCGGTCACTGGAAGGTCTGCTGGAGCCCGCTCCTCGACGAGGTCTGTGGTGTACCACTTCCCTACATACCGCCGGCGGCATCGTGAGCACCGGTGAACTCCGGTCGCGTGAGGGTGCTCTACCCATGCTCGCATTGCTTCTGGTGCCGGCCGTAGTCCTGGCGGCACCGCCCGCGGGGATCACCAAAGCCGTCTTCGAGAACGGCGACTGCGTGTCCGGGACCCTCGAGTCGGTCTCCGGGGGGCAGGTCCGGCTTCAGACGCCCTACGCGGGCACGGTGCAGCTCGCCATCGAGCAGATGGTCCGCCTTGAGGTCAGCCAGACGGTGTACGTCTCCCCGGCTTCCGGAGGCGATCCCATCGTGGCCGATCGGATGGTCCTGTCCGACAGCAAGGCCGTACTCGTCCTCGCCGATGGCACACAGCGAACCCTGGCGCTCGACGCGATCGCGGGGATCTTCGTCCAGCCGCCGCAGCCCCCGCCGCCACCCGAGGCGCCGGCGGCACCCCCGGCCCCTTCGAAGGACGAGCCGGAGGAGGAGTGGGCGGGCAACGTGGTGCTGGGCATCGGCGCCCTGACCGGCAACGTGAACCAGGTCAACTGGCGCGCCGGGGGACAGGCGACCCGCCAGAGCGGCCGGAACCAGTACACTTTGAACGCATCGTGGCAGCGGAGCGACTCGGAAGGCGCGGGATCGAACACTCGGGTGTACGGCAGGGGGGACTACCGCCGGATGGGCTCGGATCGCCTCTATTACAGCGGGTTTGTCTCGGGCGAGTACGACTCGGCCGAGCAACTCGAGTACCGCCTGGAGGCCGGCGCGGCCCTCGGGTACCGGCTCACGGCCAGCCAGTGGAACCGTCTGGGGGTGGAGCTCGGCCTGGCCCGGACCGGCGAACGTTTCCAGGGCACCCCCGGGCTCGGCAAATGGAATCTGACGACCGCGATCGATGGTGACCGGAAGTTCGGCAGTCGAACGCAGTTGTCCGGGCGTCTGGCCCATTTCGCCAACCTGGCCAGTCTATCCGACTACCGGGTCACGGCCGACATCACGGTGTTCCGCACGCTCGTGAAGCCCTACTCGCTCACCGTCACGCTGCTCGACCAGTACACCAACCAGCCGCCAGCGGGCATCCGGCCCAACGACCTCCGGCTGGACATCGGACTCGGGTACACGTTCTAGCGCGCTGACGCGGCGCGTGAGGATCAGCCCGCAGGTCTCAATGGGCCCCTGCTTGAAGTGGGCACAGACGCGGAACACCACGTTCGGAGCGGAAGGACTCTCCATGGCACGTCCGGCCACCCGACAGCTCCTGCAGGGCCTGGGGTTCTGCTCGCCCTCGATCATCGGCCTCGCGGCCCTGATGGCCTACCCGATGGCCGCGTCGCTGTACTACAGCTTCTGCAACTACAGCGTGCTCCGGCCGGCGCGTTTCATCGGCACGGCCAACTACCGCCATCTGCTGACGGAAGACGAGCTGTTCCGGACCGCCCTCTACAACACCGCGGTGTACGCCGTCTGGGCGGTTCCGCTGGGCATCGTCTTCGCCTTCGTGCTCGCCCTGTTGCTGAACGTGAAAGTCCGCGGCATGGCCTTCTACCGGACGATATTCTTCATCCCATCCATCGTGCCGTTGGTGGCGAGTTCGGTGCTGTGGATCTGGCTGCTGAACCCGCAGATTGGAGGCATCAACTTCCTGCTCGACCGGATCGGAGTCGACGGTCTGCTGACTCGGTTCGCAGAGACGGCGCCGGCCACGGCGAGATGGCTCGGATTCGAGGGCGGCCGGCTGCCCGGCTGGCTGTCGGACCCGCAATGGGCCAAGCGGGGCATCATCCTGTGGAGCATCTGGGGCGTGGGCGGATCGGTGGTCATCTACCTGGCAGGCTTGCAGGGCGTGCCGAAGGAGCTCTATGAGGCCGCCGAAGTGGACGGTGCCGGAGCCTGGCACCGGGTCCGCCACATTACCGTGCCCTTCATGACACCCTACCTGTTCTTCACCCTGGTAATGGGGCTCATTGGAGCGTTCCAGTTCTTCACCCCGGCCTATGTCATGACGAACGGCCAGGGCGGACCGGTGGACTCAACCACCTTTTACTCGCTCTACCTGTTCAACGTGGCCTTCGCCGACTTCAAGATGGGCTATGCCTCGGCCATGGCGTGGATTCTGTTCGCCATCATCGTCGTAGGAACCGTGCTGGTGTTCAAGACATCGGCCCGGTTCGTCTACTACGGCGAAGGCGCTGGGGAGGGTCGCTGATGGAAGAGGGTGGCCGAACCCAGCCCCTGTGGCTCCGCATGGTGGCCCACCTGGGGCTGGTGGTGTTCAGCGCGATCTTCTGCGTGCCGTTCCTCTGGCTGGTCTCGCGGTCGCTGATGACCAACGACCAGATCATGCAGGAGCCGCACTCGCTGATGGATCTGATCCCGGCGCCGGTGCGCCTGGCGAACTACCCCGACGCGCTGGCATTCAAGGGCTTCCACTTCACGACGTACCTGACCAACACGCTGATCATCTGCGCCCTGACCGTGTTCGGCACGATCCTGTCATGCTCCCTGGTGGCCTACGGTCTGTCGCGCATCTACTGGCGTGGCCGCAACGTCGTGTTCTACATCCTGCTGGGCACGATGATGCTGCCCGCCCAGGTGACGATGATCCCGGTCTTCGTGGTGTTCGCCAAGCTGAGGCTGGTGGATACATTCGTCCCGCTGATCCTGCCCGCGTTCCTTGGGAACGCGTTCTTCGTGTTCCTGCTTCGGCAGTTCTTCCTCGGGATCCCGCGCGACCTCACGGACGCGGCCCGGCTCGATGGCTGCACCGAGTTCGGCATCTGGCGGCAGGTGGTCATCCCGCTCTCGAAGCCGGCGCTGGCCACCGTGGGTCTCTTCTCGTTCATGGGCGCCTGGAATGACTACCTCGGCCCGCTCATCTACCTCTCGGACTCGTCCAAGTTCACTCTGTCCCTCGGCCTGGCGAGCTTCTCGAGTCAGTATGGCCAGGAGCCGGGGATGCTCATGGCGGCCACGACGGTGATGACCGTGCCCATCATCGTGCTGTTCTTCTTCGCCCAGCGGACGTTCATCCAGGGCATCACGCTGACGGGTCTGAAGGGGTAGCAGGGGTCAGGGGCCATCCCGGTTCTCCGCCGCTGTGGTAATCTGCGTGGCGTGAGGGTCTTGCTGGCGAGCGGCGTCGCGACTCAGAACACTCCGGAGGTGCCCGATCCGTGCGATTCCGTGCAGCTTTGTGGCTCGTAGGTCTGATGGCGCTGGTGGCTCTGTGTGCCGTGGCGCCCGCGCAAGACGACGTGCAGTACATCAGCTATAGCCTATCCGAGCGCGATGTCTGGAAGGCCGGGTTCTTCGATCCGACCGGCGCCGACGCGGCGGGCCGGGTGAAGCTCACGGTACGCCGCGCGTCGGCGGAACTGCAGGCGGACTTCACCGGAGCGGGCGAGGGCGCGTATGCCTGCGTGGCCACCGGCTCGCCATGCGCCGCCAAGCGGCGCGACCTGTTCCGGCTCGAGACCGAGAACGCGTTCGTGGCCGAGGTGCGCTACCGCAACCTCACATCGTCATCCAAGCTCGTGCTGGCCTGGGGGCGCCTCGGCAAGGGCGGCGGTCTCGGCTCGAAGGAGCTCCCTCACCGGACCGAGTGGGGCACTGCCTTCGTGGATATCACCGATCCCAAGCTCAACGGCGGCCGGAGCCCCAACGCCATCGGCTCACTACACCTGCACCTCATACCCGGCCCGAACGCCGGCGTCGAGCGGGTCGAGGTCGAGAGCGTGAAGGTCCACGCCGCCGGGGTAGCCGACTATGACGGACTGACGTCGGCGTACCGCACGACGGCTGACGAAGCGATCCGCAAGGCCGCCGACATGCCAGCCACCCAAGCCCGGGCCATCGAGCGGGCCTCGGATGACATCAAGGCGACGATCGAGGATTTCGGCCGGACACTTTCACGATCGCGGCGCGTCCCGGCGAGCACCTTTGCTGAGTACCGCAAGCGGTTGGACTCCCAGGTGGGCAAGCTCGAACGCGCGCTCAGTGTGGCGCAGACGCAGAAGGCGGTGGCCGAGACGGGCAAGGACCAGGGGTACCTCATCCAGATCGCGCACGCCATGACCAAGGTGTTCCGCGAACAGCCGCCCGTCGGCCAGCCGGCCGGTGTGGTGTCCATCCGGTCGGCCCGCAATGAGTATGAGAGTTTCCAGCTCCTGCTCGTGGCGGGGGCCGAGGCGCTGTCGAACGTTCGAGTCAAGGCTTCTGACCTGCGTAAGGCCGACGGCGAGGCGATCGATAGCGACCACATCGAGATCCGGCGGGTCGGCTATGTGAACGTGACAGCACCCACACCGGGCGGCGGTCCGGCCGGCTGGTGGCCGGATCCGCTGTTCCCGAACGTACCCTTCGGCGTCGAGGCCAACACCGTGCAGCCGCTGTTCCTCACGGTCTACACGCCCTACGACACGGAGCCGGGGGACTACACCGGGTCGGTGACTATCGAGCCCGAGGGGCGCCCGGCAACCGAGGTGCCCGTGCGGCTGCACGTGTACGGCTTCGTGCTCCCTCGCGAGCGGCACCTCAAGACCCCCATGGCGGCGTGCACCCTGCTGGACAACTACGTCAGCGGCTTCGACGACTTCTACCCGCCCGAGAAGTACCCGCGCGATCCGCTGCTCCGGCGGTTTTACGCGTTCATCCAGGACCACCGCATCGATGTGTCCCGCGTGGGATTTCGCCACCTGAAGATCGAGCGTCCGGAGGGCGGCGAGGTGAAGCTCGATTTCACTGAGGCGGACCCCTATATCGAGTTCTGCGTGGACCGGGGCCTGCAGTGCCTGGACGTGTTCTCGAGCGCGGGCGCGCCCTATGGCGGGGCGGAGGTGCGGCAGTGGTCCGAACACCTCAAGCGGAAAGGCTGGCATGACAAGGCGTTCGCCTACGCGCTGGATGAGCCGGCACCCGAGGCGTTCGCCGAGGTCGTCGCGCGCGCCAAGGCGATCCAGGAAGCCGATCCGACCATTCCGCGGATGTGTACCACGCCCCCCAACGAAACCATGGAAGGCCTCATTAACGTCTGGTGTCCCTTGACTCCGCACATCACGCCCGAGTTCGTGGCCGAACGCCATGCCAAGGGCGATCTGATATGGTCCTATGTCTGCATCGGCCCCAAGAAGCCGCCTGCGAACTTCTTCATTGACTACCCGGCGACCGACCCGCGTGTGCTGTTCTGGTGGGCCTACAAGTGCGGTCTCGACGGCTTCCTGTACTATGCCATGGACACCTGGCAGATCTACGGGAAGAACTATCCCGCCACACTGCCCGACTTCGCGGCGGCGGCCGAGGGGAAGGCCTGGGGCCTCCCTCACTTCAACCCACTGACCTGGGCCGACGGGAACGGCGACGGCCTGCTCATGTACCCCGGACCCGACGGGCCATGGTCGAGTCTGCGCCTCGAGATCATCCGTGACGGCATCGAGGACTACGAGTACCTGGCCACGCTGCGCGACCGGCTGGGTGACCTGAAGAGGCTGGACGGCGGCAACGCCTATACGGTGCTTCGGTCGAGGATCGAGCGGGTGTTGGCGGTCAGCGACGGGATTTGCGCCAACGTGAACGAGTATACGGATGACCCCCAGCGCATC
Organism: Armatimonadota bacterium; assembly: GCA_029547025.1. GTDB lineage: Bacteria > Armatimonadota > Zipacnadia > UBA1398 > JAKPQA01 > JAKPQA01. The sequence goes on from JAKPQA010000141.1 coordinate 15,187, forward strand.
CTGGATGCGCGTCAGGAGGCTGCGGAAGTGCTCGAAGACGCCACCGCGGCAGTGGCCGTGCTGCGGCGCCGATAGGTCGCTACTCGAGCACCCAGGCACACAGATCATCAAGGAGAAGCGTGCCTCGGGCCGTTACCGCCGGCTCCGTCTCGACAACGTAGACGGATTCGAGGGTCACGGGGGCCTTCACGCCGTCCGGCAGCCGGAGCCGGAGCGTCTGCCAGGGCCCGCCGTCGGGCAGCCGATCGGACAGGGATGCCGTCTGGCGCGTGCCGTTGCCGTCGCGGTAGGCCACCCGCACCCACGGCGAGCACCCCTCGGCGCGCGCGGCCACAGTGAACCCGATGCAGTGGCCGACATCGCGGTCGACGGCCGCATAGGCCGCCCTCGTCCCGGCCCGCCCACCGAGGTCGAAGTCGAGCACCAGGCGGCCGTCGTCGACCCGCACCGCGCCACTGGGCCCACCCGGACCGTCCGGTACGGCACGGAACGCGAGGCGCTCACCCGGCTGACCACTGGCAACGACCAGCCTCCGGGCCGCCTCGATGCGCGCCGAGGCCGAGATGCCGTGTGAGAAGCAGTGGACGTCACCCGACGCGGCATCGTCCGTAACCGCAACGCGGCCCGTGTCACCCTCGAGCGCAAGACCAGAACCGCAGACCCAGCGCTCCCGCCCCGGCGGCGCCACCAGGACGTGCCCCTCGGCATCGAGCAGCTCCAGCTCGAATGAGAGCACATCGCCGGGCATCGCGGTGGCGGTGCCCGGCACAATGCGAGCGGCGGCCGGCGCGGCCAACACGTGCACGGGCACGGTCGCGCGGGCAGCGCCCCGCGACACGTGCACACGACCCTCACCTGGGGCCGCGGCGAGGCGGATGGTCCGGCCATCGGGGCCCAGCGCAGCCGCACCTTCGGCCGACAGCTTTAGACTACCGGCCCCGACCGGCAGCGGGTTGTACTGGGAGTCGGTCACCAGAAGCTCGGGCAGCACCTCGCCAGACGGCAGCCCCCAGACCTCGCTCGGGGTAGCGCGGATGTGGGCGGGCGGGCCCACGGGTCGACTCAACACCACGGCCAGGCCGTTGGCGACGGGCCGCGGCTGGCCGTCCGACGGCCGGTTCACCACCAGGCCTCGTACCCACAGGGTGGTGGAACCGCCGCCGTCGAGGTTCATGGCATCGGTGCAGCCGAGTTCGCGCATCAGGTGGGCGAGCTCGGTGAGCGTCATCCCCACACTCCACCCGGCACGGCGGCCATCGACCGTGACCCAGATGGTCTCGCGGTGGTTGTACCCCACGGCCGTACGTGGATGGCGAACGGCGTCCCCTCCGACGATGAGCCCATGGCGAACCAGAAGCGGGCCCCCTCCGATAGCTCCGGCGGCCCACTCGGGCAGACCGGGGCACTCCAGCGCGATATCGAGGCTCTCGCCGGGCCTCACGCGACTGAGCCAGACCTCCCCATCTCCGGCGCCGTTGAGGACGAGCCGGCCCGGGCCGAGGGGAGCGGGCCCGTGAATGACGGCCGCTACGCGGGCATGGATCGGAGGACCGGAACGCAGATCCGACGAGGACTCGAGCACCACCGAGATGCCGTCCGTGGGACGGGAGCGCGGTCCGTAGTGATCGGAGAACAATGCCACGGACCCGTCCTCGGGCGCGGAGTTTACCCCCGAGATGCGGCAACGCACGCCGTCGGAGTTGACGACACTGCCGGCGAAGCCGACGGCGCGGATGCCGACCTGACCGGCCGTGCCGATGACGAAGGAGATCCCGCCCCGACCCTGGTGCACGAGCTCCCCGCGCTGCAGGTGCAGGCCGAGCGGGGTGCCGGTGTCCGTCCCTGACATCACGAAGAAGTCGCCGTTAACCGCGGCCACGGGGCGCGAGCGGCCTGTGGCCCGCGGGAGCTGATCGGGCAACGGAGCATTGCCCTGAATGACGCCCTGGCTCAGGGTAGGCACCAGGTCCAGGGAGGCCGCACGCCGGTCGACGCGGACCACGTCGATCACCCATGGCCCCTCGGGCCGCACGATCCGCTCATAGGTCACGCCGGGAGCGATCGGCACGGGCTGGTGTTCGACCGCCGGCGCGCCGAGACACAGCGTCCCGACGCTAAACAGGGCCAGGGCCACCATGGCCCGCGCGGAACCACGCCGACGCACGGTGGTTGGCCCCGGCGGTAGCCGACCGATCACGGGACCACCTCGGACACCACCCGAACGCCATTGAGCGCCATGTGGTGGAGGAACACCCCATGCAGGAGCTCACCATGGTGGGGCATGGCGCCGATACTCAGGGCAGTCGCCGGTGGCAGGTCGTAGGTCTGGACACATCGTTCGGGCACAACGACGGCGCTACCCGCCCTCTGCGCGTTGGCGCGCGCTTTGAGGTGGATCGCGAGCTGGTAGATGCAGATGTCGGTGCAGTCACCGACGACGATACACAGGCCCGGCCAGCCATCGCGATCCAGACGCGCGTCCAGGCCGGTCGCCACATGCGAAGCCACGGTATTCTTGGGGATCACCACGAAGGTGTCCGCGAAGGGGAGACCAGCCAGTTCGGGCACGAGATCCGATTCGGGCGTCCCGGCCACACAATGCACACCGTACTGGGCGAACTCAGCGGCGTCGGGCGCATGGCAGTCCTGGGGCAGGTAGAACCGGCGGACCCCGGCCTCGTGTGCTCGGATCAGCAGCTGCGCCACGGCAGGGACAATGGACGCCACGCGCGGGCTCGCAAGCCTCCCCTCGGAGCAGAAGCCGCGGGTCATGTCGACGCAGAACACGGCCGCCGCCGCTGGTCCGCCGTGGGCCGCGAGCAGGTCACGCAGACTCGCCGCGGGCAGCGACGCAAGCCAGTCCGCCACGTGTCCGAGGTAGGTGTGCACCGAACTGTCACCCAGATGAGCCATAGCTAGGAGCCTACCGCCATCAGGGTGTACACCCACACAAACCGCAGCTGAGACTCGATCGACATCGTGGCCTCGGCCCCCCCAGGGTCGGGCACGCGTAGGTCCATGGTGGAGCTGCCATGCAGGTCGAGGTAGTAGGGGAGATGTGTCTCCAGATCAATGAAGTAGTAGCCTCTCAGATCCATCTTCATCCCAGACAGCGGGGCCTTGCCCGCGGCGGGGGCACTCGACATGGTCCATGCCACTTTGAGCTGCGCGAGGCGCTTGCCCTCCTTCTCGACCACCGCCTCGAACGTGAGCTCGATCCGTCCGTCGCTCCCCTCGGGCAGCCCAAGGCGCTGGCACAGGTCGTCGCCCTTGATGGTCCACGAGTCGCCGATGCGCGATGCCGAGACGTCCTCACCCTCCAGCAGCTCGGCCGGCAGATCGTCACACCACCGAGCGGCCTCGGCCTGGTCGATCTGGCCACCGCTCTTGCCCCGGTACAACTTGGCCCCGCCGCGCGGCGCCCGGACGAGGACCGGTACGCCCCCGATCTTGCTGTGTGAGACCTGGGCCGAGGCCGGGGCGCCGGGAGCACGGGTCTCCCCCCTGAGGACAACCGCCTCCTGCTGGACAGGCCTCCCCGCGACCGCCTCGCGCACCCGGTAACGGACCTGGCCGGTCTGTGTCACCGAGAGGCCCCCGGACATGCGTGCAATGGCATCCTCGAGTGCCTTGGGCCCACGACCAGTGACCTTCGAGTCGACCACCGAACTCGAGGTCACCAGCACCTCATACCCCTGGGCATAGCGCTCGGCCAGGTCATAGGTCTGACCGACCGCGGGAAGACCGAGCGCGACCCACATCGCCAGGGCCCAGAGCTGTCGACCTGCCATGTTTTCGCCTGCCCTTCGCCTTGGCTGGATGGTCTCCGGCGCGCGTCGTGCTCGTCCTACTGCCAGCGCTTCACCCGCACGTACTCGAGCCCGACGACGTTCAGAGGCACGTCGACCCGGCCGGATAGCGCATGGAGGACCCGTGCCACGCCTCGGTCGATGTTGTGGGTATCGGCGTCGGGGGCCTGCCGCATGCGCCACTCGACCTTGGCCACCGTGACCAGGGAGTCCAGGAGGTACTGAGCCGCCACCCAGGGCAGGTTCCGGTCCTTGAGTGTGTTGTAGACCTGGGCGAGGTGAGTCGAGACCTCGTCCCATGATCCCAGCTCGCGTTCGGTGTCGACCTTTGTCTTCTCGAGCGCCCTGCGGGCCGTGTCCTCGCGCTGCTGCCGGCGAAGCTTCTCGTCGGCCCAATGCTTGGGTGTGGTGCCCTCGATGACCTCGAGACTCAGACTCCGCTGAGCCAGCCGCTCGAGGATGGCGCGGATCTGGTGCGCGGCCACGGGTGCCTTCAGGTGACCCGCCCGATGGTAGTCTTCCGAGCGGATGCCAAGAACGAGAACATCGTCCTCCAGGGCCAGGGCCACGCACGTCTCAGCTGCCTCCCAGAGCGGGAGGTTGACCTCGCCCTTCCTCAGTTCCTCGACCGTGCGGTCCCATAGCTGCTGCAGTTGCTCCAGTGGAACGGAATCGCTCACCAGGTGCCTCCTCCGGCCGGATGGGGGGCCAGCAGGGCCCCCGGCCCAATAGGATGACAGGGGGATTGGCGGTTCGCGGGCCGAGTTCCTGCCTGGCGCCATCCCTGGCGACCAACGAGGTGCTGGGAGGCAGACCAGACACGCCCGGGGAGACTGCACCCCGGGCGTGTCATCACCACTGCGCGCGAGAGCCCCTATGTCACCGCGGCGGTCCGCATCCCCTCCGCAGAACGCGACAGCGGCGCCATCGGCTCCGAGTCCGTCGCCGGGATCCGGATCGTCGTGTAACCGTGGATCACCGACGAGCGGACCCGTGACCCGCTTGGCAGCCGCGTATCGCTCCCGATGACCGATCGGTCCACCTGCGACGAGGACCCAACGACGACGCCCTGGTTGAGCACGCTCCAGGCGATCGACGCGCCGTCGCCCACATGCACCCCGTCCGCCAGGAACGCATACGGCCCCAGCCGCGTGCCGGCCCCAACCGAAGCCCCTCGACCCACCCAGACCGGGCCCGATATCTTGACCGAGGGATCGAGGGTCGCCCCGGACGCGGCGCCGTCGGCACCAGCTGACGGCGCGTCAAACCCCGGCAACTGAACGCGGCCCTTCATCACGTCGAGGTGAGCCTTGCGGTACCGTTGCGCCGTGCCCACATCACACCAGTATCCTGAGATCGGGTGCGCGTAGACCGACCGGCCACTCGCCAGCATCCGCGGGATCACGTCGCGCGCGAAGTCGCAGTAGCGCGAGCGCGGGATCATCCCCAGGGCCTCAGGCTCCATGACGTATATGCCGGCGTTCGCAAGGCGGCTGACCACCTCGTCGGGCGAGCGAGGCTTCTCACGGAAGTCGATCACGCGCCCTTTCGCGTCGGCAACCACCATACCAAAGAGCGAGACATCGGGGACCTCGGACACCAGCATGGTCATCAGAGCCCCGCTCCGGCGATGGGCGCGCACGGCCTCCATGAGATCGGCATCGGTGACAATGTCGCTCGACATCACCAGGAAGGTCTCCGAGAGCATACTCTCGGCGTTCCGCACACTTCCGGCTGTGCCGAGTGGGAACTCCTCGAGCGCGCAGACGACGTCACACGGATGGTAGCTGGTGCGGTTGAGATGGTTCAGGAGTGGCTTGCACTGGTGCCCTGTCGTGATGATGGCCTCACGGAACCCTTGCCGCTCCAGATACGCCATGGTGTGGTCGATAAGTGGCCGACCCATCATCGGGAGTAGCGGCTTGGGTGCATCCTGAGTCAGCGGGTAGAGCCTGGCCCCCCTACCTCCGGCCATGACAACCGCCTTCACGTGACCACCCCCCTAGGCGGTAGCCGTGCTTGGAGACGGAAGCTCACGGTGTGGCAACTGGGCGGGCAGACCTGTCGAGACTGCCAGGGCCTGAAGTGGGTCCATTCCTCCCGAGGCGAGAAGTCGAAGAGCCGAGCCCCCAGATCGCCTTGATCCACAGATCACCGGCATCGAGAATGATCCTCGGCTGAAGCCAATCCCCTTTCCACGGCCTCCAGGTCGATCCTCCGAGTACACCGGGAATTCACACAGTTTTTGCCGCCCCGCGACGGGCATCTATGGAGACGCCAACGACAGGTCCGGTCTCTGCACCAGAGCGCTCAGCCGTCGCCGAGACGCCTCCAGCTCACCCCGTTCTCCCACGAACAACAGCGAGGCAGCCTGATCGCCATCCAGCACCACGTTGAGGTGAGGCTGGGTGTAGCACTCGAGGCTCTCCAGGGGACGCCACTGCCCGTCCTCGAAATCGCCCACCTCAACCACGCGGTCCCTCCAGTCGCGGGAGGATTCGACCCGAAGCACCCCCTCGCCAAAGGGCAAGATCAGGACCGAGCTCGACTCCAGCAACCCATGACCGTCCAGGGCGGCGACCGCCGCATTGCAGGGCAGATCGGCCACGCGCCGTCCATCGACCTGTACCTCGCCCTGGGCCTCCACGGCCACGGCGCGGCCCTCGCTGTCGAGCCAGATCATACCCGTGCCCGCTCTTGCCAACGCGAGTTCGACGCGGTGAGTTCCCAGCGCAAGCCTCACGGTACGCGCCTCGCCGCGATTCACGGCCACCACAACCTCTTCGGCCCCTTCGACCGGCACGCGGAACACGTGGACGTCGGGTACATCGGGCTCAATCTGCAGCCGGTCGACCTCGGCATAGGTGGCGAACGCCGCATGGATCGACCGCAGCACGTCGTCGGCCAGATCGGTGCGCAGCTCGACAGGATCGTTGACGAAGAACACGCGCCCCTTCCCAAGCCCGCGGGCGACGACCACCGGAATGTGCTCGCCATCCTGGGTCACCTGCAGCACCTCGGGCGGGCCCCCAGCTCCGGTCGCGAGCTCCCCGAAGCGGATGCCTGCCGCCGCCGCGAACGGGACCAGGCCCAGCGCCTGCCCACTGCCTGTGGGGGCGCTGGCCTTTGGGGCGGCAGCGTCGTACCCGATGTTCGGGTAGAGCTCCTCGCCGAAGGCCATACCGACGAGCTCGCGCAGGCGGCCGGTCTGCGTGCGCGTACGGTCCGGGCCGTAGGAGACATCGCCGGAGACGTAAAGCGCCCCTCCCTGCCTGACGAAGGCAAGCAGCCGCGAGTAGGTCGCATCGTCGAGGCAGTAGGGCACGGGGTAGACGAGAACCCGCGTCGCAGCCGGAAGCACATCGAGGGCTCCCTCGTTGAGTGTGTTGTAGCGGATGCGAAGACTCGTCAGCGTGGCGAAAGTACGCCAGATGGCATCGTGGATCCGCCCCGACTGCGGACCCAGACGGTGGCGGTCCGGCAGCAACACGGTCACCCGGGGCGGTTCGTACTTCGGCGTGAGCAGGCGGAAGAGCAGCCCGATGTTGCGGTAGGTCAGTGCGACATCCTTGGGTACGAGATCGTTGGGGTAGAACAGCCCCCAGGGGAACACGCGCTCGGAGGCATCATCGAGGCACCAATTCTGAATCTTCGAGGCGCCCAGGCCTAGCGCATAGTGACTGAGTATCAGCCACAGATCCCGTGCTTCCTGCTCGGTCCGGACGAGGTGGTAGCCCACCGCACCGTTCTCAAACGTCCAGGCCGGGTGCATCTTCACGCCGAACTCGCCCAGACTCACGGACTTTCCCTTGGCTCGCATGTCGGCGAACCCGATGGCGCCCGGCAGGCGTTCGATGTCCCGGCCCGGCATGTCGAAGTAGCCGATGTTGGACACACTGAGTTCCCCGATGCCGGCTGCGATATCCACCCCCCCGCTGGGGGCCGGGTAGAACTCGGCGGTGGTAATAGCGTCGGGGTCCACCTCGCGAATGGCCCGGTGCAGCCCGGTCAGCCAGTGGTCGGTCTGCGTGGTCTCGAAACGAATGAAGTCCGCCGTGGCGACATCCGCCCACTCCTGCGAGGCGGGCAACGGGAAGGGCACCTGCTCGAAACTCGCCCCCGCCCGCTCCGCACCCCAGGCGGCCTGGAGCGCCTCGTGAGTGCCGTAGAGCGACCGCAAGTACTCGCGCCAGCGCACGGCCAGCTCGTCCGCAGCCTTGTGCGAGAGCGTCAGGTCGCCGTTGAGGTAGTAGATCAGGCCGGGGGTGTCCTGGTAGCGCCGGGCGAAGCTACGGCACATCTCCTTTTGCTTCTCGAACGTGGCGTCGTCGCACGCCACATCGCCGCCGATCAGAAGCCCGGACATGAACACCTGCTGGTGTTGCTGTGTGAGCTGGGCGATGGCGTCGAGATTCCGGAGCTCAGTGTCGGAGTATCGGAAGTCCTTCGGCCAGAAGTTCAGATTCTCATAGACACTAAGGCCGTAGTCCTGACAGCGCCGGACGTCCCTGCGCCATGTCAGTGGGTTGGCCTGGGCCAGGTTGTAGATGTTCCCATATGTGTCGGTACCGCACAGGAACACGGGGCGGCCGTTCAGGGTGAAGTAGTTGGCCGCGAACCCCAGCCGCGGGCCTGCGGCCAAGGCGTCCGCGCGCCGCACGACCCATCCCGCCTCCATGAGGTCCACGGGCTCCTCCGCCGTGCTCAGCTCACAGCGAACGGTGCAGAAAGCCCCGGGGTAGCGCTCGGGTGAGACACGGGCCTGGACACGCTCATCAGCCCCCGGCCCCAGCTCCACCGTCCGCTCCTCGGTGGCGAATGGCGTCAGACCGTCCTCGCCCACGAAGACGAACCGGAGGCGGGCCGTCTGTGTCGCGGTTCCGCCGTTGCGCACGCCCGCATAAATGACAACCGCCTCACCGTCGCTCACACTGGCCGGCTCGGGCTTCAGATGCGTGAGGAACAGACCGCGGAGCATGTGCCGTACCGTCCGCACGAACGTCTCGCCCATCGTGCGGTCGCCGCGGGCGAACACGTCGCGGCTCTCGACGGAGAAGCATGCCCAGGTGGACCCGGCATAGAGCCCTGCATAGTGAATGAGCAACGCGCCCGCCGCCCCTCGAGGCCGGCCGAGGCGGTCGTACGCGTAGAGCAGGGGTACCCACCGTGCCTGATCGTCCCCGGTGACGCCTGTGGCCATGTAGCCCTCGAATGCATCACGGAGCGACACGGCCGGCGGGACCACGTACTGCCCCGGAGACGCGGCAAGTCGCGCGACTCTCTTGAGCGGCGCCGACGGGTCGCACAGGCCGATCTGCGCGGGCGAAGTCACCAGACCATCACCGGGCTGCCCGTCGCTGGTGTTGATCTGATGCCGCGGAGGGCTCTCGATGGCGACCACATCATCGAACCACGCGGTGCCGGAAGCGCGATAGATCCCACACTGCAGTTCAACGCGTGTCGCGCCACCCGCCGCCCGGAAGCCGTAAGTGTGGCGAGCCCAGTCGGTTGTCCCGCGCACATGGCAGATGTCATGGAAATCCACCAGCTTGCCGTCCTCGCCATACTGGTAGACGGCGAGGTACGCGAAGCCGTCGCCCTCAATGGATGCCGTGCGGAGCCAACCCACAACCAGGTAGTCTTGCCCGGTCTTGGGCGTGAATGAGCAGCGCCACATCGAATGCCCCGCGGGCTGACCGGGCTCCATCTGGACTCGAGCACACCTCTGGCCCGACCGGGCCCCCTGTGCGACACGTGTTGCGTTGCCGTCGGCGGCCTCCCAGGTCGAGCGCGCGTCCTGCTCAAACCCGGGGTCGGGCACCAGGCCACCCTGTCCGGCCAGGCCCTCCTGAAGCCGTCTGTCCCGCCACTCGGACGCGGCGATCCAGCCGGCCCCATCTCTCACGAGCGGGCGCTGGAATGGGTAGCCGCCTGTGGTCAGCAGATCACCCCCACCATGGAGGAAGGCGACCAGGTTGCGTCGGGCCTCGGCGGGGAAGGTCTGGCCCGTCGGCACCACCAGCAGGGCCTGCCGGTCCGGCGAGAGCTGGCCGGGGCTGCTGAGTTGATCTGCCGTGAGGGCTTCTACCTCGATCCCGGCCGCCTGTAGCAGCTCGGCCAGATACGCGGGATCCGACGGTGCGCCATAGGTGGGAAATGCAGGATCAGTCAGAATCGCCACCCTGGGGGGCAACCCGGGTTGCTCCCGCGCCACCTCGACCGGGTCGGCAGCATCCATACCCGGGGTCAGCACGGCGTCGTCGAAGTAGGCGACACCCGAAGCATTGAAAAAGCCCAGGCGCATGGAGACGATGTCCGCCAGTGGGTTGGCGCGGAACGAGAAGCTCTGCCGCGTCCAGCCTCCCGGTTCCGTGAGTTGAGCGAAATCACGGAACTCCACAAGAGCGCCATCGAGGCTGTACTGGTAGACCGCGGCGAACGCGAAACCACCGGGAGCACTTGGCGTCACCTGCTCGACCTTCATCCACACCGAGCAGGTGTAATCACCCCCTGGCGCAGCGAGCACGACGTCTTGGGAGCAGACGCCCCGTTCGACACGGAGGCAGCGCCCCCTGCGCCCGGCATCCGAGACCGCGCTGCCGACCGAGAGCGACCACCCCTCAGTCACCTCCAGCGTGCCGTTGCGCAGGAATTGGAGCGGCTGCGCGCCCGCCGCGGAGCCAACAGCGGCAAGACAGAGGAGGACGAAGGGATTCAAGGAAGAGACCCCCTGAAGCCCGCCGGATCGTGTCCGCGGGCAGTCTGGTGGACGAGTTCGTCCCATGCGTTGGATCCCCCTGGCCCAGGCAGCGAGGGAGTTCCGGCCGAACGGGGCGGAATGGAGTGCCGATGACTCGAGACGAGTTGCTGGCCATTTACAGCCGCATCCCCACCGAGTCCACGTGCCGCGACTGCCACGAATGCGCCATTCGCTGTAGCGGGGCGATCCCGTTGGCCCGAAGCGAATGGGAGGGGATCGCGGCCTATATCGAGACACATATGTCCGATCTCGAGTTCGAGAGCCTCCTGGCGCAGGACAAGCGCTTCGAGGTCGCTGATGGAGTCTGGGAGGAGTTCTGTATACTCTATGACGTGGTCGCCCTGCGCTGCGCCGTGTACCCGGTTCGGCCACTCGTGTGCCGGCTGCTGGGGCACGTCGAGTTCATGCCATGCCCCCTCAGCCGTGTGCCCAGCGTCCTGCCGGATGGCCCCGAGATCATGAGGCGCTATGCCCAGCTCGAGCGGAAGACTGTGGCGGAGTGGCTGGCGGGGGAACCCCGCCGTGGCTGTGGGCCGAGAGGAGCCTGAGCGTGGCTGTTTTGACCGTGGAACGCCGCATTGGTGCCCCCATCGACCGCGTCTACGCCTTGGCGCGCGACGTGGAGCGATTCCCGGAGATCATGCCGGATGTCGAGAGCGTGGAGATCCTCTCGCGCGACGGGAGCCACACCACGTCGCGCTGGGTCGGCGTAGTTCGCCAGTTCAACCGCCGCTTGGTGTGGGTGGAGGAAGACCAGTGGGACGATGTGGCCCACACGTGCGAGTTCCATCAGGTCGAGGGCGACTTCGCGCGCTATGAAGGCACGTGGGCGTTCGCTCGCGATGGCGACGCGACCCATGCACGCCTGACCATCGACTATGAGATCGAGGTGCCGCTCATCGGTGCCTTGATCAAAGGCGTCATCGCCAAACTGATGCGGGCCAACTGCGAGGGCATGCTCGCGGCGCTGGCCCAGGCCGCGGAGAGCTCGGCGGGCATCGAGTGACGGTCAGGAGGACACCGTGCCCTCGGCAGGAATACTAACGTTTCATCCCGGGCCCAGGGGTGGGTGACGCCGTGCCCTCAGACATTATCGTGCAGAAGTTCGGTGGCACCTCGGTTGCAGATGCCACCATGCGTGGGCACGCCATCCGGCGCGTGATGGCCGCCCGTCACGCCGGATTGAGGCCGGTGGTTGTGGTGTCGGCCATGGGCCGATCGGGCGATCCGTACGCCACCGACACACTGATCGCCGAGGCGCGCAAGGTCGACCCCGACATTATGCCGCGCGAGCTCGACCTGGTCATGGCGTGTGGCGAGATCATCTCGACGGCCCTGATGGCGGCGGCCATCCGGGCCGGATCAGGCATCGACACGGTCGCCCTAACGGGGGGGCAGGCCGGAATCACCACCGATGCCCATTTCGGTAGCAGCCGCATTCTCTCGCTGGACTCGGCCTGCATCCTGGACTACACGCGCCAGGGCAAGATCCCCGTGGTTGCCGGGTTCCAGGGCGTGACCGACACCGAGTTCGGCGGCCTGCATGGCGCCATCACCACCCTGGGGCGCGGCGGGAGCGACACGACCGCATCGGCCATCGGCGCTGCCGTGGATGCCACGGGCGTTGAGATCTACACCGACGTGGACGGGGTCATGACCGCCGACCCGCGAGTCGTTCCCTCGGCCCGAAGGCTGCGAAGCGTCACGTACCATGAGGTATCGGAGATGGCCCACCTGGGCGCCCGTGTCCTGCACCCGCGGGCCGCCGAGATCGCCATGGATTACGCAATACCCCTCTGGGTGAAGTCGACGGCACTGGGGGGCCAGGGCTCCCTGATCACCCATGAGCAAGCGCTCGTCCCGGACACGGCCGACGCCACCGGGGTCGCCAACACCGGCCCCTGTTCGCACGTGACGCTGTCGATCCTCAATGATCGGGACCGTGACCATGTCTCCCTGGAGATCTTCCGCCTGCTGGCCACGGCCGGGATCCCCATCTACTTCGTCTCCAGCACCGACACGACCATCGCTTTCGTGGTCGACAAGAGCCGTCTGCGGGACCTGCGTTCGGCCCTGAACGCCATCGTGATACCCATCCGGCGACCGGGGTCGACACTGACCCGCTTCTACCTGCTGTCGGCCGAGGACCGGGGCCCGACCTTCGCGGTTCAGAAACGGATCCTGAGCGACGCCGGTCCCGACTTCACCACCGTCATCGTACCCGTCACCATCGGCGAGGACACCCGCGTCGTGTCCCTGATCGGCCGGCGCCTTCAGGAGTCGGTGGGGGTCGTCGCCCGGTTCGTCGACTGCCTTCTTCGGGCGAGGATCCGGCCCCGGCAGTTGGCGGACTCGAAGATCTCGCTCTCCTGTCTGGTCGACGAGCAGGATTACGAGCGCGCGGCTCGTGCCTTGCATGAGGAGTTCATCGAGCGGTCGTGGGCGACGGACACGACTGAGGGAGGGTATTCACTGTGAGGATTCTGCCCGACGTGGGACTGACCTACGACGACGTGCTCCTCGTGCCCGGCAGGTCCGACGTGGTCCCAAAGGATGTCGACGTTCGCTCCCGGTTCACTCAGACCATCCCCCTCAACATCCCCGTCGTCAGCGCGGCCATGGACACGGTCACCGAAGCCCGTCTCGCCATCGCCCTGGCGCGAGAGGGCGGCATTGGGGTGGTTCACAAGAACCTGAGCATCGCCGCGCAGGCCGCCGAGATTGACCGCGTCAAGCGGTCCGAGAGCGGTCTCATCGCCGATCCCATCACACTGCGGCCCACGGCCAAAGTCCGCGAAGCCCTCGAGATCATGGCGCGTTACCACATCTCGGGCGTGCCGATCACCAGCGAGGATAACCACCTGGTCGGTATCCTGACGAACCGCGACCTGCGGTTCGAGACGAACCAGGACCGCAGCGTCTCCGAGCTCATGACCAGCCAGAATCTCGTGACCACACCTCCCGGCACAACGCTCGAGCAGGCCAAAGCCCGCCTCCACCAACATCGCATCGAGAAGCTGCTGGTCGTCGATGACGACGGGCGCCTCATCGGGCTGATCACGATCAAGGACCTGGAGAAGGTGCAGCGCTACCCGAAAGCGTGCAAGGACAACCGAGGCCGGCTGCGGGTCGCGGCCGCCGTCGGCGTCTCCGCCGACATGCTCGATCGCGCCACCGCTTTGGCGGAAGCTGGAGTGGACGCCCTCGTCGTCGACTCCTCGCATGGCCACAGTGTCCGCGTGCTCGAGGCCGTCGAGCAGCTGCGGGAAGCGCTTCCCGAGATGCCCCTGGTCGGTGGCAATGTGGCCACCGCCCAGGCGACCCACGACCTCATCGCGGCGGGGTGTGACGCGGTCAAAGTGGGTATCGGTCCCTCGGCGATATGCACGACCCGTCCCGTGACCGGCGCGGGCGTGCCCCAGCTCACGGCCATCATCGACTGCGCCCGGGCGGCCTCTGAGCATGACGTGCCCATTATCGCCGATGGGGGCGTCAAGTACTCGGGCGACATCACCAAAGCATTGGCCGCGGGAGCCGAGACTGTCATGATCGGTTCCCTGTTCGCCGGTACCGACGAGGCTCCGGGCGAGACAATCCTCTTCGAGGGCCGCACCTACAAGGAGGTCCGTGGCATGGCCTCCATCGCGGCCATGAAGGAGGGCTCGTCCGACCGATACTTCCAGGACCACGTGGAGACGGACACCAAGTACGTGCCCGAGGGCATCGAGGCCCGGGTTCCCCACAAAGGTGCGCTGGCCACCCTCGTGTACTACCTGGTCGGCGGATTGCGCTCCGGCATGGGGCTGGTGGGGGCCAGCGATCTGGCCGAACTGCGCGAGAAAGCCGTCTTCATGCGGGTCACGTCCGCGGGTCTTCGTGAGAGCCACGTCCACGACGTGGCCATCAGCAAGGAGTCGCCGAACTACCAGCGGTGAGTGGTGTCAGATACCGGAAGCATATTCCGGTCATGCGGGTCCTCATTCCCACCATCGGTGGGCTGTGGATAACCTCAGCCATGGCTTGCAGGAAGCGCGTTTGAGCTACTGGGGCGTCGGGGTTCGGTTCGACAAAGGGCCGGACGCAAGCTGCCGGATGCCTGACCCGGAAGGGCACTGCCACCAGTTGCCGCTTCGGCGGGTTCGCTCCCCGGAGGCCCACCCCACCGATTTCGGACCGCGATTGACAACTACAAGGACGTTTGTGACCCCTTGTTATTCCGCTTGACACCCCCTGTACGGCGGCGGTACACTCCCGCCGTTCTGATCACGGGATCCGGGGGATGCACCTGTGGCCGACGCCGAGAGAAGCTGCTTCGATCGCATGCCTGACGAGCTCGTCGTATCACTGGGTAAGAGCGGGGATGTCGCGGCGACCGAGTATCTGCTCCGGAAGTACCGATCCGTTGTCCTCTACAAGTCCCGCAACTATTTCCTGCACGGTGCCGACCGGGATGACATGATCCAGGAGGGAATGGTCGGCCTGTTCAAGGCGATCCGCGACTTCCGGGCGGACCGCGCCTGTTCGTTCCGCACCTTCGCCGATGTCTGCATCACGCGGCAGATGATCACCGCGGTGAAGAGCAGCACCGGCCAACGCCAACTGCCTCTCACCTACGCCAGCTCCCTGAGTCCGGGCTCGCGGGACGACGGAGCCATGGAC
Organism: Armatimonadota bacterium; assembly: GCA_029547025.1. GTDB lineage: Bacteria > Armatimonadota > Zipacnadia > UBA1398 > JAKPQA01 > JAKPQA01. The sequence continues at coordinate 30,415 of JAKPQA010000141.1, forward strand.
CGGCTGGACGTGCCCGCCGACGCCGATGTGGTCGACCCCGAGCAGCTCCTGATCGCCCGGGAGACCGTCCGCGAGCTTCGCTCGGTGCTCCGCCAGAACCTGAGCGAGTTCGAATGGAACGTCTTCGTCGGTTTCTCCCAGGGCAAGTCCTATCAGGAGATCGCGGACGAGCAGGGCAGCACGCCCAAGTCGGTCGATAACGCTCTGTGCCGCGTCCGGCGTAAGGTCCAGAGGTTCCGAGCCCAGTCCATGGCAGTGAGCTGATCGCGGGCTTCGGGCCTTCGGACGCGTCCGGGTCCGGCGCCGCACCCCGAGCGGCGGCCGGAATGGCTGCCGCACCCCGCCCATCTGCCACGTTTTGGAGCGAACGCCTCGTGGCAGACCAGCGTCTGGATATGTGGAGCCAATGCTGTGGCGTGGGTGCCGGCGTGGAGGGGTTCGCGTGTCTCGCCGTCGTGGGTTGTGCGTGTTCGTCGTCCTCGTGTTCGCCGGCCTGGCCCTGACGCCCAGCGCCCGAGCGGCCGACATCGCTCGTTGGCGCCAGAAGTATCCGCTCGAGAAGGAAGTCGAGATCGGCCGCAAGACAGCCGAGGAGATCGACCGCCAGTACGGTGTCCTCGACGACCCCGAGCAACTGGCGCGAATCCAGGCCATCGTCAATGAGATCGTGGCCGTATCCGACCGGCCGGACCTCCAGTGCGATGTGAAGATCCTCAGTGTCCCCGTACCCAACGCGATGGCAATCCCGGGTGGCTTCATTCGCTGTACTTCGGGGCTGCTGGATATGTGCAACTCGGACGACGAGCTCGCCGCGGTGCTGGCGCACGAGATCGCTCACATGTGCAACTACCATGGCATGAGGCAGGACGAGCGCGACCGCAAGATGGGCATCTACCAGCTCGGGCTGCAACTGGCGGCCATCGTGGCTGCGCTCAATGGCGCCGATCCCGGCTTCGTGCAGTACGCCGTCGCCGCCGGGTACTTCGCGCACATGCAGATCATTGTGGGCTACAGCCGCGAGTACGAAGTCGAGGCCGATCGCGACGGCCTGGCCTACCTCATGAAGACCAAGTACAACCCCACGGGCATGCTGACGACCATGGAGCGCTTCGCCGATCTGGCCACGCGGACGTGGCAGGGCTCCGACGCGCTCCGGGACTTCGACACCCATCCCCCCTCAGCCGCGCGTGTCGCCGAAGTCGAACGCTATCTGCGGGAAGCCAATGTGAATATCAACCGGGCCGTCGTCCTCCGAGGCTATCGTGCCGTGCCCGAGGAGATCGAGTACGCCCCGGGCCAGCGAACCTGGCAGATCTGCTTCGGCGGGAGGCCGGTCTTCCAGGCCAGCCCCGAACCCATCGACGGAAAGACGGCTGAAGAACGCGTCCACGCTATCGCCACCAGCATGAACATGGTGATCTCCGTCAGTGGCCTCGCCATCCACACCGTCGGCCTCTCGGACCGGAAGGGGTACCCCGAGATCAGCTTCAGCCAGTACCCCGTGCTGAGGATTCTGGAGCAGGATGCCGCCTTCATGGGCATGGACGCCAAAGCCTACGCCTCACTGGTCCGCGAGCAGCTCATCTACGCACTCGACCAGGCGGGGCGTGAGGCGCTGCGGACCTAACGGACGCTCGCCACGACGCCATCCCAGAGCGCCTCGTAGCGCTTCGCGATCTGCGTGATCTCCATATCGCGCATGACGCGACGCCGGAGCGTGTCGGGCGCGTCGGGATCCACGAGCTCCTCGAGCTCGTCGTCACCTACGTTGTAGTGTGTCTGCGAGATGCGTGCCCGCACCACGCCGTGAAGGCCCTCGCCGAGCAGGCTGAGATCCACCATGTCCGAACTGAGCCCGGGCCCCGTACCCTCGACCACGGCCAGGAGCCGGTCGGCCAAGGCGGCCGTGTCACCCGCCGGGTAGAAGGTCACGCTGGGATCGCCTGCGGCCATGCGCTGATGGGGCTCGATGGCCGTCGCGATGACCGGTGCTCCCGCGGCCGCCGCCTCCAGGAGCTCCCAAGGGAACAAGGTCTCATGGCTCGGCAACACCACGACATCCAGTGCGTGATAGATGCGACTCCGGTCGATGCGGAGGCCCAAGAAGCGCGTGTTGCCCAGGATTCCCGACTGATGGGCATAGTGCTCCATGGCCGCCGAGTCACGGCCGGAGCCGACGATGACGAACTCGACCAAAGGCACGCGGCGGGCCACCCGCGCGGCGGCTTCGAGGAAGTCCGCCCAGCCCGACCGCCGGTCGTCAAACTGGCCCACGAGTCCCAGGTGGAGGGTATACGGGTTCAGCCCCAGTTCCGCCATCAGCATCTCGGCCACGGCAGAAGGCACAAACTCGCGCTTGTCCAGGCCACCGGGGATCTGAGTCGCACGATTTCGCAGTCCACGAGGTAGCGCATCGAGACTCAAGGCGGCCAGGGCAGAAGCGCGCCAGATCTGCCGGCGGTTCTGCCAGTGATCGGGCACGGGAGACAGCACCGACATCGTCCACGGGACTCGGTAGCGCCGCGCCAACGCCTCGGCCCACGCAGCGGCCGCGAAACCATGCGCGTGGACGAGCTGGGGGGCGAGGTCACCCAGCTCCGCCACCGCCTGGGCCATGGCACGCCGATCATGGCGGCGGCGGCCTGTGAGACGAACGGCCGCCGTGCGCGCCTTCAGACGAGCCGTACGACGCAGCAGGGCCCGATTGGTGTCAGAGATCACGGCCTGTGACCGGCCCAGCCCCGACCGGCGGACCACCGCCTCGCAGAGCTCGGTGACAAACTGCTGATCACGCAGGCTCTCGCCAAATGCCAAATGCAGGATGCTCGGAACGGCACTCACACCCATGCCATGCGCAAACGGCCCCACAGGGCTCGCCAGGCCCATTGTAGGAGAACCCGGGCGCAGGGGGGGCCGGACTCTCAGCATGGGGCTCAGAGGGCCGCCCAGGCGGCCCTCTGCAGCCATCTCGCCCTAGAGCGGCAGGTCGATGGGGCGTCTCTCCGCGATGGACCGATACGCGGCCTCCGCCAACTCCACCGCCGCCCGCCCGTCGCTACCGGGGACGGCGACGGGTGTATCACTGAGAACCGCCTCCACAAAGAGCCGCACCTCATGTTGCACGGCCGGCTCGACCTCAATGTCGCCGATCTTCTGGGCCTTGACCTCGTCCCCACCCTCGACGCCGTAACGGATGTAGGCATCGCTCGAGAACCCGTTCTCGATGAAGAACGTGCCCTTCGAGCACTGCACTCGCCCCGTGTAGGCACCCATCCCCGCGTGGCACAAGCTACTCGAGTGAAGCCAGCCCACCGCGCCGCTCTTGAACGTGATGCTGGCGAAGACCAAGTCCTCGTAGTCCTGTTCGTCGCAGATGTAGTTGCCGCCGACCGCATAGACGCGGGCGGCGTCGCCGGCCAGGCAGCGCATGAAGTCCAACTCGTGAGCGTTGATCTCCATCAGGTTCCCGCCCGACTCGGCTCGCCGGAGACGCCACGGCACGCCGTAGTCCCCGCCCCAGCGGCCACCGATCCGCTCGATGCTAATGGCCAACACGTCACCGTACGCGCCGGACCCGATCTGGTCCCGGAGCCAATGGAACGCCGGGATGTACCGGAGGACCTGCGCCACCATGAGCTGAGTGCCGGCCCGGTCGGCGGCCGCGATCATGGCGTTGCAGTCGGCCACGGTGGGTGCCATCGGCTTCTCGCACAGCACATGCTTGCCCGACGCAACGGCGCACTCGACCATGGGCCGGTGCATGAAAGGCGGGGAGGCAACGATCACCGCATCGACGCCTGCCTCGGCGACCAGCCTCCCATAGTCCGTGTAGACATCCGCGGCAAACTTGTCGCCCGCCTCACGCGCCCGCGCCTCGTCGGTATCGCACACGGCGGCGATGGTCGAGTTCGGCAGTTCGTGACAGGGCGTGGCCAGGGACAAACCCATGCCACCGCACCCGAGCAGTCCAACCTTCAGCTGCGCCATGACTCCGATCGATCTCCCGTCTCACTTGGTGTGTGGAGCCGCAGTGTGTTCGGGACCACGAACGAACGCCCCTCCGCGCTCCATCACGGCTCGCGCCAGCGCAGACCAGGTGTCTTTCCCTCATCGACGGCGCGCCAGAACGCGTCCTTCACATCCGCGTACAGGCCCTGGATGCCGTTGGCGTGCTTGTACCGGTCGATCTCGATCCAGGCGTCGGGCCGCGGGATTGGGCGGGCCGCCTTCATCCGCTCTGCGTAGTCGTGGATGGCGTGAGTCGACGGCCGCCATGTCCGGTCCGGGTTCAGAATCCCGTAGTCACTGTTCTCGCCGTAGCGGAAACCTCCAGGGAACCACCAACAGACGGTCCCATTGGCACCGGACTTCAGCACCATCTCGTAGAAGTCACGGTAGAACTGGCCCTGGAACCCGAGCGCCTCAGGCTTGTCGCGCATCGCCTGCAGGTCCCAGACCGAGTAGCCAAACTCGGCCCACATGATCGGCAGTTCGGGATCACACGCCCGGGCGTAGGCCGCCTCGAACCAGCCCGGTTTGACGGCCTCCCAGTCGCCGATCCGGCCATAGCCCTCGGGGGCGAATATGTCCACCGCGCCCGCGAGGGCCTGGAGGTCGTAGGGCATCCATCCCTGACCGCAGGTTGGGTTCCCCGCCTCGGTCATGCGGAAGCTGACCAAGTGGTGTGGGTCCACCGACCGCACCAGGCGGCGGGCCTCAGCGTACTTGTCGTGAACTAGGCCATTGACGAACCGGCGGTAGTCCAGGACCATCGCCAGCCACTCACCATCGGCGGCCACCTGCGTGTCACTGGGGCCGGTCACCTTCCCGTCTGCGTTGCGAGGGATGGGGAAACCCCAGGCCTTCTCGGCGGCCTCGACCGAGCCATACCGCGCTTGTACCCACTGCTCCCACTGGGGGTCCCAGACCGACCGCGCGGCATAGGGCCCGAAAAACGGCTCCCAGGCCAGGTCGTAGGCGAACACATCATCACACTCAGCCAGCTTGTGCTTCTCGATCAGCGCCCGCATCTCGTCCCATCGAAAGTCCATGGGGGTCCCCGGCCGCAGCGAGAGGTTTACCTTCAGCCCATGCCGCCGGCAGCGGGTGAGCAGATCCCACAGGTTCCTGGAATCGAGCGATCGGTAGTAGATGAACACGCTCACCATGTTCATCCCGATCTCCTCGCAGGCCGTCAGGTCCCACTCGATGATGTCGGGGTCATACGGCTGAGGGTCGAGGAAGAACTCGAAGTAGGGGCCGTCCTCGATGCCGACACCACTCGACGGCATGTAGTTGACGCCGTGGGGGTACCACTGCTTCCCGTCGAGGATGAAGTCGCCGCCCTTGACCGTCACGAACTTCGCGGGAGCGTGCGGCCGCCATAGGGTGAGCGGGTGCTCGAGCCGGTCGGTGACGGCACCATCGCGTTCAAGTGTGACACGGACCCGATAATCGGCACCCTCGAGGATTCCCGGCTGCCAGGTCCAGTCAACGACCCGGCGATCCCCTGGCCTCACGTGGACCTGCGCGTCCCGGCTGAACAGAGGCGTCTCCGCCCTGGCTGAGAGCACCTCGACCCGGACGCGACAGCGCGCTTCGCCGCGGCCGAACCCCACGACCTGCGCCCCCAGGTGGATTGGCTCACCATCCTCGTAGACGTAGTACTGGCTCCCTCCCTCGTAGAGAAACACGCCATCGATCATTCGCTCAGCCAGACGGGCCAGCTCCCGGCTGACTCGCGGGTCACCGAAGTAGCCCGCATCCGGCGCGGGCATCGAGAGCCAGCAACCGCCGGCGAAGGGCTCGGCGCCGTTGATGATGAGCGCCGCGGCGAAACCCGCCAGCTCATCGCCGTTCCGAACCGCCCGCACCAGGGGAACGAAGCGCCAGCGGCGGCCCTTCTCGAAGCCAGTCCCCTGCGGTCTGGGATGAACCGCCTGGCAAGCCTCGGCCTCAGGAAGGCGCGCCAGCGACCAGATCACCTGCCGTGGATCCGCCCGCAACTCGTCGATGTCCACCGCCTCGTAGATCTTGTACAGGGGCGAGATGCCCTCGAGCTGCGGAGCCCTGGTCTCCGACACGAGGCGGCTGAGCTCAGCCGCCTCGGGGGTCATGGCAGCGGTGCCAATCTCATCGACCCAGACATCGTGGTCGCCCGTCGGTATGCCGGTGGTATGGGTGAAGGCGAGCCCGAGCACCAGCTTGGCCGCGTTCTCCGGCCGAAAGTGGTCGCCGGCGTCCCCTCGGCCGGGGCTGGCGCCGTCGTGCCAGTAGGCGAAGGCCGACGCGGGTATGGCATAGGGCTTCCATTGGGTCGTGAGCGGCACCACGGCGATCCAGCGCGACCCATCCTTCTCGCGCCACTCGACCGACAGCTGGCTCGTGCGCTCTCCGCCCTTGGCCCAGAAGCATGTCAGATCGTGCCCCGGCCCAAACGGACCGTCGAGCACCGGCGTCGCGAAGGTGTCCCACCCCTTCAGGTCCCTGATGGCGATGTGGGCGCACCGGGCCGAACCCCGAGCCCCACCCGCCTCGACCACCACGGACGAGCCCTGGTCGCCATTGCTCTCGCGAGTCCATTCGGCCACCGAGCCGTTCTCGAAATCCGCGAAGGCGGGCCACTGGAGCGACTCGACCAACTGCCGCTGGACAGCCTCCTCGGGCACCCACTTCCCCTCGACCGGCCACAGCAGCGTCTCGAAAGCCGGCCCACCCAACACCATCAGGTGTCCCCTGGAATGGGCGAAAGCCGATACGGTCTCGAGGCAGGGCCCCGGGAACCGTCTTGGGTTGACGAGCACCAGCAGATCGAAGCGGTCGCGGGTCACCAGGAACGGGTTCGACATGGCCTCCACGGTCAACGTCGTCACCGACAGGCCACGCGCGGCCAGGGCCTCGACCAGAGCTGGCGAGACGTCATCGGCTGGGTCCGCCGCGAAAACGGCGATGTTCCCCCTCTCGGACGGCTTGTAGCCCAGCGCCCGGAGCTGGTCATCCACTCGCGCCGCCAGCTGTTCCAGCTTCTCCTGCTGCGCGGCAGAGATGACCTGGATCACGGGAGTGGACACAATGGGCGCCAAGGGCTGCCGCCAATCGTCACCGAGAAAAGCCGCGATACTGACGTCACGGTGCTCGACGGCCCTGGGAGTCTCGAAGGTGAACACATGCTCCCCCCGGCCCTCGACCATCACTTCGTCGTGGACGAGCACCACGTTGGTGTGCGGGTCCTTGAGCTCGCCATTCAGCCGGGCCCGGCCCTGGGCCACGGAGTAGGTAACGGTCACCTCGAACGACGCGCCCTCAACGAGTCGGGCCGGCAGTGGGCCGATCTGACACGTGGTATCCTGCGCACGAAGACCCGAGACTGCGAGCGCGGCGAGGAACAGCGTGTGGCGGACCATGGGGTTCGACCTCCCTACGCGTGCCAGTGGGATCGAACAGTCAACGGGACGGCAGCGGCCCCGTGCCGGCGTCAGCCGCGCCGCCCACCGGGCCGTCCGAGGCACGAAGCTTGGCCCCCGTGCCCCTCTCTCGCTTATTCGCCCGCGACGCCGGAAGGCCTACGCAACCCGGCGGACGAGGTGGCTGGCGGTTCGCGCGGAAGAACACAAAGACCCATCGTCTGAGCGCCACACAGAGGGAGACCCCGTTGTGACACCACAAGCCGAACTCGAAGCCCTGCGCGCCTCCATTCCAGACCTGGAGGCCGCATACCGACGCCCCCTGGAGCGCATTCTTGCCGAAATCGACTTCGCTGCCCGAATGGCCGACGCCCAACCCGACAACAGCCCCAAGTGGTGGCCGCTGATCACACAAGCCGCCCGGCTGGTCGCTGAAGGCGTGCGGTCGGGCCGCACCGACCTGCCCGCACTCGTGTCCGAAGCCGAGGCCATTCTCTCCCCCCTGGGCCCCGCGGCTAAGGAGTACGCGGTGTACTGCTGCGGCCACGCACACATCGACATGAACTGGATGTGGACCTGGCCCGAGACCGTATCGGTCACCTATGACACATTCTCTACCATGGACCAGCTCATGGACGAGTTCCCCGAGTTCCACTTCACCCAGAGCCAGGCATCGGTCTATGTCGCCATGCAGGAGTACGCCCCCGAGCTCTTCGAGCGCATCAAGAAGCGCGTGGCCGAGGGCCGCTGGGAGGTGGCGGCCAGCCAGTGGGTCGAGGGCTCGAAGAACCTGGCCTCAGGCGAGATCCTGTGCCGTCATCTGCTGTACACGCGCCGCTGGCTGCGAGACGCCCTGGGGCTACCTTTCGATGCCGTCAAGATCGACTGGGAGCCCGATACCTTCGGCCACTGCTGGACGCTGCCCGGCATACTCACTCGCGGCGGCGTGACGCGCTACTACCATCACCGTGCATCGGGCGAGCGGCTCCGGGCCATGTGCAGCGGCGAGTCCTCGCAGCTCTTCTGGTGGGAGGGCAAGGACGGATCCCGCGTCCTGGCCTTCGATGACTCGCCCAACGGCTACAACAACGAGATCGTGCCGCGGATGACCCATCTGCTGTTTGCCCTCGAGCGCCACACGGGCCTCAAGTCCATCCTCTGGGTCTATGGCGTGGGCGACCACGGCGGCGGCCCCACCCGGCGTCACCTGCGCGCCGCCCAAGACATGGCCCAGTGGCCCATCTGGCCCCGGGTGAAGCTCACCACCACCGATGCCTACTTCACCGACGTCGAGCGCGAGATCGCACAGCGCGACATCCAACTCCCGGTGCACGCCGACGAACTCAACTTCGTGTTCGAGGGCTGCTATACGTCGGTCAGCCGCATCAAGTTCGCCAACCGTCAGGGCGAGAACGACTTGGTCGACACCGAAGTGGTGGCGCTCGCCGGTCACCGGTTGGCCGGGCTGCCGTACCCGAGCCAGACGCTAACCGAGTGCTGGCGGCGGTCCATGTTCATCCAGTTCCACGACATCCTCCCGGGCTCGGGCGTGCTCGAGACCCGCGAGCACGCCATGGGGCTTTTCCAGGAGAACCTGGCGAACACGGGCATGGTCCGCTCGCGGGCGCTCCGGGCCATCGCACAGCGGGTCAACACCCGGGCCGTGGCTCCCGCGAGGAGCCCGGAGGGCGCCGACCAGGGCCTCGGCGCAGGCGTGGGAAACGGGGCATGGTGGGGATCGGTCTCCGCCGTCGGCGCCGGCGCCTGCGGGGGCGATCCCTTCGTGGTGTTCAACCCGTGCGCATTCCCGCGCGACGAGCTGGTCACACTCAAGGTCTGGAACCGGGAACTGCCCGACGGGGAGGTCACGGTCCGCGACGCGCAGGGCCACACCACCCCCGGCCAGGTGATCGATCGCGGCCACTACTGGGGCCACCAGTTCACCACCATCGCCTTCCCGGCTCGGGATTTGCCCGCCATGGGGTACCGCGCGTACGTCGTTGACCGCCAACGACCGCCCCAGGGCGAGAGGGCCTGCTATGTGACGGAGGACGGCCGCGCCATCTATGGCTTGGGCTACGTTCACGCCCAGATGCTGGGTTCGGTCACCATGGGGAATGAGCTCCTCGAGATGGTCGTCAGCCCCAGCCATGGCGGCGTTATCAGCCTGATCGACAAGGCAAGCGGCACCGAGTTCGTGCCGCCAGGAGAGGTATTCGGGTGCATCGACCGAGAGCAAGAGGCACCCCACGGCATGACAGCCTGGCAGCTCGGAGCGATCATCGAGCGCACGCGGCCGCTGGCGTTCTCCGTCATGACAGTGGTGCACCAGGGGCCGAACCTGGCGGCCGTGCGGCTCTCGGCGAAGCACGGCCAGTCGCAATACGACCTGACGATCGCCCTCGCCACCGGGCAGCGGCGCGTGGACTTCGAGCTCACCGTGAACTGGCTCGAGCGCGGCGATCCGTCGACGGGAGTCCCGGCGCTCCGCGCGTCCTTCCCCGTCGCCATCGACGAGGGCCAGGCCACCTTCGAGATCCCCTTCGGGACTATCGAGCGGCCCACCGACGGCGAGGAGTCCCCCGCGCTCAACTGGGCCGACCTCAGCGGATCGGCGTGGGGCATCGGCGACGAGCCCGAAGAGAAGCTCGGGATCACATTACTCAACAACTGCAAATACGGCCACCAGGCCCACGACGATATGCTGCGGCTGACACTCATCCGCTCGAGCTACGATCCCGATCCGCTGCCCGAGCTCGGGCTGCATCGCATTGGCTACGCCATCGTGCCCCATACGGGCCCGCTCGACCCCGGCTCGGCGGCCCGGGCGGGTTATGCGTTCAACCACCCATGCATCGCGGTCAGCACCACGGTTCACGAGGGAGAGCTTCCACCCGAAGCCACCGGCATCGAGACACTCACTCCTAATGTGCTTGTGGCGGCGGTCAAGAAGGCGGAGGACTCCGGGGCCACGATCATCCGGCTGTATGAGATCGAAGGCCGCAACACCGACGCACAGATTCGCCTGGCTCCAGAGCTCGTCGGGCCGACTACCACCGCCTCGCTGACCGACATCCTCGAGCAGCCTCTGCCCGGGGATGGCGCCAGCATCTGCGGCGGTGTGCTCACCGTGACGGTGCCGGCGTTCGGAATCGCGACGGTGAGGATCGGCGAGTAGGCCTACGTCTGGTCCGCCGCTATTCGACATTGGCGGCAACTTGGGGCTCCCGTGGCCCATCAGCCTGGTTGCGGAGGGGCGCCATGGGGGGAACCACGCGTCTCCCAGCGTGGTGGGCCCCCAACGCGCCCGATCCGCACGCCTTAACCCCGGGCCGGTCAGGGGCCCCGCGCCCTCTGGGCGC
>JAKPQA010000146.1 GCA_029547025.1 Armatimonadota bacterium
GCGCCCAGAGGGCGCGGGGCCCCTGACCGGCCCGAGGTTGGGGCGTGCGGATCGGGCGCGTTGGGGGCCCACCACGCTGGGAGACGCGTGGTTCCCCCCATGGCGCCCCTCCGCAACCAGGCGGATGGGCCACGGGAGCCCTAAGCTACCGCCAATGGGGCGGCGGCCTGACCCGCGGCTCCACCCCCAACTTGGTCCTTGGGGAAGGAGCCGGGCGAGTAAGGGGGAAAAGGCTCTGTGGCCAGCAGCAGTCACCCGCACCAGCCGGGTGCCGGCGGCCACGGACTGGCCGGACCATCCGTACCATCACACACTCGGACCCCGGTCCGACGCTTGGAGGCTCCTCAATGAGCAAGGACACGCAGGCGAGCTCGACGCCGAGCTCCGTCACGCGCCGCGAGTTTCTCAAGACGTCGACCGCCGCAGCGGTTGCCGGCGCCATGGCGACACAGCTTCTCACCCGTGCGTATGCCCAGGAGAACAACGTTCTCAAGATCGGGCTTATCGGTTGCGGAGGCCGGGGCACCGGTGCCGCGGCGAACGCTCTGGAGGCCGACCCGAATACGCAGCTCGTCGCCGTGGGAGATGCATTCCAGGAGCGGCTTGAGAGCAGTCTGGCGAACCTCAAGGACACCGAGTTTGGTGACCGGGTCCTGGTGGACCCCGACCACCAGTTCGTGGGGCTGGATGCCTATCAGAAGGTCATCGACAGCGGAGTCGATGTCGTCCTGCTGACGACCGTGCCGCACTTCCGCCCCATGCACATGGAGGCTGCCATCGCGGCAGGCAAGCACGTGTTCGCCGAGAAGCCGGTGGCCGTCGATCCGGTAGGCGTGCGCAAGGTGCTGGCACTGAGCGAGGAGGCGAAGCAGAAGGGCCTGGCCGTCGTATCCGGTCTGTGCTGGCGCTACGAGCTGGGCATGCGCGATGTCGTGAAGCGGGTGCAGGATGGCCAGATCGGCGACATCATCGCGGTCCAGAGCACCCGCTTCTCGGGGAGCGTGGGCACACCCACCCCACGTCAGCCCGGGTGGGGTGACTTTCGCTTCCAGCTGAAGAACTGGTACTACCACACCTGGCTCAGCGGCGACTTCAACGTCGAGCAGTTTGTGCATGAACTCGATAAGGTGGCCTGGGCCGTCGGAAGCTATCCTACGTCGTGTCTGTGCACCGGCGGCAGACAGGTGCGCACCGGGCCCGAGTTCGGCGACATCTTCGACCACTTCGACGCCATATATGAGTGGCCCAACGGTATCAGGTACTTTGCCGCCAATCGCCACTGGGACGGGTGCTCCGGCATCCACCGCGACTACGTCATGGGCACCCAGGGCGCGGCCGACCTCATGGCCTATACCATAACCGGGGCCAACCCGTGGAAGGGCGAGGGCAACCTCGGCCCCGCCTACGTGCGCGAGCACCGCGAGATGTTCGAAAGCATCCGTGCCGGCGAGCCCAAGAACGATGGCGAGTTCATGGCTCACTCGACCCTGATGGGCATCATGGCGCGCATGTCCGCCTACACGGGGCAGCAGCTGTCCTGGGACCAGGTCATGAACTCACAGCTCGATCTCTCGCCGCCCGTCTACGACATGGATGCCACGCTGCCGGAACCCGAGGTGGCCAAGCCCGGCGTGACGCCTTTCGTCTAGCCACGGCCATGGTGGGTGTATGGGCCGGAGCGCCGCCTGAGTGCGCTCCGGCCTGTGTCTACCGGGGGTGTTCGACGATGGGGATGATCTTCACACTGGCACTGTGTGCGGCCTCGCTGGCCGCGGGCGATCTGGACCCTGCCGACGAGCTTCCGCTCCCGCCCGAGGGTAAGCAGTTCCGCCTCGTGTGGAACGATGAGTTCGATGGCACCGAGCTCGACGAGACCAAGTGGGAGGTCCCACCTGATGCACCCCGGCGCGACGGATGGTGGATGCGCCAGGCCATCACGCTGGATGGCCGGGGCCACCTCGTCATCAGCACGCTCAAGGATGGCGACCGTTACGTCGACGGCTGTGTGCGGACGCGCGGCAAGTTCGAGCACGCGTTCGGCTACTATGTGGCGCGCATCCGGCTGCAGAGCGAACCCGGCCACTGGCCCGCCTTCTGGCTGTACAACCACTGTGAGGGCAACATCGGCAACGGGGGCGTCGACGGCGCCGAGATCGACATCATGGAGAAGCCCTGGCTCGATGGTCGCGTCAACCACGCGATCCACTGGGATGGCTACGGGGCGGAGCACCAGTCGGAGGGCAAGGTGGCCGATGTGGCCGGCCTCATGGATGGGTACCACACCTATGCCCTGTGGTGGTCGCCCACAGACTATGTGTTCTACATCGACGGTCAGGAGACGTGGCGGACGCGAGCTGGGGGAATCTGCAGGGAGCCACTGTACATCAAGCTGAGCGACGAGATCGGCACATGGGGCGGCGACATCGGGGCGGCCAACCTACCCGACTCCTTCCTTGTGGACTACGTGCGCGTCTACGACATGGTCGACGCGGGTCCCGCCGAGTGAGGGCCGCGACCCTCGGTGGCCGAGGAGACTCAGGGCCTCGCGGACGACCGAGATGGCTCGGGTGCCGGGCCGCGGCCGTGTTGACGGTCCAGCTCGCTCGCTGGTATACTCAGTAGGTGACTACGGGTATCCTCGCATCGGCAAGCACTTCGTACTACGCCCTCTCGGCGTTGGCAGTGCGGGTTCATTCCTCGGTGGACGATGGGCCGGGCGTCTGTGCGTCCACGGGCCCTTCTCCTGCCGACCCGTTCCCGCGGATCGAGCGCGGCCAGGGCGAACCGGTCGTTCTCCTACCGGGCATGTTCGGGCAGCCCTCCAACTGGCAGCACCAGCTGGATCACCTGTCCGACGGCTACCGTGTCATCACTCTGGATCTGCCGCTGTTCGACCCGGGCTTCAGTGAGTGTACGGTTCACGGCTTGGGTGACTACGTTCGGCGCTTCCTGGACTGGGCGGGCATCGCGCGTGCGGTGCTGGTTGGGAACTCGCTGGGGGGGCATGTGGCGCTCGACATCGCCACGCGGTACCCCTCGCGCGTCCGAGCGATGGTTCTCGCCGGGTCCTCCGGCCTTTTCGAGCGCGGCTTCGAGCGGGGCGTCCCCACCCGGCCCGATCGGGCGTGGATCGAGACTCGAATCCGCGAGGTCTTCTGTCATGAATCGAGCATCCCGGCCGGGCAGGGCGATGAGATCGAACGGATCGTGCAGTCCCGGGCCAACAAGCTGCGCATATTGCACTGGGCCAAGTCCGCCAAGCGGACTCACATGGGCGCGTTGCTGAGTCGAATCGCCGCGCCGACGCTCTTGATCTGGGGCAAGCAGGACAGCATCACACCTCTCGAGGTGGCGGTGGAGTTCCTGCGTGGCATCCGCCACTCGGAGCTCGTGCTGTTCAACGAGTGCGGCCACGCGCCCATGATGGAGCATCCCGCGCGTTTCACCGAGGTTCTCCGGCACTTCCTGCACCGGCACGCCCCGGTGGCTTGTGATGCGTAGTGGTCGTCTGACCGAGGGCGCGGCGGCATGGGAGTGAGGGGCTCGTGGCGTTGGGCGACAGGGCCGCGGTATGTGTCATGCGGGCCGGTGAGGCCGACCTTCCTGAGATTCTGGCCGTCCAGAAGCGAGCGTTTGCGAGTGAGGCCGAGCGCTACGGCGACCCCAACCTCCCGCCTCTGCGTGAGACTCTCGACGAGATCCGCGAGCAGCTCGCGACGCACGTCGTGCTGAAGGCGGTGTGGGACTGCCAGATCGTTGGATCCGTGCGGGGGCACCTCGAGGCCGGTTCATGCCACGTGACACGGCTGGCGGTGCGTCCGGACGTTCAGGGCCGCGGTATCGGGTCCCTGCTCGTTGGGGCGCTGGAGGAGCAGTTCCCGAATGCCGAGTCCTTCGTGCTATTCACGGGGCACAAGAGCCACCGAACCATCGCCCTCTATGAACGTCTGGGCTATCGTGTCACTCACTCGACAGTCGAGAGTGACCGGGTGACTCTGGTGCATATGGCTAAACACTCCGGCTCGGAACGGCCGGGCGCGGAGCGGCAGGGGTAGCCCACGGCGGAAGGAAACGCCGGGGCCATGGGGAATCACGAGGTGTACGGCGGCTCCAGCGCGACGCATCGTCCTCACCGATCGTCTCGGATGCTGCCCCGAACTGGGTAGCCCGGTGTGGGTGGATCGCCCTGCTCTCCCGGACTCTTGGCCCCATGGTGTGGGTGTTGTGTTGTTGGACGAGCGCAGCGGTGGGGGCTCGTCCGCACCGACGAGGAGGATCGCATGTCCGAAGAGCGGCTCTCGCCCGAGGAAGTCATCCTACAACTCCGGATGGCGGGGAATGCCAACTGGACTGAATGCTATCGGAGCTTGCTCTCTGACACGGAGGCGGCCTGCATCCGCGACGAGGCCACTCGTTTCCTGGACCGCAACACCCCGGGGGCCTGGGCCGACGCGCGACGCGTCGTCGGCCAGGTGTGTGGGCCGAGCCCTGAGGGCTTCCGGGCCCTGTTCGAGGCCGTCACCGTCATGCGGGCGCGAGGCCCCGAAGCCTGGTAGACGCTCCGCGGCAGGTATCGCCCCGTCCCGCCAGAAGCCTGCCTGTGCTCGGAGACATCGGTCACCCAGCTGATGCCGGGCATGGGGGTCGCAGTGAGCCATGCAAGGTTCGCTCTGCTGTGTGTTGTCTCGTGGCTCGGGTCCGGCGTGTGCGCCCTGGGTGTTGATACGCCGCTCGAGCCCTTTGCCTCCGACGGCCACACCGTTTTCCTCTACCACTTCGACGAGGGCCAGGGCGGTGTGGCCCGCGATTCGGGCCCGCACGGCTATGAGGCCGAGGTGCGCGGGGCCCAGTGGGCACCCGGGCGTTTCGGCTCGGCCCTCCGGTTCGATGGGCGCGACGACAGCGTTTTCCGCGATGTCCCCGAGGCCGCACGCGGCCTGGCCGCGTTCACCATCGAGTGCTGGTTCCAGCCTCACGCCCCCCAGGGCCGCAGGTTCCTCGTCGGCCAGGACGTGGGTTTCCACTTCGAGGTCGACGACGGCGGCGCTTCCGCCCTCTCGCTCTACAACCAGGGCGGCGGCGTCCCCAACGCCGACGGTGTCTCGCATCGCCAGGTCGGGGCTCCCACCGGCCCGCTGCGCCTCGGGCGATGGCACCACCTCGCCGCAACCTATGACGGCGCGCTCGTGAGCTTCTTTGTGGACGGTGCGCTCACGGGGCGCATGCCCGCCGCCCGCGACTTCTGTACCGGCGTCCCCTCCCGCGGCCTGTGGATCGGCTGCTACGTGGGCATGGACTACTGGTTCTCCGGGTTGATCGATGAGGTCCGCCTGTCCGACTGTGTGCGCTATGACCCCGAGGGCGTGCTGGCTCCGGGCGGGAGGGTATTCGATATGCCGGTGCACCGGGTTGCGGCTCGTGCAGTGCGCGTGCCGAGGGAGACCGGCGGCGCCTCCCTCGATCTCACACTCCGCAAGCTACATGGCACGACTGCCCGTGGTTTCGTGTGCATCAAAGCCCCTGGCTCGTCCGCGGTGGCCGTGGGTGAGTACTCGATCGAAGACGTGCACGATGGCGGGACGGTGGCCCTCACCTTCGACGTCTCCGACGAGGCCGGCGGCCCGGGCACCTACGTCGTGGGACTGGATCCCACCGACTCCTCAGCCTACTTGGCCGTGGTGCGCGCCGGCCTGCGGGCGGGTGACCGGGTCCTCGCCGAGTGGACGGGTGAGGTGCGCTCGCGCCGGACCTTCTCGCCGCCGGTGCTCGTGCCCCTGGTGGTCGGCGATCCGTCGCCGCCGGTGGGAGACCTCGTCCTGTGGCCGGGGCAGGCCGACCGGATCACGGGACAGCTGGAGGTCGACGCCGAGGGGACCGACCCACAGCCCGCGCTCCTGGGACGGGGCTGGATCGAGCATTGGGTTCATGTCGACCAGGAGGCGGTGTACCGTGTGCATCTGCGGTACGCGGCCTCCGCTCCCCGGCCATGCGACATCGTCATCGACGGAGCCGACCTCAACCCGTATGACATGTGCGCCCCGAACAGCACGGCAAGCCTCGGGGTGGGTCCCGACGCGGCCCAATGGGAGTACCAGGGTACCGTCCGCCTCGCACCGGGGGTGCACTGGATTCGCCTGCAGGACGAGCTCCCCGAGGTCTCTGGGTTGTGGCTCCAACGGACGACTCCACGGCCCGCCCGGGTGGATTGGGCGCGCTTCGGGGTGCCCGGACCGGACTTCGCGGCCGCGGCCACAGACTGGCGCGCGGTGGCGCAGTTCGGAGACGTCCGTGAGCCCGTGGCGGAGGCCGACGGCCACGGTTCCCTCTCGCTGAGCTGTGTGTTCGCGAACTCCGACCCGGGACACCTGGTCGCATCGGATCGTGTCCGCTTCTCGCTGCCGGGGCAGTGGGATCTCGAGCCCTTTGGCCGGCTCCGGTTCACGCTCCATGGCTCTGGGAGCGGCCACGTGGTCGCCCTGTGGGCCATCGACTCCAAGGGCGACGAGAAGCTCCTGTGGCGCGGCCGTGACGACTCGACCGATGCCGTGTCCGTCAGCGCCCCGCTGGGGTGGGAGGGCAATGACGTGTTCGACCCGGGCCGCGTGGTGGCCCTGTGCGTGGATCTCGACGAGGGCAATACGCGAGCGACTGCCGAGAACCGCTTCGCCGTGCGGCTCGACCGCATCGCCCTCGACCGGCGCGACGCGCTCGAGTTCCCGGTGGACTATGCGCAGGCCCTGGCCGACGCCCGGGCAGCACTCGCCGTCGTGCTGGGTCGGATCGGCCCGGGCGCGGCGACTCTCCGCTCGCCGGGCTTCCACCCGTGGACTCAGCCGGTCGTGCCCGAGCGGCACCCTCTGTTCGCCACCGCCGAGCCGAAGCCCGTCACGCGCGAGACGCTGGGCTACGGACTCCACTTCACCGGTGCCCGAGGGATTGACGCCGCGACGCTCGACCAGTTCCACACCACATACGACTTTGGCGACATCTGCTGGCCCCACATCGGCATCCTGCCGCTCCGCGAGAAGCACGCCTCCGATGCCGACTATGAGGCTGCCCTGGGCGAACTCGAGTCGCGCCTGGAGGATGTGAAGCGGCGGGGCCTCTTCCTGTTCGATATCTGGGGCTACGTGCCCGACATGCCCGAGTACCCCTGGCGCGTGGCTCCCGAGCACATCGCTCTGCTGCAGCGAGTCCTGGGCGATCGGTTCCTCGGGTGCGACAATGGCGAGCAGGACGGCCGGTACATCGGGTCTTACGCGGACCGCGATCCGCACACGAACCGGCGCGAGGGATGGGACAGCTTCGTGCGCTGGGACCAGCGCATCGCCGGCGACAACGGTAACTACATCAATGCCACGGGCTCGCTCAACTTCTCTCACTACTACGGGGAGCGCGGGGCGAGGACGCTGGGGCTCGAGACGGCACAGGGCCTCCCCAGCGACACACTGATGTTTGCATTCCTCCGGGGGGCCGCCAAGCAGTACGGCCGGCTGACGACCCAGGCCACCTCAGTGTGGAACCGTTACGGCTACAACATGTACAGCGACCGGCGCACCGAGGGACCCAACGGCTATGGTCTAGGCCCCAGCAAGGGCTGCTCGCTGAGCCTCCACAAGCGCCTGATGCTCTCGAGCTACTCCGGCGGCGACAGCATCGTGGGCACCGAGACAGCGCAGTTCACTGCCGACACCACAGACGCGGGCTCACCGGAACTCAGTCCGCTCGGCGCCCAACACCTGGCGATCAGGCAGTGGGCCGACGCCCATCCCGACCGTGGGGTCATGTACACGCCCGTGGCTCTCATGCTCGACTTCCACAGCGGCTGGACGGTCCCGCGTCACCTGTACCGCGGCGACAAGTACAAGGTGTGGGGCAAGCTGCCCTATGAGAAGGGCGACTACCTGGCCGACAACGTCTTCCGCATGGTCTGGCCGGGCTATGAGGACTGCAGCTACCTGCGCAACGAGCGGGGCTTCCTCACACCCACGCCCTATGCCGACCTCTTCGATGTCATCACGAACCGATGCCACGCGGACATCCTCAAACAGTACACGGCGGTCGTGTTGCTGGGCGATGTTGAGATGCCGCCCGACGTGGTCGAGCGCCTCAGCTCCTTCGTGCGGGCAGGGGGTGACCTGGTCGTCGATGCCCCTCGCGCCCGCGGGCTGGGGGAGGAACTGGCCGGGCTCACGGTGGGCGACCCCGAGCGGGGTGTGCTCAGCCATGTCCTCGCCTCGGGCCAGACCTACGACGAGGCGCCCTACACCTATGCACGAGTGCAGCTCACCACGGCCCAGCCCCTGGTGGTCGGCGAACGCGGCGACGCCCTGGTGGCCGTCAACCGTGTGGGCGGTGGCCGCGTGATCGTCATCACCCCCGACTACTGGATGACCGATGCCCTGCCCTACCGCAACCCCGACCTGGTGAACATGGAGCCTCCCTATCAGATCCTGCGGGGCGTCCGGGAGGTCCTCGATGGCTACTTCGCCTCGTTCAGCCCTGTCCGGATCGAGCCCGCGGGCCTCAGCGTCCGGGTGAACTGCTTCGACGGCGACGATGAGCGGCTTCTCGTCACGTTGATGAACAACGACCTCTTCGCCGACTGGACCGGCACAGTACACCTCGAGCGGGACATCGCCCGGGCCACCGATATCTGGCACGGGGCCGAGTTGCCCCCCGGGCGCGATCTGCAGCTCGCGATCCCTGCAGGCGACGTCGCCGTGCTCGACCTGCGTCAGGAGTAGAGGAACCCATGCGTGGTGTGCTCTGCCTGGTTGGCGCGACCGTGGTTGCCTTCGGTGGGCCAGCGAACGCCACACCCGTGGTGCTGTTCGATGACGATGCCGAGGGTGAGATCTCGGTCGTGGACTCCGCCGGTGCCACCAAGGTCGAGCTGACCCGCGTGGGCGTCGATGGCGGCGTTGCACCCGTACGGGGCGAGCGCATGCTTCGCCTCGCCGGCACATCCGAGGCACCCGCCGGTGGTGGCGGGTCCCGAGCCTACATCCGGTTCTGGACCGGGCACGTGCCCGTCACCGCTGGCATGCGGCTGAGCTACTGCGTCTACGCTCGGCCCGAGTCCGTGGCCCATGGGTTCGCCATCGACTTGGCCGCGCCCGACTTCTACCCGAACAACCTGCGCGACCAGCCTGCTGCTGTGGACCAGAACGGCGTCCGCGCGCACCCGTCGCTTGGCTTCCTGGCCGACCGCAGCATCGGCCAGTGGTGCTACCGCGAGATCAGCCTCGAGGCGATCGCCGGCCGCGAGATCACTGCCGCCTACGCCGCATGGGACGCCGGCGGCCCCGAGTCCGGGCCGTTTGCGGGATACTTCGACCAGGTGATGCTGTGGACGGCTGGCGACACCGAAGCGCAGGCCCTGGCCGATCGGTGCCGGGCAGCGTGCGCGCCCGGGGCGATGGCCGAGGAGGATCTGTCCGCCTTCGGAGTCCCCGTGGGCCTCGGGGCGCCCGCCCCTCTCGCCCCCGTCTCCCCCACCCTTGCGCCTCCGCCGGCCGATGCCGGTCTCGTCGTGCTGGGCGCGAACGGCTACTTCCAGTTCAGCAACGGGCGGCCGTTCCTGCCCTGGGGCATGTTCGGCAGCGAGATCTACACTCAGTTCGGCCGCGATGGGCTCACCGGCCCCGGCCCCTGGTGGTCACACGTGCCGCCGGCGGGGGATGTGGGGGACAACTCCGAGCCGGTGGAGATCTCCGAGGACGACTGGACCGCCTACTTCGCCGAGTGCCGACGGCGAGGCATCACGGCCCTGCGACTGTTCACCTACGGGCACGCCACGCCCGAGGGCGAGCCCGGCTACTACTTCCCGCTGGATGCCGTGGGCAAGGTCCACCCCGTGCTGTGGGGCAAACTCGACCGGTTCATGCAGGCCGGCTACGAGCAGGGCATCTTGTTCCTGTTCACCCTGATCGCCTCACCCGATTGGATGCCCTATGTCAGCCATCCCCGGCCGGACTCGCCCGCGAACCAGGTACTGCACGAGGCCCGGCGGCAGTACGCTGCCGAGGAGCTCACAGGCCTCGATGCCGCGCGCCGCCGGTTCCTGCTGGCTGAGCGCACCGTCAGCATTGGCGACGCGTTCCGCAACGATGCCTTCTTCGAGGATGCCGACATCGCGGCGTGTGTCGAGAACTACCTGCGGGACTTGTTGCGGCGGCTCGCCGCGGACCAGCGCGTGTTTGGTCTCGAGATCATGAACGAGACATTCCCGACGAAGTATGCCCAGTGGGCGCGGGACCATGTCGTCCGGCTCTGCCGGGAGTTGGCCCCCGGCCGGCCCGTGACGGTGAGCCACACGCTCGGCTCGGGCGTCCAGAGTCTCGAGGCTGCCTCCTTCGTTCGGACCGCCGGGCTGGACTTCTACAACTGGCACTCCTACCTTCGCCAGAACGCCCCCGTGACGATGGAGTTGGCCTCGAACTGCCTCTTCTACAACGCGCCGGTCCCCGGGTTCCCCACCGAGGGCCCGGCCTACTACGGCGGCATCGACCCGGGGCAGGTGGACGAACGATCCCGCCGGCTCGCCATTCGCGATTACCTCTGGCTCCCTCTGGTGACCGGTTGTCCCGGGTCCATCCTGTGGGCGCCGGAGAACAGCCGCATCGCGCCAGCCGAGTGGGAGGAGCTGGGGCGGTTCCATGCCGTGCTGGCCGAGATCTCGGGTGGCATCGACTTCGCCGCGCTTCGCCGCGAGCCGCCCGCCATCGAGCTGGCGGTCGACCTTCCGCCGGGCCTGCGCCTGGCCTACACGACCCGTTGCCTGCGGCACGGCACGGCCGTGGGCTTCGGCGTCGATGGGAGCACGGGCGCCGCCGTCAGGATCTCGGAGCCAGAGCCTCTGGCAGACCTCACCACCCTACCCCGTCCGGTCCGCGCAGTCGGTTGCGACCTGGCGCCCTACCTGGCCCGTGAGGGCTACGCCGACGTAATCGCATACCTGCCGAACCGGCTCAGGGAGGCCCGTGGCACGGCCGCGAGACCCGTCGAGCTGGTCCTGAACCTCCCGCCCGGCCGCTACCGAGCCCGAGCCTACGCCATCGGCGAGCAGACTCGCGCTGAGGGCATCGTAGACGCCCACTGCCGCGTGGCGATCGCGGAGTCAACCACCGACGACTACGTCGTCTGGCTGCAACGACTCGACTCACTCTGATGCTTCAGATACTGGGATAGCACGTGGTCGAGGATGAGGTGCAGGTCCTCCACACATCCGTAGTTGCGGCTGGACACGGTGATGTCGAGGTCGACGAGCGCCTTCAGTTTGCCACCGCCGAAACCGATGAGCCCCACGGTCCACAGCCCGCGCTGCTTAGCGAACTCAACGGCCTTCAGGATGTTGGGCGAGTTGCCGGAAGCCGTGATGGCAATCAGGACGTCGCCGGCTCGCGCCAGTACGTCCAGCTGCTCGGAGAAGATGCTGTCGTAGTCGATGTCATTCCCCACAGCACTGATCATCGACGTGTTGTCGGTGAGCGACAGGGCGCGGATCCTCGGCAGGCCCTCGATCGAGGCGCCCTTGGCGAGGTCGCAGCAGAAGTGTGAGGCCGTGGCCGCACTGCCGCCGTTGCCGATGATGAACACCGTCTGGCCGGCCATTCGCGCCTCGTTCACGCGATCGGCGAGCTGCTGTAGGCGGTCGGGGTCGAGTTCGTCGAGCACGGCGCGGAGCTGCGCCACGTAGTCGGCCAGGAATGCTCTCATGCACATGTCCCTCCGGGTCGTGTGGACTGCCGGCGGCGCCGCGATGGACGGCACCGCCGGCAGCATGACCCGAAAGGCGCTGGTGTGCAAGAGGCAGCCTACTGTGTGGCAGGGCCGCCCTGGGAGCGCGTGCCGGGCATGGTTCCACTCTGCATCTTCTGCTTCATGAACTCGGCCTGCTTCATCCCGAACGCTTTGCCCTGGGCCTGGGCTTCCTCGGGTGTGGTCGCCTGCTTGCCTTTGCATCCCCCGGCAACCATCAGCGCGGCGACCTGGACGCCCAGCAACGCCCGCTTCATCACACGGATCCACATGGTGACCTCTCCACTTCGCATGGGACGGGGCCGACCGCGCCCCCGCCGCTACTGCTTCATGCCGTCACAGGACACACGGATGGTTCCCTGCCAGCTATACCCGGGGCACGCCAGGATCGTCTTGGCCGCGGGGAACCACTTGGCGTGCCCGTCAGCGAACGCGATGTTCGACCCGCCGTTGTGCCGCGTGTACTTCTGGATGGCGAGGTCCAGGTTGGTGATCTGCGGCCAGCAACCGCACGTGAACGCATCTTGCGCCCCTCCAGCCGTCCAGTTCGCGAAGGCGACCATGACGGATATGCCGGACTGCGGGTCGGGGGATGAGACCCACCGGGTGGTGAAGCAGTCGGCCAGAAGGCCCACTTCGGCGGGGCGCTGATGGCTGGCCATGCTCCACACGCCGTTGTCGCCCCAGTTGCGGAAGGGCGCCTCCTGGATCTGCACATTGTAGCCGTAGTGGACAATGTAGTTCGGACGTCCGAACTGCCCGCCGTAGCAGTTGCCCATCCACTCGTCCATCTGGACGGCGCTCGGGCACTGGAACACAGCGGTGTTCTTGATATAGGGCTGGAGCTGCTCGAACCACTGCAACGACTGCGTCACGCCATAGGAGCACTGGGTGGCGTGCGTCGGGAAGCCCTCATCACTGTCCTGGGCGTACTGTAGCATGGCGTTGGCGAGTTGCTTGAGGTTGGAGAGGCACGAAGTCTGGCGGGCTTTGGCCCGGGCCTTGGCGAAGACGGGGAACAGGATGGCGGCCAGGATCGCGATGATGGCGATCACCACGAGAAGCTCGATGAGCGTGAACCCCCTGCATCGCACATGAACCAGTCCCTTCCTGGCGGAGCCCCGTCGGCCCCGCGTTGCTCAGGAGTCTCCGACTTGCCGTCGGGACGACTCCCGGATACACAAAGATGCCGTCAGCTCCGCGCCCTGGAGCGGGAGGTCCGGCTGATCGATGCGGCGCTGCAGGAACCCAATGCCCTGTTCGCACATCTGGGCGACCGGCATCACGATGGTGCTGATGGGGCGGTCGACGTACTGCGTCTCATCGGTGCCATCGCATCCGACAAGGGCCACGTCTTCGGGAATGCGAACGCCCAGGTCGCGCAGCGCTCGGTACACGCCCAAGGCCGTCACGTCATTGCAGCAGAAGAGACCATCGGGCAGTCGTCGGCGTTCGGCCGCATGGGCCAGAAACGCCTCTCGAGCACCCCGGCGGGTGCCTTTGGGGAAGACGACGAGCTCCGGCTCGAGCCCGGCAGCTGCCATGGTGGACTCATAGGCCAACCGTCGTGCCTCGTGCGGGTGAGCGGAGATCTGGGGCACGACGTACACGATGCGGCGGCAGCCCTGCTCAATGAGGTGACTCACCGCGTCCGCCGCCCCGCGTCCCAGCTCGATGCTCACGTGATCCACTCCGCGGTAGCAGTCCGAGCCGACACTCACCACCGGCTTGCCAAACCCGGGCGGGTCATCGACCAGGGCCTGCACCAGGTCGCAACGATCGACGGTGAGAATGCCGTCGACCTGTCCCTCGAGCCGGCGCACGCCATGGAGGAACCACTCGCGGTCGCCTTCAGTGCCTTCGACCACCATGCCCCACCCAAGAGGTTCGAGCCGCTGCTGGACGCAGTCCATGACATCTGTGGCGAAGGGGTACCAGCGGTATGGAACGACGACCCCAACCATGTGCGTGCGCCCGGTGACCAGGGCCTGCGCGATCCGGTTGGGCTCATAGCCCAGACGCTCGGCGATGCGCAGGACCCGGTCGCGCGTCGCGGACGCAATGCGACTGTCCAGCCGGCCGTTGAGGACCCGCGAGACCGTGGCCGGGGAGACTTGGGCCTCCCGGGCAATGTCGTGGAGCGTGCGGCGGCTGCCGGCTTGCCTCACCGTCGTCCTCCGAGCCCCGAATGGCGCTACGCACTGCGCAAACGTTTGCGCATATGGTACCGTGCCCATCCTGAGCCGTCAAGTAGGCCGGCGAAACAGGGGGCACGAGCTGGGGTAGGTATGGTCACTGGCTGCGGCAGCCCACACGCCGCCGGAGCGTACCGACAACGGTGTCAGCCTGAGTGCCGCATCCGCGGCGCGAGGAATCTCGAGCGGCGCCTGCTCTCGACCGAGGGCACTGGGCCGGTGCCCCTTGCGCCTTGGCCGACAGAGGAAGCCCATTCGGGCGTCAGTGCATGGACCCCGGTCCGCGCGCTCCACTACCCCCTACTGTCGGAAGCACGTCAGCGTCGCAACGAACTCGTCGCTGTCGCGCCCGACCATGAAGGCGCCCCCGTCAGATGAGAGAGCCGGGCTCGACCGCTCCAGGTGGCCGTCGCCCCACAGATCGTTGCTGTTCCACTGGACCGTGCCGGCCGACGTCAGGCAGTAGAGCCGGTCGTTGTTGCACCCCACATAGACCTTGCCGTCACTGCCCAGGGCGGCGCTGCTGTAGATGGGGCTCGGAAGTGAGTCGGTCCACCGAGGCGTCCCGTTGGCCTCCAGCACGTAGAACGTGCCATCGCTCGAGCCGACGTACACGGCCCCGTCGGCCCCCACGGCCGGGCAGGCCTCGACCACGCCACCCGTCTCGTAGGACCACACGAACGCCCCGTCGGGCCCCAGAGCGTAGACGCGGCGATCGTCACTGCCGAAATGGACGGTGCCGTCGTCGGCGATGGATGGGCCGCCCCGGATCCGGCTCTGCGCCTCGAAGCTCCACGCCAGGGCGCCATTGGGGAGGACGGCATAGAGGTGACCGTCCTCGCAGCCCACGTGGATGACCCCGTTGAGCCCGATGGCCGGGTCGCTACGGATCTCCGTTCCCGCGTCGTAGCTCCAGAGCACCGCCCCAGCCGGGCTGATCGCGTACAGCCGGCCGCCGGCGGCGGTGTAGACGGTACCATCCTGAGCCACGACCGGGCTGCTGCGTACGGCGCCACTCAGCTCGACACTCCACTTCGCGCCGCCCGAAGGGTCGAGTGCATACAGGTGGCGATCCCAGCTCGGCACGTAGATGGTCCCGTCCTGCGCCACCGCCGGGCAGCCCTCGAAGACGCGATCGACGGTCGGCGCCGTAGACGGGAACTGACCGATGAACGCCCCGGTGTCCCCGGCGAACGCGTGGGCGTACTCGTGCCCGCCGACATAGACATCACCATCGACAGCGAGTGCCATCCGGTAGGCGTAGGTGCTCTTCGCCGCGCTGGCCGGGGCCGGCCGCAGCTCCGACGTCCAGTCGACGTGGGCCGTCTGGGGTCCGACGTGGGGGGACCGCCCCGTGTGCCGTGGATCGTGCATGAACATGGGCCAAGCACTGGCGGCAAGCCCCGAGCCATCCTCGCTGTGATGGGTGCCTACGAAGTCCTGACCGACCTGGCTCGGTCCGACGGCAGCCGTGCGGCTCACGGGCACGAACGTCGTGCACTGCGTGGCGCTCAGCCTGCTCGGTGTGACCGTGTACGTGCCCGGGGCCAGATCGCCGGCGACGAAGAACCCGTGGGCATCCGTCGTGACCGTCGCGAGATGGCCGCTGCCGTCTTCGACGGTGAGCCGGACCCCGGCGATCGGTGCATCGGCGCCATCGAGGATGGTGCCCGAGACGCTGAACGTGTTGCTGGTGCTGGGCACACCAGTGAAGTCAATCGCCGAGATGCTCCCCGATACGTCGATCGAGCGCGACGCCGGCTCGAACACGTGCCCGGCTAGGCTCAGCGTGACCGTATAGGTCCCCGCGGGCAGGTTGATGATCTCGTAGGTGCCGTCGCCGGCGGTGAGGGCGTGGCCGCGCTTCAGGGCCCCAACCACGTGGACCATTACACCCGACAGGGCCGACCCAGTCCGGCCAACGATGGTCCCGGAGATCGAGAAGGTGCCTGGGACGGCGGCGGAGCCAGTGAAGTCGAGGCCCGTCTGGCTCGGGCCGACGGTGATCTGCCGCGAGTCGGGCTCGAACGATGTGGCGGCGCGAGTCGGCGTGATGGTGTACACGCCTGCCGGGAGGCCGGCGACCGCGAATGCGCCAGTGGCATCGGTGACTGCGGTCCCCGCTACACCTGCGGCGCCCGAGACCGTCAGTGTCACGCCGGCAAGCGCCTGGCTGGCGCCATCCAGGATCGTGCCGGCCAGACTGAAGACGTCGCCGCCGTTGTTGCCCCCATTGTTCCCGCCATTGCCGCCCGGCCCGCCGCCGCATCCTCCGAACGCGGCCGCTGCCGCCATCGCCGCCAGAACCCGGGAGAGAAGCCACTTCGGGTGCCGCTCCGAGCGAACGGGGCCACGCGGTGCCACAGAGACCACCTCACGGTAGGATCGGCCAACTCGCGGCCAGCACGTGGACTGGCGGCCTCATTCCCGGCCACCGCATGGCCCTCCTGCTCCGGCAGAAGCAGGGGGCCGCGGACGAAATGCCCCGCGGCCCCAGAGCCACTGCGCAAACCCGGTGACGGCGCCGAGTTAGAGCTGCGCCATCGTCTCGTCGTCGAAGAAGCTCGTCCACAACTCGAGCACGTCGGGGTCCAGCCCCTCGAGCGCCAGGAGTTCGTCACGGGTCGCCTTGGCCTCGTCGGTCCGTGTGGCTGCCGCCAGTGCCAGCGTCTTCGCCGCCAGCAGAAGCCCCTTGGCCTGGCCAGTGACCTCCCCCTCGAGCGCCGCGTTCGCGGTCTCCAGGGCCGTGGCCGGCTTGCCGGCCGCCACCTGCGCGGCCACCAGGTCGGCGGCCGATGCGGGCCCGCCTCTCTCAAGGTACGGCATCGCCAGGTCGGTCAGCGAGAACTGGCACAGCAAGTGACCGATCCTCGCCGCCTCTTCGGCCGTACACCCCGCCGGATCAGGGAGGGCCTGCAGCGTCGTCACCGCCGCGAGAAACGCCTTCTGCCCCTCCATCTCGCCGGGAACGATGCACAGGCCCGTCTGGTCCTGCATGCTGAAGGATACGATCTGCCCCCCGGTGATGACGTCCAGCCAGAGCATGGCAACGCCCCGCAGAGCGCGCTTCAGGGTGGCCGAGTCGCTGGGGTCGAACTCCGTCACCCTCAGGCCCGGCGCGATGCGCCTCCCGAGGAGCGCGGTGGCCTTCTCCATGTCGTTGCTGCCGATGGCACCGAGCGCCTGGCTCAGGTCCACGGACCGGAGCTGCTCGTCGGTGAGCCCTTGGCGGGCCTCCAGGGCCTCAAAGATCCGGCCGGCCTGCCCCCCGTTGCCCCACTGGAGCCACAGCTGCGCCGTAGCCAGCGCATCGTCGAGCGTCATCGCGCCCACATCGGCGTCCAGCTTGCCGCGCAAGCTCTTGGCCTCGTCCAGCATGGCGACATAGGCCTCGACGGGCATGTAGCCGGACCGGGCACACAGAAGCCTCCCGTCGGGCAGCAGAAACGCGGTGGTGGGGAGGCCCTCCTGTCCCGTCTTCTCGAGATACCCCTCATTGGCGTCGCTATCGACCTTGAGCAGAACGAAGTCCTTGGCGGCCTCGGCGAACTCAGGCTTGGTAAAGACGTCCTGGTCGAGTTTCTTGCACCAGCCACACCAGTTGGCCCAGATGTCGACCAACACGAGTTTGTCCTCGGCCTTGGCTCTGGCGAGAGCCGCTGCCTCGTCCTCTCGAATCCATTCTGGCTCCTGCGCCGTGACCACGGATGCCGAGATGGAGAGCAATACTACGCAGGCTGTCCCGAGCAGACATGTACGCAAGTGATCCCCTCCCAGGGGGTAGGTGGACTCAAAGCGGTGCGGGGTCCAGATGGTTCCAGTATAGCCGACGGCGGGCAGCAACGGAGCGAAAGCCGAACTGGAGTTCCCACAGATCTGGTCCCTGGGGCGGGCCGGGGAGTGAAGCTCGATGGTGCCCGCCACTACAGGAACATGGAGTCGAGCATCGATAGGGCGGCATCCACCATGAGCTCCCCCGCCACGGGAGACAGGCGGCTCGACGTCGCCGTTCGCTGCTCGTACCCTTTGCCCGCGAAGGCTTCCCGCGTCGGAACGTAGCCCACGACGCCGTTTGAGAGCTCCACCACGAAGGTCCGTTGCGCGGGCGAGTTGAGCTTGATGTCGAGCCCAAACTCGACGAACACCTCGCCCGGCAGCATGACCACGCCCACATCGCCGATCCGCAATGCCTGGACGATCCCTGGGAATGTGGGCGAGGAACGCACCTCCTCGCGCAGCTCGAACGCCATGCCCGCGTAGGTGCTATCGACGATGTTCTGAAGCTCCGGTTTCTGCTGGACCTCGCGCGCCCAGTCGAGCAACGAGTCGGGGATGCGCCGCATCGGGAGTTGCAGCTCGACGAGGCGCGAATCGAGCTTGAGCTCACCGGTGTAGGCCATCCCGGCCTCGATCTCCAGCACGTCATCGGCCAGGCGCTCACCCATGTAGTGGGCCCACTCATGGCCCCAGTCCTCGAGGTCGGGGTCGTAGACATCGATCTGGCACAGGTTGCCGCAGCATCCGTTGGCGAAGAGCCCCACATGGCCCGCCCCCTGCCGCGCCTTCATGGCCGCCGCGAACTGGCCCGGGTAGTCGGCCGAGACCTGGCTCCCCCCGACCACGTTCACGTGGCACGCGAAGTTCAGCAGGCACCCCATGGGCTGACCGTCTGGCGTCCGCGCCGAGATGACGCCCACCTCGGGATCGACCTTGCCCTCCTGGTAGAGGATGTCCGTGCTGCCCTTGGGAGGGTGCATGACGACCTCTTTGGTGCTGCGCATCATGAAGCGGCGGTTATGTGAGAGCTTGCCCTCGAATCCCCATCCCACGCCGAGTTCGGCCGGCCGACGATTCGCCCACGCGGCCGTGGCCGCGGCCGGCAGGTCGCGGGCGAGCTGAGCCACGTACTCCTCGCTCGGCGGGCGCAGGAAGATGCGGGATGTAGCCGGCCCCGTGTGGGTGTGTGTCGCACTCATGGCGATGCCATCGGGCGCCACCCCCGTTGCCGTCGCGATGGCCTCCCGCGCCGCATGCACCGTTGCGCCCTTGAGCGAGAGCAGGTCGCACGTCAGGATGATGAGCGGATGCTCGCCGTTGTCGATGGCCATGGCCCGGCAGAAGAGCGGGTCGTGGATGCCCTCGACCCGACGGTCCTCGAAGAAGCCAGCCATGCGGGTGCCAAGCGGGGGGGTGATATCGACCTCGGCGAAGCCAATCCTCAGCGGCATGGGGCACCTCCGCGAGTCATCGCGACGGCCCCCGCGCAACCGAGACCGTCACCACCCGCGGGTTCGACCCCCATCGGCCGACGGCCTCCACCCCATCCGCTTCTCTACCGCCAGGCTGTCTCCTCGGCGCCTGCCTGGCGGAGCAGCATACTGACCTCACCGAGGTGGTACAGGAGATGCCTGAGGTTGTAGCAGCCAGTGTCCAGCATCGTGCGGCCCGTCCAGTGGAACGGCGTGGGGCCGAGCCAGGCATCGTCCGAGACCGTGGCCATCCACTCCCGCGCTCGGCCAGCCACGCGTCCCAGGTACTGCAGAGCCCACTGCTGGTCCGGGATCGCGTCCGCGGGCCCTGCCCAGTCGATGTGGCGGACCTCCGAAGCGAAGCCCTCAACTTCGGACCGGCTGTAGAAGTCCGCGGCGTCCAGAGCGTGGAGGGCCCAGCGGGCCGGAACGAGGCCCGGGCTGTGGCCCGAGCGCCACTCATCGGCCCCAAAGCCCCCGATCAGCTCCCGGGCCATATCCCACGCGCGGCCATACTGCTCCATCAGCACATCCGAGATCGTGCCCAAAGGCGCACCTCTCTCCGCGGGTCGCGAGCCCGCTCAGTCGGTCCGTTTGAGTACGGGCTCCATCAGCACCCGCTGCCGTACGGTGCAGACGTCGCCGTGGCGGAGCCCCTCCCAAAGCAGCCGCGGGCCGCCTGCAGACCGGGCTTATCGCATGGGGGTCTCCGAATGGAAAAGAGCCGAGCGCGGCACTCTGCCCTCATCCGGACAACACCGACCGGCGGTCGGGGCGCAGCCCTGCGGAGCCCTGTCCTCCAGCTGGATAACAAGGGGCGCATCCCCTCCCCGCGAAAGAGGCAATCGCCTCGTGGAGGCGCCCAAGCGTGACCCATGTGCCCGGTGCGCGCCCCCCATGGTGCCCCTCCGCAACCAGGCCTCTGGCCCCCTGGCGAGGAATGCCACCACCGCCTCGCGAATCCCTCTCACCAGATAGGCATCCATCCCACTACCCTCCCGTCCATGCGAGGCCGCCCATGTGCTTGCGATCCCTTGCCCTCGTGCTGCTTGCCACCGCTCCGGCGGCGCTCTCGGCGCCCGTCGACGGCCTTGGCTTCGTCGCCACCGATCCGGCCGGGCCCGGCGAGGCCGCCGCTCGAGCCCTGGCCACGGGCAGTTTCGGCGCCCGGGTGCTGGCCGCCACTGCCGACGGCGCCCTCAACATCCCCGCCGACGTCCGCGCCCTGTGGTGGCATTGCGAGCGATGGCCCCTGCCCGCCCCCATGGACTCCCCCGGGGCGAAGCAGGCGCTGCTGGACTGGATCAGCCGCGGCGGAGGGCTGTTCCTCTCCGGCACCGCGCTGGCGTACGTCGTGCCGCTGGGGCTCGAGTCCTCGTCCCCGCGCGTGGGTCCTACGGCGGGCGATGACACCGTGACCGCCGGCGTGTGGCCGAACCCACCCGACCACCCGGTCTTCGCGGGCTTCGAGCCGGGCCAGCCCGTCCTGCTGACTGGCGGAGGCTACCCGGCCTTCGCCGACTTCTACCCGGGCGGCCCCGCCGGCGCCCACGTCCTGGGCCGAGCCTATGGCGGTACGACCGAGGCGCCGCTGGTCGAGTACAGCTGCGGCAAGGGCCGCGTCATCGCCCTGGGCTGGCGCTGCCCGCACTACTCCAAGACCGGTGACCAGTGGCGCGGCAACCTGGAGCGACTCACGGGCAACATCCTGGCCTACCTGAGCCGGGGCGAGTGGTTCGGCACCGTCGAGGACGCCCACACGCGCTCGGTCCGCGCCACGCTGGGCCGGGTCGACATCGACGCCATGCGCCGCGCCGTGGCCGATCTATCAGAGACATTCGGCGAGCGCTATCCCCGCGGCCGTGAGTACTCGGCCCTCATCCACCGCTACGCCGAGCTCTCCGCCAAGGCGCTGGCCGGCGACGAGGGCGCTCTCGCACAGGCCGGCGAGCTACTGCCGCGGCTCAACGCCATGATGCTCGACAACCCGCTGCTCGACTTCGCCGAGCTCCTGCTCGTGAAGCGTTCCGCCGGCAACCTGGGCCTGCCCGCCAACTGGGAGAGCAACTCGAGCCTGCCTCGCAGTGGCTTCGACAACGAGATCGATGCCCTCTCTCCGCTCCGCCCCGATGGCGACCTGCGCACCGTCTACCGGCCCCAGCGTGATGTGTTCGTCGGCGATGTCGATCTGCACTTCGATGCCGGCCGGATGCTGTTCTCATCGGTCGCCGACGATGGCCGCTGGCAGGTGTTTGAGTCGAACCTGGCGAGCACCCCGCCCCAACCTTTGCCGCTGATCCGCGAGCCAGACGTGGACAACTACGATGCCTGCTACCTGCCGAGCGACGACATCATCTTCACATCAACTGCACCCTTCGTCGGCGTCCCGTGCGTGACCGGCTCGGCCCATGTGTCGAATCTCTACCTCTACCGCCGGAAAACGGGTCAGATCCGCCAACTGGGGTTCGGCCAGGACCATGAGTGGTGCCCCACCGTCATGCCCAACGGACGTGTCATGTACCTCCGCTGGGAGTACACCGACATCCCGCACTTTGTCTCGCGAATCCTGTTCCACATGAACCCCGATGGTACCGAGCAGATGGAGTACTACGGCAGCAACTCCTACTGGCCGAACTCAATGTTCTATGCTCGCCCCATTCCCGGCAGCACGACCCGGTTCGTCACCGTCGTGGTCGGCCACCACGACAACCCTCGCATGGGCGAGCTGGTGCTCTTCGATGCCAGCAAGGGCAAGACCGAGACCGACGGCGTCATCCAGCGCATCCCCGGGTGGGGCAAGCGCGTCGATCCCATCCTCCTCGACGGCCTGACCGCGGGGAGCTGGCCCAAGTTCCTCCACCCCTACCCACTCAGCGACAAGTACTTCCTGGTCTCGTGCAAGCCCACACCCGCATCGGACTGGGGCATCTACCTGGTCGATGTGTTCGACAACCTGACGCTGATCAAAGAGGTACCCGGCTACGCCCTGCTCGAGCCGATCCCGCTTCGCCCCACACCTCGCCCGCCGGTTGTGGCCGACCGCGTCGACGCGACGCGAAAGGACGCCCTGGTCTACCTGACCGATGTCTACGCCGGACCGGGGCTGAAGGGCGTGCCACGCGGGGCCATCAAGAAGCTGCGGTTGTTCACCTACCACTTCGCCTACCACAACATGGGCGGGCAGATCAACCGCGTGGGCATCGATGGCCCCTGGGATGTGAAGCGCATCATGGGCACGGTGCCCGTCGAAGCCGACGGCTCAGCCCTCTTCCGCGTGCCGGCGAACACGCCCATCGCCGTTCAGCCGCTCGATGAGGACGGTCAGGCCCTGCAGCTCATGCGCTCGTGGATGACTGCCATGCCCGGCGAAGTGCTCTCGTGCGTCGGCTGCCACGAGAAGCAGCACACGGCGCCGCCCACGACTGCCACGACCATGGCTTCGACTCGCGGGCCGGCTGAGATCACCCCATGGTACGGCCCGACCCGCGGATTCTCATTCGTGCGTGAGGTCCAGCCCGTGCTCGACCACTACTGCGTGAGCTGCCACAGCGGGGCGGCGGGCGCGCCCGAACCGGACTTCCGCCAGGCGCCTCTCGTCCATCCGCCCGGGCCCGACAACGGCTACCAGCAGGGCTCGCAGTTCCCACCGGCCTACTTGGCGCTCAAGCCGTTCGTCCGCAATGCCACCATCGAGAGTGACATGCACCTGCTGATGCCCGGCGAGTTCGCCGCCGACACCACTCGTCTGATCCAGATGCTCCGCCAGGGCCATTACGGGGTTGTGCTCGACCCGGAGTCGTGGGACCGGCTCATCACGTGGATCGACCTCAACACACCCGCTCACGGCACCTGGCACGAGATCGTGGGCCACGGCTTGGTCGACCCCATGCGCGACCGCCGCCGAGCCATGCTGAGCAGGTACGCGGGCATCGACGAGGACCCCGAGGCCATCTGGATGCCCGAAGGCGGCGTGCGGCCCGGCGAGGCCGGCCCACCGACGTCGGCGGCTCCGGTTGCCGCGCCTGAGCAGCGGTCTGGGACCCCCATCCTCACCGCCGATCGTGGCGCACCTGCCGCCGGCGCGATGCAATCGATCGACCTGGGGGATGGGGTGACGCTCGAACTCGTCTACATCCCCGCCGGGCCCTTCCCCATGGGGCCCGCCAACCCCGACGATGACGGTCGCCCGCTGGCGCCCGAACGCATGGATCATGCCTTCTGGATGGGCCGGTTCGAGGTCACCAACCGCCAGTACGCGGCATTCGATCCCTCTCACGACAGCCGCCTCGAGGAGGGCGACTACCTCCAGTTCGGTATCGAGGAGCGCGGCTATCCGGTCAACGCGCCCGAGCAGCCCGTGGTCCGCGTCTCTTGGGACGCGGCCAACGCCTTCTGCCAATGGGCATCCCGGCGGACCGGCCTTGCCATCGGTCTGCCGACCGAGGCCGAGTGGCAATACGCCTGCCGCGCCGGCACCGCCACACCGCTATGGTTCGGCCAGCTGGATGCCGACTTTTCGCCTTTCGCAAACCTGGCCGATGCGTCATTGCGCGCCGTCGACACCTATGCCCCTTGGGGGTTGCCCTCAGGCGCCATTGCCCCCTGGCGGCCGGCCGTCGAGACCGCCAACGACGGCTACCGCGCCTCAGCTCCGGTGGGCTCCTACCGACCGAACCCCTGGGGCCTGTACGACATGGTGGGCAATGTGGCCGAGTGGGTCCAAGCTGCCTATCGACCTCCGCACGGTCCGCGTGACCTTCGCCTGGCCCTGGGCGGCTCCTGGTATGACAAGCCCCAGCGCGCCCAGCCCACCTTCCGCCAGGGCTACCCACCCTATCGCGGCGTCTATGACGTGGGCTTCCGCGTGATGTGCCGGGCGGAGTAGTCGGGGGGGCATGCCGCCAAACGCCACATCCCGCT
Organism: Armatimonadota bacterium; assembly: GCA_029547025.1. GTDB lineage: Bacteria > Armatimonadota > Zipacnadia > UBA1398 > JAKPQA01 > JAKPQA01. Next base: position 24,128 of record JAKPQA010000146.1, read on the forward strand.
TCCCGCAGGCGAGGCTTCAGCCTCGCGCGCTACAGGCCGTAAGGCAGGTGGCCACATCCCGCTTCCCGTAGGCGAGGCTTCAGCCTCGCGCGCACCCATTGTCGCCGGAGGCCCTCCGTACCGAGGCTGAAGCCTCGGCTACAGGCCGTAAGGCAAGTGACCACATCCCGCTTCCCGTAGGCGAGGCTTCGGCCTCGCGCGCGCCCATTGTCGCCGGAGGCCCTCCGTACCGAGGCTGAAGCCTCGGCTACAGGCCGTAAGGCAGGTGGCCACATCCCGCTTCCCGTAGGCGAGGCTTCAGCCTCGCGCGCACTGCCTCCGTGTGGCCGAAGAGCACGCACTCGGGGGCGGCGGCTGCCCGAACGTGCGCACGTAGCGCTCAGCGAACTCCCCACACGATGACGCCGGGTAGTCCTCGGGCCGCTCCACGATCCCAGCGCGGACGGGATTCGCGTGGGTGTAGTCGGCCATCTCGCGCAGTGCCTGCTCATCACGAACGGTGCGCTCCCAGTAGGAGGGTTGCCACACCCGGCCTTCGCGTCCGAGCGCTACGTTAAGCTCGCGCGCGAACCTGCCTTTGAGCCGACGGACACCGTCCGCCACAGCGTGCCCGTGCGGCAACCAGATGACCATATGGAGGTGGTCCGGCATGAGCACATAGGCCAGGCAGCTGAACAGGCCTTGGGTCTCGCAGTCCGCGAGACACCGAGCGAAGATCGCCCGTGCCTGGTCAGTTCGGAGAAGCGGCCTCCGGCCATCCGTTACGGTGGTCACATGGTACACGCCTGTCCCTCGGAACAGACTCGACCGTAACGGATTCCTACCGCCGTTCGGTGGCGCGGCCATTTCCAGACCTCTCGATCACTTATGTGCGAGGCTTCAGCCTCGCGCGCACCCATTGTCACCCGAGGCCCTCCGTACCGAGGCTCAAGCCTCGGCTACAGTGAGCACCGCGAACGCCGGCCTCACTCCCCAAATGGAGAGGTGCTCCGCCTATCCACCCAACCCTCTAAGCTCATCCTCGAGCCGGAAGGCCGCCAGCGCCAGCCGGCGGAGCGACACGCGCCGCGCTTCGTCCTGGTAGCCCGGGGGGAGCGGCGGTGCATCCGCCGGCGGACGCGACCGTAGGCGGCCGTCGGCATCCCGATAGCTCTCCGCCCGCGCCCCACTGAGCTCACCCCTGAGATAGACGGAATCGGCTGCCACCTGGCGGCTCTCGAGCGCCCAGGCTTCGGGTGTCGTGTCGCGCTCGAGCTCGGGCAGCTTCGCCCGCGCCAGCTCCGGGTCCGCCGCCATCTTGCCGGCGCGCCCCAGAAGCCGCATGGTACGTTCCGTCAAGCCCACGGCATCATCCCAGAACGCGTGGAGTTTCACGGGCCGATCGCCATCGCGAACGCAGAAGAGGTTCCCTCCCGCATCGCCCTCCGGGTACGGATCACTGAAGAACGCTGTGCAGTGAAGCGGCTGGTGGATGTCGGCCACCAGGTGCACGAGCCATGCCAGGTGTGCGGCACGCTCGACTGCCGTGGGCACACGGTCACCGATCACCGCCCTCGTACGCTCCGTCACCCTGCCCTCAACGATGTCGTGGCTGCACATCAGGCCGAAGATGATGTCATTCCCCGGTTCGGGCCGGGGCTCGATGGCGAAGTCCGGCGCACGCAGGGGGTAGTTGACATAGTGCCACTCGGCGTGGTCGAACGGGCTTCCGCTGCGCCGGATCTCATCGGGCCACGGGCTCGCCTTCATGAACACGTAGAGCCCGACATCGTCGATGTCGCACGCTTCGACCCACCGGGTGTAGTCCGGATGGTCCCTGAGGACCACGTCCACCCACTCCCGCGCGGGCCCGGGCAGCGCTCGATAGGCCGCCGCGGCCACAATCTGGTGCCCGGTGGCGTTCCACGCCTGCGCGGCCGTCGCGCCAGCCAGGGCCACTATCGCGAGTGGCACCGCCAGAGACCTGCGCATGGCCATCGCCCTCCGCTGCCCACTGGTGTCGGGTTTCCTGGTGGCTTCGGTCGCGCGTCCCGCGGGACCTGTCTCCCCTTTACGCGGCATCCGTGCGGCGGAGTGAGCGTCTCGGCCGGCCATTCCCGTGTGAGGTCCTCGGCAACGAACTGAAGAACAGACCGCGGCGCGCCGGAATCGGGCGGCGCGAAGACCTGGGCCGTGGGGGGTACCCGGCATGACTGCGCGCGAACGGATGCGAGCCGTGTTTCGGCGGGAGCCTGTGGACCGGCTGCCCTATGTCTTTGGTGGACCGCGGGCGTCAACGTTCGCCGCGTGGCGGAAGCAGGGACTGTCCGAGGAGCTGCAGCGAAACTGGGGCCACTTCGTCGGCTCCGACGGCGCGATGGGCATCGGGAAGCTCTACCAAGGCCCACTGCCGCCGTTTGAGGAGCGCGTCATCTCGGTGGAGGGCAATGTGCGCACTTGGGTCGACGAGTGGGGCGTGACGCGCGCCGATGCTGTGAACCAGCCCACCGACGGCTTCGCGACCCGAAAGTACCTCGACTTCCCCGTCAAGACGCCAGCGGATTTCGAGGAGATGAAGGGCCACTTCGACCCGCACACGCCCGAGCGTACCCTTCCCGTCGACACGGTCACCCCAAGCCTCAACCCCGATGGCTACCGCCACCACACCCCCGGCGGGGTCCACTGGCGCGACCTTGTCGACGCGTGCAACCAAGCCGATGTTCCCGTGATGGCCTCCGTCTCCGGGCTCTACTGGACGGCACGCGACTGGTGCGGGTTTGAGGGGCTCTCCTACATGGTCTACGACCAACCCCTCCTCGTGCACGAGATGATGGAGTATTGGACCTGGTTCATCATGGAGCTGCTGCGGGAGCCGCTTTCGCACATTCAGGTCGACGTGATGGTCATCAACGAGGACATGGCCTTCAAGCCACAGGCCATGCTCTCGCCTGCATCGATACGCGAGTTCATGCGGCCGCGTTACGAACGGCTGTACGAGTTCCTCAAGTCGCACGGCGTCGGGACGGTTCTGATGGACTCCGACGGCTACAACGGCCAGATCCTCGAGGTGTTGTACCCCACCGGGCTCGATGGAATCTGCCCCGTCGAGATCGCGGCCGGCAACGATCCCGAGGAGATGCTGACGCGCTTTCCCGGCGTGGTGCTTCAGGGCGGGATCGACAAGCGCGAGCTGCGCTTTGGCCGCGACCAGCTCCGGGCCGAGGTGGCGAAGCGCTACGCCGCGGCCCGGAGGCATGGCGGCTATGTGCCCCATGTCGACCACGGTGTGCCGCCGGACATCCCGCTGAGGAACTTCCTATACTATGTCGAGCTCGCACGCGGCTACTGCGATGGTGAGGATCTCGAGAACTACGAGCCGCCCTGCGAGCTCGAGAAGCAGCTTGGCCCCATCGAGGAGATGTTCGACCCGCGGTCGGCCATCGCCGCCGCGTTCGCCATGGACAAGGCCGAGTAGCGCCCGGAAGGAGGCGTCTGGGATGCACGTGCACTGCGCAGCAGGACTGCTCGGGACCATGATGGCCGCGGCGGCGTTGCCCGCCGAGGATCTGACGGTCCTTCCGCATGGGGAGGGGGCCGCGGCACCGCCGGTCATGCTGACGCAGTACCTCAAGGCGCGCGCGAGCCAGGCCCTGCGCGCGCGGCTGGACGGCTACGAGGCCATCAAGTCCGCCGCCGACGTGCTCGCCTACCAGGACCGCATGAAGGCGTTCATGGCCCGGCAGCTCGGTGGACTCCCGGAACGCGGCCCGGTGGTGTCCCGCGTGGTCGGGCGCATCGGGCGCGAGGGGTTCCACATCGAGAAGGTGCTGTTCGAGAGCCAGCCAGGCATCTGGGTCTCCGGGCTCTTGTACGTTCCGGCCGGGCAGGGGCCGTTCCCCGCCGTGCTGGTCGCCTGCGGACACAGCGACAACGGCAAGGCCTATGAGCAGTACCAGCGGGCGCCATCACTGCTGGCTCGGAACGGCATCGCAGCCTTCTGCTACGACCCCATCGGCCAGGGCGAGCGGGGCCAAATCCTCGACGAGCAGGGCCGGCAGAAGTACCCCTCGACCCTCGAGCACACGCTGGTGGGCGTGGGCGCCATGCTGATCGGCCGCAACACGGCTTACTACCGCGTCTACGATGGCATGAGGGCCATCGACTACCTTCAGAGCCGAGCGGACATCGATGGCACGCGCATCGGCTGCACAGGCACGTCGGGCGGCGGAACGCTGACGAGCTACCTGATGGCGCTGGATGACCGTATCGTGGCGGCGGCGCCGAGCTGTTACCTGACCTCACTCGAACGACTGTTCGTTACCGAGGGGCCACAGGACGCGGAACAGAACATCGCGGCGCAGCTCGCCTTCGGCATGGACCACGCCGACTACATCATCATGCGCGCGCCGAGGCCCACGCTGATCTGCTGTGCCACGAGAGACTTCTTCGATATCCTCGGCACGTGGGACAGCTTCCGCCAGGCCAAGCGTGCCTACACGCGGCTGGGTGCCGCCGAAGCCGTAGACCTGATCGAAAGCGACGACGAGCATGGCTTCAACGCGCCGCACCGAGTAGCCATGGTCCGCTTCATGCGGCGCCATCTGCTAGGCGTAGACGGCCCAGTTGAGGACATCGACATGCCGATGCTGACCGATGAGGAGCTGCGCTGCACGCCCGAGGGGCAGGTCCTCCGGATGGACGGGGCTCGGTCGGTACTCGCCCTCAACGCCGACCACGAGGCCGCGCTGGCCGCCAACAGGCAGGGGCTTTGGGAGTCCTCACCCCTCCCGGAGATGCTCCGCGCGGTGCGCAACGCCTCACGCATCCGGCCTCTCGCCGAGCTCCCCGAGCCCGTCGCCGAGCGGCGCGAGTGGATCGAGCGCGACGGCTACCGCATCGAGAAGCTCGTGCTGTCGACCGAGCCCGGTATCGATCTGCCGGCACTGGCCTTGGTGCCCCCCGCCGTTCGAGGCCCGGCCGTCCTATGGCTCGATCCACAGGGCAAGCAGGCCGGCGCACAGCCCGGCGGCCCCATCGAGGCCCTCGTCCAACAGGGCCGCCTCGTGCTGGCCGTTGACCTGCGCGGCGAGGGCGAAACCCGCCCCGCCTCCCGGTATGGCGAGGAGTGGGCGAGGCTCTTCGGGGCCGACTGGCAGGAGGCGTTCCTCGCCTACATGCTCGACAAGCCCCTGTTGGCCCAACGTGCCGAGGACGTGCTGGTGTCGGCCCGGTTCCTGGCAACCTACCCAGGCCTGGCGGCGCGCATCCCAGTCGACGTCGTCGCCATCGGGGAGTTGGGACCACCGGCCCTGCACGCCGTGGCGCTTGAGCCGGATGTCTTTGGGGTGCTGACACTCCGCCGGTGCATCGAGTCATGGGCGACGGTGGTGCGGAACCCGGAGCTCACGGGCCAGTTGGCCAACGCGATCCATGGAGCGCTCAAGACCTACGACCTGCCGGACTTGGTGCGGTCACTGCCGGTCGGCCGAGTGGTCATCGAGGAGCCGGTGACGGGGACGTAGGGACCGCTTGCCGGTCGCCCGGCCTGCCCCCTACGGCGGCCCGGCCTCCTGGAACGGGGCCGGCGGTGCCCCGCAATGCTGCCGGATGCGGTCCATCATGTGCCAGAAGGGCCGGTAGTGGCAGATGGGTGGCAGACCGTGGTCGATGCTCGGCAGATAGCCGCCGCTCCGCACCAGTGGCGGAACCTTCGCGTCCACCTCAGCAATGGCCATAGCCGGGTCCGGGTCCACCGTGGCGTGCTTGTCGATCCCACCGCAGATGATGAATCGGGGCAGCTCCGCCCGGATCCGTAGCACGTCGGAGCCGCCGTGTGTCGGCTCGAAGGCGTGGCACATGTTCACACCCGAGCGCCACAGGCAGTGGACGAACTCCGTGATATCGCCATCGCAGTCCACATCGACCACGGCCGCGCCGATGCGGCGGGCGAAGTCGGCAACCTCGCGGTAGTAGGGTGCGCAGAACTCGTCGAAGGCCGCCGGCGAAATGAGCATGCCACTGCGGTAGCACATGTCCTCCCAGCCGATGATGGCGTCCACCTGCACCTTCCGTGCCACCTCCCATGCCTGATCCAGGAACAGGTCGGTGAACGCGCGGCTCATCTCGTGGAGCAGCTTCGGGTCGTCGTGCATGAGGTAGGATATGCGGTCGAGCCCGAACCAGCTCCGATAGACTCCAAAGTAGCTCGGGCAACTGATGGCCAGCGGTTGCTCGGGCTGCTCGGCCGGGACCTCGGGCCTCGGACGGTCAGGATGCGCCGGGTCGAGCCGCGGCCGCATGTGCTCCTCGAAGTCGCGGCGATCCTCGAACATGTAGGTCCGGAACTCAGGCATGGTGTACAGATCCCAGTTGTTGGCCAGTTCGCGCGTGGTCGCCTTGTGCTGGCGGATCAGCACATAGCCGTCGCCCAGATCCTCGGTCTCGACGGGAAAGTCAGGAACGAACCCCGTGTGAAGTCCGACTCCCGCATAACCTTCGGCACCAAAGAACTCGACGATCGAATCGTAGTCACTCGGGTAGCCCTCTTCGGCGACCCACCGCTCGACCGTCTCCTTGTGGGCGATGCCGATGCCCGGCGGGTACCAGTAGGGCACGTAGTCGGGTGTCTCGAAGTGGACGATCGACAGAAACCGTTCGCGCGTCGTCATCGGCGCGGCCCCTTCTCTTGTGTCGTGCCCTCGCCTCTACCATAGATCAGCCAGTACACCCCGGCCACGAACCCGGCACCCCCGACGATGTTCCCCAGAGTCACGGGCAGCAGATTGGCCCCGGCGAAGTTCGCCCAGGTCAGGTCGGCAAACTGCCCGGGTGACGCGCCGGCCGTGGCCCAGAAAGCCGCCGGGCCCCCGTGCTTGATGAACAGGGCCACGGGGATGAAGTACATGTTCGCCACGCTGTGCTCGAAGCCACATGTCACGAACGCGGTGATGGGAAACAGAATCGCCAGAATCTTGTCACCTGTGGTGCGGCAGGAATACGTCATCCACACGGCGAGGCAGACAAGGGCATTGCACAGCACTCCACGCGAGAGGGCCACCGTGAACGGGAGTCCGCACTTGGCGCTGGCCGTGGTCAGCGCCTGGAGCCCGACAGCTCCGTCGGCCATCGTGTGCTGCTGAGCCAGATAGACCAGATAGGCCACAGCCACCGAGCCCACCAGGTTCCCGACGTACACAACGATCCAGTTCCGAATGAGTAACACGAAGGGTAGCCGACGGTCGGCCCAGCCCATGACCAGGAACATGTTCCCCGTGAACAGCTCGGCCCCGCCGACCACAACCAGAATCAGGCCCAGACAGAATGCGAGGCCGCCGAGGACTCGAGCCGCCCCAAAGGGGACGATGCCATTGGCCCCCGTCATCGCCGTGGTGTACAGGGCGGCCCCCATGGCGATGTAAGCACCCGCGAGGACCGACAGCAGCACCATGGGCCCGAAGGGCAAATGGGCCTTGTTGACACCCACTTCCGCCGCGCGCCGAGCCATCTCCGGCGGAGGGAAGGAGTCGATGGACGAGGGGCTGGTCATGGAGGCCTCCGGGCGCCTGAGGCATGGCGGCATCGCGCGGCGCCGCCTTCGTGTACCGCAGCGGCGCACCTTTGGCAAGGGGCAACTCGAGGCACTAAGCAGCGCAGACGGCGGATACGGCCTGCCGCGGGCGCAAGTCCGAGGTGTCGGCCTGGGCGCGTGACCATGGGGCGGAAACCGCTGACAGTCACGAATGGTTCGCACCTAAGGCCTGGGCCCGCCCGGGGACCTACGACACGCATCAGGCAAGGGTGTCATCCTGAGCGCGTCTACGGGCGGTGCCCGCAGGCTGAGGTCAGCACTCGGCCGAAAACCGCCGACAGTCACGAATGGCACGCACCTAAGCCCAATGCCAGAGGCGTATGTCGCATCACCTCTGTAGCCGGGGCTTTAGCCTCGGCTCACAATGGCCTGTAGAGCCACTTCGCGCGAGGCTGAAGCCTCGCCTACGGTTGGGTGTGCGTGGGTGCCGACCCTAAG
>JAKPQA010000159.1 GCA_029547025.1 Armatimonadota bacterium
ACGTCGCCTCCAAGCTGCTGGGGGCTTCCTCCGGGGGCACGCCCGTAGATGCGCGCGAAGCACGAAGCCGCAGCCCGGTTCAGCGTGTACTCCACGTGGCCGGAGAGCGTGTCGGAAGCCGCGCCCGTGAAGTGAAGCCCGGTGACCTGCGGCGCGAGCAGTCTGGCCTTGTCGGTGTCGGTGCACACCTCGATGCCCGTGTGGGTGGCGTGCACCCGGTAGATGTAGGGACCCGGGGCCACCGTCATCCCCTGGTCGTCCTTGCCATCCCACTGCACCGAGGTCGTCGCCAGGGGCAAGCCTGCCTGATGGATGGTCCGCACCTCGGTGTGGTCCAGAGTCATGATGGTCACGTCAACCGTGAATGTGAGGCCGTCGAGCGCCATGTGCCCGAGGGCGAAGTTCACGTCGACGCTGTCGGTCCCGTTGAAGAGAAGCACACTATTGGGGCTGTGGACCACGGTGTTGTTCACGTGATACTCGTTCGGCCCGGTGTAATACCAGGGAGGGGGCCCCGGGAGCCGCCAGTGCTTGCCGCGGAAGTTCACCTGCCAGTTTGGATCGGCAGTCGTCGGCCATGAGTAGATATAGCGCTTCCAGAAGGTTCCGGGCGGGTCCTGGAACGTCTCCACAGGAAGTACGCCCAGGGGGGTCCACAGGTCGGCCGCGATATCAGGCTCGTCCTGCCGCTCGATGGTGCCCGAACCGCCCCCGGCCGAGGTCATCTCGAACACGACCTCCATGGCATCGCAGACCTCGTTGCTGCCCCAGGGCTCAGTCTCTCCGGCTCTGCGGACGTAGAGCCTGGTCTGGCCCGCGCCCTGCTTCGTGCCGCCACTCTCGACTATGACCTCGACCGCGGCGGTGCCGGTTCCATCATCGGTGGTGGCGGTGACGGTGGCCTTGTAGAGGCCAGCTTCGCCGTATGCGTGGGTCGTGGGGTTCTTGTCGGAAGTCGCCTTGTCGCCGAAGTCCCATAGCCACTGGACCTTGGGTGCGGAGCATTCGGTGTCATCGGTCGCGATACTGGCCTCGAAGGGGACGGCCTGGCCTACGGAGACGGTGATGCCATCCGGTGGAGCGATGATCCTGACCTCGGGCGCTTTACCCCACGCTGCC
>JAKPQA010000195.1 GCA_029547025.1 Armatimonadota bacterium
GTGGAAGAACAGCAGAGCGCGACCCTCGGCGTCGGCGATGGCCGTGGGGCTGTAGTCGACGTAGACACCGGATGCCGCGGCATCCGTCTCAGCAGTGGCTTCGGTTGACGACGCGGAGGGTGCCGGCGCCGCTGCGGGCGGGGTGCTGCTGTTGGAGCTCTGGGCCGTCGGACTCGCGGCGGGCCGCGTTGCGGCGTAGACGCCGACGGCCCCACCGATGAGCACCACGAGGGCAAGAACGACGATGATCACACGCTTGTTCATGGCCTCAGACTGCCATGGGGTTGGCGGTGGACAGCCCCCAATGGCCCCGATGTCATGGGTTTGTAAGGTCGCCCCTGCCGCGTGTGGCCCCGCGAGTGGAAGAGTCGGACACATGGATCAGCCTGCGCGCTACGACGACCTGAAGGCCGTCTTCATCAACTGCACCCTCAAGCGCTCCCCTGAACTCAGCCACACCCAGGGGCTCATGGATCGGTCGATCGCACTCATGCGATCGCAGGGTGTCAGCGTCGAGAATCTGCGCCTCATCGACCACGACGTCGCCACGGGCGTGTACCCGGACATGCGCGAGCACGGCTGGCCGGCCGACGCCTGGCCCGACGACATCTGGCCGCTCATCGACGCTGCCGACATCCTCGTGGTCGGGGGCCCGCTCTGGTTGGGCGACAACGCCTCGGTCACGCGTCAGCTCATCGAGCGCCTGTATGCGATGAGTGGCCTGTTCAACGACAAGGGCCAGTACGTCTACTACGGCAAGGTCGCGGGCACCCTGATCACCGGCAACGAGGACGGCGTGAAGCACGCAGCCATGTCCACGCTCTACAGCCTCCAGCACATCGGCTACACGATCCCGCCCGCGGCCGACGCGGGGTGGATCGGCGAGGTCGGCCCCGGGCCGAGCTACCTCGATCCAGGGTCGGGCGGCCCCGAGAACGACTTCACCAACCGCAACACCACATTCATGACGTGGAACCTGCTGCACCTCGCCCGCATCGTGAAGGACGCCGGCGGCATCCCCGCCTACGGCAACCTGCGCCAGGCGTGGAACTCGGGCGAACGCTTCGGGTTCAACCCGGAGTACCGCTGATCTCGACCGAGACCAGGCCGGTCGAGTAGGCGCGCAGCGCCGTATCGAGACCATTCGGCGGGCGGGTTTCGATACGCCCTGCGGGCTACTCAACCGGCCAGCCGCCGCG
>JAKPQA010000200.1 GCA_029547025.1 Armatimonadota bacterium
CGCGTGCTCCCAGTGCCAGGGGACCGGTCATCTGTTCGAGCGGTGCCGGGCGTGCGGCGGCACTGGGCAGGCCCCGGGAGGTGCCGGGGTGTTCGGTATGATCGCCGCCTGTGGCGAGTGTCGGGGCGAGGGCGAAGTCCCTCGCGCGAAGTGTGACGCCTGCCGGGGCTCTGGTCGGGTCCACCGGAGTCGCCAGCTCGAGGTCAAGGTGCCCGCCGGCATCGACAACGGGCAGCGCATACGGCTAGCCGGCGAGGGACTCGCCGGTGTGGGAGGAGGCCCCCGGGGCGACCTGCATCTGGTCGTCAAAGTAACACCCAACGGCTTCTTCGAACGCCGTGGCAATGACCTGGTCTGCGAAGTGCCGGTCACCTTCGCCGAGGCGGCCCTGGGCGCGGAGATCACCGTTCCCACCAAAGACGGAACGGCCACGCTCAAAGTCCCGCCCGGCACGCAGAGCGGGCAGATCCTCCGGTTGGCAGGCATGGGCGTGCCCCGGTTGCGTGACAAGGGCGCCGGCGACCAACTGGTACGAATCAAAGTCACCGTGCCCAAGAAACTCTCGCGCCAGCAGCGCGAGCTGATCGAGACTCTGGCCGCGTCATCGCATGAGGACCCGCGAGCCAAGCTCAACCAGTACCGCTTCTGACCCAAGGGGGTGCGAGCGCGATGTCCGGACGGCGAAGCGACGAGCCCGTCTACATGATTGGTGTGGCCGCCAAGCTGGTCGGGTGTCATGCGCAGACACTCCGGATGTACGAGCGCCTCGGGCTGGTGTCCCCCCAGCGAACGGGCACCAACTTGCGGCTCTACTCGGATGATGACATCGAGCGTCTGCGCCAGATCCAGCGGCTCACCGAAGTCGGCGTGAACCTCGCCGGCGTCGAGATGATCCTCGACCTGCTACAAAAGATGAACCGCATGCGCGAAGAGATGTCGGCCGAGGTGGCTCGCATCCGGGCGGAGGCCGAGGCGCAGATCACGCAGATGCGACGGGTGCTCGAAGAACCATCGGAACAGTAAGGGTTCCCGCCATCGCGCCGGCCCCATCACCGGGCGGTACGTGCCCAGGGCTTCGCACGCGGCCCGGCCCTTCCATCGGGCCGAAGACCCTGATCCACCGCGAGAGGAGGCGACATGACGCATGAATGCTGAACGCTTCACTGAGAAGGCCAAAGAGGTCGTCGTCGCCGCACAGGATATCGTGCAGCGCTTTGGCCATACCATGATCGACGTCGAGCACCTGCTCTTGGCCGCACTCGAACAGAATGATGGGCTCGCCGTGAAGGTGATCGAGCGGATCGCCGGGTCGGACCAGGCCATCATTGACCTGCGGCGCGATCTCGAGCGGGAGATCGCCAAGACGCCGCGCGTCGAGTACCACGACGCCTCTGCTCAGGCGCAGATCTACATGTCGCCGGGCTTTCGCCGGGTCATGGGCTCGGCCGAGCAGGAGGCACAGCGGCTCGGCGACTCCTTCGTGGGGGTCGAGCACCTGCTGATCGGCATCCTCGATGAGAGCGCCGCGCCCGCTGCCAAGCTCCTCCTGGCGCGAGGGGTCGATCGCGAAAAGATCTATGCAGCCCTCAAGGAGATCCGCGGCTCGCATCGCGTCACCGACGCACACGCCGAAGACCGGTACCAGACACTGAAACGGTTCGGCCGTGATCTCACTGCCCTGGCCGAAGCCAACGAGCTCGACCCGGTGGTGGGCCGAGACGAAGAGGTGCGCCGCGTCATCCAAGTCCTCTCGCGACGAACCAAAAACAACCCGGTGCTCATCGGCGAGCCCGGTGTGGGCAAGACCGCCATTGTCGAGGGTCTGGCTCAGAAGATCGTCTCAAAAGACGTCCCCGAGATGCTCCGAGGCAAGCGCGTCGTCGCTCTCGACATGGGAGCCCTGGTCGCCGGGACCAAGTTCCGCGGTGAGTTCGAGGACCGCCTCAAGGCAGTCATCGAGGAGATCCGAGCCGCCCGGGGCGAGATCGTGCTGTTCATCGACGAGCTGCACACCGTGGTCGGCGCCGGAGCCGCCGAGGGGGCCATCGATGCCTCCAACATGCTCAAGCCGGCTCTGGCCAGGGGCGAGCTCCAGTGCGTCGGCGCGACCACCCTGGACGAGTACCGCAAGTACATCGAGAAAGATGCCGCTCTCGAACGCCGATTCCAGCCCGTGTTCGTCGAGGAACCCAGCGTCGAACAGGCCCTCGCCATCCTCCAGGGACTACGGCCGCGCTACGAGCAGCACCATGGCATCCGCTTCTCCGATGGTGCGTTGGCGGCCGCTGCCAAGCTCTCCCACCGCTACCTCACCGAACGCCGTCTGCCCGACAAAGCCATTGACCTCATGGATGAAGCCGGCTCCAAGCTGCGCATGGAGATCGAGAGTCGGCCGCCCGAGCTGCGGCAGCTCGAGGAGCGTCTCGAAGCCGTCACGCGGGAGGGGCAAGCTGCTGTTCAGGACCAGCGCTTCGAGCGCGCGGCCCAGCTCCGCGATGAGGCCGAGGCCCTTCAGGCCGAACTCCGCAATGCTCGAGCGGCCTGGGAGCGAGAGACCGGTATCGATCGGGTCGTCGACGAGCACGACATCGCCGACATCGTTTCGCGCTGGACCGGCATTCCCGTGAGTCGCATGTTCGAGGGCGAGTCCGACCGCCTGCTGCGCATGGAAGAGCACCTCCACCAGCGGGTCAAGGGGCAGGACCGCGCGGTGGCGGCCGTGTCCGAATGCATCCGGCGAAGCCGCGCCGGCCTCGCCGATCCCCGTCGGCCCATGGGCTCCTTCATCTTCCTCGGGCCCACAGGCGTCGGGAAGACCGAGCTCGCCCGAGCCCTGGCCCAGTTTCTGTTCGACGACGAGGCCGCCATGGTGCGCATCGATATGTCCGAATACATGGAGAAACACTCCGTCTCCCGCCTCATCGGCGCGCCTCCAGGATATGTCGGCTACGAAGAGGGTGGGCAGCTCACCGAGGCCGTGCGACGGCGGCCGTACCGCGTGGTGCTCTTCGACGAGATCGAGAAAGCCCACCCGGACGTGTTCAACGTCCTGCTCCAGCTGCTGGAAGATGGCCGTCTCACCGACTCCGCCGGCCGGACAGTGGACTTCCGCAACACCGTGGTGATCCTGACGTCGAACCTGGGCACTCAATGGCTCACACCGCCCGACCCCGCCACGGCAGCCGACGAGGCCGAGAGGCAGTTCGCCCGGCAGCGAGAGCGTGTCCTCGAGGAGCTGCGGCGCACGCTGCGACCCGAGCTGCTCAACCGCATCGACGAGATCATCGTGTTCGCGCCGCTGAACGCGAGCCAGCTCGATGAGATCGTCGAGCTGATGCTGGACCGCGTCCGCCGGCAGCTTGCCGAGCGAGAGATCCACCTGGAGGTTACGCCCGACGCGCGCCGACTGCTGGCCACGCGTGGCTACGACCCCACCTACGGTGCGCGTCCGCTGCGCCGCACCATCCAGCAACTGGTCGAGAATCCCATCTCATCATGGATTCTGGCCGGCCGGGTCCAGGCCGGCATGACCGTCGTGGCCGACCGCGGGCCAGATGACACCATCGAGCTTCGCGCCGTCGGCAGTCCCGGACCATCCCAGTAGACCCGGTGTCCCCGAAAGCAGGATCAGAGCCCTGTCCCCGCTTCGGGTGGTGAGGAGAACTTCATGAAGATACCGATCGAGGATCCGCACCAAGACGACAACGCCACGTGCGACGAGTCAAACGGCTCCACCGAGGCCGCTGGCGACGAGAGTGCCGGCCCGCCGGTGCAGGACGAAGTCCCCGATGCTGTGGCGGCCCTCGAGGCCGAACTCGCGCAGGAGCGAGACCGGCACTTGCGTGCCCTGGCAGACTTCGACAACTACCGCAAGCGGGCGCGGCGTGATCTGGCCGACGCCCAGGCCGCGGCGCGCTTCGACCTGATCCAGAAGCTGCTGCCCACCCTCGACAACCTCGAACGGGCCCTCGCGGCGCACGGGAGCCGAGCCTCGGCACTACGGCAGGGCATCCAGATGGTCTACGATCAGCTCCGCGACGTGTTGGTGGCCGAGGGCCTCTGTGCCGTCGAGACCGTGGGCACTCCATTCGACCCGAACGTTCACGAGGGAGTGCTCGCCATGCCCTCCAACGAGGTTCCCCCCGGCCACGTCGTGCAGGAACTCGAGCGCGGATATGTCTTCGCCGATCGCGTCGTGCGCCCCGCCAAGGTCGTCGTCTGTGCCCCGCCCGACCCGGAGGCGTCCGGCGAGACGTAGGTCGGCCACCCAGCCTGTCCGCAATGCGCTCCGCGCCATTTTCGCCTGGAGTGCTAGCACTCTCTGCCAATGAGTGCTAGAATGCGCCCGTGAGATAGCCAGTGGCCGACTCGTCGTGTGAGTTCGGTCAGGTCGCGATCGCCCTGCCCCCCTTCGGGGGCGGATGACGAAGCGAAAGGAGGTGCTGAGGGTGCTCAAGCCTTTGGGAGATCGTGTCGTGGTGAAGGTCGACGACAGCCCGGAGCTGTCCCCGGGAGGCATCGTCCTGCCGGATGCGGCCCAAGAGAAGCCGCAGCGCGGCGTGGTGGTTAGTGTGGGGGAGGGCAAGCGGCTCGACGACGGCAAGATCGTGGCGTTGGATGTGAAGGTCGGCGACCGCGTGATCTTCTCCAAGTATGGCGGAGTCGAAGTCCGCGATGGCAACGAGGAGTTCGTGATCCTGCGACAGGATGACATCTACGCCGTGGACACGTCGGCGCCGAAGCCTGTGTCGGCCGCTGCGGCACCAAAGCCCGCTGCGCAGAAGGCGGGGGCCAAGAAGGCTCCGGTCAAGAAGACCCCGGGGAAGAAGCCGGCGTCCCGAAAGTAGACGGCCCGCAGCGAGAGCGAGTTGGGACCGCGGAAGTCCGACAAGGAGGAACACGAAGAGAATGCCAAAGGAGCTGCTGTTCAGCGAGGACGCGCGACGGGCTCTCGAGCGCGGCGCCAACATGGTCGCCAACGCGGTGAGCATCACGCTCGGACCCAAGGGCCGCAACGTCGTTCTCGACAAGAAGTTCGGCTCCCCCACCATCACCAAAGATGGAGTGACGGTGGCCAAGGAGATCGAGCTCGAAGACATCTTCGAGAACATGGGCGCACAGCTGGTCCGCGAAGTCGCGAGCAAGACCAATGACGTAGCCGGCGACGGCACCACCACTGCCACCGTCCTGGCCCAGGCCATGATCCAGGGCGGCCTCAAGAACGTAGCCGCCGGCAGCAATCCCATGCTGCTGAAGAAGGGCATGGACGCGGCCGTGGAAGCCGTGGTCGCCGCCATCGCCAAAGGGGCTACTCCGGTGGCCGACCGGGCCGCCATCAAGCACGTGGCCGCCATCGCGGGCAACGATCCCGAGATCGGCCGCCTCATCGCCGATGCCATGGAGAAAGTCGGCCGTGAGGGCGTCATCACCGTCGAGGAGTCCAAGAGCTCCGACACTCGCGTCGAGCTCACCGACGGCATGCAGTTCGACAAGGGATACCTCTCGCCGTACTTCGTGACCGACCCCGAGACCATGGAGGCGGTCCTCGAAGACCCATACATCCTGCTGTACGAGAAGAAGATCAGTGCAGCGGCCGATCTGGTGCCCTTGCTCGAACGCATCGCTCGATCCGGAAAGCCCCTGGTTATCATCGCCGAGGACATCGAGGGTGAAGCCCTCGCGACCCTGGTCGTCAATAAGATCCGTGGTGTCCTGAAGGTCGCCGCCGTCAAAGCCCCCGGTTTCGGCGACCGCCGCAAGGCCATGCTGCAGGATATCGCCATCCTGACCGCCGGCACGTTCGTCTCCGAGGACCTGGGCCTCAAGCTCGAGAACCTCGATGTGGACGTACTGGGCCAGGCCAAGACGGTGCGAATCACCAAGGACGAGACGACCATCGTCGACGGCGCAGGCGATTCCGAGGCTATCGAAGGCCGGATGAACGAGATCCGTAAGGCCATCGAGGAGACCGACTCGGACTACGACCGAGAGAAGCTCGAAGAGCGCCTGGCCAAACTGGCCGGTGGCGTCGCGGTCATCCAGGTGGGCGCCGCCACCGAGACCGAGCTCAAGGAGAAGAAGCACCGCTTCGAGGACGCCCTGTCGGCCACCCGCGCCGCCGTCGATGAGGGCATCGTCCCCGGCGGTGGCACCTGCCTGCTCCGGTGCCAGCAGGCCGTCGATAAGCTCAAGCTCAAGGGCGATGAGGCGACCGGTGCCGCCATCGTGCGCGCCGCACTCGAGCGCCCCTTGCGATCCATCGCCGAGAACGCGGGCCTCGAGGGATCTGTCGTGGTCGAGAAGGTCCGCACCCTTGGTCCCACCGAGGGGTTCAACGCGCTCACCGAGCAATACGAGGACCTCGTCAAGGCCGGTATCGTTGACCCGGCCAAGGTGGTCCGGTCGTCCCTGCAGAACGCGGCGAGCATCGCAGGGATGCTGCTCACGACCGAGAGCCTCGTGGCCAACAAGCCCGAAGAGCCGAAGGCCGGCCCGCCCGGTGGAGGCGGCATGCCGCCCTACTAGGCTGGGCATGGCCCGTCAGCATGACGTACTGGCATCCCGCGTTCGATACCCTCGAGCGCGGGATGCTCGTTTCGGGCCGTGCTGTCTCCAGCAGACCAAGGAAGTGGTGTTCCGTGAGAATCGGCATCGTGGCCCCCTCGTGCCCACCCACCCCACAGCGCCTCGATGCCGGAGTGCGGGCTCTCCGACACCAGGGCTTCGAGGTGGTGGTCAGCCATGAAGTACTCCGGCCACGACCGTTCACGGCCGCCGATGACCAAATGCGGACAGAGGCCATCGCAGACATGCTCCGCCGCGAGGACATCGACGCACTGGTCTGTGCCCGAGGAGGCTTTGGCGCCGCTCGGCTGATCCCCTACCTGAGCGAGGTCGGCCCCCTACCTCACAAGCCATTCATGGGCTTCTCCGATATCACCGTGCTGCTCCTGTCGTGGCTCAGATCGGGAGGCCCACAGCCGGTCTGGGGCCCCATGGTCGCCGTCAGCCTCGGCGACGACGCTCCACCGAGGGCCGTCGAACTCGGCCGGCGAGCCCTCCGTGGCGATCTGGGCGGCGCCGAGCTGATTGGCCCGGATGACCACGCACAAAGCATGGTCTCCGGCACCGTTGAGGCCGAGGTGGTCGGGGGCACGCTGTGTCTCTGCTCCGAGAGCATCGGCACCCCATACGAACTCGACTGCAAAGAGCGGATCCTCCTGCTCGAGGACCAGAACGAGGACCTCTACCGCATCGACCGCTACCTCATGCACCTCCGGCTCGCGGGGAAGCTCGACGACGCCTGCGGTTTCATCCTCGGCCGGACGTTCGTCGGAGACGACGTAACCGGCTTCGCCCGCAGTCTGGACGAGCTACTCGCCGACTACCTGGCACCACTGGGCAAGCCCGTTCTCGCAAACGTACCCACCGGGCATGCCGAGTACTGCCTGCCCATACCGTTCGGTGTGCCTGTTCGAATGGCGGTAGGCGGAAGCCCCTCGGAGCACCGCCTCACCGTGCTCGGCGGTCGCAGTCTGGCCCTCAGCTCCCCTGCTTGACCTTGTCCAGCGCCGTCTGCATCTCCTTGAGGAACTTCTCGGGTGGCGCGTAGCCCCCGATGCGGTGGATCTCCTCGCCATCGGGCGACAGGAAGACGATCGTCGGGAAACCGTCCACTTGGTACTTCTCGGCTGCGGCCCGGTCCGCTTCGGCGTCGACCTTGGCGTTGACGAACCGCGCCGCCAGCTTCTGGACTTCCGTGTCGGTATAGGTGTCCGAGTCGAGCTTCTTGCACCAGCTGCACCAGTCCGTGTAGAAGTCGACCATAACCGGCTTCTTCTCGGCCGCGGCGCTCCGGACGGCTTGGTCGAGGTCACTCACCCACTGGATCCCCTCGGCGACCGAGCCCGCCGCGTCTGCCTCAGGCACGCCCCTCTGGCCGGTGGCTCCGGCCGTGCTACTCCCCGGCGCCGTCACCTTCGCGGGCGACGGCGGTGTGTCGCTTGGGCCGTCGGGCTGACTGCCTTTCGGGCACCCCCACAGGCTAGCGGCAATGGCGAGCGTGAACATCAGCATGGTCGTCCTCATCGAGCTTCCTCCCCCTGTCAGTGGCGCACCGTGTGAGCCGACTGGTGACAATGACGCTCGGGCGGGTCCCCAGGTGCCGACTACGCGCCATATTGTTGCAGGAATCACCCGATCCGCGCGACGAAGGGGTGTGGAGGACACGAACGCCCTTGGGCGCGAGGAGGGTGGTTCACGATGCCTGTCATCACCATCTCTCGGGAATACGGCAGTCTGGGCGACGAAATCGGACAGGGAGTCGCCGAGCAGCTCTCGCTCCGGTTTGTCGACAAGGAAGTCGTTTCCAGCGCGGCCGAGCTGGCGGGTGTTCCCGAGCCGGAGCTGGCCGAGGCCTACGAGAAGCGGCCCAGTTTCCTCGAGCGATTCGTGATCCTGGGCAAGGCCGAGCGCTATGCCGGGCACATGATCCAGGCGATCCAGCGGATCGCGGCCGACGGCGATGTCGTGCTCATGGGGCGGGGCGCACAGGTCCTCATCGAGGCCTCCCCGGATGTGCTCCATGTGCGCGTCGTGGCTCCGCTCGATGTCCGCGCCGAGCGCATTGCCGAAGCCGAGGGGCTCGAATGGCTGGCCGCCCTCGCCAAGATCCGCCAGGAAGACCGCACCCGAGCCCTCCTCCACGAGGTGATGTTCGGCATCGAGTGGGACCGACCGCAGCTCTATGACCTGGTGATCAACACCGGGAGTGTGTCCGTCGAGGCCGCAATCCAGATCGTCGTCGCCTCGGCTCGAGCTCACGCGGCTCACCCGGCGGCAGAGCGACCGCCCTTCCAGGAAGACCGTCACGAGGTGCACGAGTGGGGCCCCTTCGCGCCCACGACGCCCTGGTAGGAGGCGATGCCGTGTGCCCTCGCTCTACGCCCCTCCCTTCGACTCGTCGTAGCGGCAGAACCGGCGCAGAGGACAACCGCCGCACCGCGGCCGCAAGGGGCGGCACCGGCGTCTGCCATGCATCACCAGGTTCAGGTGCAGGCGGTACTTGAGCGCATCGGGGACGCATCGCTCCAGCACGGCCTGCGCCTCCTCGGCACGGCATAGGGGGTCCACCCAGCCCAGGCGCTTGGCGACTCGCAGCACGTGCGTGTCCACGGGGAACGCGGGTAGCCCCAGGGCGAACAGGACCACGCATGCGGCCGTCTTGGCGCCCACACCCACGAATCCAGTCAGATACGCCGTGCTCTCCGCACACGTGCGTGACCGGAGCCACGACAGGTCAACGGTCCCGTGAGCCGCCCGGATCTCAGCCAGGATCCGCCGGATACGCGGTGCGCGGATCTCGGCCAGCCCCGCCGGACGGATGGCCTCAGCCACCTCGGCATCGGTCGCCGCAAGCACGTCCTCCCAGGTGGGGAAGGCCTCTCTCAGCCGGCGATACGCCTGCGAGGAGTTGGCTCCCGATGTGTTCTGCGAGAGGACCGTGCGTACCAGAGCCCCAACGACATCCGGCTCCGCATCCCCCCGCGGCCGGTCGCCGTACTCGGCGGCCAGAAGGCCATCGACGCGGCGGATGCGCGCCTCACTGATGCGGGCCATGGCGGGATGCTATCGGCCCGGGCAGCCGGGCGCAAGGCGAATCGAGACGCCAACGGGCCCCGGACGCACATCCGGAGCCCGTCTCCTGCGGACCAGTCGAGACGCCCTACCGCAGGGCACCCACCGAGCCGTCATCCCTAACGACGCCCCAGCACTGGTAGCGGTTAATGTAGGGACCGCCCGCGATCACGTGGACGTAGTGGGCATTCATGCCAAGGTCATAATACTGGTTCGTCACCTGACGAATCTTCGTCCACTTGGCATGGCCGTCACAGTAG
The DNA here is from genome assembly GCA_029547025.1 of Armatimonadota bacterium. Taxonomy (GTDB): domain Bacteria; phylum Armatimonadota; class Zipacnadia; order UBA1398; family JAKPQA01; genus JAKPQA01. The sequence goes on from JAKPQA010000200.1 coordinate 9,897, forward strand.
GCGGCGTTGAAGCCCTCATTGTGAGCACCCACCACCGGCGAGTTGAACAGGTTCGGCTGCAGCTCGATCTCACCATCGGCCATGCAGAACGTCTCGGCCGGCCGCGGCAGCTCCGACTGGCGGATGCACGCATCATCCCGACGGGTCACCGGGTTGCCCGGCCCGTCCTCGAACACGGCGTAGTTCCCGTTGTAGCCCACATATGGAATGGTTGTCCCCAACGGAACCGGGACGATGCTCTGGAGTTCGGCCATGGCAACGCGCCTGGGCTCCGACGGGCAGACGAGGATCTGGTTGTTCTTCATATACGGAGCGAGCACATCGTAGAACGTCCAAACGGTCGTACCGCCCAGGTAGATGCTCATCGGATAGGTCTGGTCGTAGTCGGCACAGTACATGTCAACGGCCAGGGCGATCTGCTTCATGTTGCTGTTGCACGATGCCTGGCGG
>JAKPQA010000130.1 GCA_029547025.1 Armatimonadota bacterium
CAATGGCGGCAATGGCGGCAATGGCGGCAATGGCGGCTCCACGGACGGCTACATCGGCATAGACAGCTACGTGTACCTCTATCCCACCGCCACCGGCGCCACCTCGACCGGTTGGCCGGCAGACCGACTACTCTTCACCGCCACCGAGCGCACCGGCCTCACTGGCTATGCCGGGGTGCGGATCTACATCACCGACCCGCGCAAAGGCGTATACGAGAAGGTGACCAGCAGTAGTGGCCTGTGGCAGTACCGAACCGAGTATCCCGGCGGGACGCGCTTCGACGTCACGAGTCCCGAGGGTATCCCGATCCTCGAGGGGATCAACTCCACAGTACTGTCAACGGGTCCCACGACCTGGCCGATCGGCGACATTGCCGTCATGACCGAAGGTCTTACCAAGCCCGTCCAGGTCATCGTGGAATCGCTGCGGCACGCAGCGTGCGGGTGGAAGGGGGGGCGCGAGCGATGAAACGTGCCTCGGCCTTCCTGGCACTGGCGGGACTCGCGGGGACCCTCGGGATCGGCTCCGTTGGATGCGGCACGGCCGGCGGCCTGACCGATGACTCATTCGGCCAGGTCGCCATGGGGCGAGTCGTGGTGATCCTCCAGTGGGAGCAAGCGGGGACGTCGGTCCGCGCTCTGCCCTCGAACGCCCAGAGGGTGGAACTCGTGGCGGTAGGGCAGACGGATGTGGGGACGAAGGCGTTCGAGGTCCGTCGCACGGTGGACCGGAGTGACTTCACGGGCTCGCAAGCCCGCGTGTCGATGGACCTGCCGATAGGGGTGGGCCACGTGATCTCGGCCCAGGCGTTCGACGTGTCCGGCAATCTGCTGGTCGTCGGCTCGACCACCGTCGACTTCACCAGTGGCTCCACCATCCAAGCCCGAATCGTCACATATCTTGCTCGCGGCCTGGCCGCATCCGACCCACAAGCCGGCCAGGTCATCGCGTATGCCCGCGGGGCCGGGACCAGCATGGTCATCGAGGGCGTCCGCCCCGATGGCGCGTCCCTGGGCGTCCTGTCCACATCGAGTCCGCCGTGTGCCGACCCCGCTCTCTCGCCCGGGGCTACCCGCCTCATGTACCGCGATGCGGGAGAGAACGTGCTCGTCTCGCTTCTTGGGAGCGGTGCCGCAGTCAGTCTGACGGGCCTGTACCCCGCGGCGGGGGGCACCGAACTCGCATGGTCACCCGCCGGCGACGTGGTGGCCTTCGTCCGCGCGGGTGATCTGTGGACATGCCGCCCCGACGGGACCAACGTGACACGGGTCACGAACACAGGCGTGACTGAGCGACACCCGAGCTTCTCGCCCGATGGCAAGAGCCTGTGCTTCCACCTCGACGAGGCCGACTTGGACAGCGGCGAGATCGGGACGGTGGGCGTCGACGGGTCCGGCTGGAAGCTTCTGACATCGGGAGTGAATGCATCCAGCACCGCCTGGTCTCCGCTGGGCGGCGAGATCGCGTACCACGTGGACCTCGACCCGGAGACCGAGGACAAGGCGCTGTTCTTCGCCGACGCTACCACCGGGGCCGTAACCGAAGTGTCGCTGGAGGGCGACGAGGACTGGGCCGACTCCTGGCCGGCCTGGTCACCAGACGGGAGGCACATCGTGTTCGTCCGGGAGGATATGCTCGCCGGGGCGTCGCGCGGTGTCGACCTCTGGACCGTGGAGCGTGAAGACCTGACGAAGCTGGAACAGCTCACCAAGACGCCGGCTGTGAGCGAGAGCACTCCGGTTTGGCGCTAGCCCGTCGCTGATCGGTAGATTCGCGAGAACACCGGCCTCGTCATTGCGTCCAAGGACTAGAGGTCCTACGGCCCGGCGGCACTTCGGTCCGTGGCCGCCGACTTGCGTGACAGAGGCGTGCGTATGAGCAGATCGGCAGGGCGTCAGCGGGGCGTCCGGGGTTACGTGGCGTTGGGCTTTCTGGCTGCCGCCATCCTGGCGGGCTGTGACGACTCAGGGATCGTGCTCGACCCCACTGGGCAGCCAACGACCGGGTCGCTGATCCTCACGATGGAGTGGCCCCCGAACCTCGTCAGCACTCGGGTGCTTCCGGGGTTCGCCGAGACCATGGGCGTCACTGTCAGCGGGACCGGTCCGTCGGGACCGTTCACCGTGAGCCGACAGGCCACCCGCGAAGACGTCCACAACGGGCGTGCGTCCGTCGCCCTGCACCTGCCCGCCGGGTCCGGTCACATCGTGACCGTGGTGGCGCGCGACGCGGACGGGAACCCGGTGGGCGTGGGACATGCGACGGTGTCGATCCCGGCCGGCGGGAGCGCGCTCGCCAGCGTCTCGCTGGCGCCCCTGGGGACAACCGGGTCCACGGCCCTGCCCCTGGTCAGTTCGCTGTCGGGTCGCGTCACGGCATGGACGGGAAGCTTTGCGGGCGAGTCAGACCCTCCGCCCGGCGTGGTGGCCGTGGACCTCTTCGGCGAGGGGGGCGCGGCGGAGATTGCCCGGGTGACGTTCGTCATGCATAACGCGGGCGAACTGTGGATTGTGCAGTGCTCGGGCGTTGTCGAGGGCAATCGTGTCTATGCCGAGGCGGCCAGCATCTCGTTCCTGCGCCGGATACCATTGGCCGGCGGAGGCGTGTGTGACTACGGCGGATGGACGGCGGCCTTCGAGGGCTCACTGGCGTCGCAGGACCTCAACCTCGTCGAAGTCGACCAGGCCATCGAGGCGGGCGGTGCGACGATCGATCTGGCCGTGGCGGGCGAGTGGGCTCCAGGCAGAACCCTGACCGGGACTGTCGTCGCCCGGGCGCCCGGCGAGCATCGCCTCTCGGGCACATTCGTGTGCGGGACGTCCGGTACGGGAGAGAACGGGCTCCCGAGTGTGCCCGGGCTGGTCAGCCAGCGCGGGATCATCATCGATGGGTTCGAGGGCAACTTCGCGCCCAGCGGCAATGGCGGCACGGTGACGACGTCTGGCGCGTCGGTCCGCCAGCTCACGTTCACTGGGCTCAACGCGATGATCTTCGTGGATGTGTTCGCCCTGGGCGAGACTCTGGCTCCTCAGACGGTGGTCACGATGTTCTTTCACAACGCCACCGAGCTGTGGCAGCTCCGCGGGGTGGCTCCCGTGGACCCCAGCGGCATCGCGGGGCTGTGGGTGGCGCCTCAGCAAGCCATTGACTACTTCTCTGGGTTCACCAACGAGGTCGGGGGATACACCACGGATTTCACGGGCAGGGTACTGGACTTCAGCCTCGTCTCCGGAGGCGTACAGGATCCGCTCGACCCCACGTCCCCCGGTGCGTTTGGCATCGCGCTGCCCGCTGATGCCTCCAAAGGTGACCGGGTGTCGGGCACCGTTCAGGCCAAGACGCAGAGCGGCCGGATCCTCTGCGGGACATTCCGCGGCGTCGTGTCATTCTAGGCCGCTGAGTCCATCCGGTGCCGTGCGCCGCGTTTGACAGGCCACCTCGCGGCAGGGACAATGCGCCCAAGGCCCGAAGAGCCTTGGTTACGAGGATGTGCCGTCGAGCCGCCTTCGAGCGGCTGGAGCCTGATGGATGCGGTCATGAAAGAGGCCACAAGGAGCCGCGCTTCCGAAGCGCAACTCATCGCGGACTGGAAGGCCGGCGATCCCACGGCTTTCCGGACGCTGTTCACGCGTTGGGCACCGCAGATGCGGCGACCCTTGGGGTGGCTCATTCCGCGGGCCGATGCGGCCGACCGCGCGACGGTACGCGTGTTCTCGACACTGTACGAGATGGGCCGTTCATTCTCGCCCGATGTGCCGGTGGCAACCTGGTTGCTGCGGCAGGCACTGGCTGAGGGCGTCGCATGGCGCCGGGAGAACCCGGGGATCTGTAAGGGCCTGCGCGCCACCGGAGTCCCGCCGGCGCGCGGCACGCATCGGGGTGGCCTTTCACGGACCGCCGAGCGGCTGGCCACCCTCCCCGTGGAGTACATGATCCCCGTCGTGTTGCGCTACTTGTGCGGGATGCCCTGCCGTGCCGTGGCCGAGGTGTTGGGGAAGTCCCCCGAGTTCGTGGTGCAGCGACTCCACGTTGGGCTCTGCGAAATGACGGGCCTGGGCCAGGGCCGCTCCACGGCGGAGTGCGACCCGCCGGCCGTACTCGCCCGCCACGAGGGGCTTCTGTCGGATGTGGATCGGGCGAAGGTCAACGACCATCTGGACCATTGCCAGACGTGCGCACACCGTGATCGCTGGCTGAGGGCCGCCATTGAGGGCCTTACGGCCTACGGCCAGACAGTCCGGCTGGTGCCGGCGGCGACGCTCTGGGCCCAGTTCACGGTGAGGCATGAGCAGATCCGGGCCGAGACGCCTCGGCCGGAGGCTCTCGTGGTGCGGCTCGGAGTGGCTGCCGCCGTCTTGGGGATCCTTACGATCGCGCTGTGCGTGTCCATGGTCGGGAGGGGCGAACGGGTCGAGAAGCCGCGCCAGGTGGCGGAGGCCACCACTGCGGTGACGGAGCCCGCACCCGCACCGGTGCCGTCGGGCACTCTCAGTGAGCGCGAGGTGGACTGGTCGCCGCCGCCGCTGCCCGTTCCGCGCGACGGGGTGGGTAAGCCGCCGGTGGCCGAGGTTGCTTCGCCGGCTCGGGTGCTGCCCGGCGAGACCGGGAAGCCCGCGGATGACGGCCCGCCAGAACCGGGGGCTGATGCCGCGGCTCCGGTGAATGATCGGCCTCCGGTGGTCGCCGCGCCCCGGGCGCGGGCGCCGATGCCCGCACGGAGAGCCGGCGGAAGCCGTCCGCCGCAGCGCCCAGTTCGTGCGGCGCCTGCCCCCGCTCCGGCCCCGCCCACCGCACAGCCGGGCGGCATCACTGCGCGGGTGCTTGACCAAGCCACCAGACTGGCTCCACGCGAGTGATCCCGGGGTAGGGCGCGATTGGACCCCCATGGCTCGGTCCATGTGCAAGGAGGAGTCCCGCTATGAGGTATGCCTGCCGCGGTGGGGCCGTGCTGGTCTTGGTGGCCGCGATGGCCCTGTCGGGGTGCGAGGTCTTCGGCGGTGGAACGCCGGGTGGTATCAGCGACACGGCAATCCCCATCCAGGTGTATCTGACCGTGAGCCGGTCACAGTTCACGTCGATCACGTTCAACACGCCGGGCGTGCAGGTCGACGGCAATTTCGACTATGTCAACTTCTGGGACAGTGAGGGCAACACGCGGGAGACCTCGGCGCACAACCCGAACTCGGGACGCTTCCAGAACAGCGGCTCAACGATGACCTATCAGCCCACGCCCGCCTGGGACTTCCCGGGCGCCGGCGAGCAGGGCTTCATCGAGGCGGGCGTTCCGACGACGCACATCCGGTTCATGCGCCAGACCGGTATCGGCGTGGACCTCACCGAGATGATCTATATCGAGTACGACATCGACGGCGACGGTACCCCCTGTCTGCCGACCAGTGTCCCCCTGCTGACTCTGCCTTCGGAGGGCGGCCCGCTCTCCGACCTCGCACTCACACTGGCGGGACTGCCCGGGGGAACTCGAGTTCGCCTGCGCTTGGCCTATGCCGCCGATGGCGGCGCGGGACAAACGACGGTGGAGGGCACGGCGGACGCGAGCGGACGGGTCGCCCTGGTGGCGACAGATACGACGGTGATCCAGAGCATCAGCCGGATCACCCTGCAGTTCTTCGCGGACTAGCCCGGCCGGGTCCGGGCAGCGGGCGAGGGAGCCGGGCAACGCGTGGCGTACGAAAGCCTCGTCGACTTCGTGAAAGCCTTGGATGACGCGGGGGAGCTGTCCCGCGTCGAGGCCGAGGTCAGCTGGGATCTGGAGATCACCGAGGTTACCGACCGCGTGTGCAAGCGTGGCGGGCCCGCACTGGTCTTCCTGCGTGTCTCCGGGTACCGCACCCCGGTGCTCACCAACGCCCTGGGTTCACGCCGGCGGATGGCCATGGCCCTCGGGGTCTCCGACGTGGAGGAGATCGCCCAGCGCATTGAAGACATGGTCCGGCGCGCGCCCCCCGACGGCCTGCTCGACAAGGTCAAGACTCTGTCCGAGATGTTCCGGTTGGGGCAGTTCTTCCCGCGCCGGGTGCGCGGGGGGCGCTGCAAAGAGGTGATCAAGCGGGGCGACGAGGTCGATCTGCTCGCCATGCCCGTGCTCCGCTGCTGGCCGGGCGATGGGGGGCGGTTCATCACACTCCCTCTGGTGGTGACATCTGACCCCGACACCGGCACCCGGAACGTAGGGATGTACCGCATGCAGGTCTACGACCGGAACACCACGGGCATGCACTGGCATGTGCACAAGACGGGTGCGGAGCACTTCCGGAAGTACCGAGCTCGCGGCGAGCGGATGCCAGTGGCGGTCGCGATCGGCGCGGATCCGGCCACCATCTATTCGGCGACGGCGCCGTTGCCGCCCAGCCTCGACGAACTGGTCTTCGCGGGATTCCTTCGCCGCCGGTCCGTGGAGACGGTGCGGTGCGAGACCTGCGACCTGGAGGTCCCCGCGTGGGCCGAATACGTCCTCGAGGGCTACGTCGACCCCGGGGAGCTCCGGCGCGAGGGCCCTTTTGGAGACCACACCGGGTACTACTCACTCGCCGATGACTATCCCGTGTTCCATGTGACGTGCATCACCCACGCGCGCGACCCGATCTACCCGGCCACCGTCGTGGGACGGCCCCCCATGGAGGATTGCTACATCGGGAAGGCGACCGAGCGCATCTTCCTGCCGCTGCTGCGGACCGTCGTGCCCGAGATCGTCGACATCAACCTCCCGGTGGAGGGCATCTTCCACAACCTGGCATTCGTGAGCATACGCAAGGCGTTCCCGGGGCACGCGCGCAAGGTCATGCACGCCATCTGGGGCTCGGGTCAGATGATGTTCACCAAGATGGTTGTCGTGCTGGATGAGCACGTGAACGTGCAGGACATGGGCGAGGTCATCTGGCGTCTGGGGAACAACGTGGACTGGCGGCGCGATGTGGTCATCGCCGAAGGTCCGGTGGACGTTCTCGACCATGCCTCACCCACGCCGAATCTGGGCGGCAAGATCGGCATCGATGCCACCAAGTCATGGCCCGAGGAGGGCTATCCACGCGAGTGGCCGGCCGACATCGCCATGTCGGCCGAGGTGGTAGCCAGGATCGACGCCCTGTGGGCCACGTTGGGGATCCGCTGCTGATGCCAGGGCACGACACGCGGGCCATGTTCTCGCGCATCGCGGGCCGCTACGACCGCGTGAACACTGTTCTGAGCCTGGGACTCGACGAGGGGTGGAGGCGCCGGTCTGTCCGGCGCGCCCTGGCACGGCCTGGCCTGGACGTCCTCGATCTGTGCGCCGGCACCGGCAAGGTTGCCTTGGCGTGCTGCACGGCGCCCCATCGGCCGCGTCTGGTGGTGGCGGCCGACTTCGCGGAACCGATGCTGGAAGCGGGCCACCGGTCCGCCTCGAGGCGCGGCCTGCCGGTGACCTTCGTGGCGTGCGACTGCCAGAGACTTCCGTTCCGCTCGGCATCCTTCGATGTCGCCACCTGCGCCTTCGGCGTGCGGAACCTGGTGGACCTCGAAGCCGGACTGCGGGAGGCGGCACGCTGCCTGCGGCCCGGTGGATCGATGGTGATCATGGAGTTCATGAACCCGGGCCAACGATGGGCGCGCCGGCTGGTATCCTGGTATGTGAAGAAGGCGATTCCCCTGTTGGGCGGCGTGCTGTCGGGCTCATGGTCGGCCTACCGCTACCTGCCGGATTCCATAGACCGGTTCCTGACACCGCCGGAGCTGGTTCGAGTACTGCTCGACTGCGGCTTCGAGTCGGTCGAGACGGAAGAACGGACCCTGGGCGTGTGCAGCGTGTTCTACGCGACCCGCGGTCGTGAGGGATGGGAGACGCGATGAGGTTCGTGTTGGCCATCACGGGGGCAAGCGGCGCGTTGTACGGAGTCCGGCTGCTCTATGCCCTGGTGGAGCGCGGGCAGGAGGTCTCTCTGGTGGTATCGCCCACGGGCGCCGAGATCATCGCCCAGGAGACGGGCCGTTCTGTGGAGACGGGGCGCGGCCTCCCGCCTCTGGTACCTGCCGAGGCCAAGACGGTCACACGCTACCACTTCGATGACCTGATGGCGCCCATCGCCAGCGGGTCGGTGGCTTTCGACGGGATGGTCATCGCTCCGGCGAGCATGGGCACCATCGGCCGCCTGGCGGCCGGAACCGCGAATGACCTCATCGCCAGGGCGGCCGACGTGTGCCTCAAGGAGCGCCGGAGACTCATCGTCGTGCCGCGCGAATCGCCCATGAGCCTCATCCATTTGAGGAACCTGGCCGCATTGGCCGAAGCGGGAGCGACCATCATGCCCGCATGCCCCGCGTTCTACGGCCGTCCGGCCACCCTCGACGATCTGGTGGCCGGGTTCGTCGGCCGAATCCTCGACGTGCTGGGTGTCGAGAACGACCTGGCGGTACGCTGGGGAGAAGATCGGTCGTGATCAGCTACGCCCTACGGCGAGCCTGGGCGTATCTCGAGATGGTGAAGATCGAACACACACTCTTCGCCGCGCCTTTCTGTCTGAGCGCGCTCCTGGTCGCCACCGGAGGCCGACCGTCTGGACGGCTTGTGGTTTGGGTCGTAGTGGCGCTCACCGCCGCGCGCTCGGCTGCCATGGCTTTCAACCGGATCGTGGACGCGCATCTGGATGCGCTCAACGAGCGAACCCGGGGACGACACATCCCGCGGGGAGTCATCACTCGAGGGGCCGCCATCGGGTTCACGGCAACCGCGGCTGCGCTGTTCGTGATTGCGGCTTGGCAGCTCAATGGCCTGGCCTTAGCCCTCAGCCCGGCGGCGCTTCTCGTTGTCCTCGGCTACTCGTACACCAAGCGCTGGACGCGGTGGTCGCATATGGTTCTCGGGCTTGCCTTGAGCATCGCGCCGGTGGGCGCCTGGGTCGCGGCCCGCGGCAAGATCGAGTTTCCGCCCCTGGTACTTGCCGCCGGCGTCGTCGCCTGGGTCGCGGGCTTCGATATCCTGTATGCGCTTCAGGACCTCGCCTTCGACCGGAGCATCGGCCTGCACTCACTGCCGGCGGCACTTGGCCCGGCCCGGGCCTTGTGGATCGCGCGGCTGCTTCACGCACTGAGTGCCCTGGCCCTGCTCGGCTTCGGCGGTGTCGCTGGCCTGGGTACGGCCTACTTCGTGGGGGTGCTGCTGATGGCAGCCCTCATCGCATACGAGCACACATTGGTTGGCCCACAGGACCTGTCACGCGTCAACACGGCGTTCTTCACCGTGAACGGTACCGTGAGCCTGGTGTTCCTGGCAGCCACCGCGGTGGATCTCTACGTGCTCGGGAGGGCGGTGCCGCGGCCATGACGGGGGCCCCAACGGTTGTGCCCGATCCTGGTCTGGCGGACATCGAGGCCAGAGTGCTCGACGGGGGCCGTGTGACCCGTGACGAGATCATCCGGCTGTACGAATCGGACGACCTGTTTGCCATCGGGCGCATGGCCAACCATGTGCGGGAGCGCCTGAACGGCAACCGCGCCTACTACATCATCAATCGGCACATCAACCCCACCAATGTCTGCATCAACCGATGCCGGTTCTGTGCCTTCAGCCGGAGCGCCAACGCCCCGGACGCATACACACTCAGCCTCGACGAGATACGCCAGCGGGCCGAGGCGTGCCAGGGTACCGGCGTGACGGAGATCCATGTCGTCGGCGGGCTCCATCCGGATCTGCCATTCGACTACTACGTGGATCTGCTGCGGACCATTCGAGCGGCCCTGCCCGAGGTTCACATCCAGGCGTTCACCGCCGTCGAAGTCGCCTACCTGTCGCGTCTCGCCGGCATGCCGGTTCGGGACACGCTTCGGTCACTCCGCGAGGCGGGGCTGGACTCGCTTCCGGGAGGCGGTGCCGAGGTGTTCGCCGAGCGAGTGCGCGCGGAGCTCTGCCCCGACAAACTGCCCGGAGCCGCGTGGCTGGATGTCATGCGGACGGCCCATGAGCTGGGCATCCGCTCGAACGCAACCCTGCTCTATGGCCACATCGAGACAGCGGCCGAGCGGGCCGACCATCTGCTGGCGCTCCGCGAGCTCCAGGACGAGACCGGCGGCTTCCTGTCGTTCATCCCGCTGGCGTTCCACGCGGCCCACACCGACATGCCGGTGTGGGCACCCACCAGTGCCCTCGACGACCTCAAGGCGCTGGCCGTCGGGCGGATCGCGCTGGACAACTTCGCACACATCAAGGCCTTCTGGATCATGTTGACTCCCAAGCTGGCCCAGGTCGCCCTCAGCTTCGGCGTCGATGACATCGATGGCACCGTGGTGGAGGAGAAGATCACCCACGCCGCGGGTGCCGACACTCCCCAGGCCCTGACGCGCGCGGACCTCGAGGGTCTCATCCGCGAGGCGGGGCGCGAACCGGTGGAGCGCGACACGCTCTACAACGAGGTGAGGGACCGGTGAGGTACCGCGTGGGTGTCATGGAGTACCTGCTCGGCCGTCCGTTGGTCTACGGCCTGCAGTCTCTGCCCGAGCCGGTGATCGATGTACAAACCGATGTACCCTCGCGCATCGGAGACCGTGTCCTCGCCGGCGACCTGGACGCCGGGCTCATGCCGGCCGTCCAGATCCTCGAGAACGATGGTCTGTGGGTACTGCCCGGTCCCTGCGTGGCCTGCGATGGCCCCGTCGAGAGCATTCGGCTCTACCACAAGGTCCCGCTGGAGCGGGTGGAGCGCGTGGCCCTCGACACCAGCTCCCGCACCTCCGTGCTCCTCGCTCAGGTTATCCTGCGCGACGCCTACGGTTGTGCCCCGGAGGCGGTTCGCGCTCATCCCGACCGCGACGCGATGCTCGAGGCGGCCGATGCGGCGCTCCTGATCGGCGACCCGGCACTCCGGGCGGGCGACGATGTACCCTATGAAGACCTGGGCGCCGCCTGGCATCGGCTGACGGGCATGCCATTCGTGTTCGCGATGTGGGGGATGCGGAGCCCGGATCCGGCTCTCGCCGAGCTGCTTCGGGCGGCGTGGCGTGATGGCAAGCGCGCCGTGGCTCGGATCGCCGAGGAACGGGCCGCCGAACACGGCCTCGATGCCGCGCAGATGACGCGTTACCTGGCCCGATCGATCCGGTATGACCTGACGCCTGAGGCCCTACGCGGCCTGCGCGAGTTCGCGACACGGGCCGAGGCTCACGGCTTGCTGCGACGGGACGGGCGGTGGCTCCGCTTTGCCGATTGATGGGGTACTCCAGCGGGCTGTGGGCGGGGGGCGTCTTGAGCGCGATGAACTGCTCGAACTCTACGAACACGCCAACCTGCTGTCGCTTGGCGATGCGGCGGACCGCGTGCGCCAACGGATGCACCCCGACCGCGTCGTCACCTACGTGGTCGACCGCAACATCAACTACACGAACGTGTGCGTCTCGCGGTGTCGCTTCTGCGCCTTCTACCGCGACGAGGGGCATCCGGAAGCGTACGTGCTCGGCTTCGACACCATCGCCGAGAAGATCCGAGCATTGTGCGATGCCGGCGGCACCCAGGTGCTCATGCAAGGCGGCCTGCACCCCTCGCTGACCATCGAGTACTTCGAGCATCTGCTGCGCTTCATCAAGCAGCGCTTCGCTGTTCAGCTCCACTCGCTGTCGCCGCCCGAGATCGTGCACATCGCGGGAGTCTCGGGGCTGAACACGGCCGACACACTCCGGCGGCTGCGCGATGCGGGACTGGACTCGTTGCCTGGCGGCGGGGCCGAGGTGCTCTCCGACCGAGTGCGACAGGCGGTGAGCCCGGCCAAGTGCTCCGCCGGCGAGTGGCTCACAGTGATGGAGCAAGCCCACGCCCTGGGCATGCCGACCACCGCGACGATGATGTTCGGCCACGGCGATTCGCCCGCCGACCGCGTCGACCATCTGCTGGCCGTGCGAGCCTTGCAGGATCGGACCGGGGGCTTCACGGCCTTCATCCCCTGGACCTTCCAGCCAGCGAACACCGCCATGGCCCATCGGCCCACACTCGGCGGACACGAGTACCTCAGAACCCTTGCCATCAGCCGGCTGGCTCTGGACAACGTGCGAAACATCCAGGCTTCGTGGGTGACCCAGGGGGCGAAGGTGGCTCAGCTGGCCCTGCGGTTTGGTGCCAACGACATGGGATCGACGATGATGGAGGAGAACGTGGTGCGCGCGGCCGGCGTCGCCTTCCGGCTCGACCGGCGCGGAATCAGTTCCCTCATCACTGCGGCGGGCTTCGCGGCGCGCCAGCGTGACACCCGGTACCGGCGGATCGGGGGCTAGGGGTGAACGCACGAGTTCTCGCCGTCATCGGCGGCAGCGGCGCCTATGACCTGCTGCGCGATCAGTCGCTCGAGGGGCCGTGCGCCGGCCCCGTCGAGACCCCCTATGGCAACAGCGCGCCCGTGCGCCGAATCGACTGCGGTGAAGGCGCGGCCGTGCTGTTCATGTCAAGGCACGGCGAACGCGGCTACGAGGTGGCGGCGCCCTTCGTCAACTACCGCGCCAACATCTATGCGCTCAAGAGCCTGGGCGTCTCTCATATCGTGGCATGGAGCGGTCCCGGGGCCATTGACCCGAGCCTCGAGGTCGGCCAGTACGTGGTGCCCGATGACCTGCTCGATGCGACGCGCGGCCGAGCCAGCACGTTCTTCGAAGGCAAAGGGCATGGCTTCATCCGTCAGAATCCCGTGTTCTGCCCCGTGCTCCGCAGTCTCCTTCTCTCGGCCTGCGCCTCCACGAGCCGACCGGTTCGGGATGGCGCCACCTATGTGTGCACCCAGGGGCCCCGGCTCGAAACACCGGCCGAGATCCGGCAGTACGCCATTCTGGGAGCGCACCTGGTGGGGATGACACTCATCCCCGAGAGCTTCCTTGCCCGCGAACTCGCTATGGGCTATGCCCCCCTCTGCTACATCACCAACTACGCCGAAGGGGTGCGCGAGCGGCCCTACGAGTCCGGCACGCTGTTCGAGGGACTGGCGACCACCGACGAGCGGCAGCGTGTCCGAGATGCCGTGTCGGCTCTCCCCGACCTGCTGAGGAGCGTGGCCCGCGCCTGGCGTGAGATAGCGCCCGACTGCGCGTGCCACACCTCGATGGAACGCTTTGTGCGGAGTGGAAGGCTCGGGCCCGACTGGCGGACCTGGACTGATCGCTAGGGGGGCTACCCGGGCTCGCCGATAATGTCCTCCGCGGCCGCATCGTCGTCGAGGAACACCCGCCGGAAGAACCGCACTGCCCGGCTACTGGTAAGTATGGACAATACAGCGCCGCCGAACACGATGGTCTCGAGCGCGATCAGGAAGCCATGGTCGAGGCGTTTGGCTGAGGACGTGACCCGCACGCTCCTCGGCTCATCACGGTCGAGGTCCGACACCTTCCACGTGAACAGGACCGTGTCGTCGCTCTCCTGCGTGCCGCGGAAGGTCGGCGAGTAGCTCGTAATCTTGCCCGGCATCTTCACCCGGAACGCGATCTCCGTGTTGGCAAAGTCCTTCCGAACGCTCGGCACGGGCAGGAAACGCGCCAGGTCCAGGGTCTCCGTGTACGTGAACGACTGCTCCGAGCTCGTGGACTGCAGGTCGAGCGCGACGCCCGGGTAGTCGTCCACCGATGCACGAGAGCGCGATGACGCGATGGTGAAGACCGTCTGCGAGTTCCGGGTACTCTCCGAGATCTCCCACTCGCGGCCGAACCGCTTGGCGATCTCGATGCGCACCGACTCGGCGTGAGTCTCGTTCACCAGCACGCGGAACGTGCGGTGAATGAAGCCCCGGCGCGTGATGGTTGTCGTCACCTCCACGCAACCAGAGGCGAACCCCACCAGCAGAGCACACACCGCCGCGATGAGCGCGGCGCGGCTAGCCCGCATCGGTCCCGCCTCCGTGCTGCGAGCCGCCCGTCTGGCGCCGGACGCGGCTCCTCAGCCATGACACGACCACCGTCAGCACCGCGCCGAGAGCGATGGATGTGAACACGAGCGTAGGGGGCCGAACCTTCACATCCCATTTGGGGAAGAGCACGAGGTCAATCGGTTCCGAGTTCTGGAAGACGAAGAAGATGATGTAGACCACGAAGGCGGCAACAGCCACATAAGGCGCCAACCAGGCACAGCCGCGCTCTCCGGTATCGGCCTCCGCGGCCAGCAGCTCGTCGAAATCGTCCGTGCGAGAGGGAGCCTTCTCCAGCGCGTCGGCCACTCTACCGGCCCTCGCTATCCGCCGGGGGCCGCTTGAGGCCGCGGCGCCCCGAAGCTGAACTGGGGCTCGGCTAGCCCGGCCGAATGTTACCCCAGCGGATTCGGCACTGTCAACGAACGCGGCGGGTAATCCTGCTTCGTTTGGCGCTCGAGTGCGGGCCGGAGGGGGCCCTTCCCGCATCGCGGGGCCCTTCCGTTGGGCCCCTTCCATGGTCCGGAGGATCCTCGGATGGACCGCATACACACAACCGGCCGAACGCGGGCGCGACCCAATCCTGCCCACCGCCCTCGATGCCTGAGGCCACCCGGGACGCCGGCGAGGGACGAGATGACCCGTTGAGCGCCGCCACGTCTTTGACACCCTCCAGCCGGGTTGGTACACTCGCCCAGGCCCGGATGGGCCGCCCCGAGAGACCATCCCCAGGAGGCAATGCCGTGAGCGTCAAGCGCAAAGCCGTAGTGCTGATCGCCGATGGACTGGGGGACCGGCTGGCCCCGGCACTCGGGAACCGAACGCCCCTCGAAGCGGCCGCAACACCCGCGCTCGACCGTCTCGCCGCCGAGGGTGTCGTCGGCCTGATGGATCCCATCAAACCCGGGGTCGTGGCCGGCAGTGACACGGCCCACCTGTCGATCCTGGGCATGGACCCGTATGCGGTCTACACGGGCCGAGGGCCGTTCGAGGCAGCCGGCATCGGCATGGAGGTCCGGGGCGGCGATGTGGCCTTCCGCGTCAACTTCTCGACAGTGGATGACGATCTGGTCGTGACCGATCGCCGGGCCGGCCGGATCTCCTCGGGCACCGACCAACTCGCTCGGGCGCTCAACGGCATGGACCTGGGCGATGGTGTCACCGCCTTCTTCAAGGAATCAGTCGCCCATCGTGGCGCACTCGTGCTGCGCGGACAGGGGCTCGGAGCCGCCGTGACGGACGTGGACCCCCACGCCACCGGCGAGAAGGTCTGGACGGCCGTGGGCAGTGACCCAGCCAGCGAGAAGACCGCGCGCGCGGTGAACACCTTCGTGCGGCGGTCATTCGAGGTGCTGTCAGCGCATCCGATCAACCAGGAGCGTATCCGCCAGGGACTGAATCCAGCGAACATCGCCTTGCCTCGCGGGATCGGCGTCGCGCCCGACGTCGCCCCGTTTGATGAGGCGTGGCACGTGAAGAGCGCGTGCCTGGTCGAGACGGGCTTGATCCGTGGTATTGGCATCTACCTGGCGATGGACATCATCGACGTGCCGGGCGCCAACGGGGGGTTGGACTCCGATGTCATGGCCACAGCGCAGGCCATTGTGGATGCCCTGGCCGACCATGACTTCGTTCTGTGCAACATCAAGGGACCCGATGTGGCCGGCCACGATGGCCAGGCCGAGGCCAAAGCGAAGATGATTGAGCGGATCGATTCGGCCGTCGCGCACATTTACGCTCACATAGAACCTGATGTATCACTACTCTTCACAGGCGACCACGCGACCCCATGCGAGGTCGGCGATCATACCGGTGACCCCGTGCCCGTGGTCATCTGGGGCCCAAGCCTCGTGCCCGATGCCGTGACAACCTTCAGCGAGCGCGCAGCGACCGCAGGCGGCCTCGGCCGCATCCGTGGCGTCGACGTCATGCCGATCATGACCAACCTGATGGGTGTGCAGCACAAGTTCGGTGCGTAGCGGTGCCGTCGACGCGGTCGGGCCCGAGGGCGCTCCCTGCGGCGTCCGATGGACCCGATCCGGAGGCGGCTCCGCCAGGGAGGTTTCCCGGTGCTCATCGATGTCCATGCCCACACGAACTGGCTCGGCATGACCACGGACGACTGGGCCGCTCATTTCCGCCGGATCGGGGTCGACCGGGTGTGGTTGCTGGCTTGCGTTGGCCAGAACGTACTGCGCAACACCATGGACACCGAGATCACCAACGAGGACGTCATGGACGCCGCCCAGCGCTACCCCGACCTCTTCATCCCATTCTGCGCCGTGCTGCCCTGGGAGGCCGACGCCATCCAGCAGATCGAGCGCTTCGTGGAGCTCGGATGCCGGGGCTACGGCGAGCACAAGATCCGTCTGTGTATAGACAACCCGGACTCGGTGCGCGTGTTCCAGGCTTGTGGTGAGATGGGTCTCCCCGTGCTGTTCCACATGGACGTTCCGCTGCCGTCGAGCGACATGTGGTTCAACGTCGACCTTGCGCGGCTCCCACGGGTGATGGAGCAGTGTCCGAAGACCATATTCATCGGCCACGGGCCCGCCTTCTGGCGCGAGATCTCCGGCGACGCGGCGGCAAGTCCAGAGGCGTACCCCAGCGGGCCGGTGACGCCTGGCGGCCTGCTGCCCAGGCTCCTCGATGAGTGGCCCAACCTCTACTGTGACTTGTCCGCAGGATCGGGTCTGAACGCCGTCCGGCGCGACCCGGAGTTCGGCCCGCCGTTTCTCGAGAAGTACTCCCATCGCATCCTGTATGGGACCGACTACCACGACACGGCGCACATCGAGTTCCTGCGGGGGGCAGGCCTCTCTCCGGAGGCGTTCGAACGGATCACCCATCTGAATGCTGAGTCGCTCGTGCCCGTCCGCTGAGTGACGCGAGAGGGGCGCCCCATGCGCCGTGATACATCAGTCCGGCTCTTCGAGCGAGCCGTGCGTGTGATCCCCGGTGGAGTGAACAGCCCCGCACGCGCCTTCCGCGCGGTGGGGGGCGATCCGCCGTTCATCGAGCGGGGCCGTGGGAGTCGCATCTGGGATGTCGATGGAAATGAGTACATCGACTATGTGGGCTCGTGGGGTCCCCTGATTCTCGGGCACGCGCCGGAGCGGCTGGTCAGGGAAGCCAGGGAAGCGGTGGGGCGCGGCTCCAGCTTCGGTGCTGCCACGCGGATGGAGGTCGAGTTCGCCGAAGCCCTGGCCGACGCGGTGCCTTCGATCGAGATGGTGCGCCTGGTGACGTCGGGCACCGAAGCCGTAATGAGCGCGGTGCGCCTGGCCCGCGGCTTCACCGGGCGCGATAAGATCATCAAGATGGCCGGCGGATACCACGGCCACTCCGACGGCCTGCTGGCCAAGGCCGGCTCGACCGCCGCCACCTTCGGCCTGCCCGACTCGGCCGGCGTGCCACGGGGCTATACCGAGGGCACACTGACGGTCCCCTATAACGATCTGGAGGCCGTGGAGGCAGTCCTGGGGCAATGTGGCGCCGAAGTGGCCTGCGTGATCCTGGAGCCCATCGCGGGGAACATGGGTGTCGTGCCACCTCGTGAGGGCTACCTCGAGGGTCTTCGTGACCTCACCCAGAAGCACGGCTGCCTGCTGGTATTTGACGAGGTCATCACGGGCTTCCGCGTGGGCTACTCGGGTGCTCAGGGCCTGTATGGCGTCACACCGGACTTGACCACGCTGGGCAAGATCATTGGCGGAGGCTTCCCCATCGGGGCATATGGTGGCCGGCGCGACATTATGGAGCACATGGCGCCTGTGGGCTCCATCAACCAGGCGGGGACGTTGGCCGGGAACCCCGTGGCTGTGTCTGTGGGACTCGAGATGCTGCGGGCTCTGCGGGAGCCGGGTGTCTATGAGAGGCTTGAGGCCCGGGCGGCGGCATTGGCCGAGGGGTTGGCGTCGGCCGCAAAGGCCGCTGGCGTCCCAATGACCATCAACCGCGTCGGCTCCATGATGACACCCTTTTTCTGCGCGGGCCCGGTGACCGATTGGGAGACCGCCGATCAGTCCGACCGCCAGGCCTTCGCGCGCTTCTTCCGCCACATGCTCGACACCGGGGTCTACCTGCCTCCCTCACAGATGGAGGCCCTATTCGTCTCGACGGCACACACATCCGACGACATCAACCGCACCGTGGCGCTGGCGGCTGAGGCGCTTCGGGCGTAGCGTTGAGCAGCTCGTGGCGACAGTGATCTGGGGGGAACAGATGATGAGCAGTCTCGTGGGTGGCTTCAGACTGGTGCGGGTCGCGTTGGTGGCCGTGGCGATGCTGACCTGTGCTGCCGCGACGGCGCAGGACGCGCCGAAGGCCGAGACCAAGGAGCAGCGCGACCAACGCATGGCCTGGTGGCGTGAGGCCAAATACGGCATGTTCATCCACTGGGGGCTCTACGCCGTCCCGGCCGGCGAATGGCATGGGAACCCCGTGGGCGGGGCGGGCGAGTGGATCATGTTCAGCGGCCACATCCCCGTCGCGGACTACGAGCCACTGGCCAAGCAGTTCAACCCGGTTCGCTTCAACGCGGCCGAATGGGTGTCCCTGGCGAAACGCGCGGGCATGAAGTACATCGTCATTACGAGCAAGCACCATGATGGCTTCTGCCTGTGGGACTCGAAGCTGACCGATTACGATGTCGTGGATGCGACACCCTTTGGGCGCGACATCCTCAAGGAACTCAGCGACGAGGTCCACCGACAGGGCCTGAAGATGTGCTTCTACCACTCGATCCTCGATTGGCACCACCCCGACTACCTGCCACGCGGCGAAGGCAGCCCTCGGCCATGGGACACGCGTCCCACCGACGGTGCCGACTTCGACCGCTACATCAAGTACATGAAGGGCCAGCTTCGCGAGCTCGTCACCCGCTATGGCGACATCGGCGTGCTGTGGTTCGACGGTGGATGGGAGCACTCCCCCGAGGAGCTGCACTCGCAGGAGATCGTGGACCTTCTGCGGGGCCTGCAGCCCGAGATCATCATCAACAACCGCATCAACCTCCCGCAGGACTTCGACACGCCTGAGCAGACCATCCCGGCCACCGGCACCCCGGACCGCGACTGGGAGACCTGCATGACCATGAATGGGACATGGGGCTTCCACCGGCACGACCTCAACTGGAAGTCGGTGCCCGATCTGCTGCACATGCTCATCGACATTGCGAGCAAGGGGGGCAACTATCTTCTGAACGTCGGTCCCAACGAGCTGGGAGAGATCCCGGAGGCCAGTGTGGAACGCCTGACGGCCATCGGTGACTGGCTGAAGGTCAACGGTGACAGCCTCTACGGCACCACCGCCAGTGTGTTCCCCAGGCTGCCCTGGGGTCGGTGCACCCGGAAGGGGCAGAAGCTCTTCCTTCACGTGTTCGACTGGCCGCAGGACGGCAAGCTGGAGGTTCCCGGCCTCCAGAACGAGGTGACCGAGGCCAAGCTGCTCGCCACGGGGAAGAAACTGAAGGCAGCACGTTCTGAGGCCGGATGGGTCGTTGACATCCCGACTCAGGCACCCGATCCCATCGACACCGTGGTTGTGGTAACGATCCGGGGCGAGCCGACAGTCGAGTACTCCCTCCGACAGAGCGCCGATGGTGCCATCGAGCTGCGCGCCATGGACGCCACGGTGCACGGAGAGAACGCTCGGTACGAGTCCGGGGGCGATCGCGACAACATCGGCTACTGGGTCAAGCCGACGGACTGGGTGAGCTGGGACGTGCTGGTGGAGAAGCCCGGCAGCTTCCGCGTGAAGGTGACCTATGCGTGCGATCCCGCTACTCCCGGCGCCGAGTTCGACGTCGAGGCAGGCGGCGCCAGCGTCCGGGGTAAGGTCCGGGCCACCGAGAGCTGGACGCAGTTCGTTGATGCGGACCTCGAGGGCGCGCTGAAGCTCGACAAGGGCAAAGCGACCATCGCTGTGCGTCCGGCGTCGATGCCCGGCTATGCCGTAATGAACCTCAAAGCGGTTCGGCTCGAGCCGGTGCGGTAGAGGGCGGCGGAGGCCGCGGGCCACGGTACAGATACGGTTGTAGCGCCGGGCCTTGGTGCCCGGCAGTCGCGGCGCGAGCCGCGGGCCAGGAGAGGTCACGGGTCCCTCAGGTCTGCGTGCCGGCGGGCGTCCTCGCCCGCCAGGGGAACAGCGCGAGGCAAGAGCCTCGCCTACGGTTGGAGGTGCGCGCCGGGGCTTCCATGCCGCCGCGGCTCAGGGTGGCCGGTTCGGGAGGCTACCCCCCGGAGTTCAGCCCCATCTGCACCGGTGCGCCCGACGTGTCGACCACCGCGTCGGCGGCCCGGAACAGGTTCCCCATCAGCACTGCCGACACGAGTCCTGGCTCCAACGAGACCGCGCGTTTGCCCTGGTCCATGAACTCGCATCCGTTGACGAGCAGTCGCCCCCCACTCGCCCGGATGCAGGGCTCGCCCTCCTGGGCCGCCGCCCAACCCGTGAAGTGGCAGCTGGTCAGCATGAGTGTGCTGGGGCCCTGCTTGTCGATCTGAACTCTGGTCTCGGGGACGCCCCAGAAGCCGCAATTCGTGAGTTTGACGGGGCCCTGGTTCCTCTCACCGATCTCGACAGTCGCCATGAACTGGCCGTTGACGAACTGGGCCCCGGCATGGCCCTGGGTCTGGTCGACGCGCACGGCCACGGGACAGATGTCGCTGCCCGACTGGGTGATCACGGCGTTGCCGGGTCCGTGGCCGAAATCGTCGAAATGGAACCCGATACGCGGGAAGATCACGAAGCAGTTGCTGATGAACTCCCAGTCGGTCTTGCCGATCATGAAGCCCACAAGGTTCCTCTCCTGGTACGCCTTGATGTCGCCGCCGGGGAATCGGGGTTCGAGGCTCATGCGCGTCCAGAAGTTCGGGTTGAAGTGCACGTTCTCGATCCGCCCGATGTCCGTGCACTGGTCAATGTACACGCCCACACGCAGGGGGCAGGCGAACACGTTCCGCACCGTGTGCAGCTCATTCCAGTTGGTGCCCAGATCGAGGGCCTTGTAGGGGTTCGTGAGCGTCATGTCGGTGATCTGGCACAGCTGGCCCTCGACGCGGATCGACCAGGGATAGGGGATCACGTCCGGCAGAGTCTGCTCCGGGTAGTGGATGATCATCTCGCGAATCACCGCGTTGGGCTTGAGGGTGACCAGCGGAGCGCCGTCCTCGTTCCCTTTGCCGCCGTAGGCCAGCAGCACGGTGCCGATGGGCTGCTCCGAATGAGGGACGCCTCCGGAAGCACCACGGAACGTGACGCCGGGGGGCACCGTGAGCGCACCATCGACCCGATACCGGCCCGCCGGGGCGAAGCAGACGACGCCTTGAGTTGATGCCGCATCGAGAGCCCGTTGGATGGCCGCCGTATCGTCAGCAGTCCCATCGCCCACGGCCCCGAAGTCCCGCACGTCGACATCCGCCATCGCGGCCACACTCCCCGCGGTCAGCACCAGAAGCATCGGAGTTGCGCGCAGCATGTTTCAGCCCTCCAGCTTTGCCAGGCCTCGCTCCAGCATGACAGCCCGTTCCGCCGGCGACTCACCGGGATGGGCACACTGCTCGACCAGGCCGTCCCAGTGGTCGCGCAGGACGGAAATGTACTCCCTGAACGTCATGGTCTGGCCCTCGGTGATCCCGAGGAACTGCATGAGCCGCTCGTCGAGAGCGTCGTTGTACTCCTGTTTCGAGGCGGTGGGCCCAAGAGCGGGCACCCCGTCATCGCAGCGGCCGTCGACGAGGTGCTTGCAGGGGTCACAGATGTCGTCGGCTCCAACAACGAACTCGATGAGTGTTTGGGGATCGCCAATCACCCGGGCCGCGACGGTGTGAACCGCGTGGCCGTAGTCGCAGGGCGCGAAGGGCTGACCCGCGCCGTACTGAGTGATGATATCGATCAGGTGGTGCGGTCGCGCGCGCAAGGGAGGCCCCCTCCTCGGTTTCCGTGCCGCCGTCTGTGCCGCCCGCATGGCTTCCCCGGCCGCCCGCCGGGCCCCTGCATGGACCGCGTGGGCAAACGCTGGCGCAGGAGTTGCGCCGCGCCGCGCGAAGGTCATGCAGTCGGCGGTGTGGCCCGAGCGCCACTCGGGGCTATCGAGGCCGTCTCTTCAGGAGTGGTACTCTCGAGCCGACGACGCGTGGATCGGCTGTTGGAGGCATCGACCATGGCAGGCACACAGAAGACGGGCCTCACCGGAGCGGGGAAGGTTGTCGTCACCCTGATCGTCCTCGGTCTGATCGGGGCCGGCGGCTACCTCCTGCGCGACAAGCTTCTGCCGAAAGGCGCGTCCGGTGGCGGCGAAGTGGACCTGGACGCCTACAAGTCGCAGCAGGCGGGGCAGCAGGCAGAGAAGGCGGACCTCACCGGCATCACGACAGTCACCGAGTACAGCTTCGTGCCCTCGGAGAAGCTCCCGCCCGTCAAAGGCACCAGCAACTACAAGTGGAACGACGCGGACCCCGTGGTCGTCTTCCCGATCAACGTCTGGATCGGTTGGCTGCCCATCGTCGCGGCCAACCACGGGTTCGCCGCCAACACGGAGAGCATCTTCTACAAGGACTACGGGTTCAAGGTCCAGCTCAAGCTCATCGATGACCCGGTGAAGGCACGAGACGCCTTCGCGGCCGGTGACAGCCACATTCTGTGGGGGACGCTGGACATGATGGTCCTGTTCGCCCCCGAGCTGATGAAGGACAGCCGCACGGCGCCTCGCATCTTCCAGCAGATCGACTGGTCCAGCGGCGGCGACGGTATCGTCGTCCGCTCGACGATCCGTTCCGTCAAAGACCTGAAAGGCAAGACCATCACGCTCGCTCAGAACTCTCCGAGTCAGTACTACCTGACCTCCCTGATGCTCTCCGCCGGGCTCAAACCCGTGGACGTGAAGATGAGGTACACCGATACGGCCTTCTCGGCCGCGCGCGCGTTCGTGGAAGACAAGAGCGTGGACGGCTGCGTTTCGTGGGCGCCCGATATCTACAGGATTTCCGACCAAGTACCCGGTACGCGCATTCTCTCGTCGACGGCGGACGCTAACAAACTGATCGCCGACGTCTACGCGGTGCGGGCGGACTTTGCCAAGGATCATCCGGAGATCGTCGAGGGCCTGGTAGCGGGCATCTTCGAGGGCATGATCTTTGCCAAGGAGCACCCCGAGGATGCATGCAAGTGGCTGGCCGATGCGTTCAGCCTTCCGTTAAAGGAAGTCATGGACATGCGCGGCGACTTCCACAGCACCAATTTTGCCGAGAACGAGCAGTTCTTCCTGAACGCTTCGAACCCGACGAACTTCGAGCGCACATGGAAGAATGCCAGCTTCGTCTACCGCGAACTCGGGCAGATCGATGCGCCCGTGCAATTCGACGACGTGATGGACTTC
>JAKPQA010000224.1 GCA_029547025.1 Armatimonadota bacterium
GCATCCGCACCGCCACGCTCCCTGCGTGCGCCACCACGCCGGTGCCGTCCCCAGACACGACCAACCCTGCCGACCACGCTGTACTCTTCACTTACCAGGTGCCTTCCAGCTCGAGATTCTTGGACCTTCGCAAGTCAAGTACCTCGTTGCAGGACAGGCACTTTGGTGCATTCCGGGGGTGAGTCACCCCCTCAATCGTGAAGGGCCGAGGCTCAGCTGTCAGTCTCGAGTGTGATGAGGAGAGAGCGCTGCCGAGCAGCCGGGAGCCGACCCGCCTGCGGGTGGAGCACTGCTTGTCGGTCACCCGTCGATCACGGGAAGGTAGTCCGGGGGCCAGGATTGCGCGTAGATCGGGAAGTCCTGCCGCCAGCCCACGTTGGCCGTGAACTGTGTTGCCGTGAAGTCGTTGCCTTCGATGACGTTGCGACGCGAGGGTCCCTGACCGTCTGGTCCGTGCCCGGACCAGGTACAGCCGTTCATCCGACCGACGAAGACGCAGTCGATGAGGTCGGCCTCGGTGGCGAAGTGCCCCTCCCAGCGACAGTGGATGAACGTGCAGCGTTCGAAGCGGGCGCTGTCCATGTTGAAGCCGCCGAGCTGCTTGAACCTGACGCGTTCGAACGTGCAGTCGCGGTACAGCGTCGGCCGGATCCCGAACGACCCTTGGGCCGCCACACCGTACTCATTGAGTACTGGCCGCACCCGCTGACGGAAGAGGCAGCGGTCGAACTGCGACCACGCGGCCGCCAGCTGGACGTTGTTGAGGACCAGGTCGACGTCACTGATGAGGGCTCGGAAGAACAGTCGCGCAACCAGCCCACCCTCGGCCGGTCCGGGAACGGGGAGGGCGCCGATGTGGCTCCCCGAGATCCACGCGTCCCGATCCCAGTCCCAACCGTCAGGGTCAGCATCCGGCGGCTCCTGATCCCGCCACCAGTCCTGCTCGCCCACACTGGGAGCATCCCACTCGGCCGATACTCCCGCACGCGGACACCAGAAACGTCCCCGACCGGACAGCTGCCGGCGGTAGGGAACACCTACCTTCAGCGGCAGTTGGAGGGGTGACGGCGGTCTTTGCCGGGCTCAGTGTGCCGGTGCGTCAATGGTCGGGCGTCGGGTGTGTGGTGAGGCGGTAGGCGATCACGAGCAGGGGGACCTGGGTGGCGGCGTAGAGGACGTGGAAGGAGTAGTGGCGCAGGCTCTGTTCCGGTGTGAACGGCAGCACCGGCAGCGGGAGGACGCTCAACGCTCCGCCGGCGATGTTCAGCACAGCCCAGGTGAGCAGGCCGGTCCCGGCGACGCGTACCGCCCCGGCCGCGTAGAGGACGACCAGTGTTGCGGTGACCAGGCTCGGCCAGAGAGTCTCGGGGCTGAGGAGCGTCTGGTCAGGCAGGTCGGCGACGTTGTGCACCAGGAATCCCAGCCAGGCGATGACGGCCGCGACGCCCACGGACAGCCCGCCCGGGAAGGTCCGCACTCGCCCGGGAAGGGTCCGGGTGGGGGTGTCGAGGCGGCGCATCGGTCATCTCAGAGGGTGCGCTCGAGGGGGTCGGCCCCCGCGCGCGGTGGCTCCTCAGGCGCGCTGGTGCTGGTGGCCCAGAAGTCGCGGATGAGGGTGGCGGTGGTCTCGGGTGCCTCCAGGGGCACGAGGTAGGCGGCGTCGGGCACGATGGCGGCGTGTCCGTTCGGGATGAGACGCGCGGCGGCTCGGGCCTGGACGGGGGTGAACCCGGCGTGGTCGCTGCCGGTGACGATCAAGGTCGGCGCCGCGATCAGCGGCAGCCGGCTGGTCAGGTCCTGGCGGTTCAGCGAGATCGACCGGACGGCGTTGCGGAGCATGCGCCGGTCGGCGCGGGTGAGGCTGTCGCGGACCAGAGCGACGGCGTCGGGGTCGCTGGCTCGAGTGTGCCTGGAGAGCAGAACCTCGGTGACCCCCGAGAGGACCAGCTCGATCGGGCCGAGCACTCCGTGGATGGCCAGCAGGGGGTAGGTCCGGCGCCGTTCCGCCCGCGTCAAGGCCGCGATCGGTGTTCCCAGGGCGACGAGGCTGCGGCACTGGGTGGGGTGGGCGGCGGCCAGCTGCAGGCCGACGTGCCCGCCCCAGGCGTTACCCACCCAGTCCACCGGGCCGGTCGGCGCCAGCCGGTTCAAGATCTGCCGCGCGGCGCTCACGCAGTCAAGCTCGGTATAGCGGTGGCCGGGGTCGCCGCTGCCGCCGTGTCCGGGCCCGTCGATGATGACCAGACGCCGGTCCTGTACGAGATGCGGAAGGACCCGGTCCCAGGACCGGCCATCCATGAACAGGCTCGGCCACAGCACCGCCGTGGCCGGGTGCTCGCCGACCACCCGTACCGCCAGCGGTCCGACGGTGGTCTCGATGATGTGTCGCTCGTCCATGCCATCCTCCTTGTTGACGCTGTCAACCACGAGTATCCACGCTATGTTGACGCTGTCAAGAGAAAGGCGGGACCCCATGACCGCAGCAGTGTCCCCCGACGTGGACCGGCTGCAGGACCGGCTGCTGCAGGCCGCCCTGGCACGGCTGGCCGACACCCCCGCCGAGCAGCTCAGCCTGCGCCAGATCGCCCAAGAGCTCGGAGTCAGCCACCAGGCGCCCTACGTGCACTTCGGCAGCCGCAAACGCTTCCTGGCCGCCGTGGCCGGGGCCGGGATGGCCCAGGCGACACGACAGGCACGAGCCGCGATCTCGGCGGCCGCTGACGACCCGGCAGCCCGCCTGCACGCCCTGGCCGATGCCTACCTGGCCTTCATCCGCGAACACCCGCATGTGCACGACCTCGCCAACGGGCCCACCGTCGCCAAAGCCGACCACCCCCTGCTGCAACAGGCCGCGATCGAGTACTGGAACCTGCTCCACGACACCATCGCCGACTGCCAACCCAGCCGAACCACCGAAGGCGAGACCCTGCGCCGGGCCGCCGTGACCTGGTCCACGGTCTACGGCATCTCCCGCCTCTCCGCCTTCGGGCAACTACCAGCCTCCATACCCGCCACAGCCGACCAGCTCGTCCACGACGCCATCGACCAACTCCTCGCCGGCTGGCACCACAGGAAACAAGAACCAAGCCACGGCACCTGATCCACCCTGCGGAGACACCCGGCGGTGTGCAGCGCCTCTTGCCTTGGCGACGCCCTACCAAGTGTGTAGTCGTTTGGTATACGATTGAGCCGTGGCGGAGTTGCTCGATCTAGACCTACTCGATGAGCAGAACCCGTTCGAGATCGACGCCCAGGCCACGCACCTGTTCAAGCACCCGCACCTCGGCCTTGACGACGTCTACGACGTCTGGGTCAACGATCCGCTCTTCTACCCCGCCAAGCCGCCGGCGCACTATCTGATGGTGGCCGAGGTGGCAGGCACCGTCCTGATCGTGCCGATCGCACCCTCGCGATCGGGCGATCCGAGCAAGTGCCGGCCGATCGGCTGCTACGAGGCTTCTTCGGGCCTTGCCGCTACCTACCGAAGGGACCGTGATGACTACTGACCCATTGTCTCCCGAGCAGGAGTACGACTTCTACGCCCAACCCGAGAACCAGGAACCACAGGGCCCTCCCCGCCGACGCACGAAGCGGCTGACCGCGCCGATTCCGGTCCGGTTCCCGCCCGAGCTCCTCGACGAGATCAAGAAGCGAGCCGAGGCCGACGACCGATCCGTCTCGGCATGGATCCGCCGCGCCGTCGAGCACGAGATCACCCGATCCGCCTGAGCGTCAGCCACGCCCCACATGCCCGACTGGCGGCGCAGAGACGCAAGGTCGAGCCGCCGCCAAGTGACTGAGTAGCCCGCTGGCGCGCGGGTCCCAACCCACGACTGGACATCAATCCAGCCCCTGTCCACCGCCAGATTCGCGGCCGCGTGCACGGTGGTTTCATGACCAACGCATTCGGATCCTTCGCTCGATATCTTGCCTCGGACAGTGGGCAGCGCTTCCTTCTGCAGCTCCTTCAGAGTCTGGCCGACCTCATCCGGGCGCTCCGGTGAGCGCCCCTCGCCGGCGCGGCCAGCACGGCGTGCCCCGTCGTCGTCGGTGCCAGGCGTGCGGCAAGGTTCGCCACCCCGACCGACTGTCGGCCCTGCGGGTGCTCCATCTTCGATCCGTCTCCACGGATGGCGGCGACACGGAGTCCAAACGACGAGAATGCAGGGCATACCGGTGCGAGTCGTGCGGCGGTTGGCACCTGACGAGCTGGACTGTTGAACAGTTCGTGGAGCGCAGTGGAAGGGCGAGCTAATGCCTCCAGCAAAGCGTGCGGACGCCTTGGCGAGCGAGCGTCGCATCGTAGTCGTGCTCGCGCTCGACTGCGTCGCTGGCCTGGAGTGCCCCGGGCAGGCGCGTATTGCGGCGCGGGCCGGCGTCGCCCAGAAGACTGTGCAGCGCTACCTAAAGGGAGTGGGTGCAGCCTCCAGCCGTGACGCCCTGGCAAGTCAGTGGGACGCAGTCAGGCATGTGACCGCCGTCCACTCGGGGGGCTACGGCGAGGACATGACAAATGCTGAACGCTTTTTCGCGCTGTTAGATGCGGCGGACGTAGCCCTGGAGCGATCGGCGGATAAGGATCAACTCCAAGCGCTCTGTCTTTGGTACCGGTGGTCAGCAGCAATTGCGCTTGAGCAGGCAGATCCTGACCTCGGACTCGCTTGGTGTGAGAGGTACGCGAAATGGTTGCGTGGTTTGAGCGGGGAGATGCAGGAACACTGGTCGGCGAACTGGGACGACCGGTGGCCCGAGAGCCCCTTGGGGAGCATTACGGGGTGCATGGAGGGACTCAGCGTCAGGTTTGATCGGAACGCGGCCTCGGCCCCTGCTCGAATTCAGCCGCTGCCCAGCATGGATGCCGATCCAGGGTGGGCCTCCCGGGAGAGTTCGCGCATCGCGGAGTACCTGGGGAGGTACGTCGACCCCACAGACATCAGAAGCACGCCAGGATCCGCTGAGGAGTCACCGATCTCCCGTGGAGAACGGGAAGGCTACATCGCTGGTCTGCTCTTCGGTGGCCTCTGGGCCGAAGCGAAGGCGCTACTCATGGGACCACTCCAGGACATCGTCACGGGACCAGTTCGGGTGCGCGCGGCACTCATCTACTGCCTTGGCACATCGCTGCTGGGAGCAATCCCTGAAAGCGCTGCGGGTGACCTTGAGGACGCACAGAACACCGCCCGGACGCTTCGGAATTGCGCGTTTCCTGACCGCGAGGAATGGGAGACCGCTCGTGAACTTGCCGAGCTCCTGGCCGGCCCCGACCAGGCGATGGACAGTGTGGCGATGCATGAGGACGTGGCGCGCCTTCAGACCTGGAAAGTCTGGATAGAGGCCGAGGGCGGGCCAGAGCCAGCCACGCTGCTGGCGCAGGTGCCGCTGACACGTGGTGGAGCTTCCCTTCGACAGGCGGTACAGCGCGGTATCCCCTGGACGAAGATGCCCGACCTCCTGCCGCTGATGCATCAAGCGGCGGTCGAGCTTCGTCATCCGCGGTTGCAACGCCTATTGCAGGTAAGCGCGAGGGCTGTTCTCGATGCGGGGAAGAACTCATCTGCGTCGCGATCAGAGTTCGAGATGCCGATGCCCCCGGGCCTGCTCGCGGCTCTTGCTTACATGGCTGTTGTGACAGATCCAGAGCTAACCGATGCTTCATCGGGTCCAGTCGCCGAGCGACTGGTCGCTGAGCTCTCTCTGGAGATGGCGCTCGGTGGCCGAATCTCTGCCAACGCGGTAGGAGAACTGGACTCGATCCGGAAGGGGCTGCCTGACCCACCGGACCTCATCATCACCCAGCCGTGGCGCTAGGGCGTGTCTCCATAAGTTGAGCGTGGTCGTCGGTGATTGTTGGGCCCATGTCTCGAACCCGAGTGTTGACCGACGCGCAGTGGGAACTGATCTCGCCGCTGATGCCGTCGTCGGATGGCAAGCAGGGCAAGCCTTTTCGTGATCACCGGCAGGTGGTCGAGGGGATCATCTACCGGTACCGCACCGGGATCGCCTGGCGTGACCTGCCGGCGGAG
>JAKPQA010000227.1 GCA_029547025.1 Armatimonadota bacterium
GCCGAGCGCATCTCGTGCACGCAGGCGAAGACGAGCACGCCTCCACCGTCCACCAATCTGCGCAGCCTGCCGCTGCAGACCCTCATATCGTGTCCTCTCAGTTCGCGGTCTGGCAGCACGTCTGCAGGGCGTCCAGCAGCCGTGGCAGGATTCCATGGCGGATCGACGGATCGCGCCAGTCGCCGTAGTCGGCAACCACGGCGTTTGCGGCCGGGTCGTTGAGGGCGCTCGCCGCCTCGAACAGCCCATCGACGGCGGGTCCGCCCGCGGCATCGACGAACCCGAGCCGCTCCTGGTATGGCCGGAGCACCTCCAGATACTCCCGCGTCGCCGCGCGCACATTGCCGCTCGCCTTGATGGCGGTCCTGAGGTCGACGAGCCGGGCGCGCACGCGTAGGTTCATCACCAGGTCGCTGAGAAACCGGCCTGCGCTGCCGATCAGCAACCCAGAGCTGACCCCGGTACGGTGGACCCGCCCCACCTCGGGCTCGAGACGTGACGCCAGGCGGTCGAGGAGGTCCGCATCGGGCCCCTCCAGCGCCAGCCAGGCCTGGCCGACGAGCTCGCCGAGGCCGGGGACCACCTGGTCGGCGAACGCGGCCAGATCTGGCTTGGCCTCCGCTCCCCTCAGCCAGTGCTCGGCCACGAGGTACGTGTGCGGGAGCTGCATCACGTGCGTCTGCGAGTTGCCGAGGAACCCGAGCGGGTAATCCTCGTGCGTGTACCCGCGCACCACGTCTTCGATCATCTTCGGGTTGCAGTTAGTGAGCGGGAATGTCGGCTCGCCCTCGATCAGGCCGTAGTGCAGGGCACAGCGCCTATGAGCCAGCCCGAGCGCGTCCGTTGCGGCCCGGTGGCCCCAGGGAGTGTTGTTGGCGAGCACCGACCAGGGCTCGGCGATGCGGTCACGCACCAGGGCAAGCGTATCGTGGAAGACCCGCGGGTCGGGGGTGAAGTCGAAAGGCGGGTCGCCTGGCTGCCACTTCGATGTGGTCTCCCAGAACCGGTTGTAGTTCTCCCACCCGAAGTGCATCCAGTACACCAGCTCCGACGCGGGG
>JAKPQA010000228.1 GCA_029547025.1 Armatimonadota bacterium
ACGCGTGGTTCCCCCCATGGCGCCCCTCCGAAAGGCATTCGAACCACCGAGGAGGGGCCGCACAGGGGTGCGCCCAGAGGGCGCGGGGCCCCTGACCGGCCCGAGGTTGAGGCGTGCGGATCGGGCGCGTTGGGGGCCCACCACGCTGGGAGAACGCGTGGTTCCCCCCATGGCGCCCCTCCGCAACCAGGCGGATGGGCCACGGGAGCCCCAAGTTGCCGCCGATGCCCAGTGGAGAGGGCCCGCGGATCGGTAGGGGCGCCCGCCGGCCGGGCGCAGTTCAGTGAAGGGGTCACCCATGCGCATCTACATCCACACCGATCTTGAGGGCATCTCAGGCGTCGACTGCATCGACATGATCGCCAGGGACCACGAGCGCCACCGCGAGGCGCTGGAGAACCTCATGCACGACCTCAACGCGGCCATCGATGGTGCCTTCGCTGGTGGTGCGGAGCACGTGACGGTGCTCGACAGCCACGGCGGCGGCGGGAACTTCATCCTCGACATGCTTGACCCTCGGGCCGAGAACGACACCAAGCCCAACGGCAAGTGGTGGGGCATCATGGATGAGAGCTACCACGGCACGTTCTTCATCGGCGCCCACGCCATGGCTGGAACCATGAACGGATTCCTGGACCACACCCAGTCGTCGGCGTCCTGGTTCGAGTACTCCGTCAACGGCCGGCCCATGGGCGAGATCGGCCAGTGGGCCATTGTGTCGGGCCACTTCGGTATTCCGGCGCTCATGGTCTCGGGCGATGAGCGGGCGTGCGCCGAGGCGCACGACTTCTTCCACCCCATCGAGACGGCGGCCGTGAAGCGCGGCATCGGCCGGAACCGGGCCGAGCTGGTGGAGGTCACCGAGGCTCGGTCCCGCATCCGTGAGGCCGCCCGGCGAGCCATGGCACACGTGGGCGTGGCGAAGCCCTTCGTGCCCATCAAGCCCATGGAGATCATCCTCCGGCTCTACCGATCGGACTATGCCGACGCCATAGCGACGCACGAGGGCGTTGAGCGGATCGATGCACGAACAGTCCGGAAGGTCACGAGCAACGCGCTGGACCTGTTCCCGTAGGGCGGTTCGCGGGCGCCGGGCCCCTGGCCGGCCGGGGACATGCCGAGGACCGCGTGGTTCCTCCTCATGGCGCCCCTCTGCAGCCAGACCCACGGGTGCCTGAGGCGGATCCCCGCCCCTGAGTGCCCGCCCACAGGCCGAGCGCCCCGCGCCAGTGTTCCGCGATCAGTCGCCTCCCTTGTGGCCCTTGACTCCCGGTTTCTGGGCCCCCTACCTCACCCGCACCACCAGCGGCCAGTCGCCGACCAGAAGGTCGCGCAGGGTGCCGTCGGGTTCGATGCGCGCCGGCTGCCGGGTGCCATAGATCAGGTCCAGCAGCTCCACGCGCCGGTCGCGCACGCCCGGCAGCCTCAGCGTCACCGGTTCGGCGTGACAGGCGTCGACGGCCGGGGTCGTGCGCCACAGGCCGATGAGTAGCTCGCCACGGCCGTTGCGGAAGGGTTTCACGAGCAGGTCATCCGGCGTGTCAACGAAGACCTCGGGCCGTACGTCCGGTGCGGGCCGCACGTCGTCGAGCACCGTGGAGGCGTACTGGGCCGCGTAGTAGGCGGCCCGCGGGCTCATGTCGGACGAGCGCACCACGGCCCACTCCTGCACGCCGTTGGCGTTGTACATGGACCACCACACGGCTCCGCACTCGAGCCAGGCGTTCAGGGCGAAGAAGCGCGAGAGGTGCTTGGCCTGCGCCAGCTCGCCCTGATCGCCGAGGTCGGTTCGCGGCGGCTCCCCGGGCGCGAACCAGTTCATCTCATCCGCCCAGATCTGCATCCGCGGGTTGTACTGGTGCAACAGCTCGCGCATGGCGGCGATCTCGTCCTCGTACGTTCGAATGGCCTCGGGCCGCGGCCGCCACTCCATGTTCTCGCCGACGAGGACCAGGAAGTTGTCGGGCGCGCTCTCCGGCGTCGGGTGGCCGTACGGATGAAAGGCGAACACGTCGATGAGCGGCCCGGCGCCCTCCTCGAGCGCGATGCGCGGGTAGTCCAGCGTCGATCCGGCGGTGCCGCCGAAGATGACGATGGCCTCGGGGTTCGCTTCTTTCACGGCCTCTGCGGCGGCCTTCAGCGCACGGCCATAGGCACGCACCTGCGAGACATGGCTCACGCGCGCCCAGTCGTCGAAGAACCAGCCGTTCTCCTCGTTCCAGATCTCGAAGTACTTCACGCGTCCGCGGAAGTGCCGCGCCATGAACGCGCAGTAGCGAGCGAAGCCCTCGACGGCCTCGGGGGTCGTCGGCGCGCACTGCATGAACGGGTGGGCGCGGAGCCAGGTCGGGCCGAAGTCGGGTGCACTCCCCACCTGCTGGTAGAGGCTATTGCCGTAGGCGAGCGTCAGCAGCGTCTCGACGCCGACCGCGTGACTCTCGCGGATGGCGCGGTCGACCTCATCGGGGATGCGGTACTGGCCCTTCGCCTTCTCCACCGTGGCCCAGTCGGTGCGGTCGCCCCACTGGCCGATGCGGTTGAGCTTCACGCCGCTCTCCGCAAGCAGTGGCCACGTCTGGGTGGTTGTCTGGGGATCGTTGTACCAGGCGTGGTGCGTGGTCGATGCGGTCGCGGCCACCGGATGAATGGGCGCTCCCGCCTCATCGATGGTCTCGAGCTCCGCCACGCGGAACTGGAAGGGCTCGAAGGGTGCGCAGAAGAAGCTCGTCGCCCCCTGGTTCAGCCGAGTTGCCGTCAGCCGGACGTACCGTGCTTGCCGGGGTGCGAAGCGGAATGTCTCCCACTCGGGCACCGAGCCGGCTGGCGGCGCCTGGTGGTCTGGCTGTTCTGCCACCGTCGCCCAACGCCGTGCGTCGCTACTGGTCTGCAGAACCAGACCCGCCGGGACGCCGCTGCTCCGCCACGCAGGCAGGAACCGGACCTCAACAACCCGGCGCACCCGGCCCAAGTCGACTTGCAACCACTCCGGCTCGAAGGGCACGGCGATGCGCCACCAACGCGAGGCCCAGCACGTGGCCGGGTCGCCGTCGATGGCGTGTGCCGCGATGAATGGTTCCTCGTCATCCACGGTCCGCGGCAAGTGTGTTGTGATGCCGAACCGGTTCCGTTTGAGCTCAGATGACGGCCGCACGGCGATGGCCCGAAGAGGCGCGGCGTTCCCTGCCTGCAGCGTTGGCCTCTCGGGATACCGCAGCCAGTCGCCAGTCTGTGACCGGAACTCGTGCCGCGGGTCGCGCTCGTCGACCACGGTGATCCAGCGCGTGCGCTGCAGGTGGCGGCCGCCACTGGTGACCTCCAGCCGCAGTGCCAGCGGCCCGGCCTCGGCTGCCTCAACGGTCCAGGTGCACCGGCGGGTCTCGCCAGGACGGAGGGCGAACGGGCGCGGGTTGTCGGGCTCGATCCGGCAGGCCGCGCGTGCCGTGGTGAGCCGGGCGCGCACAGCTTGGGCGGTCTCCGGACCGTCGTTCACCACCCACGCAACCACCTGGGCCGGTTGCCGCCTGAGCACGATGCCCGGTCGCGCCTCCAGCCACGGGACGCTCAGCCCGGGCGGCGGCTCAGCGTTGAGGGCCACGTTCTGCAGCAGCCACTCGGCGCCGTGGTAACCCGTTGCCGACTCGCCGTCGGCGTCGATGAGCCCCATCAGGTCCCACGGGGACTCCAGGGCGGGCGGCGTTGCGAAGACCAGCTCGGCGACGAGGTTGCCACTGGCCCTGCCGAGGCGCGCCGAGATCAGCGTCGCCCCCCCCAACACCATTCCGTCGAGCGGTGGGATGTCGCCCGAGTGTGTGACGCCGTGTCCCTGCTCGAGCCACAGGGTTGGTCCGTCGGCCATGGGCCCTGTGGCGATGCCAAACCGCACGCGCGAGGCGTCAAGCCCGGGCAAATCGCGCTCGCCCACGGTGAAGGTGACGGTGCACGAGCCGTCGGGCGCAACGTTGGTCTGTGCGACGCCCCCCACGGGGGGTCGAGCGCCCCAGTTCCAGTCGGGCGGTCGATGGCGGTGCAGAGCGAAGCCCTCGACGGCGGCGTCGCGGGCGTCCGCCAGGGCCGTCGGTAGTGTCGCCAGGACAAGGGCGAAGCAGAAGTAGCGCATGGAATACCAGCCTTCATTATGGGTGCAGTTATACTTCTTACGGCTTCTGCGCCGGACCTCTCCGCACACCGCTGACGGAGGAGGAGTGCCGGCCAGCTGGGCCGAACCGGGCGCGCCGAT
Source organism: Armatimonadota bacterium (assembly GCA_029547025.1). Taxonomy (GTDB): domain Bacteria; phylum Armatimonadota; class Zipacnadia; order UBA1398; family JAKPQA01; genus JAKPQA01. Next base: position 4,238 of record JAKPQA010000228.1, read on the forward strand.
GCAGCTCTATCCCGACAGTCTGGTCTATCTCTTCTGCGATCTGTTCGGTGAGGAGTGGGTCGAGAAGCCGTCCGACGCCCTCTTCGGCCGCATCCCCATTGATGCGCGGTTCGTCGAGCCCGCTCTCGTGCCGGAGCGTCGCGTGACCGAGAAGAGCGTTGGCGAACAGATGGCCGTGGCTTGCGTCCTCTGGCTCGCCCAGAACGGCTACTTCGAGCTCTCGGTGGCCGAGGAGCGTGGGTGGAATTTCGAGACGTACGAAAAGGTCTTCTGTCTTCGTCGGCAGCCCCTGCCCGAAAGCCCCCTCTTCGCGCGGTTTGGCCTCGCATTCGAGTCCGAACTCAACTCCATCTGGCTCCGTCGCAAGCGCCGGGCAGCGACGATGGGAGTGAGCTGCGACCGGCTGGCACTCTCGCTGCGCCGCTTCCGATGGTTTCGCAATGACCCATACCGGTATGCGTGCGATCTCGTGCGGCAGCGGCTCGTCAGCGCGGGGCTATACAGCGTGGGGAGCGAACGTATCGCGGGCCCATTCCTGCGTCCCGTGCTGAAGCTGGATCCCGAGAAGGTGCGCCCATTCGAGCCGCAGGCGCGGGCGCTCGCCACGGGTATGGGCGAGTTCGCCGTGCACCATCCCGAGCTCCATGCCGTGGTGCGGGACAACATCACCCGGACCATGCTCAAGATGCGCTGCGATGAGGAGTACATGTCCTCGCGCGAGTCAGACGAAGCGGCATCGGGCGACTCGCCGATCTGACGCCAACAGGGATGCGGGGCCCGTGGCCAACGCCGGGTGCACGACTCACGACGGACTGCCCGCCGGGTGTTCGTTCCGCGCCATCCTCTTCGGCATCGTCGGCGTGCTGCTCACCAATGGGTGGATGTACCACTCGGAGCTGGTCACCGGGCGGTATGTGACTCAGGGGATCCCGCCGCTCCCGGCGCTCATCGTGCTGATCCTCGGCGTTGCACTTCGCCCGCTTGCCCGCCGTGCGGCGCCGCGCCTGGTGCTCTCGCGCGCTGAGTTGCTGACCGTGTTCGTGTTCCTCACCGTTGCCGTGCCCATCACGGGTGCCTACGGCGTCCGCGCCCTTCTGCCGCACCTCACCATCTCACGCTATCGTCAGGCGGGCGAGAACGGTTTCGAGCGGATCAACCAGATGATCCCCGCATGGTACGGCCCCACCGACGCCGAGACGGTGCGCCAGGTCTACGAAGGCGCCGAGCCGGGTGCGGGCGTGCCGTGGGGCGAATGGGCCCTGCCGCTGGCCCTGTGGACGGTGTTCCTGCTCGCGGGTTTCATCGGCGCGCTGAGCTTGGTCGCGCTGCTGCACCGCGAGTGGTCCGAGGGCGAAAGGCTCCTCTACCCGCTCCGGGGGAAGGGCCGGGCGGGTCTTGGTGTGTTACGGAGGGACTCCCCACCGTTTGTCAAGCAGCATTTTGGGCCCCCAGTCGACGAGTTTTGTCGTAGAGGGTTCCGTCGCGGAGCATGGTGACGGCGACGTCGAGCAGGCGGTCGACGACGCCTCGCAGGGCTCGGGCGTGCGTGTGGCCTGAGGCGCGGAGTCGCTGGTAGTGAGCTTTGGACAGCGGGTCGTTCTGGATGGCGGCCATGCCCCAGCAGTAGGCAGCTTTCTGGAGCCGCCAGCTGCAGGCGCGCCGCATGCTGACATGGCGGCTGCGTCCGCTCTGGCGCGTCACGGGAGCGATGCCAGTCTGGGCGCGGAGCGCGGCGAGGTCGCGCTGGGCGATGGCCCGGGTGGCTTCGGTGAGCAGCACGGCGAGGACGTAAGTGCCGACACCGACCAGGGAGCGGAGGATGGCGGCGTCGGTAGCCTTTGGAGCCAGCGGAGCCTCGCAGTCCGAAAGGCACTGGGTCGGGTCGGGGGGGAATGCCTGAGGCTGGCATCCGGTTGTGGCGGGGGAAGAGGGCTGCGGCGCGGGCTCACAGAGCTGGCGGGTCTGGTCTTCCATGGCTCTGACGTGTTCGTGGAGTTGCTGATGGAAGAGTCGGGCCTGGGCCACCAGGACGGTGGCGTGATGAGCCAGGGCGTCCGTGGCTCCCGGGAGGAGCTGGACGGGTGGTTCCTGGAGGATGTCGTGGACCTGCTGGGGGGAAAGGCGCCGGATGCGGAGTTCTTTCAATATCTTTGCAATTGTCACCAGAGATAGTCTGGCTGCCCGGTGGGGCTGAGGTGCGCGTTCGATGAGGGCCCAGACCAGGGGGTCGCTGGCATTCGGAGAGAGCTGGAGTAGCGCGGGGAAGTATTGGGCCAGCAGGTTCCGGAGGCGGTTGGTGACGCGCTGGAGATCGCGTTGGAGTTCATCGCGCGTGCGCGTGATCTGGCGCAGAGCGATGGTTTCGGGGGCGCTGGCCTCGACGAGCCGAAACAGGGGCCGGTCGGTCCGGAGCGACTGAGCCAGGACGAGAGCATCGCGGCGGTCATCTTTGGCTCCGGAGGGGAAGTATCGGTCGCGAAGCCGGTCCAGCTGCTTGGGGTTGATGGAATACACGCGGAAGCCTTGGAGCACCAAGGTCTCGACCACGGGTCCGGAGTTGACCTCGATGGCCACGGCGAGGCGATGGTTCTGCCCCGCGACTTCGTGCGCCAGGGCCATGACGAGTTCGGCCAAGCCCCTGCCTCCATGCCTGACCTGGAACTCCTTAGGTGGTTGACCCGGGTCGCCGAGCACGCACACCTGGTGCTGGGCGTCCCCGCAGTCGATACCGACGTAGTGAGTGCAGCTCTCTGTGTCCATGACGCCTCCCTATGGTGGAGTGCATGAACCCGACGACGCGGCGACTTCGTCTGCCCTATACTGGTCCTCGAAGGACGACTCCCCACTGGACGTATGAGGCCGCTGGGGTCGGGGCGCAGGTCCCTCCGTGGCGGTGAGCGCCCGCAGGCCGCAATAGGCGCTCCCGACCCTGTGTCGGGCTCGGGGTGTGGGGCCTTCGCTCGCTACGCTCGCTTGGCCCCACACCCCCGTTCTGGGGATCATCGTATCCCCGATCCCCATTCCCAAGGGTATAGGGCCACATGGGGAG
>JAKPQA010000247.1 GCA_029547025.1 Armatimonadota bacterium
CACAGCCGTCAGGGTTCAGCGCATTTCCCTCCGGCGGATTTACGACGAAGAACCCGCCGGGCACGTCCCCCGCGTCGGTGCAGTGCGCAGAGTGCAAGCACTCATGGCCATGGGGTGGAGCCACCACGAGCTCGCTCAGGCCGGCGTCCCCAACACCGCGCGTCTCCTGACCGGGACGGGCAACCTGGTCACCATCCAGCGGTGGCGCGAGATCTCCGAGCTCTATGACCGGCTGTCGATGACTCCGGGCCCCTCCCCACAAACACGAGGCTGGGCCAAGACACTCGGCTACGCGCCCCCGTTGGCCTGGGATGAAGACACCATCGATGACCCACGGTCACGACCGCACGGAAATGGCGGAGAGCACGCGTCTGGCCAAGTCATCGACATGGTGGCCATTCGCCGCACTCTCGACGAGCCGGGAAGGCCTGCAACCCTGACCGCTCAGGAGCAGGCGATCGCGGTTCGGGCGATGACTGCCCGTGGCCAGTCCGATGCTCGCATTGGCGAACGGCTCGGCGTCAGCAATAGGACTGTCTTGCGCTGGCGCCACCGTGATGGCATCCCGGCACGGAGACCAGACTCCGACCTTGATTGGTCGGTGGCCGCCGCAGCCACCCAACGGTCCGCCACGGCGACCGGACGGCCGAGCCAGACGGCGAACCAGAACGCGCGCCACGGCATCGCCCGATAGAGCCACCATGACCAACCTCGACGCCCGACCCGCCCCCGCCGGAAAGCCGGCGCACTTGGACTCGACAGCAACTGGCGAAACGGACCACACCCCGGCGCATGGCCTGCCGTCCGCGACGTACCTACTCGCCGGCGCGCCATTCCAACCCGATACAGACCTCGGCCAGTCGCTCTTGGACAAGGCCTACGGCAAGCACGAAAGGCCTCAGTGCCCGTGCACACCGCAGGGGGTACCGATGTACATCGCCAAGGTGGGGGTGCGGTACATCGTCAAGAGGATGCCCGAAACCGGATTGGCCCACTCCCCCAGCTGCGCGTCGTATGTCCCAGAGCACCTCACCGCCTTCGGGCAGCTCCTCGGCGACGCGGTCCGGGTCGACCCCGACAGTGGCCAAACGGTGCTGCGCCTGGGGTTCCGCCTCTCGGTTGGGGAACGCGCCGCCCCCGATGTCACCGGACCGCCAGTCGCTGCGGAAAGCGTGCGGACCAACGGGAAACGACTGAGCCTTCGTGCCCTGCTGGATTTTCTCTGGCACGAGTCAGATCTGGTGGCCTGGAGCCCGGGGATGGCCGGCCGCCGGCATTGGGGCTTGGTCGCGTGGCTGCTCCGTCAGGCGGCCGGGACCGCGCGCGCTAAGGGCCACCCACTCTCCGAGCGGATCTTTGTCCCGGAGCCCTTCCGGCTGGACAGGAAGGCTGAGCTCGCGGCCCGGCGACTCAACACCTGGCAGCGAGCCGCGGCCCGGCCGGGCAGAGCTCAACAACTCCTGGTCATGATCGGGGAGGTCAAAACGATCGAAGCCGCGCGCTACGGGCACAAGATCGCCTTCAAACACCTCCCCGACGCGCCCCTGTTCCTCGACGAGGACCTGCACCGGAAGCTCGTGCGCCGTTTCGCCCAAGAACTCGATCTGTGGGCAGCCGACGAGGGGGGACATCTCATGGCCATCGCCACCTTCGTCACCGGACGAGGCGGCTCCGCCAATGCTGAGGAAGTGGCGCTCATGCCCACCACATCCCAATGGCTCCCCTACGACGACCCGTACGGCAAGGTCCTCTTGGAATCGCTCGTCGACCAACACCGACGATTCAGAACCCTGCCCCGATTCACCCTGCCCGCCTCCACGACTCACCCGGTGGCCGTCCTGACCGACTGCGCCGAGCCCCAGTCGCTCCATCTGCGACTCGAGCACCCAAGCCAACTCGAGCTCATCTCGAACGATGCCCTCGGTTGGACCTGGGACGTCAGCGGCCCGATCCCTCCCCTGCCACAGCCCGTCCGATGACCTATGCCAGGGCCGAGGACTGGTGTGGTGGCCATCGCACGAGGAGTTGTCCACAGCCTCCGCTG
>JAKPQA010000314.1 GCA_029547025.1 Armatimonadota bacterium
GGCTGTGGTGCCAGCGTATGGCGTCACACAGCAGCTTTGGAAGACCCCAGTCCGATGCGACCGCCGCACCCGCTTCGGCATGGCAGAAGCCCAAACAGGCGCGCTCGGCCTCGTCGAATGGACGGTCGCCCGACCCGCGCCCCGCGAAAGCTCCCCCGTACTCGCGCTCCATGTTCACACTCAGAACGAGCTTGCCCACATCGTGGATCACGCCAGCGAGAAACGCCTCCTCGGGTTGGGGGTACTTGGCCGCCTCCGACAGGAGCTTCGTCGCGCACCCCACCGCCACCGAGTGCGACCACAACTGCCCGGGCTCCAGGCCGTAGCCCGCCGCACCCGACGTCAGCACATCGGAGAAAGACGCCGCCAGCGCCAGATTGCGCACGGACTCAAAACCGAGGAAAGCGATGGCATGGGTCACGGTCGTGACCGGCTGGCGGGGCGAGTACATCGGCGAGTTCACCACTCGAAGCAGTTTGGCGACCAGCGCCTGATCGGTCGACATGGCCTCGCGGAGATCGTCGGCGCTGGCCCGCGGCGAGTCGGCAACCTCGATCACCGCCGCGGCCACATGGGGCAGCACCGGCAGCCGGATGCCCGCCCGCACCAGGCGATCGACCCCGTGCGATGGCGGCATCGTGCGCGCCGAGGCGGATCCCTCGACGGCTGCGCCGCTAGCGCTCGGCGACGGCGATCTGGCCGTCAGCGATTCGAAGTCCCACATCCCGCGCGCGGTGCCCCCCCAAATGCCGATTCGCAACACCAAGACGCCGAGTCCTGAGCAATGACTCTACTGCCTGTATGTTCCGCCGGCCCAAGCCACTGACGGCGTCGGAAGCCGTAGCGCCGAGCATCTCGGCGCCGCCGACCAGCGTGATCTGGCAGTTCTCGCTCGAAGCTTCCTTCGTGGCCATCTGCGACATCAGCGTCCGCACGGCCCTGTCCGCGAACGCCCCTGCGGGGCACCCCTCGTCTTCCACAAGGCTACTGGGCATCATGATGTACGCGATGCCCCCCGCTCGCGCCCGGGCATCATGCACACACACGGCCACGCATGAGGCGATCCCCCGCGCCTCCAGGACCTCTTCGGGGTTATTGCTCACCACAACTTGGCCCTGCTCCACCAGCACTCGCCTGGCCATCGGGCACGACCTCCGGCGCAACAGGGACGCCGTAGGCCAGGCGTCCGGTCCCATCATTCCATCTGCCCAGTGTGCCTTGAGTGCCGATGCCAAGCGGCCTGAGCCGGGCCGTGTCAAGGTTCAAACGCGGTATGGTCACAACCACACTAAGGCATCGGTCGCCCTCGGACGACCTGCGCCTATGCGGAATGCCGCCGACACCATCGAAGCCGCTCGCTCGGCCCGGGGGCGGTCCGACGCGTGCACCTCGGCCACCACATCGCCCGCACGGACTTCTTCGCCGCGTCGGCATCGCAACAAGACGCCTGCGGCCGGATCCACGGCCTGGCTCCTGCGCTCACGGCCCGCACCCGCCGCCACGCAGGCCAGACCCACCTGGCGAGCGTCCACCTGGTGCACATAGCCCGACGCCTGAGCCCGGACGGGGATCCGCCATGGCGCTGCGGGGAGCCGATCGGGCTCCTCGACACAGCCCGGGTCTCCGCCCTGCGCCTCGACCATGCGGACCAGTCTCTCCAGCGCCTGGCCCGATGCCAGCGCGCGCTCGGCCGCCTTTCGCCCCTCGTCGGCCTCGGACGCCACGCCGGCCAGCATGAGCATGCGAGTGCTCAGCTCCAGGCACAGCTGGGTCACATCGGCCGGCCCCTCGTTCTTCAGGCAGCGCACAGCCTCGGCCACCTCCAGGGCATTGCCGGCCGCGCATCCGAGCGGATCGTCCATCGGCGAGAGTGCGACCGCCATCGACCGGCCGGCATCGGTGCCGATGCGGGCCATGAGTTCACCCAGGGCGCGCGCTTCAGCGGCGCTCGCCATGAACGCACCCACACCGTACTTGACGTCGATGACGATGCCGTGAGCGCCCGCGGCCAGTTTCTTGCTCATCACACTTGAGGCCACGAGCGGGGCCGAGTCCACCGTCGCCGTCACGTCGCGGATGGCGTACAGCACCCGGTCTGCCGGTACCAGCTCTTCGGTCTGGCCCGAGATCACCAGGCCCACACGGGACGCCACATCGAGCATCTCCTCGACACTCAAGTCCACGCGCATCCCGTGGATCGCCTCGAGCTTGTCTACCGTGCCTCCCGTGTGGCCCAGTCCGCGGCCCGCCATCTTGACGACCGTCCCGCCCGCCGCAGCTACCAGCGGACCCACGACCAGCGACGTCTTGTCCCCCACGCCTCCCGTGCTGTGCTTGTCGACGCAGAACCCGAGTGGCGAGAGGTCAAGCATTCGCCCCGATCGAGCCATGGCCAACGTCAGCCCAGTGACCTCTTCCTGCGACATGCCCTGGAACCATACGGCCATCAGGAATGCCGCCGCCTGTGCCTCGGACATGCGGCCCGTGACCACGCCGTCCACCAGAGCCGCGATCTCGCCCTCCGACAGCGACCGGCCCCGCTTCTTGGCCTCGATAAGTTCCACGGGAGTCGTCATGCGATCGAACCGTCCGTCTCGGCCAGCAGGCTCGTGCCGGGCCCGATCCGCTCCACGCCGAGCCATTCGGCGGCCGTAGCGCCGACATCGGCCAGCGTCGGGCGCGTGCCCAGGTCCCGCCCCACTACGCAGCCGGGCTCGCGCACGAGCACCGGCACGTACTCCCGCGTGTGGTCGGTTGACGGCGTGGTCGGGTCGCAACCGTGGTCGGCGGTGATGATGAGGAGGTCGTCAGGCCTCAGGCGGGCTAGCAGGGCGGGGACGGCGGCGTCGAACTCCTCCAGCGACGCCGCGAAGCCCTCGGGGTCGTTGCGATGGCCATACCGGGTGTCGGTATCGTTCAGGTTGACCAGAACCACGCCGGCGAAGTCCGAGGCGAGGGCATCCATCAGTGCGGTGATCCCCTCGGCATTGCTCCCCACATGCCGGCATGTGCTGAAGGCGCGGCCCGCGAACATGTCATCGACCTTCCCCACGCCGCGGACCTCACCGCCGGCGGCCGCCACGGCGTCGAGCTGGTTGGGGGGCGACGGGAGGGCAAAGTCCCGGCGGCGAGGCGTGCGGACAAAGGCCCCGGGCTCGCCCGCAAAGGGGCGCGCGATCACCCGCGCCATGTGGTCCGGCGGCTGGAGCATCCCCCGCGCGATCTGGCACCACTGGTACAACTGATCCACGGGCACGATCCCTTCGTGCGCCGCGATCTGGAATACCGAATCCGCAGAGGTATATACAACTGGACAACCCGTTTTCAGATGCTCGCCTCCGAGCTCGGCGATGATCTCGGTGCCCGAGGCCACCTGCCCTCCGAGCACGGGCCGACCGATCCGGCGGGCGAACTCGTCCAACAAGCGGCCGGGCAGCCCGGCGGGATAGGTTGGGAATGGCACGGATGTGACCACACCCATGAGCTCCCAGTGTCCGGTGATTGTGTCCTTACCGGCCGAGATCTCGGTCAGGCGCCCGTGGTGGCTGCCGGGCGCCGGGGATCGGGGCACCCCCAGGACCGTGGCGATGTGGCCCAGTCCCATGGCCGCGAGGTGCGGCACGGCCAGTCCGTCGACGGCTTGCGCTGTGTGGGCCAGCGTGTGGGCCCCCTCGTCGCCATAGGCGGCGGCGTCCGGCAGAGCTCCCACGCCCACGCCATCGAGCACCACAACGATGGCTCGGGCGTTACGCATCGAGGCGCGTCCCTCTGTCGGGCGGGCCGGGGCGGCCCTTGGGCGCCGGGGAATGGTCCGGACGCGGCGGCGGCTGGTCTCCGGCCTCGGCCTCGGCTGCGGCGAGGTGATAGCGAACTTCGGGGTGCGCGCCCAGGACGCTCGCCGCGGCCCGGAGCTGCTCCAGCGCCTCTTCGTACCGCCCCTGCTTGAAGTAGACCCACCCCAGCGAATCCTGGAACGTGGCCCGCTCCAGACGGAACCGCTGGCTATCCAGGCGGCCCAGGAACACCGAGCCGCCCTCCGGACGCCTCGCCTCATGAAGCTGCAGGGCTCGCAGCACAAGCTGCTCGGCCTGGCCGAGATGAACGCCCTGCTCCGCGTACAGGTAACCCAGCCCGTTGTAAGCGGTCGGGTCATCTGGGGCGATACGCATGGCGGCGCGGTAGTAGGGCTCGGCGCGGTGGACGTCCCCGAGCAGATAGGCACACTGAGCGGCCTGGAGGTAGAGGCCGAGAGACGGGGTGGCATCGGCGATGATGGCATCGTATATGGTCAGGGCGTCTTCGTACATCCGGGCACGCTCGTAGGCTGCTGCGACCCGGAGCCCCGTCTCGAAAGGCGACGGTGAGGTAGCGAGCGCCCTGCCGAAGGCGGCTCCGGCCAGCCGCTGGCGGGTCTGCGGGGTGAGGGATTCGTCCTGCGTGATCTGCAGGCCCTGAATGTAGTGTGCCGATGACTCGAAGGCCCGAATGACGCGGTGGCCCTCGTAGTACCAGAATGACCACAGCCCTCCCACCAGGGCCACTACCAGGACGTAGAAGCGCAGGTAACGCACGTGACTCGATCACCTCTGAAGCGATGCGCCGTCGATATGATGTCGTTCCGGGACAACAGCGGCACGGTCCGGCTGGTTCCGGGGCCTAGCGGTGGGGGCCGTGATAGCCGTTCATCATGCCGGCTTCGAGGCACCTGGCGGTTCCGAGGACAACGCACTGGAGGGGATCTTGCGCCACGTAGCAGGGGATACCGGTCTCGGCCATGATGAGGTGGTCCATCCCGCGGAGCAGTGCGCCCCCACCCGCCAGGACGATACCCCGCCGCATGATATCCGCCGCCAGTTCGGGCGGCGTGTTCTCGAGCGCCAGGCGCACGGTATCCATAATGGCCGCCAGAGGCTCCTGGATCGCGTCGCGCACGTGGTTCGAGGTCATGACGACACTGCGGGGCAGTCCCGCGACCAGGTCTACGCCCTTGATCTCGACCTCATAGACCTCCGCCGTCGGGTAGGCCGACCCGATGGCGATCTTCACATCCTCGGCCGTGCGTTCCCCGATCAGTAGGCCCGCTTCACGCCGGGCATAGCTGACGATGGCCTCGTCCATCTCATCGCCGCCCACGCGCAGCGAGTGGTGGTACACGATGCCACCCAGTGAAATGACGGCCACTTCGGTGGTGCCGCCGCCGATATCGACGATCATGCTCCCCGTGGCCTCTTCGACGGGCAGGCCCGCGCCGATGGCAGCCGCCATGGGTTCCTCGATGACCCAGGCCTGACGGGCGCCCGCGTGCACGGCGGCCTCCAGCACGGCGCGCTGCTCGACCTCGGTCACACCCGAAGGAATCCCGATCAGAACCCGGGGATAGGCGAGGACACGCCGTTCCTGGACCTTACGGATGAAATGGGCGAGCATGGCCTCGGTGACTTCGAAGTCGGCGATCACGCCGTCTTTGAGGGGCCGGGTCGCGGTGACGTTCCCCGGAGTGCGGCCCAGCATGCGTTTGGCGTCGGATCCGACCGCCTTGACCTCACGGGTCTCGCGGTCCATCGCCACGACCGACGGCTCGCAGAGAACAATGCCCTGGCCCTGGGAGTACACCAAGGTGTTGGCAGTGCCGAGGTCGATGCCCAGGTCGCGGGAGAAGCGGGAGAATAGCCCTCGAAGGCGCATGCGGACGGACCCGGCAAACACGCCACTCGCCCGGCCCACCACGCCATCGGCGTGGTCGCCGTCCCGCGCGGGCACTCTCTTCATGTTCGCTCCAGTCCGGCACCCGTTAGCAGATCCGCGTCAAACCAGCGGAGGACTTGGGCTAGGCGATAGAGTGGCAGCCCGACCACATTGTAGTAGCAGCCCCGCACCATCTGCACGATGATCGCGGCCTTACCTTGTATCCCATACGCACCCGCTTTGTCAAGCGACTCCCCAAGTGCCACATACGCTCGGGCTTCCTCGGGCGAGAGGGGTCCAAAGCGAACGAAAGAGCGCTCATATCCCACAGCCACGCCGGGGCCCGCCATCCAGGCCCGGCCGTACTCCTCACCATCAGCGGCAAGGCCGGGCGGCGTCAGGCCGTCGCAACCAGGCAGTCGGGCCGAAGACACATCCAGGACACACAGGCCCGTGAGCACCTCATGTTCCTGTCCGGCCAGACACTGGATCATCCGCACGGCGTCCGCGGTGTCGGTGGGCTTCCCGAGGACCACGTCGCCGATCACGACGGCCGTGTCGAACCCGAGCACCAGACCATCGCGGCACCCGGCGGCCACCCGCGAGGCCTTCGCATAGGCGAGCGCCTCCACGGCGGCCGGAGGATCGGCGAAGGGGCCGAGCGAGGCCTCGTCCACATCGGGTGCAACGACGGAGAAGCGCAGCCCCAGCTCCCGGAGGAGCCCCACCCGTCTCGGTGACCCCGAAGCGAGAACGATCCGGCGGGGGGCAGGAGCCATCAGCGGGCCGCCCAGCGTCCGCCGTGGCCGAGGACCAGGGGCAGGGCCGCACCACAGCCCCCGCAGTGCCCGTCCGCGTCCAGTCCCACGATCCGCGCCCGGAACCCCGAGCGGGTCACGGCCAGAGCTCCACAGTGCGGACACCGTGTGTCGGATGTGCCGGGAAGCATCGTGTTACCCAGGTAGATGAAGTCCAGGTAGGGCCCGGCCAGCTCTCGAGCTCTGAGCAGCGTCGAATCTGGTGTCGCCGGTGTGGTCATTCGGTATGCCGGGTGGTAGCGCGTGTAGTGCACGGGCGTGTCTCGCCCGAGGTTTTCACTCACCCACTGCGCGAGTCCTCGCAGGTCGTCGTCACTATCGTTCTCGCCGGGAATCACGAGGTTGGTGATCTCGAGGTGCATGTGCGTCTTGGCCCGCCGTGCGGTCTCGAGAACCGGAGCCACCCTCGCGCCGCACAGTTTCACGTAGAAGTCATCGGCCATGGACTTGATGTCCAGGTTCATCGCATCGATCAGTGGCGCGAGCCGCTCGAATGGCTCGGGCCGGATGTAGCCGTTCGAGACAAGCACATTCGCCAAGTTGCGCTCGTGCGCGAGGGCGGCACAATCGCGAACGAACTCATAGTTGATCAGGGGCTCGTTGTACGTGTACGAGATACCGGCATTGCCGGGCTCGTCCCGGGCCAGGTTGACCAATCCCTCGGCCGTGACGGCGCGCCCCCCGCGTATGGCCTGGCTGATCTCGGCGTTCTGACAGAACCGGCATGAGAGATTGCATCCGTAGGAGCCCGCCGAGAGGATCGGAGCTCCGGGAAGGAAGTGGTAGAGGGGCTTCTTCTCGATCGGGTCCACGGCCAGGGAGGTGATGGCACCGTATGCCGATGCCCTCAGTGTGCCCGCATCGTTCCGCCGGACGCCGCAACGGCCCGTATCCCCGGGGCCGATCCGGCACTCATGCGGACACAGGTGGCACTGGACTTGGTTGGCCCCGACCCTCTCGTAGAACTCCGCCTCGTGGTGAAGCATGGGTACACCTACTCGGCCGCGCCGGGCCCGAATCCGAGGTGAGCCTGAAGCCATCCAAAGACGCGCGGGATCAGCTTCAGCGGCGGCAGGGCGTGCCCGGCATCGTACCAGTCGACCTCCTTGGGCTCTCCACATGCCTCGATGAGCAGTTTGTTCGCCTCGACCGGCACGATGATGTCCTTGGTCCCGTTCTGAAACAGCACGGGCCTCGGGCTGATGTGGCCCACGAAATGGAGGGGGTCCACCGGCGCCAGTGCCTCACGCACCTGGTCGGGATCGATGGGCTCGGCGGCGCGAGCCCTAAGCGCCACGCCGATCATGCTCTTCTCGACCATGACGCCCCAATCGGCCCCACCCACCACCAGGACACAGCACGAGACCCGGGGCTCGACGGCACAGAACACAGCGCCGAGTATGGCGCCCATGCTGCCGCCGACGAATCCGATCCGCTGCGGATCCACTTGGCCGAGGGTGAGGACGTAGTCGACGGCCCGGCGGCAATCGACGATGGTCTGGATCATGGCATCCAGGCCGCTGCGGAGGTCCTTGGGGTCGTACATGTCCTTGCCTTCGACCTTGCGCTCGCCGTGGAGTTGGGCATCGATGGCGATACAGACGACGCCCTGACCGGCGATCAGGTCAAAGACCTGATACTTATCCCAGTCGTCCTTGCTCCCCGTGTATCCGTGGAGGAGCACCAGGGCCGGGAAGGGCCCGTCGCCCTTTTTGGGGATGGCGACGAGCGCGGGAACCCGCTCGCCATTGGTGCTGCTGAAGACTACGTGGTTGACGGTGGCTTCACCGGCGTCGCGCACCAATGCGACCTCGGGATCAAGCGGCATGGTCGGGTCGTACTCGTAGTGCTTTGCCAATTCTTCATAACTGGGCACTGCCCAGACGGGCGCCACAGCCAGGATCCAGAGCCCCGCCAGCAGAGAGACTCCCAGGCGATGTTTTGTATGCAATACCATCACTTACCACTCCTCCTCGCGTGAACCTACGAGACGAACGGCGGCTCGCCCTGGACCGCCTCGACCAGCTCCCGGGCCCGAGCTACGGCACGCTCGCTGCCCTCGACGAACAACCACACTGCCCCCTCGGCGCCGTTGATCCCGCCGGCGCCGATCTGGGTCGCCGACACGCCGGCGAGCAACTCGATGGCCTCGATCTCGGTGACGATGACCCCCTGAACGGGCATGAGGTTTGGTGTGGCGCCCCGCCGGCCCGTCCCCGACTGCAGCGTCGCAGCCGCCGAGAGCACGTCGCCGGCGATGACCTTCTCGAGCCCGACGGGTATGACCCGGGTCACGAAGGACCCACCCGTACGGCCACAAGTCTTGCCCCATGTGCCGCCTTGGGGGTCGCCCACCAGAATGCCGGCCACCTTGCGGTCAGCCGAGAGCGCGTTGGCCCCCTTGATCAGCACGTCCCCCTCGCCCATCTGAGCGATCACGTCGACCACCGACGTATCTTCTACGACAGTGCCGCGCTCGAGTATCACGTCGGCCATGCGTTGGTCGGTCATCGGTTTGCGGTGCACCTGTGGCTGGGTGGTACCGAGGACATACTGCGCCTTGTCGATGGGCCGTCCGAGGATCTCCTCGACCACATATCCGTTCGTTGTGCCTTTGCTGATGGCCACGATGCTGTGGGCCAGGGCGTGCCGGACGCACGGGAGTTGGGCGACGGCTTTGGCGATAAGCCGTTTCGAGGCGGAGACGGTCAGCGCGAACGACGCACAAGGCACAGAGACTTCCTCCTCACTACATGTAAAGGATCCGATCAGCGTTCTCGGCCAGGAGGCGCGCGTTGTGTTCATCGCCACCGTCGAGATTGGCGCTGACGAACACGGGAGGAGTCACTCCAGCCTCGATCAGCTCCTGCACCACCTGGCAGACGAGCGCGTTGACGATGGCAACCCCGGTGACCGTTGAGAGTGGTCCCACGGCCTGGGCAAAGCCCTCGAACTGCACTGCCGCATCGCCGGCGGGCACGCAGTTGTCGAGGATGACGTCGGCGATCTCGTACAGCTTCTTCCCGCTGGAGTGCCGGCTGCTCACCGAGCGGGAGTAGGCCATCGACGTGATCCCGATAACGGATACACCTCTCGCCTTGGCTTCGAGGGCCATGTCGATGGCCACAGCGTTGCGGCCGGAGGTCGATGCGAGCAGCAGGGCGTCGCCCTGGCCGGCCCCCGAGTTCCTAAGAAGGATGTTCCCGAGGCCCTCGAGTCGCTCGAGTTGGGAGGTCATCGTCATGGGCCGCACGCTCAGGTTCATGCCGTGCGGGTAGATGGGGTTGACGAGCATCAGCCCGCCGGTGCGGTAGACCAGCTCCTCGGTCAGGATGAACGAATGGCTGCATCCGAAGGAGTAGAGGCGCTTGCCGTCGCGGATCGCCGTGACCAGGATCCGAGCGGCCTCGGCGATGGGCTCCCGCTGTGTCTCGAGTACGAGTTGTATGGATGTCTGTACCTTTTCGATGTACCGCTCGGCGGACATGGCTTCCCCCGCTCTCGTCGGCGCCGGCATTCCGGTCGGCGCTGACGCCCGCTCATCGCGCACGAGTCTCCTCCTGTGGCGGCGCGGCGTCCCCAGGCTCTAGATCCCCGTTTTTTCGAAGTCTTCCGTCTCGCGGGCGTTGAAGTCCGCGCCGTCATCTGTGTTGACACTCTTGTATACGTGGGGCCGTATCCCTCGGGCCAGGAGCCTCTCGATCACCTGGGCGCAGATCAGCCATGCCACGGTTGCCGCGCCAATGCCGGACGTGGGGAGGGCTTTCACCGGGAGACCCTCGACGGCGACACAGGCATCGCCCAGCACGCCGCAGTTGTCGATGGCGATATCGACGACCTCGAACAGCCGCTGCCCACTGTGGTGCCGTGACGTGACCGACTGGGAGTAGGAGAGTGAGGTGATGGCGATGAGCTTGATCCCTCGGCGCCTGGCGGCCAGGGCCAGACCGACCTGTGCCGGGTTCCGGCCGGATACTGAGCCAATGATGAGCACGTCACCGGCCTTCAGTGGGCTGGCATCGATGATGAGGTCGAAGTAGTCGTCGCGCTGGTCGAGGGGCTCAACCTTGCGGGCGGTGGCTGCGGGCACGGCGGCGTTGATGCTCAGGCCGAAGGTGAAAGCGCGGAGAGCCATCAGTCCTCCGGCGCGGTGGATCAACTCGGAGTTGAGCATGTGTCCGCTGTCGTGGATCAGGAACGAACCTCCGTTGGCCAGGGAGTCGGCAATCATCTCCGCGGCCTGGTCGATCTTCTGAAGCTGGGTCGTCTCGATACGATCCAGCAGAGCGCGTAACTGGTTGAGATAGTCGAGCGCGAGCATCGATTTGGCTCCGTCTCCGGTCGGTGTGGCAGCCCGTTGGCAAGGGGCTCTAGAGGTTGTTCGGCGGTGGCTCTTCAAAGCCTGCGGCCGTCTCTCGGGCCCGGGCGTAGAGCGAGTCGGTCCACGGGACACCCAGATCCCTGAGTGCCAGCAGCCCCGCCCCGACAGCCGGCGAGAGGCCCGGGGGCTTGGGCTCGATCAGCGGGGCGGCCTGGTACACGCGATCGGCCAACGCCTGACGGAATCCGCGCGAGCGGGTGGCCACCGAGCCGGCGGGCACCATGGCGTAGGGCTCGTCGAGCATCGACGCGACGGCCAGGGCCTCGAGTGCCAGATCGGCCAAGGCCGCGGCCGCGTTCGCGAGGATTCCGCATGCGACGGCATCGCCGGCCTGGGCCTCCCGGTCGACGACTCGAGCCAGGGCGGCGATGTCACGCCGAGAGGCGGGGCGGGCATAGACCCAGTCGATGAGCTCGTGCGGGGCCGTCACGCCCACCTCGGCTAGCACGGCCGCACGGAGCGATGTGGATCGCGCTTGGGAGTAGTCTGCCCGCACGCAGGCGCGGAGGCCGCGGACGCCGATGTCGTAGGCACTCCCCTCGTCGCCGATGACGGGCCCCGAGCCACCCATGTGGACCGCGGTACCCTCTCGGTTGCGCGCGAACACGCCGCTGCCCGTTCCCGCGAGCACCACGAGGCCGTATTCGAGGCGGGAGGCGGCCAGGATCGCGTCCCATTCGGCAACCTTGCGCCATTGGGCGGGGCGAGTCTGCTCGACCAAGGCCCGAATGGCCTCATCGATCCCCGCGGGGGCACTGGCCACGAGGGCCTCGACAGGCACCGCGCCGCGCCGCAGAGCGCCAGCGACGGCCTCGGCGATGGAGGCGCGGACGGCCTCGGCAGCCTCGTACAGGGCCACCGCCGGGCCGCCGATGCCCCGTCCGCACACGGCGCCTGTATCGTCCAGCAGCACGAGCTCAGCTTTGCTGCCGCCGCCGTCGAAGCCGAGGACGTAGCGCGGCGACGCCTGCGCGGACGATGGCCCGAAGGGCGCCCTTCCCGCTTCCATTCGGCCCCTCCTCGGTTGATCCAATGCGCTTCGGAGGGCCGAATAGGGGCATTGGCGGTAACTTAGGGCTCCCGTGGCCCATCAGCCTGGTTGCGGAGGGGCGCCATGGGGGGAAACACGCGGGCTTCAGCGTGGTGGGCCCCCAACGCGCCCGATCTGGAGGCCGGGATGCGGCACGAAGCCGCATCCCGGGCCGCTCTGTCGTCGTCCGGCCGACTGGGCCGGTCAGGGGCCCCGCGCCCTCTGGGCGCACCCCTGTGCGGCCCCT
>JAKPQA010000336.1 GCA_029547025.1 Armatimonadota bacterium
AGGGGCGCCATGGGGGGAACCACGCGTCTCCCAGCGTGGTGGGCCCCCAACGCGCCCGATCTGCACGCCTCAACCTCGGGCCGGTCAGGGGCCCCGCGCCCTCTGGGCGCACCCCTGTGCGGCCCCTCCGAAAGACCAGGCAGGCGTTCCGCGCGACCTTCGCGAGACCCAGCCGCCCGGCCAAGAGCCCTATGTTACCGCCAATGGCGGATACCCCTCCCCCCTCCATGATCACCCACCCGGCTCTCTGAGCCGGGAACGAACCTAGATTCTTGCCAGCCCATAGAGCGCTAGAGCCACGCAGTACACCGCGAAGACCCAGAGGTGTCCTCGGACGACCAGCACTCGAAGGGCAGCCAACGCCGCGAAGCCAACCACTGCGGATGCGATGGCACCGAGGGCCATGGCCGCGTCAATGCCGCCTATGCCCCCCTCCGTTACGTGCTTCAGGGCCGCCAGAGCGACGGCCGGGATCATCAGCAGGAAAGCATAGCGGAAAGCGGAGTCTCGTGAGACGCCGGCCAGCAAGCCACTGCACATGGTTGAGCCCGATCTCGAGATACCAGGCGTGATGGCCACTCCCTGAGCCAGGCCCACCAGAAGTGCGGTGACTACTGGCATGTTATGCGCCTCAACAACGGCATTTCCCTCCCGACGCAGCCCGTGGGAGGCAAACAGGAGAGCCGCCGTCACCAGGAGACCCACACATGCGACCCGGGGCGCCTCGAACAAGGGCTCGAACACTTCGCCACCGGCCAGGCCAATCACAGCAGTCACGAGAGTCGAGAGCGCGATCAGGGCGACGAGACGGACCCACGGGTCATCGCGCCATAACACTCGCCACCGCCCCGGCGCTTTTCCCAACCGCCAAGCCCCCCGGATGACCTGCCACACATCCGTCCGCATGAACGCCACAGCCGCGACCAGAGTCCCAACATGGACCAGCACATCGAATGCCAGCGGCGGCGAGGCGCCGCCAAAGAGCCTGGGCATCAGGTGCGGCATCACCACAAGATGACCGGAGCTCGAGACCGGCAGGAACTCCGTCAGTCCCTGAAGCACGCCCAAGGCCACGGCGTTCTCGATCGTCATGAGGGCACTCTCACACCAAGGGCACGCTCGTAGCTCATCCCCGAGTGAGAGACGGTACGAGGGACCCCGAGTCCAGTGGCTGGCAACCCAACCGCAGAGCGGCGCGTCCCTCGCCGATCCGGCGGCAGGGTCGCGCCCAACAGCGGCCTAGTAGTAGCACAAACCCGCCCGGAAAGCCAAGCGCGTGTCCGCCGACGACGTGGGACGCGCAGGCCCCGCGGCGACCGCATGGAATACCCGTGTGTGGCAGGCTCAGCCGGCAAGGATGTACCGTGGGGAGATGGGAAGGCTGCTGTTCTTCGACGCGAACTGCACTCTGGGACCACGCACCGCTCCGCGCCCCGAGACGATGCTGACGGACGCGGAGATCGCCGCTGAACTGGCGCGGCACGGTATCACCCACGCCCTGTGCTCCCACGCCCACGCCCAGGAGCTCGACCCGGCCACGGGAAACCGACGGCTGGCGTCGCTGGACACGGCGGGATGGCCCGTGGTGGTGCGCCGCTGCCTCGTCGTCATGCCCCACCATACGGGCGAGCTGCCTCGCGCCGGGCGACTGCGTGACTATCTGCGCGAGAACCAGGCCGCTGCGGTGCGCCTGTGCCCTCGCGTCCACGGTTTCTCGATGGGTGCCACTGGGTCGGGCGAGCTCCTGGCTACTCTCGAAGAGACTCGAATCCCTACACTCATCGAGATGGACCAGACCTCATGGGACGAGCTGGACGACGTGGCCCGGAGGCACCCCGGCCTGCGGCTGGTGGCCCTGCGCGTCGGCTATCGTGCCGACCGCATGATGTACCCCGTGCTCGAACGCCGGGCCCGCATCTTCATCGAAACCAGCAACTACGTGGGCCACCGTGCCATCGAGCACTTTGTCGACACCTTCGGCGCCGGCCGGCTCGTGTTCGGCACCGCGGCACCCGTGTTCGCGCCCGGCGGGGCTGTGGCACCGGTGCTCTACGCGGAGGTCGACGAGGCCGCCAAGTCGGCCATCGCCGGCGGAAACCTGCGGCGGCTCATCGAGGATTCGTCCGTGGGGGAGGCTTAGGCATGGAGGCGCGTTCCATCGAGGCTCGAGTGCTCGCGGGCGAGGCCTTGCGTGACGAGCTGGTGGTCGATGTTCACTGCCACATGGGTCCCTGGGCGGCCTTCGTGGTCCATGAGGGCGGCCCCGCCGGGATGGTGCGGACCATGGACCGCTGCGGAATCGACTGGGCCTGCATCGCCCCGCACGCCGCCATCGGCCCGGACTTCGGCGGCGGCAACGACGAGGCGGCGCGAGCCCGAGACGAGATTCCTGGACGCTTCATCGCCTACTGCACGCTCAACGGACGGTACCCGGCTGAGGCGAATGCCGCCGAGCTCGATCGCTGCTTGGCCATGGGGTTTCGAGGGATCAAGCTCCACCCGGCGGTGCACCAGACACCCCTGGATGGCCCCAATCTGCGACCCGCGTTCGAGACAGCCAGTGCCCGCGAACTGCCCGTCCTGGTTCACACCTGGCACAACGACGCGCTCGCCTCGCCGGCCATGTTCGAGGCTCTATGCCACGACTTCCCCGGCATACGGTTCATCCTCGGCCACACCGGAGGGTCTCCCGAGGGGGCCGACCAGTATCTCGCTCTCGCCCCCAAATGCGAGCATGTCTACTTCGATCTGTGCGGGTCGCTGATGAACCTGGGGATGATCGAGCGTATCGTCGATGCCGCGGGCGACGAGCGGGTGCTTTTCGGCTCCGACCTGCCATTCATCGACTGCCGTCCCATGCTGGGATACATCGGCTTCTCGCGGGTGTCCGATGAGTCGAAACGTCGGATACTGGGCCTCAACGCGGCTCGTCTGTTCGGGCTGGGTGACAGGTGAGGGGCATGGGGGGCAACTTCGGGTTCGGGCGGCCCACGGGCCGGGTGGGGGGGCGCCACGCGCCCTTTGTGGGACCCCGAAAGCGGCGCGAAGCCCCGTTCGGGTGGGCTCCGTCGGCCGTGCGGCCGGCCGGGTCCCTCGGCTGGCACAGGACCGGGGTCCCTCTACCGGACCGGGCAGCGCGGTATGCGGGCCTTCCGCGCACCGCCCAGGCCTGAGTGACCGCCAATGCGGGTGAGGGGGCGGAGGACCCAGAGATGCGGATCGGCGTGATCTCGGACATCCACGGCAACCTCGAGGCCCTGTCGGCCACACTGGAGGCGCTGGCCGATGTCGACCACGTCGTCTGCCTGGGCGACGCTGTGGGCTACGGTGCGAACCCCAACGAATGCTGCCACCGGCTGATGACCGCGTGCCGGACGGCGATCCGCGGGAACCACGACCGGGCGGCCCTGGATGAGTCTCTTGCCGAGGAGTTCAACAACGACGCGCGAGTGGCCGCGTTCTGGACCGCGGAGGTCCTCGACCGCACTTCGTGGTTCTACCTCAATGCGCTGCCCGATGTGGCCGAGGCGGGATCCGCTCTGCTCGTACACGGGGCCCCCTCCGATCCGGATGGCTACGTCCTGTGCGCCGAACAGGCCCAGCTCGAGTTCTTCCTGATGGACGCCGCCGTATGCTTCTTCGGACATACCCACCTGCCCGAGGCCTACGGCTACGAGGCCTCGAGCGCCGTCGCGACCCCCATCGGGTTGACCGCGGGCAAACCCTTGCGCCTGGCCAGTACGACCCGCTACCTGCTGAACCCGGGTAGTGTCGGCCAGCCCCGCGATGGGGACCCCCGAGCGTCATGCGGCGTGTACGACGAGCAGGTGGGGACTTTCGAGCTCCGCCGGGTCGAGTACAATGTCCGGCGAGCCCAGGAGAAGATCCTCCGGGCAGGCCTGCCGCCCTTCCTGGCGAGCCGGCTGGAGACTGGGGGCTGAGTCCGTGTCGACCATCGCCGCCATCGTCATCGGGCTGGTGTTGGCTTTCCCGTTCACCTGGGCCTTGCAGGGCGTCTATCTGTGGCTCGCGGGCAGCCAACTGGACGCGTCGGCCGCCAGCGCCACCGACATGCGGCTCATCATCGTCATCGTATTGCTGTGTGTGAGCCTGTTTCGCGCGCGTCGGCCCACGCTGGGTCCGCCGCCGCCCCGAGGCGCTCGCTGATGGGCCCGAGGAACGATGAGCAGCCGACGCGCGATGACGAGGGACGCCCCGAAGGTGCCTCCGACCTGATCGAACGATTGGCGCGGCGGGTCGTGGGGCTCCACATGGCACCCCCGGCCATCTTCGTGCTGGAGTCCACCAAACCGCTCACCTTCATCGCCTCGCAGGCCCTCATCGTCTTCGAGCCCATCGTGCAAGCAGTCTTCAGTTTCCGCGAGTACCGTGAGTTTCAGCGGCTCATGGAGGATCGGGCGAATGTGGAACGCCTGATCGACCGTATCGAGGACCTCGAGGACGCGCGGGTCGAGGCCGAGAGGGCGGAACGCCGCGCCCGGCGTGAGGCGCGGCGCAAAGGGGACGCGACGGGTACCGACGAAGCCTAGTCGCCAGGTGCGGCAGGCCCTGATCCACACTGTGAAGCGATGGTGATACGCCATTCCCGAACTGACTTCCATTCTGGCGACGGATTGCGGCTCGACCACCACCAAGGCCATCCTCATCGAGAAAGTGGACGGCGAGTATCGTCTCAGTGTGCGTGGCGAGGCACCGACCACCGTTGAGGCTCCCTTTGAGGATGTCACCCGTGGCGTGCTCAACGCCGTCCAGGAGGCCCAGGAGTTGCGGGGCCGTGAACTGCTCGATGGCGAGCGGATCCTGACACCCCAATCGGGCGACCGGGGAGTCGACACATACCTCTCGACCAGCAGCGCTGGCGGCGGCCTGCAGATGATGGTCTCGGGCGTCGTCAAGACCATGACGGCCGAGAGCGCTCAGCGCGCCGCCCTGGGCGCCGGCGCCATTGTGATGGACGTCATGGCCACCAATGATGGCCGGAAGCCCCATGAGCGGATCGCCCGGCTTCGAGCGCTTCGGCCCGACATGATCCTCATGGCCGGCGGCACCGACGGCGGGGATGTCAAACACGTGGTCGAGATGGCCGAGCTTGTGGCCGCGGCGGCCCCGCGCCCGCGTCTCGGCCACAGCTATCGACTCCCGATCATTTTCGCAGGGAACCGTGACGCCCAGGAGCATGTCCGGAAGAGCCTCGAAGCTGGTGCCGAGCTCCACCTGGTCGAGAACATCCGGCCGGACATGAACACCGAGAATCTGATGCCGGCCCGGCTCGAGATCCAGGATCTGTTCATGCTCCACGTGATGCAGCAGGCCCCGGGCTATGACAAGCTGAGCAGTTGGACCGACTCGCCCATCATGCCCACCCCGGCGGCGGTGGGGTCGATGATGCAGACCGTGGCCCGGCGTGAGGGTATCAACGTGGTCGGCGTCGATATTGGCGGCGCGACTACCGATGTGTTCTCGGTGTTTGGGGGCGTGTTCAACCGGACGGTAAGCGCCAATCTTGGGATGAGCTACAGTGTTTCGAACGTGCTGGTGGATGCCGGACCCGAGAACGTGCTCCGGTGGCTACCTTTCAGCCTGCCGTCCCAGGTCCTGAGTGATCGGATCCGTAACAAGATGATCCGGCCCACCACGATCCCGCAGACCCTCGAGGACCTGATCATCGAGCAGGCCATCGCGCGCGAGGCCCTCCGCCTCGCCTTCGAGCAGCACAAGTCGCTGGCGGTGGGCCTCAAGGGCATCCAGCAGCAGCGGACCATCGATCAGGCCTTCGAGCAGACACTCACCGGCGAGACTCTGGTGGACATGATGGCCCTCGATCTGATCATTGGCTCGGGCGGTGTGCTCTCGCATGCCCCGCGCCGGCAGCAGTCGGCCCTGATGATGATTGATGCATTCATGCCCGAGGGTGTTACCCGCCTGGCCGTGGACTCGATCTTTATGATGCCCCAGCTCGGCGTGCTCGCCGCGGTCCACGAAGAGGCCGCCATGCAGGTCTTCTGGCGCGACTGCCTCATTCCGCTGGGCACCTGCATTGCCCCCCGCGGCAGCGCCAAGCCCGGCGACCGGTGCCTCACCGTGGAGCTGAACGGGACCGCCCATGACATCGCATTCGGTGACGTGCTCCGTCTGGAGCTGCCCGAGGGGCGTACGGCCACAGCCCGCATCGCGCCGGCCCGTGGGTTCGACGTCGGTCCCGGCCGAGGCGAGAAACGCGAGGCACTCGTTCATGGCGGCGTGGTGGGCCTGATCATCGATTGCCGAGGACGCCCGCTGTCCCTGCCCGCTTCGGCCGAAGCTCGCACGGCTGCGCTGACGCGGTTGTATAGATGTCTAGACATCTATCCAGGCTAGCAGGAGCCGGGCGTGGTGTGCCCTGCTCTTGTGGTGACTCGATCGCCGAGGTGAGACTCCGATGAGCGATCACTTGGTTGTGCGCTACCATGTTGTGTGCGCTGCGGCCGGGATTGGCCTGGCTCTCCTGGCATGCGGCGGCATTGGGTTCGGTCAGGAGCCGAACCCCGTCACCAATGGCGGGTTCGAGCTGGCTACGCCCGATGGCCTGCCGGTGGACTGGCAGATCATGGGCACGGGGGCGCTGGTCGACGATGCTCATTCGGGCCGGCGAGCCATGCGACTCGAGCGAACCGCCGACGAGACCGCACCCGAGACGGGGATGAACCGGGCATGGGAGGCCCACTCGGGCCGGCGAGATGCCATGCTCGATCGGCGGTCAGGCGGGATCGTCTTCTGGTACAAGCTGGAGGCCGTCGCGCCGAAGGCGCGCGTGTCTGTTTACGCGATTCCCATGGGGGCCAAGCCGCTGGAGGATACGGGCGAACAGCGGGCCGAGTTCACCATCCCCCATGACCATGCCGGGGACGGGAAGTGGCACGAGGGGCGCCTGCCCTATGACTTCAGCGCGAACGAAGCCGTGAAGTGGGTTCACATATCGCCCCGTCTGGTGGGCGGTGCGGCCACCGTACTCCTCGACGACTTCGAGTGGGTCGAGAAGGTGGGGCCGGTGCTCCGGCTGCGTCGGTTCGAGCTGGTCGACGACGCCATGCGGCCCGGCACGGTGGGGGACCTTACGCTCACGGTCCGAAATGTGGGCGATGAGCCTACCGGGAGACTCCGCTTCGAGGTGGCCCTCCCCAAGAACCTGTCCGCGTCGCGCCGAGGTAGTGTTCTGGAACATGACGCTCTGCCCCCGGGTGGCGACGCCACTGTGGTGTGGCGGATCACCGGGCGCCGAGAGGGCCGCTCGCGGATCCGGGTCAGTGGGGGCACTCAGGCGGCCCCCATCGAGGCGACGCTCGTGTGCGAACCCGTACTGCGGCTGGAGCAACTGCAGACCCAGCGGTTCATCTTGTGGAACGGCGCCTCGACTGCGGTGAACTGCTGGCTGACCAACGAGGGGCACGCCATCGCTCGCGATGTGGCGGGCGAGCTGTCCGTGCCGGAGGGCTTTGCCATTCGCGGGAGCGCCACGCGGAAGCTGGCTTCGGTCGCTCCCGGCCAGAGGGTGGCTCTCACGTGGACGGTCTCGGCCACGGGCGAGACGCCGGGAGCCCATGCCCGCGCCGCAGTCCGCGCTGGGGGCGAGCTTGTGGGCGAGCTGGAAACGCTCCTGGTCTCCGGGGCGCGCTGCACCGGCCCGCCCCCGGTCGCCGTGGGGGCCGGCACGAACGACATCATGGCCATTGTGGGCAACGACCGCGTTCGACTGGCGTTCGCCAAGGCGTCGTTCGGCTACGGTCCTGCCGAGCTGTATGTGAGGGGGACGGGTGCGTTCGCCTACGTCGGGGCCATGCCGCGACTGGGCCGGCTCGTTGTCCAGGGTGACGATGGGCCCATCGATGTCTTCCTCACGGCGGACCAGGTGCGCGCCGAGGAGAACCGATTGGTCTTCACCCGGACCGGCTTGTCCGTCGGAGGCAGCGCGTGGGATCTGACGTGGACGGTGACGGTGCCGCCGGGGTCGAACGTGGCCGAGTTCTCGGCTTCGGCCAAGAGCAGCGGGGCGGCCCGGGTCCTGGCTTTCGAGGGCCCCATGCTCTATGCCGGCGAGGGGGCCTTCGGCGAGCAGAAGCAGGAGGCGCTTTTCCCGGGCCTCGAGTGGCTTGAGGGGCTCGAGCGGTCGTCGAGCACGCTGGACATCGAGCCGGGCCATCCGGATCAGGTCCGCTACGTCCCCCATCCCAACAAGATCACCATCCCTCTGATGAGCGTGTACCACAATGGCGTGACCGTGGGCCTGCTGTGGGATGCCCGGCAGAAGTGGGATGGAGTTCACGATCGGCCCTCGGCCGTGTTCGCGTCGCCTGACTACTTCGAGGGCAAGCAGTCCCACCTCATGGGTCTTTTCGCGCCTTCGGGCGCCGGGTGGGTGAAGGAGAACCAGCGGCTGGCGGACACGCCGTTCGAGCTGGAGGCGGGCGGGGAGCTCCGCCTCACAGCCGGCATCCTCGCCCGCGCTGCGGCGACCGATGCCCTGGTCGCCGTGGATGAGTGGATCCAGCGGTACGGTATCCCGGAACCGCACCCGATACCGCGTGGCTCATACGCCGCCGAACTCGACTTCTCGCTGCAGGCGTATCTCAGATCCCTGTGGATCGAGGAGGAATCGATCTGGTGGTCGAGCCGTGGGGCGGGGCCCGTGCTCTGCCCGAAGGGCTATCCACCGAACCACTTGTACGATCTGCTGCTTGGTGCGGCTCTGACGGATGATGCTGAGCTGGCCGCGCAGTGCCGGGCGCTGGCCGACCGCGTGAAGGGACTCGCCGGAATCCGCGCACTCGCGCAGGACGAGGGTCTGCGGTTCGGCGAGGCGGCCGAGGCGCAGATCGCCAGTGGGCACTCTTCGGCGGCGTCACTCATCGCGGGGATGGGGCCCGACGGCGGGTGGCGGTTCGACGCCGACCAGGAGGGCACGGGCCCCTTCGTGGGCATGGACTACCACGAGCTGGGCGCCGACAACGCGTTGGAGCTTGGCCTGTGCGCGAACCGGGCGGCGACTCTGATTCGTCATGCTCTGCTCACGGCCGACCCTGCCATTTACCAGGCGGCTCTCAGGCCGCTGGAGCTGATGCGGCAGTTCCGCGTGCCCCGCGCGGCGCAGGTATGGGAGGTGCCCGTCCACGCGCCGGACATCCTGGCCGCCGCGGATGCCGTCGACGCCTATGTGGCGGCGTACGGGTACTCGGGCGATAAGGCGTGGCTCGCCGATGCCAAGCGTTGGGCGCGCGCCGGTCTCCCGTTTGTCTACCTGTGGAGTGATGACTCGAAGCCGTTCCTGCTGTACGGCTCGATACCGGTGTTCGGCGCGAGCTGGAACAAGTGGAGCTGGTTCGGCCGGCCCGTGCAGTGGAACGGACTACGCTATGCCCGCGCCGTCCATCGCCTGGCGGAGTACGACGACTCACTCCCGTGGCGGAAGATCGCCGAGGGGATCACTCGCAGCGCCCAGTACCAGCAGTCGACCGACGACGACGACATCGCTCTGTGGCCCGACAGCATCTCGGCGATCGATGGCTCGAAAGCGGCCTGGCTCTTTGGCCCCAACCTGATCCTGTGGAATGCATTGCCCTTCATGGGCCTCCAACCCGATCCGCGGACGCAGGTGTTGCGCACCACGGCGGGGCGCATCCATGTGACCGCAACGGCGGAGGTGTCCCGTCCCGAGCTTCAGGGCCAGGCGCTCCGCTTCCGCGTGCGCTATCCGAAGGGGGACCAGGGCCTCGTGGTGGTCGCGGGGGTGACCGAGCCCTCGGATGTTGTGGCCAACGAGCGTGACCTGCAGCGGGTCCCGGAGCCTCAGGCGCTCTTTGGACGCGACGAGCCGGCGTGGTGCTACGTCGCCAGCGATGCTCGAGCGATGATCTGGTTCCCCACCGCCGGCCGCCAGTTGGTCCGGCTCGATGGCGTTGCCCCCAAGACCGTGCAGGTCCTGCCCGTCACCCTCAGGACCATTGACTTCGGCTTCGATCAGGGAGTCGAGGGATGGGTTGCCACCAATGGTCTCGAGCCACTGCAGGTCCGCGACGGGATGCTCGTGCTGCGTGCGACGAACCCGGATCCGTACATGGTGCGCTCGGCCCTGAGGATCGATGGCTCAACGGTGCCGGTCATCACGGTGCGCATGAAGGTCTCGGCCGGGACCCAGGGCCAGCTCTACTGGGTGACCGAGACGGCTCCCAGTTACTCCGAGGACCGGGTGGTGCGGTTTGAGCTGAAGCCGGGCGACGAGTTCGTCGAGTACCGCATCGTGGTCGGCGGCCACCGCCTTTGGGATGGCCAGGTCATCACGGGCATTCGGTTTGACTTCACCAACGGCGTCCCTGACGCCACGGCCCTGGTAGACTACATCCGAGGCACGGTCAGCGGCGGGACGACGGCACCGGTCGCGGAGCCGGACAATGTTGCCATCCCGGGAGATGAGTCCGGTCTGTAGCCCACACTATATGCCCGGTGCGTGTCGGCGCACGATGGGTCGGGGCTTCACGATGGTCGAGTTGCTGGTGTGCATGGCGATCGTCGCGGTCCTGGCCGCCATCGTGCTGCCGGTTGTGGCCCGGGCCCGCGAGAGCGCCCGCAAGACGATGTGCCTGTCGAACCTGAGGCAAATCAGTGTGGCCTTTGAGAGCTACGTGGCCGACTATGACGAGTGCTTCCCCAACAATGGGGACCCCTACCTCTGGATGGGACGCCGGTGGCGCTGGGTGCTGCAGCCTTACATGGGCCTGACGATGCAGCACAGCTCCATTGACCCGAGCAACCCGAACATCAGCGAGCGGTACACCCCGGCCATTCTGGTCTGCCCAAGCGATAGCACTGCCCCAGCGGCATGGGACTCGACATCATATGGGTATTCGGCCGCTTTCTACCACCTGCCGTCCGACATTCAGCAGATGACGACCGCGGATCTGTACAGCGGGAACCGCTTCCCGTGCGTGACGCAGAAGCTGGCGCACGTGGCGCATCCGGCGCATAAGGCTCTGGTGGCCGAATGGCTCACGAACCACACGCCGCCGACGGTGGGATGGTGGGACTGGCGCGGGGCTCGCAACTACCTGTTCGTCGATGGGCACGCCCGGTTCGTCAGCGCCCGATCCGTTCTGCCGGCGATGAACGGGTTCCCTGACATCAACCTGACGCGTGGCGGCGTCGAGGGGCAAGATCTCCCGTAGGGCATTGGGAGGCGGATCATGGTTGCTGAGGTTGCCGTCGTGCCCCCAGGCATCGACCTGTTCGTCTCAGGCCAGGGCGGCTACCGCACCTACCGGATCCCCGCCCTGGCCGTCACGACTCGCGGCACGGTGCTGGCCTTCTGTGAGGGGAGGCGCGATGGCCCGTCCGATTCGGGCGACATCGATATTGTGCTGCGCCGCAGCACCGATGGCGGTATCACATGGGGAACACCGCAGGTCGTCGTAGATATGGGCCCCCACACGGCCGGTAACCCCGCACCGGTGGTCGACCGGTCCACAGGCACGGTCTGGCTGGCTCTGAACCACAACTACGGTGACCGCGGCGAGAATGTCATCATGGAGGGGAAGGCGCCGCGCACTGTATGGCTGACGCACAGCGACGACGACGGGGTCACCTGGGCGGAGCCGACGGAGATCACCGCCCAGACGAAGCGGCCCCATTGGCGTTGGTATGCCACCGGCCCGGGACACGGGATCCAGCTACGCGACGGCACCCTGCTGATCCCCTGCGATCACTCCGACCACACTGACGCGAATCATCCGTACCGTTCACACGTGATCGTCAGCCGCGATCATGGTGCCACCTGGCAGATCGGCGGCGTTGTGGGCGACGGTGTCAACGAGTGTATGGCAGCCGAGCTTGCCGACGGCACGCTCTACCTCAACATGCGCAGCTATCATGGCGAGCACCGGCGTGCGGTGGCGCGTAGTACGGATGGAGGCCGAACTTGGTCAGCGCCGGAGCTCGACTCGGCCCTGATCGAGCCGGTGTGCCAGGCGAGCGTGCTCCACGTGTCGCTCGCGCCCGCTGATGTGCTGCTCTTCTGCAACCCGGCCTCGACCGAGCGGGAGCGCCTGACGGTCCGCGCCAGTCTCGACGGTGGACGCACCTGGCCGGTCTCGAGGCTCCTGTGGCCCGGCCCGGCGGCGTATTCGGACCTGGCAGCGTTGCCCAACGGCAGCATTGCGTGCCTATCTGAGCAGGGGGATGGCACTGCCTATGAGCGCATTCGGCTGCAGGTCTTCGGGCTCGAGTGGGCGGTGGGGACGTAGGCCGCCATCGGCGTTCGGCCTGCCGCATTCCCAGGATGGGCGGACCGAGCGTGTGAGCGCTGGCCCGTGGCCTCCTTGCATGGTGTAGGACGGCCGCGCGTAGCCGTCGACCTCGCAGGCCCCTGCGCTACGGAGCCGTCAGCACCTGCTCGGACCGCACGTGGCCCGTCAGGGCGCCGGGCCGGAACCACGTCGGCTTCAGGTGGCAGCGCGAGAACAGCCGCTCGGCCTGGTCGGTGTAGTGTGCCGAGTCGGGCCGGTCGCTCTGCCCGTAGGGATTGGCGCTGAACGATTCTACCCCCGACCTGCGGAAGAAGACCAGCTGTGTCCAGTTCTGGCCGGAGCGACCATAGTAGATGGCGCCATCGCGCGTGGTGCCCACGGCGCGCAAGGTCATCCCGCCGCCGGACTCGCCGCCCGCCGCCGGCCACGAACGGTCCCCGCGGCGCACCCTGTGGACCTGGCCCCAGGGCACGCGAAGCCGACCGAAGTCCTTCTCGAGCTGCCGCACGGCGGCCGCCAGGGAGTTGAGCAGGGCCTGCTGCTGAGTTCCGTCGAGCTCGTGTCCCTGGCCGATGGCCTCGCCATCTACCGGTGGATCGTGACGCCGAGCGGCCTCGCGCAGACAGCGGTAGAGTGTCGCGCCCTCGCTGTCCGCATCCATGTGGCCGTCCCACGCGGCGAGGATGGCCAACGCCGGGCGCACGCGCACAACGGATGGGTCATCCCACGCGCGCTGCGCTGCCTGCCGCAGCGCCTTCTGCCACGCCTCGGCGCCCTCGGCGTGAGTGTCGAGCGCGATGGCGACGGCGTCCTCCTGGGTCACGCAGTCATCGGCGCTGAGCAGCTCCACAGCGCGGCGACCGCGGGAGTTGGAGCGGCCCGGAGTGTCGCCGAAAACCCACGAGGGATAGTCGCTCGCGCGGACGGGTCCGCTGCCCGTCATGGTGTCGGGGCTGATGTTGCAGTTCTGCATGAAGCCCTGGGGCGGATTCAGCACCTGGACCAGGGCGGACAAGGGGTGCAGCCCCTGCCACTCGCTGCGGCTTGTGTTCCCTGGCACGGGCTTGCTGAAGTCGAAGCCGCTGGGGCGCACGGGCACGCGACCCGTCCGGCAGTAGTAGATGTTACCTTCGACATCGGCGTACATGATGTTCTGCTCCATGAACTGGCACATGGCCAGCGCGTCCTGGAACTCTTGCAGGTTGCGGGCGAAGTTCATGCGGTAGGACTGCTCCACCAGGCCGATCTCCGTGAGGTACGGGCACGCCATGGCATAGGCGCGGTTGCCCTCTTTCAAGATGACCGGTCCGTGATGGGTCGAGATGATCTCTCGCCGGACGGGCTCGCCGCCACGAACCTGGATCTCCACGGTCCGGACCTGGGCGTCGCGCCACTCGCCGTCGTAGCGGTACTGCAGTGGATTGTCCGGGTTCAGCTGCTCGACATAGATGTCGGTGGTGTCCGGTCCGCCCGTGGTGCAGGCCCAACCCAGACGGGCGTTGTGGCCGAGTCCGATGAGGGGCACCCCGAGTGGCGCGAAGCCCGAGACCTGGAAGTCCCCCGCGTGGGCGCGGAACTCGTAGAAGCGGAAGGGGCCATCCCAGGGGATATGGGGGTCGATGAGCAGAATGGCCGCGCCATCGGCCGTCCGCTCGGGGCGCACGGCCCACTCGTTGGAGGCGAACGGGCCGGCCATCGGCAGGTGCGCGAGGCGGATGGGTGACCCGGGCGCCCCGGCATCGGCGAAGCCGGGGTCGACCTCGGCTCGCCGGTCCAGCTCGTCCTTGGCCTGACCCAACGGCCAGTTGAGAATGATGAGTCTCCCGAAGGCCGCGGGCATCCAAGGCTCAGGATCGGGTGCCCAGGGCGGCACCTGTTCGGGGTGTGCTGCCATGTACGCTTTGACTCCGGCGATGAACGACTCGGACATGCGGCGGAGCTCCCGCGGTAGTGAGGGGTACAGCCGCCTGCAGACCTCCTCATTGCCAACGAGTCGTTGCTGGAAGTCGTGCTCGACGTAGTCGGGCCCGAAGGCCTCGGCCATGGTCCCCGCCGCCAGGCGGTAGTTGGTCAGCAACTGCTCGAGACGGTCCTCAGCTTGGGCCCAGCCCAGGCCGTAGGCCGCATCCGCCGGCGTCCGCGCGAAGATATGCGGCACGCCCCAGTCATCGCGCCTGACAGTCACGTCGCCCGACCACGCGGCGGCAGGCAGAAGAACCGCCATGGCGGCCATGGCTGGCCAGAAGCAGCGCATGCGTAGCTCCCCTCAGTTCGCTGGCCGCGCGACGACGCAGCCTACGGCCCGCGGGCCCAGCTCCAGCGAGATGACGGCCCAGCCGTTCTCGACCCGCGGGGTCAGTTGGCGATCGGCGAACGCCTCCCGGTACTGCGTACCAGGTATGGCGGGCACACGCAACACATCACCGCGGAAGGTTCGGTGTCGCCCGTTCATCAGGGTCCACACCGTCTTTCGGCCGGCGCGGAAACGGTTCGCATAGACCGTAGGCTCCAGGGTGGGCACCAGTGGCTCAACGTCGTCAGAGGTGAACGCGTCGGCGTACTCGTGGAGGATGGCGAATGCCTTCTTGAGGAACTGGTGGCCCTCCTCGCAGTAAGTGTCGGTGGTTCCGCCGGCAAGCCAGTAGCCTTCGCCGTTGAAGAACGGATACTTGAGCAGATGCCACCCGCCCTCGAGATACGGCTCGTAGGTCACGAGCTGGAAGACCTTGAACGAGGGGAACGCGAAGCGGAACAGGTCGATGCGGTGCGGCGCGAGGTCGGCATCGGCGTTCCACACCGAGTAGCCGAGGGCGCCATCCTGGTACTGGGAGTTGATGTCGTTGGGCGTCTCCTCGGTGAGCGTGGCGACGTCCGGCGGGGTGGCGGCCCGGATGGCTTTGAGGGTGTCGCGCTCGCCCGCGATGGGTGCCGCCGGCACCGGGTGGCCGTGCTCGCGCGACCAGCA
>JAKPQA010000338.1 GCA_029547025.1 Armatimonadota bacterium
ACTCACGCGGCCCCTTCCGCTTGTTGCTCGCAGGTTGGGTGCGGTCGACCCCGGCCCACACGCCGAACCGTTCCTTGGTCGAGTCGGCAGCCTCGGCGCACTCGACGATGAGCGGGCACCGGGCACAGAGCCGGGCAGCCATCGCCCGCTCGTCGCGGTCGTCGGACACCCACGCGCCGGACCCGTCACCGCAGGGCGGGCGAGATCCGATGGCGAGCACTCGGGCAAGCGCGAAGGCGAGCCGGTCGTGCGGTCTGGTGGTGTCGGTCATGAGGCACGACCGGGGGCGGGCGCGGAGAGGCCTAAGACAGAATCAAGAGAGCGGTCACGTTTGCGCAGGTCAGAGGCTTGCGAGTAAGTCACTGAGTGATAACCCGGTAAGTCACTGGATGACGTACTCACGGGCGGGAGTAAGTCACTGGATGACTTACTCGTCCTGGCCTTG
This sequence comes from Armatimonadota bacterium, assembly GCA_029547025.1. Taxonomy (GTDB): domain Bacteria; phylum Armatimonadota; class Zipacnadia; order UBA1398; family JAKPQA01; genus JAKPQA01. The sequence goes on from JAKPQA010000338.1 coordinate 446, forward strand.
CGTTTGTGCAGAGGGCAGGGGACGTTGCCGTTTCCACCGACGCCACCATGGATCGCGTGGGCGGGAACGACGAGGCACAGGCTTCCGGACTCGGGTGCCAGTAGGCCGAACTCGACGGCCTTGGCTATGACCCGTTGCACGTTGGACTTGTGCAGGGTGCGCCATTCGCCGGTGCTCGTGTCGATGGTGCCGAGGATGAGCGCGAGCTCGCCTGGCTTGAATCGTGCGTGCCCGGTCGCATCGTGGCCGCCATACGCGAGCGCGGCGACCCGGAACCAGAGCGGGAACCGAGGATCGCCGGCCCGCTCGTGCCAGACGTCGAGGTAGTGGCGGGACCAAGGACGGATGCGGCTCACCGCTCGGCCCAGTCCTTGGGCGGGTCGGTGTAGACGCTCTCCAGCCATCGGGTGAACGTCGAAACGGCAGACGGGTTGCTGCCGCGCACCTCGATGCCTGAGGCGTGACGCAACACCCGCGCCAACTCGTGAATGCCCAGGCCCGGAACGCCGTAAGCATCGCCAATCACGAGGTCGACCAAGCCGGTAACGCCGATGGCGTGGCTGGCAATCCGCGCGGCCTCTGCCGGGTCCATCGCCCCATGAGGGTTCACGGCCGCGGCGAGGTCGACCACGGTCACACTGCGAATGGCGGGCATCACGCACCACCGCGCAGCAGCGCCGAGAGGCGGTCACGCTGCTCAGGAGTGAGCGGGGGAGCGGCCTCTACGCTCTTGCGGATGGCGTCGGCCAGTTTGGCCTCGGCATACCGGGATCGAGCCTCGCGAGCCGCATCAACATCGGCGGGGTCACCGGTTGCCTTGGCTCGGCGCTCGGCGCGGGCCACGGCGGCTCGACCGCTTGGGAGTGACATGAAATCGGGCAACACGCTTATCCCCTTCGGGGGTAGCGGCTGCCCTGGCTCATCCGGCTTGTCCCAGCCGGTCGGGGGAGGATGGACGCGGCCTAACTCACGCGCTTACCCTCGGGGCTTGTCTTTAGTTCTTGCCTCAGAGTTTAGCGGGAACCTCAACCTCGGCGACGTCAACGTTCGCGGCGTGTCGCGGTCGGCTGAGCCGGTCGAGTGCCTCACGAAGCCGTGCGCCACTCAGAACGTGACCGCCAAAGTGGTTCGGGCAGTTGACGGTTCGGGTCGGCCCTGACGTTCCGGCCGGATTGATTGTGTGGTCCGGGCGGAACCGAGCGCCGTCCAGCACGAAGAGGGACCAGTCGCCCGTCTGGGTCAGTCGGACCGGTGCCGGCTCCTCCCAGCCAACGATCATCATGATTCTGCGGCCCTTGCACCGAACGACTAGGCGGGCGGGTTGGTCGTCGTCGCGTGGACCCCACCGCCGAGCCTGGCGTCTCGCGGGTCCTTGCTGGATTGGACGCCGATGCTCCCTGGTCTCGATCTCGGCGTAGGCCTCGGCTACGGGCTGGCTCGTCTGTTGCCACAGAGCCCCCTCGATCTGCTTGGCCTCAGCGTCAACGGCGGCCCAACTTGTGGGTTGACTGAGCAGGGCCTCGGCCTGCGCCCTCGTGACCATGACTGGTTCACCTGCCCGCACGATGCGGCGAAGGATCGGCACCGCGAGGTCCCCTAGGGGGCTGACATTGCGCACAACTGGCACGTCAGGCCCTCCACTCCACCTGGACGGTCTCAGGGTCGAAGGCACGCGCACCCTGTCCGGCAGGATAGATCCGAACCTCGCACAGGAGGCCAATCACCGCGCGCTGTCCGTCAATGTCTAGTGCGCCCCACGCTGCCGCCATGTCATCGGCGCTCGCCAGGTCTCGGAGTTGTCCCGAGCCCACAAGACGGCCTAGTTCAGTCTCGATCGTCCCTGCCCGGGCCGTGAGCCGCGCCGACCCGGCCCGCAGTTGCGCACGGTCGATGTCGCCCACGGCGAACGCCTCCGCGAGCCCGTCCAACTTCACCCTGACCCCGCGCGCCTCGGTCTGGAGCGCTCGCACGCGTGCTTTGTCCTCCCCGTGCGCCAAGGTTTCGCGGGCATCGGGAAGGCTCAGCCGCGCGACGATCACGGCTGACACCAACTCGTCGATCGGCTCGGCCTTGCGGGCGACGTGAGTGCGCGTCTGGCAGTAGTAGAGCGGGCCCCGGCGCTCAGTCACTCCGTAGACGATCGCGCCGCATACCCCGCAGGTCGCGAGCGCGGTCAGCAGGTAGCGGCGAGGCCTGCCCGCCTTCCGGCGCGCAGGGTCGGCCAGGATGGCCGAGACGGCTCGGTGCGTGTCCTCGTCGATGATGGCGGGCCAGGTCCCCGTGCCGATCACGTCACCCCGATGGACGCGCATTCCGGCGTGCCGAGGATTTACGAGCAGCCGTCGCAACTCGGTTGGCTTCCACGGGTTCCCGGCCGTCGTCTTCGCGCCGCGCTCCGTGAGTTCCCGGGCAATGGCTCGCAACGACCCGCCGGCCAGGAGTCGGTCGACGGCATACCGGAACTGCTCGGCCTCGGCTGCGTTCACGTTGGCCCCGTCCGGGGAGTAGCCGAACGCGCGCCGCCCGGCGTGTGGCTTGCCCGCCTCGGCGCGCTGCTCATTGGCTCTGCGCTGCCGGGCTGATTTCCGCTCAACCTCAGCCCGGGCGACGCTGGCCTTGATGCGGGCGAACAGGCGTCCGTTGTCGGTGCTGAGGTCGGCCTCACCGTTGGCCGTGAGCAGGACGAGCCCTCGATCCTCGGCGGCGTCGATCCAGTCCTCAAGTTGGCGAGGCTGCCGAGTCAGTCGGTCGAGGTCCCAGCAGACGAGCGCGCCGAACTTCCCCGCCTCGAAGTCGGAGACGAGTCGGTCATAGGCGGGTCGTGCCTTGGTCCGGCTCGATGCGCTCACGCTGTTGTCCACGTACTCACCAACGATCGACCAACCGCGCTCGCGGGCGATGCGCTGGCAGTCCTGTCGCTGGCGCTCGACGGCGAGCTCTTCCCCTGTGCGGTCGAGGGATTGGCGAAGGTAGATCGCTGCTCTTGTGGTCATGCGACTAGTGTAGTTACTATGGATTAGCGCTCAAGATCCCGTTGCGGGACGTCGCGGGAATGCAATGTCGACAGCCGAGCCTGGAGGGCACCGGCGCTGTTCCGTTGCGCCGCTTGGTGACTGAGGCGTTGCGAATGCGCCCGTCGCGGATCATTGTCGGCGAGGTTC
>JAKPQA010000354.1 GCA_029547025.1 Armatimonadota bacterium
CGAAGGACCTCGCGCTCGACAAGCCCGCCTCCAGGGAGGAGTTGAGCATCGCGGAGGTGCGGGCGCCCGACTGGGCGGATGCCAGGGCGATCGACCGGGCGTGGAACCACGTGCCGGCCTGGACGGCCAGGAACAGCACGGTAAGCACGATCGGAAGCGCGATCACCATCTCGACCGATGACGACCCGCGCTCACCTCGCATTCGCCACCTGCTGGCCCTGGACCGCCACATGGTCGCTTCCCTACCGGATCTCGCCGGCCTTGCCGACGACGTAGGCCTGGATGATCGCGGCGACGATCCCCACGATGGCGATGGCGAAGATCGCCCAGAGGACGTTCTGGATGGTCTCGGACATGCCGTCCTCGGCGAGCATCCGTTCGCGCTGCTTGGCCAGCCACGACTCGAGGTCGCGGCGCATGAGCTGGCTCTCCACGTACAGGTTGAGCATCATGGTGGGGTTTCCTCTCCTGAAGGGGTTCTTCCTTTGGGGTCAGGTGTTGCTCATCAGGGTCATCAGGGATGGCCCCAGCAGGATGGCGATGAAGACGATCGCCAGCATGGTCGCAGGGATGGTGAGCCGCTCGGAGGCGGCGTTGGCACGGGCCTGCTCGTCGGTCAGGAGCGCCACTCGCAGCGCTCGGTTGTGTTCCCGAAGGGTTTGGTAGACGGGCATCGTCTGCTGCTCGGCCAGGGCCATGATGTTAGCCAGGTCGTCGAGCTCGGGCAGGGCCAGTTCGTCGCCCATCGCGCGGAGGACGTCCCACGGTGGGCGGCCGTCGACGCTGGACTGGGTGAAGCCCTCGGCCAGCCGGTCGAAGACCCACTGGCCGCGTCCGACGCGAGCCGCGTTCTCCAGTGCCTGCCGGGGGCCGGAACCGGCGCGGCGTTCGAGGGCCACCAGGTCGATGAAGCCGGTCAACACGTGGTTGAACTCGAGGCGGGCCGCTTTCGCCTTGCCGTGGATGTCCAGGTTGGGCAGCAGGAACAGCCCGAGGGCGCCGACCAGCGACGCGATCAGCGGGACCGCGATCGGGAACCGCAACCCG
>JAKPQA010000359.1 GCA_029547025.1 Armatimonadota bacterium
CTCCAGATCGGGCGCGTTGGGGGCCCACCACGCTGGGAGACGCGTGGTTCCCCCCCATGGCGCCCCGCCGCAACCAGGCTGATGGGCCACTGGAGCCCCAAATTACCGCCCATGTCCCCATGTGGCCCCTCCGCCAGACCCGGACGGGCCGTCTCGGTGCTCCTGCGGCGTCATCTCGGGCCTAACCTGGCGCCAATGGGAGCACGTCCCGCTCCCACTCCGGGCTGGCTGGCGCGGCCGGTCCGATCGGCCGGCCGAGTTCCGCGGGGAGAGGGTGCGCTCCTTGCCCCCCGGCCCGGCACCTGATCTCACCCCGGCTCCGGACTGACCGCAGGTTCCCGTGCGCCCACGTCCGGGATGCGAGTCGGACTCAGGAGGCCACGCCACCGGGGCGAAGCCGGGCCCGCGATGCCTCCATGCACTCGCCGCTCACACGAAGGCCGTGATCACGCCACGCTCGAGCACTCGATAGCGCGGTCCCGCCGGGTACCCTTCTGCCTCCAATAACAGGTCCCGCGGATCGCGATTGCACAGGAAGCCTCCCGGCTCGAAGCCGTCATAGTGCATGAACACTGCCTCCCGGGGCTCAAGACGCTCGGCGATCTCGCGCATGTAGGGGTACCATACCAGCGCCAGGTCCACTCGCCCGCGATAGGCATCCCAGCCGGTCGAGTACCCGTGTGAGTCACCGGAATGAAAGATGATCCGGTCGTTACACTCGAGGAAGAACGCGTACCGGACGCACGGGTCATCGTCCTCCGCCGCCGCGCTCGGCACGCTGAGCACGCTCCAGGGCCCCACGGCGAACCGGGCTCCCGGCGAGAGCGGGCAAAGCAGCTCCGACGGTACCCCGCGTCCTGCCAGGTCGTCCACAACGTCGCGCGGCGCCAGCACCCGGGGCTCGAGCCGATCGGCCAGGCTGAGGACCGACTCGGGCTCGTAGTGGTCGGCGTGCCCATGGGTCACCAGGATGGCCGCCAGCGAGGTGATCTCAGCCGGCTTCACCGCCGCTGGCGTCAGACGCCGCTCCACATGGCCCTCCCACGGGAACGCGTCACCAAAGAACGGGTCGACGAGCAACACCTCGCCCGTCGGCGCGCCCAGTTCGAAGGTCACGTGGCCCGCATAGCGCACAAAGAAGCGCGGGACGATGCTCGACATCGACTACACCTGCCCATCCAACCGCCGGAAAGCCTCATCGATCTCGTCCTCGGTGTTGTAGGCGTGCGGCGAGAAGCGGATGCCCCCGCCCCGAGCCGCACACAGCACCCCGCCGGACACCAGCGACTCCACCAACGCTCCCGAGTCGTGGCCGGGCACGCGAAAGATCACAATGCCCGAACGCTCCTCCAGCCGCTCCATCGGTGACAGCAGCTCAAAACCCCGGCGACGCACCTGCTCGGCGACATGGTGCGTCAGCTCGAGAACCCGGGCGTACACCCAGTCGCGCCCCCAACTCGCGAGTAGCTCCACCGATGCCGCTAGCCCGCAGGCGCCCAGAACATTGAGCGAGCCCTCCTCAAAGCGCCGGGCATCCGGTCGAGGAGTGGCGTCGTAGTGCTCGAAGTCATATGCATCCCGAACGCTGTTCCATCCCATATAGGTCGGCGCCAACTGGTCCAGGATCTCCGGCCTGCAGTACAGGTACCCGATGCCCTCGGGCCCCAACAGCCACTTGTGTCCGTCAGCCGCACCGACATCAAAAGGGGTCTCCGACACATCCATGGGCACGGCACCGACACACTGGATCATGTCCACCACGAAGTAGGCGCCGCGCGCGCGACACAAGTCGCCGATGGCACCGAGATCCGCCCGGAACCCGGAGCCGAACTGAACGGCGCTCAGGGCCACGGCCCGTGTGCGAGAGTCCATCACCGACGCGACCAAGCCGGGCGGTATGCGCCGGTCAGGCTCCGGACGAACTAGCCGTGTCTCTACCCCCCGGCGCGCCAGCGCCAGCCACGGATACACGTTGGCCGGAAACTCGCCATGGAACACGACCACGTTGTCACCCTCGCCTAGCGGAAGGCTGTTCGCGGCCAAGAGCAAGCCCTGCGATGTGTTCTTCACGTACGCAATGTCACCGGGTGCCGCGCCGATCATCCGGGCGAACAGCACCCGGCCCCGGTCGACGAGCCGGCCCCAGCGTTTGCGATTCAGCCACCCGTTGCGAGCCATGTCGGCCGCGGCCGCGGCAACGACTTCGGCCGCCGGCCCGCTCAAGGGCGCTACACCCGCGTGGTCGAGGTAGATGCGCTCCTGGCAGGCGGGCATGTCGGCTCGGGCTCTCGCGACGTCCATGCTCTCACCTCTCGGCACGGCGATGGGTGCGGGATCGCATTCTCCTCCCGGTAGGTCGGGTCGTCAACGGCCGCAGGACATCCGGGCGGCCGCCACGAGGGGCCTCCGCAGTAAGGTTGTTTGGTATGCTTGCGGGACCAATGGATGACTCAGACGCGATGGCCGAGAAGGAGGATGGTCGCGTGATCGTGCCGTGGCTGGCGGGGCTGGGCGTATTCGTGGCGATTCTCACTGCGAGCCAGGCAGCGGAGGTCGATCATGAGGGCCGCCCGTTCGTTACCCAGCCGGCAGCCGATCTGCGGTTTGAGAGGCGCACGGAACCACGGCCCCACGGCATCGACTACCCCTTCGCTGAGCAGACGGCTCGCGGCGTGGCCCTCTTCTCGCGCTTTCCAGCCTTCACCCTGAGCGACCGGCGCATCCATGTGTCAGGCCCCTGGTACTCGGATCCCGCGGCGAACCTTCACTTCTCCCGAGGTATCACCAGCGTCGAGGCGATGCCGAACTTCCGGCTCGAGGGTGCACCCAACAGCGTGCGGGCGATCCCGGCCCCGCACAAGTGGCAGCTAATGTGCGATCCGCTGTTCTGGGACTATGCGGCCCGGCTCGCCGACGAGATGGAGGCCGCCGATCCGACCGATAGCCGCATCGCCCCACTTCGGACATTTGCCGTCGATCACCAGTTCACTCCTCACGAGATGGCCTTCGTCGCGCTGGGCCGCCGCGTATGGCTCGGTGAGCGCGGACCTACGGATGAGCATCTCGAGGGGGTGCTCTACCCGTGCATCGATATCGAGCAGACCGGCGGGTGGGAGCACCAGCGCGACTGCTTTGGCTGGCTATACCGCGGCATGGCCGAAGCCGCGGCAGAGAACGGATGCCGCATCGTGCCCATCACCTATGGCCAATGGACCTACTCCGTGGGTGCCGTGTGGGAATCGATGCGGCAGGGCGGGACCGGCGATCCCGAGTACCTCCTGCCCGAGAGAGACTTCCTGGCCCAGCCGGACCCCACGCTGACCATCTGCGAGCAGCTGGGCGGCGTCATTTCCATGGATGGCTACATGCAGGCGATCTGGGGCAATGAGCCCTTCTACCAGCGCCAGGCCGACGGGTCGTTACTGCTCGTGGACGGCCAGCCGGTCTTCAGCGAGGCCACCCAGACCACGGCTTACGGCCAGCCGATTCCCCTCGAGCCCGGCGAGGCCGAGCACTGCCTCCAGGATCTGTACCGGCAGGCAGTCCGATTGTACTTGATGTACCACCGACTCGCTGGTGGATACCCGGACCGGAGTGACCAACGCAAAGCCTTCCTCAGGAACGTCCGCGTGGGGGCATGGAGCCGCATCACCAATGAGGGGCTACAGGGCATCCAGCAGAACGACCGCCCACTCCCTCCGTGGCTCATCGAGACACTGGTGATGATGTACCTGTTCACGGCCGATGACATTGTCATCTGGTCATCGGACACCAATGTGCCCAGCGGCCCTCCGGGTGCCGACTACAGCCAGGCATGGAAGTACAACGCCCACGGCGTAATCGAATACGTGGTCAAAGCGGCGCACCGGTACAGCGCGCTGGATCCCCTACACCAGGGACCGTTCCGCTGGTGCTGGTTTCGGCTGCCGATGGTCAACAAGAACCAGACCGATGGGGATCGGTACTTCGAGAAGCCCCTGGTGTTCGCCAAGCTCCGGGCTTTCGAGGGCCAGCCCTGGATCGAGCTGTTCGCCGCCTGGCCGGCGCTCGACGGGCAGCCCGCAACGCTGACGGTCTGGGCAGAGAAGGACGGGGCACGCACGCCCGAGTACCGCGTCGAGCTAGCCAACGGGCGCAGCTCGTTCCTGGATGCCTGGCAGCTCCCCGACGGCTTCGAGAGCGTCGAAGGACGCGACGTGTTCGTGCGCTTCACCGATCCACTGGGCCGTGCACATACCTGGTGCGGCGACTGGCGAGAGACGGCGGACTAGCGGCAGGACCAACGAACACGGCCATCACTCGGTCGACCTGCTGGTCCTGGCCCTTGCACTGGAGGTAGAGGTCGCCGGCATCGACATGGGCGATGGCGGCCGTGCGCGGCTCCGGCCAGCTCTGGCCGGACAGCAGGGGCGTCCAGGTGGCGCCATCTTGGGACCAACTCACGCTCCACGGCCGGCCGTTGTGAGCGCCCACCGTAATGGTCAAGTCGACCCGCCCGGGCCGGGCCACGGGAAGCTTGTAGACCCACTCACTGCCGAACCGGCGCGACTCGCTGAGCCCGCAGCTGGCGCCCGGCTGCACGTACAGGCTCCGCTCGAGGTGGCTGTTCGCGAGGAACTCGACCACCGGCCCCGCAGCCACGCGGATCGGTGTGGCGTAGGCCGCCAGGTCGATGCCGCCCACCCGGCCCGAGACGCGCAGTTCGCTCATCCCCTCGGGGCTGCCCTCGGGGACCGACAGGGCCACCCACTGACGGTCCAGGCTCATCGAGGGCACATCCACGTGCGCCCAGAAGGCCTGCCCGCCCAGCTCGAGGACGACTTCGCCTGAGGCTGCCTGGTCGGTCCCGTTGAAGACCCGCAGATCGACCTCGCGCGGCTCCCCCGGCACCAGCCAGACGTGCTCGGTGCCGGGAGGCGGATGGACGGAAGCCCAGATCAGCGGACGAGTGCCCGGGTCGGGCTTCGATGCCGAGAACTCCCGCGGCTCCGGCCGCTGGGCCAGGGTCGCCGCCGAAGCGGGGACGTCGATGTAGACCGGGTCGGGCAGGGCCGTCAGGGCCAGGCCGTCGGTTGAGCCGACCTGGCGGGCCTCGCCGAGCAGGTCCCGGGCCTCGAAGGGCCCGCCGGCGATGGGCAGGGACACGTCGACGGCGTCAGTGCCAGGGGCCCAGGCGACGAGCAGAATCGTCTCCTGCCCCTCCCTCGGGCCGAACAGGTAGGCCCGGGCATCGCCGGCCTCGACCCGCCCCAGGCACTCGCGGCCGCGCACCTCTATGATCATATGCTTATATGACCAGAACGCTCTCTTCTTCTTACCATCATCGCCATACAACCCATATCCTGGACCGCCCCAGTCCTTCACACAGAACCAGAACGCGCGTTCGGCACCCAGGTGCCCGAGCCCGAGGGCGGTCACATAGCACTGGACCAGCAGACGGGCCTGGACGTCCTCGGTGACCCCCGCATCACCCGTCGACCAGCCCAGCTCGTTGAGCCAAATGGGCTTGCTCCGGTCGCCCCACCGATCGAGCGCATCGCGGATGGACGAGACCTTGGTGGTGAACCATCCGTCGTTGAACGTGGTCCCCCACTGGTATGGGTGCATGGCCATGATGTCGAAGTAGGGCCCCACGCCCTGCTCGTAGCAGCGCTCGAGGAATGGCACATCGGCCCCGGCCAGGCCGCCGAAGAGGACGCGCGCCTCTGGGTCGCCGCGGAGGACGCCGACTGCCATGGCCTTCTGCAGGTCGGCGAACTCGGCGATGGTGCCGGCGAAGAACTCGATGTTAGGCTCGTTCCAGCACTCCCAGGTGGCGATGCGGCCGGCGAAGCGCCGGCTGATGGCTTCGGCGAACCGGGCGAAGTCGGCCAGGTCGCTCGGGGGATAGCTGGCCTCGGACTTGGGTCCCGTCGACGCCCAAGCGGGCGTGTAGCCGAGGATGGGGGCGAAGATCAGCCCCTCGTCCTGCCAGGCCCTGAACTCATCGTCGGCCGGCCCCCAGTCGTACTTCCCCCGCTCGGGTTCAAGCACGGGCCAGTTGCCGAGCTGCGTGGCCCCGGCGCCACAGCGGATCCACGGCGCACCGATCGCCCCCACGTCCGGCCACGGGCACACGATGCCGAAGGGGGAGTCGGCGCCCTCGCCGATCGGGGCGGCCGGGGCGGGCAGGCAGAGCAGGGCCGCCAGAGCGGCCAGTTCGAGTGTACGCCGCATGGTCATCGCCCCTTGTCGGCCTGACGGCCGACCTGGGCCGGATAGGGTCCCACCAGGCTTCGCCTGGTCCTCCCTATGCGGCCCCTCCTCAACACCGTCTACCCGCCGTTGACGAGGAAGTCGGTGATCCGCGCCGCGGTGCCCTTGCTGCCCGGGTTGCGGGTTTCAGCCGTCCGCAGAGTCAACTCGTGCGGGCCGTCGGGCAGGTCAGAGGCCAGCATGGTGGTCCAGTTCAGGTGGAGGCCGCTGCTCCACGGCGTGAACAGATCGTGCTGGACCCATGGTCCGCCGTCGATGCTCGACTCGACAATGCCCGCATCGGGCCCGGCGGCGACGAACATCCCCACGGCTGTGCCGGAGAAGGAGAGCTTCAGCGTGGCCCCCGGTGCCTCGGCGATCAGCACTGGCACATCGGCGATGCGCGTATCGGCGCCATCGGTCGGCCGCCAGGCCGGGTCGATGTGCCAGCCATCGACCAACTCGGCCTGGTCGATGCCGACCAGCCTGCCGCGCAAGTAGCTGTTCGGATCCAGCGGCTCGGCGGGGAGCGGGTACGCCGTGGTCGCGGCACCATCGGCCATCGGCTGGGGCCATGCGGCATCGAACAGCCGGCAAATGGAGCGGAAGTAGACCCCATGGCCGAATGGGCTCGGGTGGAGGTCGACGAAGTCTTTCTCCCAGGAGAACTCGCCCGCATGGATCCGCTCGGCCACCTCGCGGGCCAGGTTGATCGACGGGACCGCATAGTGCTCGGCGACGCGCTCGTGGCTGACGATGACCTCGGGCGTCCGGCCGGCGAGGGTCTCAGCCACCTTGCCGGGGTCGGCGAAGTGCAGCAGCACGATATCCATCTCCGGGTTGGCGAGCCTCGCCTGGCGGACGATGCCCTCCATCCCACGCACCTGCTCGACCGGTGGGAAGGCGTTCGTGTCGTCGTTGACGGCGGCTTCGGCGAACAGGAGATCGACCGTACCGTTCTTGAGCACATCGCGGGCGAAGCGGAAGGCATCCGGCGTCGACCCGTAGGACGGAATGCCCGCGTTGATGAAGTCGAACTCCGTCTGTGGGAACCGCCGCTGGAGCTCCTCACACACCATGTCGCGCCAGCCGCCGCCAGCGGTGATCGATCCGCCCAGGAAGGCCACGCGGCCACGCTTCTCCGTGACGAACCGGATGCGGCAGTTGCCCAGGCCGCTCCGGAGAACGAAGTAGTCATAGCCGTAGGGGGTCTGCGGCTCGCGGATGGGCACATCGGGCAAACCGGGCACGTGCGCGAGGATGAAGTTCACGATTCGCGTGGGATCCTGCAGACTGTGCGGGTGGTGGTCGCAGTTGGGCTTCGAGATCACCAAGATCTCGCCGCCGAGCTCCCGGTACCGCGCCTCGACGATCCGCGTGTTCTCCTCGATGGGCACTCCCGTGTCGACCTCGCCGCAGACGTGTAGCAACGGGATCTTGGCGGCGGCCAGCGGCGCCAGGTTGTCGATGGGGTTGCCCGTGTAGGCCAAGGCATCCTCTTCGGTGAGGCCATAGACATCCAGCAGCCGCTGCCAGTCCTCGGTGTGCTCCTGCGCTCTGCCCTTGCCGGCAGGCCAGCTCTTGAAGTCGCACACGGGGGCGTCATTGTAGATGCAGGCCACGCGGTCGGGGTGGCGCGCCGCCCAGTTGAACGAGAAGAGCCCGCCGCGGCTGAATCCCTCGAGCACCGCCTTCGGCGACAGACCCCACGGCCCGGTGAGATGGTCGTAGAAGGCATCCATATGGTCCAGGGCCACCGGGGCGCCATACATGTTCTGCACATCCATGTAGGCGACGTGGAAGCCGTGCTCGAGCAGGGCGAGGTCGGCCTGGGGCTCGTGGCCGAAGAACTCCATCCGCCAGATCCAGGGCTTGCCCTCGGCAGCGCGCTTGGGGAGGACGAGGAGACAGTCACGGCCGTTGATGACGAAGTCGAGCCGCTCATAACCGAACCAGTCGGACCGCGGCTCCTCTGGGGCGGCGAATGCGCCCGCGCATGTGCACCCGATTGTAATACTCACCATCAGCCCACGCATTCCGGTCTCCGTCTGCGGCGGTGTCGATCAGCCGATCACAGTCCGTTCGGCGGGGAGGAGGCATGACCTGCCGGCGGCCCACGGAGCAGCGCGCAGTCTGGGCGTCCACGTCCGACACCGCCGCGGCGAGCTCCCCAGGCCTCATCGCCGCCGCCCTTGGTCACGCCGCGTGGACGCGGCGGCTCAGGGTCGGCGGGTTGGGGCGTGCGGGGCACGGGCGTCTCTGGCCCGCTGCCCTTCGTCATGCCGCGCGCCACCCGCGGCGCTCGGGCCGAATAGAAGGGTCCAGCGCGCCGGCCGGGAAGCACACCACGAGGCCGAGGGTGCTGAGGCCGGGCGAGAGGGTGAGTTCGATAGGGCACGCGATGATTCGGCTTGCGGGTGTGCTCCTGTTGGCGAGCAGCGCCTACGGCGCTGAGTTCCACGTGGCGACGGACGGGAACGACGCCAACCCCGGCACGAAAGCGGAACCGTTTCGGACCATTCAGCGCGCGGCCGATCTGGCCCGGCCGGGCGACATCGTCACGGTGCACGAGGGAGTCTACCGGGAGCGGGTGAACCCGCCGCGGGGCGGCGAGTCCGAGGCCAAGCGCATCGTCTACCGCGCCGCCCCCGGCGAGAGAGTCGAGATCCGGGGCTCGGAGGTCATCAGGGGCTGGGTACGCGAGCGGGGCGACGTCTGGAAGGTCACACTATCGAACGCCTTCTTCGGCGGCTTCAACCCTTACGCCGACGTGATCCACGGCGACTGGTTCGACCCTCAGGGGCGTGAGCACCACACGGGCGCCGTGTACCTGGATGGCGACTGGCTTACCGAGGCGGCGAGTCTCGACGAAGTGATGATGCCCGGCGGAACGAAACCCGCGTGGCTGACGGCCGCGAGCCGGCAGACGCTTCTGAACGTCGCCTGGCTGCGTCCGGGTGGAGCGGGCAAGGGCGAGCGCACTCCGGCGGCCGGCTTCACGGCACAGCGGGGGATTCAGACCGCGCCGTGCACCGAGGGGGGAGAGTGCATCGGCTGGATTGAGGAAGGTGACTGGGCGCGCTACGAGGGGATCGAGCTGGGGCAGCGGACCGAGGCGATGGAGCTCCGCGTGGCGTCGGCGACGTCGGGGGGCCTCATCGAGATCCGTCTGGGCACGCCGGAGGGCGAACTGCTGGGCATGGTGGATGTTCCCACCACCGGCGACTGGCAGCGATGGATCTCTGTGGTCGCCCCGATGAAGCCGCTGGGCGGCAAGCGGGACCTGTGCCTCACGTTCCGGGCACGGGGTACCGAGGAGGAGCGCCTGGCGGCGCGTCGCCTGAACCGGCAGCTGTGGTTCGCGAGAGTCGACGCCGCACACACCACCATTTGGGCGCAGTTTGAGGGCGTGGACCCCAACCAGAGACTGGTCGAGATCAATGTGCGCCAGTCGGTGTTCTACCCGGACCAGCCGGGGCGCGACTACATCACGGTGCGCGGGTTCATCATGCGGCACGCGGCCACGCCCTGGGCTCCGCCGACGGCCCAGCAGATCGGCCTGATCGGCACCCACTGGAGCAAGGGGTGGATCATCGAAGACAACGTCGTCAGCCACTCGGTCTGTGTCGGCATCGCGCTGGGCAAGCACGGCGACCCGTACGACAACACATCGGCCAACAGCGCCGAGGGCTATGTGAAAACCATCGAGCGAGCTCACGCATTTGCCATCCCGTGGACGAAGGCGCGCATCGGCCACCACGTGGTGCGCCGCAACACGATCTCGCACTGCGAGCAGGCCGGTGTCGTCGGCAGCCTCGGTGCCGCGTTCAGCACCATCGAGGGGAACGTCATCCACGACATCCATCTGCGCCACCTGTTCGGGGGCGCCGAGATGGCCGGCATCAAGATCCACGGCGCCATTGACACGGTGATCCGGCGCAACCACGTCTACCGCACGTGCCTGGGGCTCTGGCTGGACTGGATGGCCCAGGGGACACGGGTGTCGGCCAACCTGTTCCATGACAACACGGGGCAGGATCTGTTCGTCGAGGTCAACCACGGGCCATTCATCGTCGACAACAACCTGTTCCTGTCGTCCACCAGCCTGCTCGACATGTCGGAGGGTGGGGCCTATGCCCACAACCTGTTCGCGGGACGGATCACGAACTGCCCTGAACCGAACCGTGAGACGCCTTACCACCGTGCGCACAGCACGCGGCTGGCCGGGCTCGCCCGGATCACGGGCGGCGATGATCGCTTCTACAACAACATGTTCATCGGCGACGGGAAGGCGCTCACCGGGGCGGAGAAGGGCGACGTGGAGGAGGTGCGCTGGATCAGCGGCCATGGGCTCTGGGGCTACGATGGCCGGCCGTTCCCGCTCGAGGCGGCCGGCAACGTGTACTACCACGGCGCCGAGCCCTACGCGGGTGAGGCGGATCCGGTCGTCCTGCTCCAACACGACCCGCAGCTGGACCTGGAGGTAGACGAGGATGGTGGGGCCCATCTGAGCCTGAGGCTGACGGGTCTGCCGGGTGGCACGGGTCCGGCCATCGTGACGACGGCGCTGCTCGGGAAGACCCGAGTCGCCGGCCTCCCGTATGAGAACCGCGACCGGTCGCCCCTGGAGATCGACACCGACTACCTCGGTCACCGTCGCAGCCGTTCGCGGTCGGTCGCCGGTCCGTTCGCGTCTCTTCGCGGCGGCTCGGTGCGACTACGGGTGTGGTGAGTAGCGGGGCTCCGTGCTCAGCCCTGGGCCGCCCCCGGCTACTCCAACGGCCTGCCCAGGGCTTCCTCATAGATGGCGACGACGTTCTCGACGGGGGTGTCGGGCTGGATGCAGTGGGCGGGTGAGAAGATGTAGCCACCGCCCTTGGCGATGACGCGGAGCCGGTGCCGAGCCTCCTCACGGCACTGCTCGACCGTGCCGTGGGGAAGTGTCTCTTGCGTGGAGATCATCCCGCAGTAGGCCAAGCGGTCGCCGAACTCGCGTTTGAGCTCCTCGGGGTCCATGCCGGCCGGCTCGGGCTGGACGGCATCGAGCAGGTCGAGGCCCATTTCGATGAGTCTCGGCTGGAGCGCCCGGGTGGAGCCGCAGGAGTGCATGGCCGCCCTGGCGCCGTAGTGGTGGGCCAGGTCGATGAACCGCTGGAGGCGCGGGCGGAAGAAGGCATCGAAGGTGGCCGGGCTGATGACCGGGCCGTTCTGGGTGCCGAGATCCTCGCCGAGCCAGAGGATGTCGATCTCGCCGCGTCCGGCTTCGAGGGTCCGCTTGAGTACCTCATAGTAGAAGTCGACGCGATGGTCGATGATGGCGCAGCCGACCTCGTCCTGCAGTGCGATATCACACAGGACCTGTTCCATGCCTCTCCCACGCGAGACCCCGTTGATGATGTCTGGTGCTCCGGCATGGCCGGCGTGGACACAGAAGGGCCGCTCCCGGGCGATGGCATCGGGGATGGCGGAGTAGTCGTAGTCGTCTGGGTTGGGCCACGGGTAGCGCTCGACCTCGTCCATCGTCTGGAGCCGCGCCAGGGTGAGGTCGGAGGCCTCGTGGTAGACCCCGCCGGTGGCGTTGGCCACGGCGGAGTAGCCGATGCCCCACTCATCGTAGAGCTCGGCCTTGCCGGTGGCGATGGGCGGAGGCTTCCGTGCGGGACCGACGTAGGGCGCGGCGATACCGCGGATGTCGACTTCAAACACCTCGATGGGCGAGCGGCCGGCGAACCGTTCGACGAGGGACCCGTGCATCTCGGGCGTCAGGTAGATCTGAATGGGGACCCGGTCGGTCTCTCTGTGGTCGATGGCCTGTAGTACGCGTTCGCGCGGGGTCATGGTCGGCGACACCCTTCCGCGGGGTATCTGGCTCGCCCGGCGGCTGAGCACCGGACGAAGGGCGATTCGCTAGGGCTGCGGATGACGCCTGCGGACCAGCACGATCGCGCCAGCCAGTGACCAGGCGGCGATCACCCAGAGGGCGGAACCGACACCGAGCACGGGGATCAGTAGGCTGCCGATGGCGGCGGCGCCGAGCGCCCCGCCGAGGTGGTCGGCCGCCTGCATCGCGCCGGCAGAGCGGGCGGTTGCGCCGGGTCCCGACTCGAGATGCACGGCGGCGGCCAGCGGGAACGCAGCGCCCGTCAGGAGGCCTGCCAGGGCGACGCCGAACACGAGTACTCCTGCCGCGACCGGGGGCCAGCTCGCCGCGAGCACTCGGGCCACCGACAGCACCTCTGGGGTGATGCCGACGGCGAAGGCGGCCGAGGCCATGCACACCCCGATGAGCCACGTGCGGGGTGGCCGTGCCCAGAGCGAGAGGCCCTTCGTTGCCCACATGCCACCGAGGGCCAGGCCGCACATGAAGGCGGCTACGACGAGGGCAAGACGGGTGTAGAGCGATCCGAAGAGGTTCTGGAAACTGAAGAGGTACACAACCTCGAAGCCCATGGCGGCGAGGCCGCAGGCGAAGATGGCGACGGCGGAGTCGGCCCGATCTGCCGTGCTCCGCGACCACCGCCTCGCCCGGCCCCAGGCCAGCCGGAGCGCCACCAGGATGGCGACTCCGAGCAGCCACGTGCCTACACCGGCTGCGCGGAGTCTCCGGAGCGCGGGCCCGAAGTTGGACTCGGAGAACCGGTCCCACAGCAGCAGGTTGTAGAAGTAGGACACCGGCTCACGGTCGGTGTTGAGGTGGTAGAAGCGGGCGTCGTCCAGGGCCGAGTGGATTGCCTCGGTGCGGCCCTCGGGGAGCAGGATCTCGGGGTGAGCGTCGCTGAAGTATTCCGTTATAATGCCTCGCTTCTGAAAACGCCGCCCGATCACTTGCGGGTCGGCGCTGAGGACACCGCGTTCCTCGGTGGCGAAAAGGTAGTTGGCCGTGTCCCATGTGACGAGCACATGCGGGAAGACCTGCCGCAAGGAGTGGTAGACAGCGCCGGTGTGGAGGCCGATCTCTTCACCCACCACATTGACGGCCGATGAGACGCGCGTGGCGAACACGCCGCCGGGGGCGAGGATCCGTCGGACCTCCTCGAAGAACTCGGTCGTGAAGTAGCGATTGAGTGCGGCCGTCGATGGGTCACCGACGTTGGCGAAGACGACATCGTACCGGTCACGGGCGTGTTGTACGTAGACGCGTGCGTCGACATGGTGCACATGGACACGTGGACTGGCGAGAGCGGCACGGTCGCCCGGCGCGAGGAACGCTTCGACGGCCCGCAGCAGGCCCTCGTCGACCTGCACGTAGTCGATAAGCTCCAGGGGGCTTTTGAGCATCTCCTGTATGAGCCCCTCGGCGCCCCAGCCCAGCAGGAGAACGCGCCGCGGACTGGGGTGCTGCAGGAGCACGAAGTTCGCCTCGAGGCCGGACTGATAGGGATCGGGAAATGACACGCAGGTCTGGCCGTTGGCATAGACGGTGTAGAGCCCATCGTACTCCGACAGCATGACGTTCTGATAGGGAGTGTCGACGACGCGGACCAGGCGACAACCAGGGGAAGGCGCCAGTCCGGCCCAGCGGCCCATGCGGGTGGCTTGATCCCATTCCGCTGAGCGCCAGCCCACGGTGCCCCCCAACACCATGGCGAGCGCTGCGATGACGCCCAGGAAGGCCGGGCATGGCTTGCCGCGATGCAGTCCGACACACACGGAGACCATGGCCGCGCAGAGGACGGCCATCACCACTTCGAGCACGCCGAAGGCTGACAGGCGAGTCAGCAGCACAAAGGTGTACGCGAGGCCGCCGACCAGGAACCCGACGGCCTCGGCAGCGTAGAGGCGGCCCACCGGACGCGCGTCGGCCTCGATGCTCCCGGCGTAGAGGCGGGCCCCGAGGGGGAAAGTGAGGCCGATCATGGCCGAGAAGGGTGCCGCCGCCACCAGGATGAGCAGAGCAGCCTGGGCCAGAGGGACGTATTCGCCGGTGGGAATCCGGAGGAGCAGCCGAGCCTCACGGATGGCCGCGACCTGAGCGAATGGGACCACCGCCGCGACGAGGCCACCCAGACCGAACAACCATGGCGCAGCGACAGAGCGGGCGGCGACGGCCCCGATCCGGGCGCCGAGGCCGATCCAGAGCAGCCAGGCGCCGAACACCAGGCCGAGGCAGAGCTCGCTCCCGTGCAGCACCGACAGCAGCTCGCGGGCGAGTACAGCCTGGACGATGACCGAGGAGACCCCAAAGCCCATGAAGGAGAGTAGGAGTGTCCGTTCGGGTACCCGGTGCGAGCTCAGGCTGCTCGGCGCTTCCATGGCACGGGATGCATTCGCGGGGGCCGATCAGTTGTCCTCGGCCTCTGGCAGGCCGGCCCAGTAGAGCAGGCGGGCCGAGTTGAGGAACACACCGACATCGGGCAGGACATGTGTCGCGGCCGCGGCGGCTGGCGGGAGCACGCCGGAGGCGGCGAGGGCGACGCCAGCGATGTTGAAGGCCAGGGCGATGACCAGGTTGCGGCGGATGGTCGCGACCGCCTGCCGGCCCAGCGCCACGGCCTCCGGAATGCGGCGGAGATCGTCGGTCATGAGGGCGACATCGGCCGCCTCGATGGCGGCGTCGGTCCCGGCCGCGCCCATGGCGATGCCCACATGGGCCTCGGCAAGCGCGGGTGCGTCGTTGATGCCGTCGCCAACCATGGCCACGCGGTGCGTCTGGCCCAACTCGCGGACCAGAGCCGTCTTGTCTCCCGGGAGCAGATTCGAGTGGCTGAACGACAGAGGGAGCTCGCGGGCCACTGCCTGGGCGGCGCCGTTGCCGTCGCCGGTCATCATCACCAGGCGGCGGATGCCCAGCCGGGTCAGGGAAGCGAGTGCCGAAGCGGCCTCGGGCCTGAGCTGGTCGCGCACGGCGACATAGCCGCAGGGGACTCCGTCGTGTGCCACCAGCAGCACGCTGGCTCCTCTTGCTTCCTCGGTCTGGACCCGGCGTTCGGCATCGGGGGAGAGCTCGGCGCCGTGGTCTCGCAGCAGGTCGGCGGTGCCGACCACGATCATCGAGCCGCTGACCGGATCGGTCGCGATCACGCCCCGTCCGGGCACGGGAGTGAAGCCTGAGGGCTCGATCGGCGGAAGCCCGCACTCGGTGGCTCGGCGGCGGATGGCTCGCGCGAGGGGGTGCTCGGAGAAGCGCTCGACCATCGCTGCGGCCGAGAGGATCTCGCGCTCGGTGTGGCCGTCGAACGAGGCGACGGCCAGGACCTCGGGCCGGCCCGTCGTCAGGGTGCCGGTCTTGTCGAACACGAAGGCATCGGCCCGGGCCAGGGCCTCGAGGTGGGCCCCGCCTTTGACGAGGATCCCGCGGCGAGCTGCGTTGCCTACGGCAGCCACCACGGCCAGAGGCGTGGCCAAGGCCACGGCGCACGGACAAGCCACGACGATCACCGACACGGCTGCGAGCACATCGTCGGTCCACAGATACGCCCCGGCGGCGGCCGCGAGGACGGCGGGCGTGAAGTAGGTGGCGAAGCGGTCGGCCAGGCGCTGCACGGGGGCCTTCCGCTCCTGGGCCTCCTCGACCATGGTGATGATGCGGCCCAGAGTTGTTTCGCGCCCGACGCGGTCGACGTGGATTTCGAGAGCACCGGCATCCGTGATACTACCGGCGAAGACGCGGTCACCCGGCCCCTTCTCCTTGGGTGTGGATTCGCCGGTGATGGGTGCTTCGTTGACGGCCGCCTGCCCGCTGAGCACGTGGCCGTCGGCCGGGATGCGGGTGCCCGGGCGTACGAGCACCGTGTCGCCGCAGGTGAGTTGGTCGGCCGGGATGCGGGCCACGTCGCCCCCGCGGCGCACGAGGGCCGAGTGGGGTGTGGCGGCCACGAGCTCTCGGATCCCGCGGCGGCTCCGGTCGGATGTGTGGATCTCCAGTACTTGGGCAACGAGCACGAAGACACCGATGGTGGCGGCGGCCAGGAACTCGCCCACGGCGCAGCATGCGACAATGCCCAGCGACAGGAACGTCTCGACATCCATGGCCCGGCGGCGGACGGAGCGCCCGGCCTGCCAGAGGATCGAGTAGCCGGTGACGATGGTGGCCGCGATCGCGAGCGGGGTCGAGGTGGCCTCCGGCCCCTTCCAGGCGAGGGGGAGCAGGACGGCAGCGAGGCCGATCCGCAGAAGAAGCCTCTGCTCTTGGCGGCGGATGGGATGGCGGCGGGGCTCGAGGGTGGCTGCCGGGTGGTAGCCGAGTTCGCGGACGGCCGCGTACAGGTCAGCCTCCGAGACGGCGGCTCCATCGCACAGCACGATGCAATGCTCGGTCACCGCGTCAACGGTGGCATCACTCACGCCGTCAATGGCGCGCAGACGGTTCTCGACGTGCCGCGCGCACGCCGCGCAGTCCATGCCCCGGATGCTGAAAGTGACGCGATAGGCAGTCACGGGTTACTCCGTCCGGCCTCCAGTGCCATCGGCGAGGCCCATGGGGATCAACGCCATCGACCTGGCGGCAGTTCCCCGCGTTCATTGTGCCGCATGGCGGCACGCAGGAGACCCGGTTTGGCCCTGGGAAGATCCGGACGAACACACCCCGCGGCTGCCCCCGAGGGGGCGCGCTCGGCCTGGAGGAGCACATCGTGGACAGGGTACGTATGGGCATCATTGGTACCGGCGGGATGGGCAGCGCCCACGTCGCCATTGCGAGGGAGCTGGACTGCGTCACACTGGCGGCCGTGTGCGATATCGACGAGGCCGTATGCCGCGCCAAGTCGGAGGAGTGTGGCGTTCCGGGCTTCACGAACGCTGAGGAGTTACTCGACAGCGGTCTGGTGGACGCGGTCATCATCGCCACGCCGCACTATTTCCATCCGCCCATTGCCATTGCGGCTTTTCGCCGGGGGATCCATGTGCTGTCCGAGAAACCCATCGCGGTCACCGTTTCGGCCGCGGACGCGATGATCGCAGCCGCCAAGGCATCGGGCTGTAAGTTCGCCGTTATGTACCAGATGCGTACGGAGTCCATCCACATCGCGGCGCGCCGGATTATTGAGGAAGGCGGACTCGGCGACATCTACCGCACATCGATGATCATGGGCTGGTACCGGAGCCAGGCCTACTACGACTCGGGGGGCTGGCGGGCCACATGGACCGGTGAGGGCGGTGGCGTGCTGATCAACCAGGCGCCGCATATGCTCGATATCTTCACATGGCTGGGTGGCCTCCCGACGATGATCCACGGCCGGACGCGCACGCGCCTGCACGAGATCGAGGTGGAGGACGAGGCCTTCGCGGTCCTCGAGTATGCCAACGGCGCTCACGGGTACCTCTATGCCAGCACTACTGAAGCGCCGGGGACCGATGTGCTCGAGATCGCCGGGGACCGGGGCAAGATCCGGATTCAGGAAGGCCGGCTGCGCTACTGGCGTCTGGAGGAGGCGCGGAGCGAGCATGCCGCCGGCGCGACCGAGATGTGGAGCTCGCCCAAGAGCGAGGAGGTTGAGGTCCCGTTGCCCGAGGTGCAGTCGGGCCACAAGGCGGTGCAGGCCAACTTCGTCGACGCCATTCTTCATGACACACCGCTGGTGACGCCAGGCGAGGAGGGGATCAACGCACTGGAGATGATCAATGGCATGATCCTCTCGGGCCACAAGGGCCAGCCGGTGACTGTGCCGGTTGACCGCGCCGAGTACGACGCCCTGATCGAGTCGCTCAAGGCGTCGTCGAGCGGGAAGGCGCGGGTCCGCGAGCAGCGGGTCACGGATCCGAAGTTCCAGTAGCCGCGCACGCATGGGAGACCACGGCCTGAACCCCGACACGATCGTCCAGCGGGCCACGCCAGCCGGCGAGGGTGGCCTGGCGGTCGTGCGCGTGAGCGGCCCAGAGGCCCGGAGCATGGCCGAGGCCGTGTTCCGCCGGGCCACAGCGCCAGCCCGGCCACTCCGCTGGCGGCATGCGTACTATGGACGCCTCGTCGATCCGGCCTCGGGCCGGGATGTGGACGAGGTCGTTCTGACGCTGTATGCCCCCGGGGCCAGCTTCACGGGCGAGGCCATGGCGGAGATCGGGTGTCACGCCGGGCCGATCGCGGTGGGCCGCGTGATCGAGCTGTTCCAGCGGCTCGGGGCGCGCCCGGCCGAACCGGGCGAGTTCTCGAAACGGGCCTTTCTCAATGGCCGGCTCGATCTGTGCCAGGCCGAGGCCATATGCGACCTGGTCCGCGCCCGGAGCGACGAGGCGGCCCAGGCTGCCCTTCGGCAGCTCGATGGCGGCCTGTCGGAACGCGTGCGTGGCCTGCGCGACTCGCTGATGGGTCTACTGGCGGAGATCGAGGTCACCATCGACTTCCCCGATGACGATCTGGTGCCCGTGACCACGGATCATGCCGAACGGCGGTGCGAGGAGGCCATGCGGGCGCTCGATGACTTGCTGTCACGAGCGGAGGTGGGGCGGTCGCTGAGGGAGGGTGTGGTGGTTGCCATCGCCGGGCGGCCCAATGTGGGCAAGTCCAGCTTGCTCAATGGGCTGCTTGGGCGCCAGAGGGCCATCGTAACGTCCGAGCCGGGGACGACGCGGGATCTGATCGAGGAGCAGATTACGCTTGCCGGTATCCCCTTCCGGCTTGTGGATACCGCCGGCCTGCGGGCGGCGTCCGGTGAGGTCGAGGCCATGGGGGTCGATCTCGCGTTGAGGGCCATCGAGACGGCGGATATATGCCTCGTGGTGCTCGATGCGTCGATGCCTATCGAGGCCGAGGACCGGCGAGTGATGGACCAGGTACGCGAGCGCTGCGCCCGGCGCGTTGGTGTGCTCAACAAGCGTGACCTCCCGGCGAGACTGACCGCGGAACAGGCGTCGGCCGCACTGGCGTGTAGCGCCTGGGTGCACACGTCCGCCATCGAGCCGGGCGGTACCACAGAACTCGAGAGGGCCCTGGCTGAGCTCGTGGCGGGCGGGGGGATCTCGGCTGAGGGCGAGTTGCTTACCAACGCTCGGCACGCACACCTGATGCGCATGGCCCGGGCCGAGCTGGATTCGGCAGCGGCCGCAGCGCGCGAGGGCGTGCCCGTCGACCTCGTGTCGATTCGGATTCGCGCTGCGGCCGAGCACCTGGGCGAGATCACGGGCGAGACCCTCGTGCCCGAGCTTGTCGACCGGATCTTCTCGACGTTCTGCCTGGGGAAATAGGGCCGTCAGCGTTCGGTATCCCCGGGTGCGGCTACGCCTCCGCATCCCTCATCCAGGCCAGGAACTCTTCACCGAACCACCGCTCGGGCTCGGCCTCCAGCACGGCCAGGATGTTCGGCACCATGTCCTGCGTCCGGATGCAGCGCAGGGTGGCCGAGCCAATGCGGCTGAACCGGACGAGGCCCATGGCGGCCAGACGCTCGCCCATGGCCTGGAAGCTGTGCCGCGGCCAGACCCCCGGCTTCTCCCAGCGGTGCAGCCGCGCCTCGAGTGCCGCCCGCCGGTTGGCCGGGCAGCGGTTGAGCACGCGTTCGGCGAACTCGGTCTCGCAGAAGTGCCCCATGGTGTTGACTGTGAAGTCCACGCCGACGAAGCAGTAGGCGGCGTTCCAGTCGAGGAGACGTTGCCACGGACTGACACGAGCGAATGCTGTATCGCCGAACACGCACGGCCGGAGACCACCGGTCCCGTGACCCTGGGTCAGTTCGACGGCACGAGCGCCGATGGCCGAGACCGAGTGTGTGGGGTGGTTGCTCCGCACGCTGTCGGGTCGCTGACGGAATATCTCGGTGATGAGTCCCGGGTAGGAGGGCGAGGTGTCAACATCCCAGTCGTCGATACGCATGGGCGGGTCGGTGTGGTGCCACCACAAGGTGGGCACGCACACGGTCCCTGTCGGCCCCACGGCGTCGAGGAAACCGTCGATGACCGTGTTGGGACCACCGACCACGCTCCCCATGCTACTCAGGGAACTGTGAAACATGACCACATCGCCCGGGACGATCCCGACCGCCGCACATGCAGCGGAGACGTCGCCGCGATGGACCTGGATGCTCGGATCGCCTGGTTCATGTGGGGTAGCCATCCGCAGCTTCCTCTCAGTCAGGCCGACGGACCGGGGGCGTGTCGGTTGCGCCGGGCCCGAGTGCATGCGCGACCGAGCCGCACCGCGCTGACCCTATGCCTTCTGCCGCGGCGCAGGCGTCCCTGCCCGCCATGGCCCCGGGCAGGGTGATTGGCCAGGAGGTTGGCCCGTGGCCCTGCCGGACGGGGCAGCGCGTGCTTCGTCCGCCTCCGTCGCACGGGGGCCGTCGGCCGTGGGTCGAAGGGCTGGACCATGGGGTCCAGGTGCCTGGCGTCCTATGGCCCGCAGTGGGCGCACCCCGCGCGCCAGTTCGCCACGGCTTCGCCCACCATCAGCGCCCGTTTGTAGATGCGAAGGGCAGCCAGCTCGCCGACGAGCACCGGCGCGACGCGGAGCTCCGGGCCACCGGTCACGTTGTACAGGTTCGGGCTGAAACGGCCCCAGCCGAACTGACGGGCCTCCCCGCCATCGCACAGCACACCATCGACCACAAACAGGATAAGCTTGGGCCCGCCGTCGATGATCGCAGACACGTGGTGCCAACGGGCGACCTGTAGCAGGCCTGGGTCGCAGTCCCACCGGCACTCGGAGCGTCCATCGTTGAGCACGAGTTCGAGTGTCCCGCGCGGTGTGGTCAGCCAGGCGATGCCGGCGCCGGCGGGCGCACGACTGTCGATCAGCACCTGACCGCGTTCGAGGGAGCCAAACCGGACCCACACATCGAGGCTGAACCCTTGGCGGGTATCGCGGCGGCCCATGTCGGGCCGCGCGGTGTCGCGCACCGTCAAGTCCGGGAGGCGAGGCATGGGAACGGTGGCCGCCATGCCGGGCGACCACTGCAGCGTCAGGCCCTCGGTGGCCACGGTGCCGGCTTCCCGCTGGCCGAACAAGCACTCGGTGATCCGGGCGGACACCTCGTGCACGCGCCCGACGGTCTTCTGGGTCTCTGTGAGGAAGAAGCGGCCGTCCTCCTCGATCAGGTCGGGATAACTCATCCGGATGTAGGGGTCATCGTCGTAGAGGACGATCTCGGGTTGCGACCACTCCAGCATCAGACCACCGGGGGTCTCGACCTCATGTCCCGCCATGAGCCAGGCCGGATTGCGGTCGTCATAGGGGCCCCACTCGGGCATTTGGGCCACAGGCCCGCCGCCGTGGTTGTGGAACCAGTAGAGGAATCGGCCGTTGGCGCATCGCCAGACGAAGTTGGCCGCCCGCGGGTGTTTGACTCGCCGCCCGCCGGGTGAGTAGGTGTGGTACGCCGGTGGCGTCCACGTGTGGCCGCCATCGCGGCTGTAGGCGCAAGCGGGCCAGCCATCGGCGGTACGATAGACGCAGAAGAGGGAACCGTCGCTGAGGGCGGTCACGCTCTGTTCCTCGGCGACGCGCCCGCCACCGGCGGGCGCCCGGAGGCCGACGTCGCCGTCGGGGAGGGTCTCGAACTCAATGGCGGCGGGATCGCGCTCGGTCAGGATGTTGCGGCTTCGGAGGAACACGCCTTCGGATTGGGAGAAGAAGCCCGCGCCCATGGCACCCACCTTGTGAAGGACCATGATCGCGGCATCGCCGAGCACCAGAGGGCGGCCGACGTTCCAGAAGAACCGCAATGCCCCCCCGTAGATGTTGTGGCGGTCGCAAGCGAACTCGCGCACCGGGACCTCGTACCTCTCGGCCGACCACGTACGACCATGGTCGTCAGAGTACTTGAACACATAGTGGCCGAGCGAGTCGACGCGCGTGTAGATGCCGCCGTCCTCACGTCTCACCTCGGCGACTCGGTCCGTGTTGTGGTTGTAGAAACAGTAGACGCGGCCAAAGGGGACCTTGAGCAGGACCGCATAGGACGCCTCGGGACCGTCGGAGGGCTCGATATCGACGGGTCTGGACCAGGTCTGGCCCCGGTCGGTGCTGCGGAGCGCAATGATGTGCTGACCGGCGGCGCCCTCGACTCCGGGGCCAGTCGTCATGACACACAACCACGCGCCATCGTCCGTCTGCACGACGTAGGGCTGGTCGGCATAGCCCTCACTCGGGATAGGTCTACCCGTGGTGATGAGCCGGGGATCTGTTGCCATGGCGGTTCCTCCCTTTGCGCCGCCGCGCGCGGGACGCGGGTTTCCCTTCGCCGAGGGACTGCCCGCGCCCCTCGCGAATGCACTTCCGGTGTGGCCGCGGCGCCGCGGCCGGACTGTTCACGAGGGGTGCGTGGTTTGCATGCGTCGTGTCCCTGGAACGCTGGTTCTTGGCATGGCCGCCATGGGATGCGGGATGGGCCTGGCGGCGCCGGCCCGTTACGAGATCACGGTGACGGCCCGGGACTATGCGGTTGGCCAGGCACCGGTCTTGGCCGAGCTGGGCCGGCCGGCGATGATGCCGCGCGGTGCCTCGCTGAGGGCGCCCGACGGCACGCGGGTCCCCTGCCAGCTCGTGACCGACGGCGAGGCGACGCAGCTCGTGTTCGTCGTGCGGGACCTGGCCCCGGGCGAGTCGCGGACCTACGCCCTGCTGCTCAGAGACGCGCCCACTCCTCCACTGGGCCCCTGCGTAACCGTCAGGGAGCGTGACGGTGATGCGGAGGTCTGTGTCGAAGGCGAGTTCTTCACACGTTACGTCACCCATGGCGGGCCCAAGCCGTACCTCTATCCCATCATCGGGCCCACCGGGAAGCCCGTGACTCGGGACTATCCGATGAAAGAGGACACGCCCGGTGAGGACCATGACCACGTGCACCACCGATCGCTGTGGTTCACTCACGACCAGGTCAACGGCGTCAACTTCTGGGCCGAAGGGGAGCAGGCGGGCCGCACGGTGCACCGCGCGTTCGAGTCGCTCGAGAGTGGGCCCGTGATGGGGCGTGTGGTCGCCACGACGGACTGGATCGGCCCCGATGGCAGGAAGATCTGCGAGGACCGGCGCGATATGCGCATCTACGCGACGGCCGGGGCACGGGTGCTCGACTTCGATATCACCTGGCGCGCGAGCGAGGGCCCGCTGCACCTGGGCGACACCAAGGAGGGCGTGTTCGGCGTCCGCGTGGCTGAGACCATGAAGGTGGACCGGGGGCAGGGCCACATCGTCATGTCCACCGGTTACCGAGACGGCGAGGCCTGGGGCAAGGCGGCCGAGTGGTGCGACTATTCGGGCCCAGTCGACGGCCAGACGGTGGGCATTGCCATTCTGGACCACCCGGGCAATCCCGGCCATCCAACCCACTGGCATGTGCGGACCTACGGCCTGTTCTGCGCCAACATCTTCGGGCTGTCGTACTTCGAGCCGGGGTCGGGAAAGGATGGCAGCCTCGACCTGAAGCCGGGCGAGGCCCTGCGCTTCCGCTATCGGGTCCTGATCCACCCGGGTGACGCGGAGGAGGCCGGCCTCTCTGATGCCTACGCGGTCTACGCGACGCCGCCCGAAGTGACGGTGCGGCCGATGGAGCGCTAGGGGCCGGAGTCCGGACGATGCCGCACGGCCAATGAGACGGCGGGGATGGCCCTGCACGACGGCCGAACGCTACCCGGGCGCTGTATGGCGGCCGGAGGCCACGCAGGGGTAGAGAAGAGGACGTGCCTTGAAGCCGTGGATCATGTTCACGAAGCACCTCGAGGGCTGGGATCTGGCGCGGATCATCGACGGTCTGAAGCGCGCCGGCGTGCAGGGCGCGGATCTGTGTGTCCGGCCCGGCTATCCGGTGAACCCGGAGAATGCGGCCACGGAACTGCCCGCGGCCGCACGCCGCTTCGCCGATGAGGGGCTCTGCATCCCGCTCGTCACCACACCCGGTGACTTTGGCGATGCGGGTATCACCTACGCCGAGCCGCTGTTCGCCGCGTGTGCGGAGGCGGGGGTGGGCCTGGTGAAGCTGGGCTATTGGTATGTGGAAGAGGGGGGCTACTGGGAGACCGTAGACCGGTGCCGGACGCGCCTGGAGGGTTTCGCCAAGCTGGCTGAGAGAACGGGCGTCAAGGCCCTGGTTCACAACCATTCGGGCGCGACCATGGGGTTGAACTCGTCGTCGGTGATGAACCTGGTGGATGGCTTCGACCCGGACCACATCGGCGTGTTCGCCGATGTCGGGCATCTATCGATTGTGGGCGAACCCTACCCGATGGCCTTCGACATCGTGGGCGACTACATGGCGGCCGTGGCGTTCAAGGACCTGGTTCGCACCCGGATCCCCCAAGCCGACGGCACAGCCCCGTGGGGGATCGATGTGTGGCCGCTGGGCATGGGCTACGGCGACTTTCCTCTGGTGATGCGCCTCCTGAAGGAACGCGGCTTCGCGGGGCCGATCAGCTTCCACTGCGAGTACAGCCGCATGCCGGCCGAGTCGATCATCCACCAGTGCGCGATCGACACCCGGTACATCCAGCAGATCCTGGACGCGCAAGCGTAGCAGGAGCGAGAGCCATGCTGCTGATCCGGCCCTGACCATGGCCATCGCTCTTGGTCTGCATGGCGCGGCGTCGAACACGTCAGCATCGTCGCCGTAGCAGGGGCCGGGCTGAAGCGCAACTCGGAGTGCGTGTATCCGATCGTTGCCGAGTCTGGCGGCGGGCGGACGGCCGCCCCGGGGCGGCTTCTCGTCAGCACAGACTGTAGTAGGATATACTGCTTTCGGTAGTTGAGGCGCAGCGCGAACGACGGGTTCTGTGCGGGTTCCACCGGAGTCACTCCCCTTCGCCGGCGCGGCCGCCTTCGGGGACTGCGTGCGGGTACTCCTCATGGATCGCGCGCCCATTGGGTGTCGGCCGAGGGCCGCGTCGTATGCCACTGGCTGTGCGCGTACTGCTCATTCGTTCGCGGGCCAGAGATGGGAAAGGTGCCGTACCAATGGGTCTTCTATCCGGCAGGAATGCCGTGATCATGGGCGTGGCCAATGAGCATTCCATCGCCTGGGGCATCGCTGAAGCGTTCCGGCGCGAGGGTGCGCGGCTGGCGTTCAGCTATGCCGTGGATAGCATGGAGCGGCGCGTTCGGCCTCTCGGCGAGTCCATCGGGGCCGCGTACATCGGGCCATGTGATGTGCGGGAGGATGAGCAGCTGGACGCCTTCTTCGAGGAGGCCTCTGCCGCGCTGGGCCGGATCGACACGGTCGTTCATGCCATCGCCTTCTCGAACAAGGATGACCTGCGGCGACCGGTCCACGAGGTGAGCCGCGCGGGCTACCTGGAGGCCATCGATATCTCCGCCTACTCTCTCATCGGCGTGGCCCAGGCGGCTCTGCCCTATATGGGAACAGGGTCAAACCTTCTCACCATCACCTACATGGGTGCCGAGAAGGTGGTGCCGGGTTATGGCCTCATGGGGCCCGTGAAGGCGGATCTGGAGGCCATCGCCCGCTATCTGGCCGCCAGCCTGGGCGCGTACGGCATTCGCGTGAACGCCATCTCGGCGGGGCCGGTGCGCACGTTGGCCGCCCGGGGCATCCCGCGCTTCGGCGGACTGCTGGATGTGGCGGCGACGGCTTCGCCTCTCGGGTGCAACGTGTCGACTCAGTGCATCGGCGATGTGGCCGCATGCCTGTGCTCGCCCATGTTCTGTTCGGTGACGGGCGAGGTGATCCACGTGGACTGCGGATTTCACATCATGGGTGTTCCCGCGCAGCTCGAGGCGTGGAAGGAAGCCGGTCGCGCCGAGGCCCTCAAAGAGCAGGAGGAGCGCGCGTCGGGCGTCCAGTCTGAGGCGGAGTGAGGGGGCCTTGCCAGCCACCGGCTGCTCCGTGTGTGAGGCCAGCACGACCCCACACGAGCCGCCGAGCAGATGATCGTGGAGGCCAACCTCGCCAGCGTCCGGGTTCCTGTCTTCGGGTAGGTACCGGGTCAATGTACGGCCAACTCGCGCCGGGGCGTGGCAGTCCATTGCCGAGTCAGAGCGCGTGGTGCGTGCGCGCCCGGGGGAGCGTGGTCTGCCTTGACACGCATCCTGAACCTGGACAATCATGACGCCCGGCCCCCAGACGCTCCGCCGGGGGAAGAGGTCTGCCTGAGTGGCGGTTGCTGGGCAGACAGAAGGGGGTTGAGTCCGATCGTATTCGACCTCAACGAGGACCAGCAGGCCATCCTGGATGCCGTGCGGGAGTTTTGTGATGATGAACTCGTGCCCAAGGCCGAGGCGACGGATGCGGCGGGCGTCTGGCCCGCGGAGAACGTCGCCAAGCTCGGAGAGCTCGACCTGATGGGCATCACCGTGCCCGAGGAGTACGGCGGCTTGGGCATGGACCATATCACCTGGACGTTGGTGGCCGAGGAGCTCTCCCGGGCCTGTACCACGACGGGTGCGGCGTTCGGTGCCCACATCCTCTGCGTGGAGCCCATCCGTCTGTTTGGTACGGACGAGCAGAAGAAGAAGTATCTGACGCGCCTGGCCAAGGGCGAATGCGTGGGCGCCTTTGGTTTGACCGAGCCGGGTGCGGGCTCTGACGCGGGTGCCGTTCAGACCCGAGCGGAGCCTGATGGGGACGACTATGTCCTTAACGGCACCAAGATCTTCATTACGAATGCTGGCGAGGCTGAGATTTACGTTATTATTGCTAATATCGACATTGAACGCGGCCCGCGCGGCATGACGGCGTTCATCGTCGAGAAGGGCACCCCGGGCTTCGAGTTCGGCAAGAACGAGAAGAAGATGGGCTTCGGCTCGCTGCCGAATCGTGAGTTGATTTTCACTGACTGCCGGGTCCCCAAGGAGAACATTCTGGGCCGTGAGCGTCGTGGTTTCCGCGTGGCGCTCGAGACCCTGGGCATGGGCCGCATCGGCATGGGCATCGGCGCCGTGGGAGTGGCGCGGGCCGCCTTCGAGGCCGCCTTGCCCTATACCAAGCAGCGGCATCAGTTCGGCAAGCCCATCTCGTCGTTCCAGCTCGTTCAGGCCATGCTGGCGGACATGGCGACCCAGATCGAGGCGGCGCGCCTGCTGTGTCTCAAGGCCGCCTACCTCAAAGACATGGGTCGGCCTTTCGAGAAGGAAGCGGCCATGGCCAAGGTCTATGCCTCCGAGGTGGCCGCCTTTGTGACTTCGAAGGCTGTTCAGTGCCTGGGCGGTTACGGCTATACCAAGGACTTCCCCGTGGAGCGCTACATGCGTGAGGCAAAGCTCTTTGAGATCGTCGAGGGCACCTCAGAGATCCAGCGGCTGGTTATTGCAAACTTGCTGCTGAAGGAGGGCTCCTAGCCCCGTGAACATTGTTGTCTGCGTCAAACAGGTGCCCGACACCACCGACGTGCGTATCGATCCTGAGACCAACTCGCTGATACGCGAGGGCGTCGAGAGCATCCTCAATCCTTTTGACGAGAACGGGGTCGAAGCGGCCCTGCAGCTTCGCGAGCAGCATGGGGGCAAGGTCACCGTCATCACCATGGGCCCGCCTCAGGCCGAGGCGATTCTTCGGCACGCCCTCGCCATGGGGGCAGATGAGGTGTACCTGGTGTGTGACCGCGCCATCCGCGGCAGTGACACCCTGGCCACGAGCTACACACTGGCCAAGGCCATCGAGTACTTGGGCGAGTTCGATCTGGTGATTTGCGGCAAGCAGGCCATCGATGGCGACACGGCTCAGGTGGGTCCCGGCGTGGCCGAGCGCCTGGGGATTCCGCAGGTCTCACTCGCCATCGCGCTCGAGGTCGAGGGCCGCAAGCTACGCGCGAGGCGCCTGTTGGATGATGCCTCCGAGACAGTCGAGGTTCGCCTGCCCGCGCTGGTCACTGTCGTGAAGCAGATCAACGAGCCCCGGCATCCGCCCATGAAGGGTGTACTCAAGGCCAAGAAGGCTCAGATCCCGGTGCTTGATGCCGAGACGCTGGAGCTCGATCCGAAGCTCACGGGTTTCGCGGGGTCACCCACCTTCGTGTGGAAGATCTTCACGCCGCCTCGCCGCGCTCGGGGTCAGATCATCGAGGGGGAGCCCGAGGAAGCGGCCAAGGAGCTGGCGCAGAAGATCCTTGGCCTCAACGTGATTTCCATATCGTGACGAGGTATCCCGGCGAGGGCGCCTGGGGCCGAGTGAGGCCATGGGCCGCCCCGTTGGTCTGACCCGGCTAAGGAATGGTCCATGCTCATCAGAGTCGACCCCGAGAAGTGCAATGGCTGCAGCCAGTGTGTGCGCGTGTGTCCTTATGGCGGGATCGATGTCCATGACGGCAAAGCAGTCATCGATGAGATGTGCAACCTCTGCGGTGCTTGTGTGCAGTCGTGCCGCTTCGGTGCCATCATCATGGAGCTGCCGAGCCGGGATGATATCGACACCTCGGCCTACTCGGGCGTGTGGGTGATTGCGGAGTGCAGTGATGGGGCGCCCAAGAAGTGCACGCTCGAGTTGCTGGGCGAGGGGCGCAAGCTGGCGGATGCGCTGGGCGTGTCACTGGAGGCCGTGGTGCTGGGGGCAGACGTGGGGGGCCTGGGGCCCGTCCTGGCACATCATGGGGCCGACAAGGTCTACCTGTGCGATCATCCCGTGCTGGGCCACTACCGCACTGGTCCCTACGCCGATGTGCTGACGGGCTTGATCAATGACAAGAAGCCCGAGATCGTCTTGGTATCGGCCACGAGTCAGGGGCGTGATCTGGGTCCTCGCGTGGCCGCGCGTATCGGCGCCGGTCTGACGGCCGACTGCACGGGTCTAACGATCGACCTCGACGAGCGGCTTCTCCAGCAGACCCGGCCCGCGTTCGGCGGCAACCTGATGGCGACCATCTTGTGTCGCCAGGCACGGCCGCAGATGGCCACGGTGCGCCCGAACGTGATGAAGAAGGCCGAGCCGGACACAAGGCGGCCTGTGAACATTGAGAGTGTGCCCATTCACCTGGATGAGCGCGGGGTCACGACCAAGATCCTCGAGTTCGTACCGCACAACACAGGCGAGACGGTGAATCTGGTGGATGCTCAGATCATCGTCTCGGGCGGCCGTGGTCTTGGCAAGGCCGAGAACTTTTCGGTGGTTCGCGAGCTGGCGGACACCATCGGCGCAGCGGTGGGCGCTTCCCGGGCGACGGTGGATGCCGGCTGGATTCCCGCCCATCATCAGGTGGGACAGACGGGCAAGACGGTGCAGCCCAAGCTGTACATTGCCTGTGGGATCTCCGGAGCCGTGCAGCATCTGGCCGGGATGGGGTCTTCTGAGGTCATTGTGGCCATCAACAAGGACAAGAACGCGCCCATCTTCGACTTCGCGACCTACGGCATCGTCGGCGACCTGTTCGAGGTGGTCCCAGCGTTGACGCGGGAGCTCAAGAAGGCGCTGTCGTAGGGGAGTGCCCGTGTTCGGCGACCTTGCGAAGTTGCTCAGGCAGGCGGCGACGCTCAAGGCTGAGGCGGCGCGGATGAAGGACGCCCTGGAGGCGCTTCGGATCGAAGCGCTGGGGGCTGGCGGACAGGTGCGTGCCGTTGTCGATGGCTATGGTCGCCTGCAGTCGCTCGATCTGGCGCCCGAACTGGTCGCATCGGGCGATAAGGATCGCCTGGAGGCCGCAGTGATCGAGGCCGTTCAGCAGGCCCAGGATGCAGCCGCCGATGCGCAGCGCAGCCGGGCCGAGGCGCTGACCTCGCCGCTGGGGCTGGATCTGGACAGCCTATCGGGCGCCGCGGGGGATTGAGGGGCGAGGGGCAGTGCTGAACTACGCCGCGCCGCTGGCCAGGCTCATTGAGGAGCTCGGGCGTCTGCCGAGCATTGGTCCCAAGTCGGCCCAGCGGCTGGCGTTTCATCTGCTTCGTCAGCCCCAGGAGCGCGTTGAGGGCCTCGCCGAGGCGATCCTTGACGCCAAGCGCCGGATTCGGGCATGCCGTCAGTGCTTCAACTATACTGACGACGAGCTCTGCCCCATCTGTTCGGATGCGCGGCGTGACTCATCAATCATTTGTGTGGTGGGCCAGCCGCAGGACCTCCTGGCGATGGAGCGGACCCGTGAGTATAATGGGGTCTACCACGTTCTGCAGGGGCTGCTCACCCCGATCGATGGCATCGGCCCAGACGATCTGAGGATCCGCGAGCTCGTCAGCTGGGTTCGTGGCGGCGGTGTTCGCGAGGTGATCCTGGCGACGAGTCCCGTGATCGAGGGGGATGCCACGGCGATGTTCATCGCCGGCCTTCTGGCGGGAGTCGAGGGCCTGACGGTCACCCGTCTGGCCAGCGGCCTGCCGGCAGGGGGCGACCTGGACTATGCGGACGAGGCGACGGTGAGCAAAGCGCTGGAAGGCCGCCGCCCCATTTAGGGGGCGTGCCGCCCGGCGCTCAGGCCCGGACGGCTGGCAGGGAATCGGGAGGTGACTCCGCGCGATGGAGCGTTCCACGTGGCGGACTAAGGTCGGACTGGCGGAGATGCTCAAGGGTGGCGTCATCATGGATGTCACCAGTGCGGAGCAGGCCAAGATCGCGGAGGACGCCGGTGCCGAGGCGGTCATGGCGCTGGAGCGAGTTCCCGCACAGATCCGGGCCGAGGGCGGCGTTGCCCGCATGGCCGATCTCGAGAAGATCGCCGAGATCCAAGAGGCCGTAACCATTCCGGTCATGGCCAAGGCGCGCATCGGCCATTTCGTCGAGGCCCAGATTCTCCAGGCCATGAAGGTGGACTACATCGACGAGAGCGAGGTGCTCACCCCCGCCGACGAGGAGCACCACATTGACAAGCACGCGTTCGAGGTTCCCTTCGTCTGCGGGGCACGCGACCTGGGCGAGGCGCTGCGCCGGTGCGGCGAGGGAGCGGCCATGATCCGCACCAAGGGCGAGGCGGGGACCGGGAACATCGTCGAGGCCGTTCGCCACATGCGGAAGGTCATGAGCCAGATCCGATGGGTTCAGTCGCTCCGGGCCGACGAGCTCATGGCGGCCTCGAAGCAGCTCCAGGCGCCCTACGAACTCGTTCGCGAGGTGCACGAGTCGGGCCGGCTGCCGGTTCCCAACTTTGCCGCCGGCGGCATTGCGACGCCGGCGGACGCCGCGCTGATGATGCAGCTGGGGGCCGAAGCCGTGTTCGTGGGCTCTGGCATCTTCCTGTCAGAGGATCCGGCCAAGCGCGCCAAGGCCATCGTGGACGCTGTGACGTTCCACGATGACCCCGAGCGGCTTGTGGCCGTCACCAAGGGTCTGGCCGGCGCCATGCCGAGCCTCGACATTCGCAAGCTGGACGAGTCCGAGCTCATGGCGCCCCGCGGCTGGTAGCCTCTCGCTCGACAGTAGAGGAGTGCACTTCGTTGTCCATCGGCGTTCTCGCCCTCCAGGGCGACTACGACGCGCATGCGCGTATGGTGGAGCGTTGTGGCACCACGGCGCAGAGAGTTCGCTGCCCGCAGGAGCTCAAGCGAGTCTCGGGTCTCATCATCCCCGGCGGAGAGAGCACGACCATCGGCAAGCTCATTGACCGCTGGGGCCTTCATGAGCCGCTGCTTGAGCGTGCCCGGCAGGGCATGCCGATCTGGGGCACCTGCGCGGGGCTGATCCTCCTGGCGCGGCGGGTCGAGGGCAGCGATCAGTACCGCATGGGTCTGCTCGACGTGACGGTGCGGCGGAATGCCTTTGGGCGCCAGATCGACAGCTTCGAGACGGACCTGCCCATCCGCGGCTTTCCCGGTGGCCCGATCCGCGCGGTCTTCATCCGCGCGCCCCTGATCATCGAAGTGGGCCCCGAGGCCGAGGCTTTGTGTGAGACGGACGCGGGTGTGGTCATGGTTCGCCAGGGGAATCTATGGGGCACCTCTTTCCATCCCGAACTCACCGATGACTGCCGGATGCACCGGGCTTTCATCGAGCTAGCGCGCGGGTAGGCGAGCCGAAAGGCTCGGGCCCTTTCGCCCCGAGTGCCCGTTAGCCGGCGCTCAGTCTTGGCCTCGGCCTCCTGAGCTTCCGCTCGTAGCGCTCGGCCTCGCTGAAGACGCAGCCACAGTAGGGCTGGCGGTACAGGCCGAGTTCATCCGCAGCCTGTTGCGCCTCCCGGAATCGCGGCCGGAAGTCACGGTAGAGGAAGCGCACACCCGTCTGGAGGGCGAGCGCCTCCCCCAGCTGGCGGATCTCATCGTGGCGCTGGTAGACGCTGATCAGCAGCGTGGTGGAGAACGCCGGGATGCCACGCTGGGCCGCCAGAGAGGCGGTCTCGCGCAGCCTCAGTGCCGCGCAGCGACGGCAGCGTTCGGCGGCCGTTGGGCTGGAGCCCACCTCCGCGAGAAACCGCTCGAGACCGTACTCGGCCCGGATTGTCGCGACGAGTCCGCGCCGTTCCGCCAGCAGCTCGAAGGCTTCGAGGCGCCGTATGAACTCTGTCACCGGGTGGATGTTCGGGTTGCAGAACAGCGCTTCGACCTGCAGCCCTTCGGCAGCCAAGTGGTCGAGGGCCCCGATGGCACACGGCGCGCAGCACGTGTGGAGGAGCACATCGGCAGCAGGCGCGGTCGCGGGGGCGTCACCGCCCATGGGCTCTCGCCATCTCGTCGCGCTTGTCCGCTTCCTGGTCGCGGGCCCGTTTGCGGTTGAGGCGCTCCACCGTGCGGACGTAGCGCACGATTCGCTCCCGGTCGCGCCGGGAGATCTGGGTGAACTGCGCGCCGAAGACGTACCCTCCGCCCCGGCTGGGTCGCATGGTCTGCGCCACGGCCTGGCATTCGGCGGCAATGGCGCCCGCTTGGCCGTCGGGCAGAGCGAAGGTGACCGAGAGGAAGCGGAGCTTGCGCACCGCCATGCCGATCTCGAGGCCAATGCCCGAGCCACTGAGGCTGACCACACGCCCCTCGAGCATGCGTACCCTGGGTCCACCGCGCGCGCCGGACATCCGGAGCTGAACCTGGGCCGGGAAGCGCACCGAGACTCGCAGGTACTCACGCCGCTGGTAGCGCAAGACTCGAGGCGGTGTGGTGATGGTGATCGTCGGGATGCGGCCGGAAGCGCGTTCGAGGACGTTCGTCTCGAACCGGTAGGCGAAGGGGCTCTTGCGCACGACGACACCAATGCGTTGGCCCACGCGCAGCGGGACGGTGACCCCATCCTCCATGGGGGAGGCCACCTCGGCCGTTCCGCCCTCGGCGGACTCGACGACGCTGTGATAGACCCGTTGGGCACCATGCTGCTCGACCTCGAGCGCGATGCGTACGCCGGGGACGAGTAGGTTGGGGAAATGCACCCAGCCGTAGATGCGATCGAGCTTGTTCCCCAGAACGCGCTGCTCCTGGTCGTCCGCCCGCCGCTTGAACCGGAGATACAGCAGGTAGAGGCCGACAGCGATGGTGACAGCGAGGAGGATGATCAGAAAGCCCAGCCAGTTACGGCCGGGCCCCGGGCCGCCCCAGTAGAAGTCCTCCGGGCGCGCCCCAAAGGCCTGGGCCTTTCCCTGGACCTGGGCCAGGCAGGGAACCACCCACCCGGCACACCCGGCCAGGGCTGCCAGGACGAGCTGTCGAGGTCGCCTGTCCGTCATGGTCGTGTGCGGAGCTCCATCGGGCCGGGGCCCGGCGCCAGGTACCGGTGCGAGATGCTTCGCCGGGCCGGTGATGCCATCCTCCAGGCTCGGCGTCCATTCGAGCGCAGGGCGCGTCACAGTCCGCGTGGTTTCACATTGGCCGACACCTTCGGCCGTCAGCCTAGCGGGGCGTCGAAGGTGCTGGTGGCACGAGCTGCCGATGCAGCCGGACCGCCTCCTCCAGCGACGTCAAGGCGTAGTCACGCGTCCAGAGAGCCGTCTCGAGGGCGGACTTGCTGTTCTCATCAAGGGCCACCAGAAGGTTCACGAGGGCCTGTGCCGTAAGCCCCGCCGCTGCCACGTATTGGTCGTGCATGGCCGAGGCGCTGGGAGGGGGCTCGACGACACTGAGCATCTTGGTCAGCGAGTCGGCATCGTCGCGAAACGCGGACACCGCCCGATAGAGAGACTCTCTACGTGCGCTGCCCTGGCTCTCATCCGCGCTGCCCAGCAGTGCCCCACGCAGCATTGTCAGCGGTTCGACGGCTCCGTCGAGTGCTGCCACCAGCACTGTCTTCGCCGTCTCCATCAGGGCGTAGTAGGTGGGCGACTCGAGGGCTTGCTGTTCACGCCACGAGGCCGATGCCTTCACGAAGCGCCGGAAGGCCTCCCGATGATCACCTTCGACGGACAAGATGCGGGCCAGTTCCTGGTTGCCGGCCGGGTCTTTGGGCTCCCAGAGCAAGAGTTGCTCGAGTTCGCGCTTGGCGCTGTCGAGGTCCTTCATGCGCGAATACGTCAGCGCGATCTTGCGCTGCACCTCGATGTCCTTGACCAGCAGTTCCTGCAGACGGGAGTACCACCTGAGCGCGGCCGGGAGGTCTGACTGTTTCTCACAGACGTCGGCCAGAGCCCGCAGCAACTCAGGGTTGGATGGGTCAGCCTGAACCATGGCCTCAAGTTGCTCGCGCCCCACATTCGCCAGTGCCCGGCTGGGCTCCGTGGGGTCGGCTTCAAGCTCCGCCAGTTCGCGGGCGAGCGCGACGTTCTTCGGGTCATACTGGAGGGCCGTCTTGTACGCCGCGATGGCCTGTTGCGGTTCACCGATGCGGCGGTACGCACGCCCGGTCTCGATCCAGATGGGCGCGCTGGTTGGATCGATGCGTCGCGCCCGGGCGAGAGTATCGAGCGCCTTCTGGGGCTCATTCTGTTGCGCCAGCGCCAGCGCCTCGAGGTAGAGCGCTTCGGCCTGTGGGTCCGGGCTGGCGGCGTAGGCGGGGGCGGCAGACGCGGGGCCGGGCCCGGGGGCAACCTGCGGCCCGTCGTCGACGGTCACGGTTCCGCTGTCCGGAGGCGTGGTTCCGCCTCCGGCGGGGGGGCTCGCGCCCGGGTCAGCGGTGGGGGCCGGTCCAGACGGTGTTGCGGGCCCAGCTGGTTGCGCCGCGCCCTGCGGTTCGGTCACCGCAGTGGGCCCGGTGCCGCCGCCTCCGGCACCCGCCGCGTTGCCCTCGCGGATCTGGGCCAGTGCGGCGAGCACCTGGCGGCCGATGTCCTCCCCCGTGGTCGACTCGCCCCAGACCGCGTCGAACTGCACCTGATTCGACGAGGCCACATCGACCACATGCAGATGCAGCTTCGCGGTCTGGTCGGGGCCGGGCGAGACCTTGCCGAACACACACGAGTCGACATAGATGAGTGCCCGGGCAATGGCCAAGGCCCTTGCGGGTGCGTTGGGGTCATCGAGCGACATGCGATCCCACTCGCGGAGCTCGCGCGCGGTGATCCGCCGCTCCTCGACAGCCCGCATGGCACTTCCCGACGTGATGTCGTAGTGGCAGAGCCGCTTGGTGGTGAGCTTGTCCAGCGCGGTCATCACGGCGCCGGAATAGGTGAGGGCTTCGGCCTGGTCCATTCCATCGCCGCGCAGGCTGAAGAAGAGCATGAACGTGGCCGTGCCAGGACCTTGGGCGATGGCCGGCCCAGGCCCGAGGCCCCGGAGCGCGCACATCACCACAAGAGCCATGCCCAGTCGCCGGTGGCAGCCGGACCCCACAGATGTCACCTCTGCCGGAGTGTTCGAAGAACGGCATCGCAAGCCTGGGCTCCCGCCCGTCCGCGCTCGCCGCCTTCCTTCAAGTAGAGCTCCTTCGCGCGCTGCAGCTCGTCCGCGGCCTGCTGCGGGCTGGTTCGGGAGAGTTCCAGACCACGCCGCTGGTGCTCGTCGGCTGACGATGCCGAGCCGGACGCTCCCTTTGCTCCGGGGCCCTTGGCGCCGACTCGCGTGACATTGATGACGGGCTTCTTGGCGGATCCCGAGTCACTTGGCGCCACGCGGCCCGCCCCGCCCCCGATGATGTCGCGGAGGCTGCCGCGGACCGCCGGGTTCGTCGACATCGGGACCGATGGCGTGTCGAGGCCGGTCTCGCCGACGATCTGAGCCTTGGGCGCCTGCGAGCCCCCGCCGCCCGCCGGAGGCGTCTGCGCCGCGCCACTGGGCCACCGGGTTGCCGTGCCCGCGGCAGACCACTGGAACTGGGGAGACTGCACCGAGCCGCCGTCGGCCAGAACCATGCCACGTGGGTCAGCGCCGGTGGTTCCGGGAAGCCCGCTCCCGGCCAGGCCGCCCCCGGCGGCCGTCGGGGTTGCCCCCATGGCGGGTGGCACGCCACCGGCGCCTTCGGTACCGGCTGTCGCGGTGGCGACGGCCCCCGCCTGACCGGTGTCGGCAGGTGCGGGCAGCCCCTGGCCTGTCTGGGTCCCCGTCGATGCCGTGCCGTCATCCGTCTTCTCGGCCGTTTTGGTGCTCTGGTCGCCGGAGCCCATGCGGTCAACACACTGGTCGAGCCAGTAGCGCGCTTCCTGGTTGGCGGGATCGGCTGCCAAGGCAAGGCGGAAGAGCCCGGCTGCCCGGGGGTAGTCGCCGGTGTCGAAGATGTCGCGGCCGCGTTGGGTCTGCCCGGCCGACAGGGCGGTCTCGGCCGTGCTGGCCGCCCGCGCCGGCGTCATCAGGCCTGCCGTCGATACACCGAGGTCTGATGGCTGGGATGGGCGGGTCAGCAGCACCGCTCCGGCAGCGATGGCAATCACAAACACGCAGGCGGCCACGGCGACGGGGCTGACGCGGAAGCGCCGCACCGCGCGGGTCGTCTCGTCCCGTGGATGGGGCTGGGCCGCCGGGTCGGGTTGGGGGCTCCGCGCCAGCCGCTCCTGCAGCAGCCGGATCCGGTAGAGGTCCACTCGGTTCGACGGGTCCAGGTCGACGGCCGACTGGTACTCTTCGATCGCCTCACGGTACCGCCCGGCCGACTCATAGAGGTTAGCGAGAAGGGAGTGGGGCCTCGGATCATCCGGAGCGGCCGTCACCGCCTGGAGCGCCGCATCCACGGCGCGCGCCAGGTCGCCTGAGTTCCGGGCGTCGTAGGCCTCCGCCAGCAGTGCATCGACACCGTTGGGCGCGTGGGGCGAGGCATCATGCTCCGGCAAGACGCCGCGCGCCGGCGGAGCCGTGGGGGGCTCAGCGTGCATGTCGGACGGCAGGAGGCCCGGATCGACCTCCACCGGATTGGCCTGCTCAGGCGCCTCGGGCACCGGGGCGTCGGTCGGGTTGGCTGTGTCGGCTTTCAGCACATGGCCACACCTCCGACAGAAATGGTTGTTGATCGAGTTACGAGTCCCACACTCGGGGCAGAACAAGGCCGCTCACCCCCAAAGCACCATGGACGCTCGACACCGTCCGATCGATCGATGCCTGTGTGCCAGTCGGCGCGATCTGTCATGCTGCCGGATCACTACGGAATGACCTTATTCAGCGGATACTCGATGATCCCCGAGGCTCCGGCTGTCTTGAGCGCAGGGATGATCTCCCGCACGGTGGCTTCATCCACGATCGTCTCCACGGCGACCCACTCCGGATCGGACAGCGCCGACACCGTGGGGTTCTGGAGCGCGGGCAGCAGAGCGAGCACTCCTTCCAGGCCGTCGCGCCGGACGTTCATCTTCAGCCCCACCTTGGCGGATGCCCGGAGTGCCCCCTCGAGCAACAGGGCAATGTTCTCCATCTTCCGGCGCTTCCATGCATCGGCGTACGCCTCGTGGTTGGCGATGAACCGCGTCGTCGTCTCGAGCAGAGTCTCGACGATCCTCAACCGGTTCGCGCGCAGTGAGCTGCCCGTCTCGGTGATATCAACCACGGCATCCGCCATGCCGCGTAGCTTGGCTTCGGTGGCACCCCACGAAAACTCGACCTCGGCCTCAACACCACGTTCGGCGAGCAGGCGCTTGGTGACGCCCACGAGCTCGGTGGCGATACGCTTGCCCCGGAGCTGCTCGATACAGACGATCTCGGATTCCTCGGGGACAACGAGCACCCACCGCGCCTTGCCGGCCCCCTGCTTGGCGTAGGCCAGGTCGCAGAGCTCGACCACATCGGCCTCGGTCTCGATCACCCAGTCGTGTCCGGTTAGACCACAGTCGAACACGCCATGTTCCACGTAGCGAGCCATTTCCTGGGCGCGGATGAACCGGGCTTCGAGCTCGGGATCGCCGGTGGAGGGCGCATAGGACCGGCGCGAGGCCACCGCCACGGGGAACCCCGCGCGACGGAAGAGCTCGATGGTCGATTCCTGCATGCTGCCCGCGGGCAGACCGATCTTCAGGACACGCTGCTCGTCGTTCATGACTCACCTTTCGCAGCCGCAGGCTCGGCAAGACGGGGACTCCGCGGGCCCATTATGCGGGATACGCCAAGAGATGAACAGCCATGGGTGGGCGTGGAGCCGTGGGGCAGACTCCGGACTCCAGCCGAGCGCGGCCTGCCCCTCCGCCCTGGACCCATGCGCCGTTCCAGCGCGGAGGAGGAAGTATGGGCAGCCCTGAGGGGAGTGTCAACGCGAGGGCGACCTCGACCGCCTATGCTCCGGCCGCCGCCCTCAGATCTGCCTCGGTGACTGTCACATGCTTGATGGCCTTGCGATCCCAGGTGTAGACCACGTGGATGACCCCCTCAGCGTCCTGTGCCATGGCCGGGTATGAGAACTCGCCTTCGCCGGACTCCAGCGCCACTTCGACGGGGAAGGTGTCGCCCTCTTCATCGCTGAGTGCCAGGGCCAGGGGAGTGCGGCGGCACTCGGACGGGTTGTAGGCCAGGAGTACGGCGCCACTCGCGAGCCGGAGCAGGGCCGCCGCGGAGTCGGGGTTTGGCAGCGTGGTCGGTGTGGGCTCGGTCCACGAGTGACCGCCATCGGTCGAGGTGGACCTCAACAGCCAGTGGGGCGGGTCGGTGGTCCGCATTAGGGCCACAAGTGAGCCATCCGCGCGCTCGATCACGGTCGGCTGGATACACCGACCTCGTGCCGACAGCACACAGGGATCGGTCCACGTCGACCCATCGTCGGGCGACAGGCTGAAGAGTGATGCATGTCGTGCACTGTCGTAGAACGGTAGCAGCCAATCGCCCGACGAGAGGACGATGGGCGGATTCCGCGGGATCCAGCCGGGGATGAAGAACATCTCGCGGGGCCGAGACCACGTGGCCCCCTCGTCCGATGAGAAGCGGGAGAACATGCGCGCGACCGACCAGGACCGCTCCGGCAGCGTCACGTAGAACAGCCACAGGCGCCCGTCAGGCGCGCGCCCGAGCACCGGGTTGCCTTCGGAGATGCCGGGGTTATCCACCAACGCCTCGGGTCTCGACCAGGCCTAGGCCACTCGGTTGTACCGGGACCAGTATATGGCGACATCCGGATGGCGCTCTTCCGTGCCGGCGTAGAAGGCGGCCAGCACGTCTCCGCCCACCAGCGGGGCTATGGTGGCGCCGTGGTACATGGGTACGCCCGGCACGGTGGGGATCAGGGAGCTTTGCACCACGGCGGCGGGGAGCGCGGGCCCAGGCGGGCAGTGGCATCCCGAGAGCAGACCAGCGACCGCAACCGTCGCCATCGGAGCCAGGAGTGGCAGGCAGCGGGAGGAACGGCGCATACTGATCACCCCACGAAGCATCCTTTCCGCGTCGGGTCCGGTCTGGCCTTGCATCCCTCCCAGGTTGGCAGCATCCCCGAAGTTGGGCGTGACGCCGCGCCGTGGCGCTACCGCCCATACACACCCCGGTAAGCGCGAAGGATCGACTCAGCCTGCGCCTGCATCCGGTCGGAAACGGGTGGCCGCGCAGTCATCTCGTTGATCGGGCTGCCCTGGCCCGGCGCCGATAGATGCACATCGACCATCTCGTTCCAGCTGTAGAAGCCGATGCCGTGCGCGAACCGGGCCGGCTCGAAGCCGTACAGCTCCGAGACCACGGTGGGGTCGGCCCCGCCCTCGGCCGGCGGGCGCCCCCAGTCGCTGTAGGTTCGGTAGCAGAGGACGACCTTCTGGCCCGTTGCCCGGATGTGGCTGGCCAGGGTTTGCCGCTCGACGTCGTCCATGGGCCCGGTCATCCGCAGGAAGAGGACGTCGGCGTGGTAGGCCGTGCTGGGGTTGGCGTTGCAGCCGATGCGGTATGCGACGGCGTGGGGGTGTCTCGATCCGACTGGGTACGGCAACTCGCTGGCGATGAGTAGGTCGGGCATCTTGGCCCGGAGCCGATCCTTCATGGCCAGCAGCCCTCGGTTCACCATCTGGGAACAGAACTCGACATGATCTTCAACGGCCTGTGGGTGGGCCGCGCGTCCCTCGATGTGTGCCGGACGATCGAACACCATGGTGTCTCTGGGGTCGATGTCGGCGAACGCGCCATATGATGTGCCCCAGGCACGATTGAGGCGAGACACTTCGTCCACGTACCGCCGGCGCAGCCAGTCGCGGAAGAGTCCATTGGTGCGCCCGTCGAAGCTGGCGCCATCCCAACCTAGCTCGACGGTGAGCGCCACGCACGGACGCGTCGTGCCCCGCCAGCGGAACCGCGCCAGGGCGCCCTCGTCGAAGTAGCGCCGGACATATTGCTCGGCATAGGCGGCCCCAGCCGCGACGGTCTCCTCGTCGTAGACCAGCAGGCTCGAGGGCTTGCCGTCCTGCGTGACGCCCTGCGTGAGGTTCGCCCCGAACCATTCGCGTGCCAGGCCGATGCGCCC
Organism: Armatimonadota bacterium; assembly: GCA_029547025.1. Taxonomy (GTDB): domain Bacteria; phylum Armatimonadota; class Zipacnadia; order UBA1398; family JAKPQA01; genus JAKPQA01. Next base: position 40,656 of record JAKPQA010000359.1, read on the forward strand.
GGGGTCACACCCCATATCGCTCCACGTCTTGAGCGAGAGCCAGGGCAGGATCTGCAGTCCCGCCTGCCGCGCCAGACGATGCCCGCGGTCCAGCAACCCCCAGTTGCCATCGATGGCCTGGGACCACTCGTGATCGACCAGCAGCGTGTTGATGCCCATGGCCTTCAGCCGCGCCAGGTCGCGCAGCACCGTCTCATCCGAGGTCTTCCACGGTTCCCACCAGTGGGGGAAGAAGTAGATGGCGCACACGGGGTCGCCGTTGGGGGCGCGAAGCGGCTCGTTGGGGGTGAGCGCTCCCGCGAGGGCAGCCCCGTGGGCCAGAAGCACAGCGACGGGAGCCAGGTTGAGAGCGCGGGGGGCCCGTACCATGACGCGTGAGCTCCTCATCCGGGGGCGGTTGCCCCGCTTTGATCGTTTCCCTCCGTCGTCTCGCCGTGCCTCCCAGCGGAGTGTTCGTCTACAATACGGGCACCACCAGGCCGCGGCCAGTCTGAAGGCCGGGCGCCCATCGGTCCCAGGCCATGCGTCGAGCACCCGTGACCGAGGGATGCGGGGAGCGAACCCCGGCCGGTTCCAGCGGGGAGGCAGTGACGGTGCGGGGAGACGATGGATTCCGGCACATCCGGGAGGTGGCTCGGCCCACTCCCATGGACGCCGTACTGCTCATCATCTGTGCGGGGTGCTTCACTCTCCTGCTGGTGGCGACACGATACGGTTGGGAGTCCTCCGGTTACGCGTTCTGTGGAGGTTTGGCGTTTTCGCTGTGGGTGCTGAACATCGTGAACCGAGTGATTGGGACGCTGCGGGAGCTCCACGATCGGGTGCGGCGGCTCGAGCTCCGGCTCCAGGGGCTGCTGGACGACATGGGCGATGAGGAAGCGGCTCATGGGCGCGACGAACGACGTAACTGACCTGGCCACGGCGGGCCGCAAGCCTGGCCTGGGTGCCCCATGACCTGGCCTTTGGCCTTCGAGTACCCGGCGGCTCTGTGGCTGCTCTGGCTGCTGCCCGTGGCGTGGCTCGCTAGCGCGCGCAGTCTTGCGGGCATGTCTACAGCGCGCCGGCGCGTCGCCACCGTGCTGCGCTCGGTGGTTCTCATCCTTCTCGTGCTCGCCGCGGCCGGGGTCCAGCGAGTCAAGCTTCGCGACTCGATGTGCGTCCTCTACTTGGTCGACACCTCGGACAGCATGGATCCCACACGGCTCGCCACCGTCCGTTCGTACATCAACGAAGCCAGCAAGCATGCCCGGCGCGACGACGTATCGGGCATCGTGGTCTTCGGCGAGGAGGCTCTTCTCGACACACTTCCGGTGCTGGATCTGAAGGTAAGGCAATTCCTTTCTGTTCCGTCGACCAACCACACCGACATCGCCCAGGCGATCCGCCTGGCGCTGGCGGCATTCCCATCAGGGTCTGCCAAGAAGATTGTCCTGTTCAGCGACGGCAATGAGAACCTGGGGAACGCCATCGAGGAGGCGCTGATTGCCGAGTCCAATGATGTGGTCATTGATGTCGTCCCCCTGGTGCGCAACTTGGAGAACGAGGTCATCCTCCACAAGCTGACAACTCCCCCGCGCGCGAAGCGCGGCGAGCCATTCGAGTGCGAGGTGGTCGCCGAGGCGACCAAGGAGACGCCCGTCATCATCGAGTTGTGGCGCAACGACTCATTCATCGACAGCTACCGCGTGAACCTGAGCGGCGGGAGGAAGGAGCGCGTCTCGTTGCCGGCCCTTTCCCTTGCGAGCCCGGGGTTCTATACATTCGAAGCGCGTCTTCAGGTGGGCGAGGGCGATGACACCATCCCCGAGAACAACGTCGGCATGAGTTTCACGCGGGTCCAGGGCGAGCCGAAGGCCCTGCTCGTGAGCTCCGATGTGGGCCGTGCTCGATTCCTGCACCGCGCTCTGACCAACGCGCACATCGAGACCCGGCTCACCACACCCGCGGCAATCCCACTCACTCTGGGCGAGCTGGCGGCGTACGACACCGTCATCCTCGATAGCGTCAACGCGGTGAACTTCACGGCCAAACAGATGAAGATGGTGCAGGGAGCCGTCCGCGAGCTGGGCATCGGTCTGGTCATGATCGGCGGCGACGACAGCTTCGGCCTCGGTGGTTACTACAAGACGCCCATCGAGGAGGCGCTGCCGGTCGACACCGACGTGAAGCAGAAGAAGCACTTCCCCTCCACCACCGTAGTCATTGCCATCGACCAGTCGGGGAGCATGTCCGCCATGGAGGACGGGAAGCAGAAGATCGAGATGGCCAACGAGGCGGCCTGTCTGGTGACCGATCTCCTGACTCCCCGAGACGAGATCGCCGTCCTGGCCGTTGACACCATGGCCAAGGAGGTGGTCGAACTCACCCGGGTGGAGGACCCGGATGGCGTCAAGGCCAAGATCCGGACCCTGCGGGGCGGCGGCGGCGGCATCTACTGCTACACGGCGTTGTCGAAGGCGTTCGAGGTCGCCCGAGCGTCGGAGGGCAAGATCCGCCACGTGATCCTGCTCGCCGACGGCAACGATTCCGAGCAGCAGGAGGGCTGTCTAGAGCTGGTCAGGCAGATGGCTGCCGAGAGGGTCACCGTTACCACCGTGTCCATCGGCGCCGGCATCCACAGTGATTTCCTGCGCGACGTCGCCCACTGGGGCAAAGGCCGGTTCTACATCGCCAACAAGATGGCCGAGCTCCCGCGCATCTACACCAAGGAGACGTTTCTTGTGGCCCGGTCCATCGTGATCGAGGAGCCGTTCAGGGTCCAGGTGACCGATCCGTACGACGAGGCGTCCCGCGGGGTCGACTGGGCCGCGGCTCCTCCCCTCCTTGGGTACGTGGGCACGACGGCCAAGGGCCGGGCCCACACGCCGCTGCTGACCCACAAGGCCGACCCGCTCATGGCCCACTGGCAGTACGGTCTGGGACGTTCGCTGGCATTCACGTCCGACGCCACCAACCGGTGGGCCGCGCGGTGGCTCGAGTGGGAGCAGTTCGGGAAGCTGTGGGCCCAATGGATCCGCTGGACCCTCAAACCCAGCGATCCGGCCGCGTTCGAAACCTCCGTGACCATCGAGCGGGGACGGGGGACCATCACCGTCGACGCCGTGGGCGATAACCACGAGTACCTGAACTTCATGGAGAGCCGGGCGCGGCTGCTCCCGCCAGATCTCGAAGGCAAGACGCTCGAGCTGGAGCAAACGGCCCCGGGCCGCTACCAGGCGACGTTTGAGGCCAGGGGCACGGGTGTCTATATGATCAACGTGACCCAGAAAGACGGCCAAGGGAATTCTGCTTCGCAGACCACCGGCGCGGTCGTGCCCTACCCGGACGAGTACCGGGACCTGAAGCCCGACACGTACCTGCTGTCGCGGCTCGCCGACACGACTCACGGCAAGATGCTCGACCTGAAGGATACCGCATCGCCGTTCCGCAGGGACCGCCGAGCTGCGCGCACCCCGGTGGACATCTGGTGGCAGCTCCTCCTCTGGGCCGTGAGCCTGTTCATTCTCGATGTGGCAGTTCGCCGGGTCGCCATCGAGCGGCAGCAGGTTGAGGCGGTCTGGGCCAGGATCGCGGCCGTTCGGCACCGGGCTCGCTCTCGTGGCGAGGTGCAGCCTCACGCGACTCTCGGCCGGCTCAAGGGCGTGAAGCAGGCCGGTCGCGCTTCCGGGGCGGCCGCCACAGCGCCACCGATCGCGGCGACGCCGACGCCATCCGAGGCCCTGTCGGAGACGGCGGCGCTCCAGCGGCAGCTCGACGAAGCGGTGCGACGCGCCCAGCCGCCTGTCACACCCGGCGCCGCTGAGTCCGCGCCAGACTCCACCGAGCCGCCAGATGCCCCGTCGGGCGACACCATGGGCCGGCTGCTGGCCGCCAAGCGCCGAGCGAGGAGGTAGGCACCGGGCACTGGCGAGCACGCGTCGGCGAAAGGGGATCACAGCATGCCTTCCAGGAAGCGCGCGGTAATGATCGGCACCGGTGGATTCGGCGGCTGGTGGCTCCATAACTGCCTTCCCCGGTTCGCTGGTGAGCTCGAGATCGCGGCGATCGCCGACGTGAACGCCGAGGCCCGGTCCGCGGCTGGCGAGCTGCTCGGGCTCGAGCCCTCGAGATGCTTCGCCGACATGCACGAGGCCATGGCCAAGGCCGACGCCGAGCTCTGCATCGTGGTCATCCCGCCGGCGCACCACCGCGAGGCGATCCTGGCCGCCTGCGAGCGGGGGCTGCACATCCTGACTGAGAAACCCATTGCCGACACGTGGGAGGCCTGCCTCGACATCTACCACGCGGTGCGCTCGGCCGGCGTGAAGTGCCAGGTGGTCCAGAACTACCGTTTCGCGCCGCACAACCTGACGCTCAAACAGGCCATCCAGGAGGGTCGGATCGGCCAGCTCGTCTACGTCGTGGGGCGCTTCGCCGCCGACTACCGTACGCGCGGGGCCTGGGGCATGTTCCGGCACGAGATGCCCCATGGCCTCCTGGTGGAGGGAGCCGTGCACCATCTTGACCAGATCCGCAACTTGACGGGTGCGGACTGCTCCATGGTGGCCGGATGGGACTGGAACCCGGGCCATGGGAGTTTCGACGGCGAGTGCTGCGCCTTGCTGACCTTGCGGATGGAGACTGGAGTGCACGCCCAGTACGAGGGCCACTGTCTTGCCGCCGGCTGGCGGAATGCCTGGTATGAGGAGGCCTACCGCGCCGAGGGGCTCGAGGGCTCGCTGGTCGTCGACCGCGACCAGACGGTTCGCCTGCTGCAGCATCGCCCCGGCCGAGGCCTGCGCACGGAGGAGTTGACCACCCTCCAGCCCGAGTACGCATCGCACCAGGCGATCATCCGGCAGTTCCTCGACTGGCTTGACGGGGGCCCGGAGCCGCCGACGGCCATCGAGGACAACATCCGGAGCGCCGCCCTCCTGTTCGGTGCCATTCGAGCATCGGAAACCCACGCCGTGGTGGACGTGGGGCAACTGGTTCGTCAGGTGCAGGCGTGATAGCCGACCGGCCCACGAGCGTCCAATGTGGCAGGATGAGCCGCTCTCTCTGCTGGATCGGAATACTGTGCCTGGGGACCGGGTTGGCTGCAGCCGGCGGCGCACGCGCTGCGGACGGTTTCCGGCTCCAGTGCCCGTACCCCGGTCCTCATCTGCTCCTCTCGGCGCGCGATCTCGAATACCAGCGGTGGCTGGTCACGCGGCACGCGTTCAAGCAGGATGCGCTGCGTGCCATGCGCCGAAGGCTGGTTCGCGTGACGGAGAGGCCGCCGACCGTTCCACCTCTCGAGGCCGTAAAGCGTCCGCCGAACCTCTACACGACCGGCCCCGGCCGAGACGGAGGAGTTCGTGAGTTCTTCTTCGAGAAGGGCACGCTGGCCGCGGACGACGCCCGAGACTGCGCGTTGGTGTTCCAGTTCACGCGAGAGCTGCCATACCTCCACAAGGCCTCCGAGATCCTCATGGCATATGTCGGCACGCTGAACCCCCTTCCCCAGGACTACGCCAACAACATGGCCGCCGTCCATTACGTGTCCATGCCGGTTCTCAAGTTCGCGTGGACGTACGACCTCATCGCCGAGCACCTCTCGGCATCGGACCGGGCGGCGGTCGAGGACTGGTTGCTGCAGGCGGCGCTGTTCATCACGGAGCACGACGACCCCGCGGCGTCGCTCTCGACGCTGCTGTGGGCCGATGCGTGCGTGCTGGCCATCGGTTACGTGACCGACCGGGGCGAGCTCGTGGACTGGGCCCTCAATCGGCCCGAGCGCGGACTCACGGCTCAGATGGTTACGTCCATCGCCCCCCACGGCGAGATCACGGCCGAACGCGGGCGTCATACTGTCGACCGGCGGAGCCTCGATCTGGGCATCTTCGATCTGGAGGCCATGGCTGCCGCGGCGGAGATGGCCCTGCATAACGGCACTGACCTGTGGGATCCAGGGCAGCCCGGAGGAGCCCAACTCCGGCGCTGCTCCGCGTTCTACGCCGGCTATGCCTCGCGTCATATCGGAAGGCCGGTGCCCGAGGGCGATGCGTACGCGGGAGAGAAGGTCTCTCCGCACAAGGCCCCGCTCTTCGAGCTGCTCTACCTGCGCTTCCGCGACGAGGCGCTGGCCCGCGTTCTCATCCGGCACCGAGGCGGGTACGACGGCCACCTGCTAGGTGACGCGGCCCTGGCCTTCGGCGTGCCGCTGGGGTAGGGGCGCCCGGCTCACTCGTCGAGGTAGGCCCTCACGGGCCCGTTGAGCAGCGTGCTGCCCCCCTCGATGGTTCGATCGGGGGCCACCGTTCCATCGCGCGTGGCCAGGCTGCTGTAGGCGTAGACGCGGTTCAGCGACCGGTCCACCAGGTACCCGGTGCCGTCGGAGGCCACGACTACGGAGGTGAGCGTGCCGGCACCCGGTACCGTGAGCTCCGCAGTGGGTGTCACGAGGCCGTTGAGCGTGGACGCGTCCTCGAAAATGCTGACGCGATCCGCGACCGATCCCACCACGTACATGCGATCCGACGAGTCCACGAACACGTCGTAGATCCCCGAGAAGCTGCTGCATCGGATCACGCGGGTGGCGGCGACCTCGCCCGCCAGCGTCCATGGTCTGGCGTACACCGCGACGCGGTTCGTGGCATTGTTGGCCACGTACAGTTCATCGCCGGCCAGGCATACCCCGAAGGGGTTGCTCAGGTCGGCACTGGTGATCACGCTGGCCGGAGCAACGTCGCCGCCGAAGGCGGGTAGCGAGGCGCCCGCATACCGCATGATGCGGTCCGCACCGGTCACGTCGGCGACGTAGAGCAGGTCGCGGGCCGCGTCCACCGCCAGGCTCGTGGGGTCGACCAGCTGCGAGTTGGCCCCGGCCACAATGCTTCGGGGCGCCTCGTTCCCATGGGCGGTCTCAGCGTTCGAATACACGGTGATGCTGTCGGCGCCAAAGTTGGCCACGGCCAGAGCCTCGCCAATCACGACCACATCGGCGGGGTTCGCGAGCTCCGTGGCCGTGCCCGAAAGGACGGCGTCCGGGGCCACATTGCCGTCCAGAAGCCCCGGATCGACGAAGCCGACCACGCTGTTGCCGATGAGGTTCGCCACGTAGAGACGGGACGTGGTGGCCGCTTCGACGGTGATGGTGACCGTGTCAGAGTCGGTCCCGCCGTGGCCGTCATCGACGGTAAGCAGGAACGTGAGCACGGCGGAGCCGGCCGGCGCGGAGAACGTGGCCTGCGCGGTGTTGGCGCCGGTGAGCGCCACACCCGGCCCGCCGGTCTGCGTCCAGGCGTAGGTCAGCGCATCACCGTCCGCGTCGGTGCTGGCCGAGCCGTCGAGAGTCACTTGGGCCCCCGCCGCCACGGTCCGGTCCGCGCCGGCGCGGGCCTGTGGCTCATCGTTGCCACTTGCCGAGAGCTCGCATCCGGCGCCCGTCCAGCACAGCAGAGCTGCGAGGGCGGCCGTTGCCACGGCGCGGCGGAGCTCGAAGCGTGAACAGGCCATAGCGGCACCTCCTACGCGGTCGCCGGAACACAGGCATGCGGGCCGCGACGGGGCAGCCCCACGGGCAGAATCACTCACCTCGCTGCTAGTGTTCTACGTTGGCGCGCCGAGCCATTCAAGACCTGGATATCTCCCTTGGGGCGCTTGCCGGGGGCCAGCGGGGTCCGCTCCGCGCCGCCCTGCACGATTGGCCATCGATCTCCGCGGCCACAGGTCCCACCGACCTCGACTCCCCCCGTGGCCGACGCATGACCGCAGCGGGTATCCCCGGCGGCGTCGTTGGTCGGGTGCTGTTGGGCGGATTCGGGCCGCGGGGGCTGCTGTCCTATGCAGGACTCGCCGGACGTGGTCCGCGAATAGCTGATGCCATGACGAGCCGAGAGCGGACCCTCACAGCCTATCGCGGTGGCCAGCCGGACCGGGTGCCGGTGCGCATATGGGGTGTCGAGCCCGGCATGGAGCCGCCCCATCCCGTCTACGCCCCTCTGGTGGCGGCAGCTCAGGAGAGGACGGACATGGTCGCGAGTTGGGCGGCCGCCACCGGTGTCTTCATGACCGTGAGTGATGAGGTCTCGGTGCGCACCGAAGAGCGGCCCTCGCGTCATGCGGAGTACCGAGACAGCATCACGACCTACACGACGCCCGCCGGCGAGATCACCAGCGTATTCACCTTCAGCCCAGCGGGGCGGCCCGGCTACACGGCCAAGTACCTGCTGGAGACCCGTGAGGATATTGAGAGGCTGCTCTCGATCCCCTATGTCCCGCCGCGTCCGGATGTGTCGAGCTACTTTGAGAAGCAGGAGAGGCTGGGAGACGAGGCGCCGATCTGCGTCGGGTTTGGTGTCGACGCGATGTATGCGGTGAACTCGATCATGGGTTCCGAGACCTTCGCCATCATGAGCATCGAGGACCGGGCCACACTCCGGCGACTGCTGGATGTCTTCCAACAGCGCACATACGAGTACTTGGAGTATCTGCTCCAGCAGGGGGTAGGCCCCTTGTTCGGCTACGTCGGGCCCGAGCTGTGCATCCCGCCGCTGCAGTCACCGATGGACTTCGACGAATTCGTGGTGCCCTACGACCGGGAGCTCGCCGATCTCGTGCACCGGTACGGTGGCATCATGTGGGTACACTGCCACGGACGCATGGGGCCGGTGCTCGAGAAGTTCGCCGACATGCATGCCGACTGCCTGAATCCCATCGAGCCGCCGCCCATGGGTGACGTGACCCTGGCCGAAGCCAAGCGACGTGTCGGTGGCCGCCTGGCTCTCGAGGGGAACATCCAGAGCGGAGACTTCTACCGAGTGACGCCCGACCAGATGCGGCGCCTGGTGCGCCGAGCGCTTGAGGAGGGCGCGCCGGGAGGCGGGTTCACCCTATGCCCGACCTCGACGCCCTGGAATGATCCGACCGTCGATGGGCAGACCATCGACAACTGGCTCGCGTTCATCGACGAGGCGTCGAACCAGTAGCGCCGCCCCGAGGCTCGAGGCCGCCCCGCGCTTCGCGACAACCGTGACCATCTTGGCTTCCACGAAGCCCGCCTGGGCTTTCGAGAGGCCACCCACACCGTCCACCAGCACGATGCTGCCGATGTCGTCCAGCGGGTCCAGTCCCAGAGGAGACCGGCCGCTCACGTAGATGGCTCCGGTGGCGTCGCGGAGGATCCAGTCGGCTCGGCGCTTGGGCCGACCCTTGTCGACGCCGGGGCCCCGCTCCGTGGGGGACCAGCCCCGGTACTCGCCCTGGATCGTGATCGGCTTGCCTCTCAGGTAGCGAGCCCATCGCACCACATCGGCGGCAGTCACCGCCTGTTTGGACCATAGGCTGGTCATCTCGATGCGCCGTGCGCTGGCGTCCCACTTGGCCTCGCACTCCAACGCGCGCGCCGCCAGCCGCGCCGGCAGGAAGCCTTTGCCGTCCATGAGCTGGAAGGCGAGACCCTCGTCGACCGCCTGACCGTTCCGCTTGGCCGTCGACTGGTTGAGGACGAAAACCGCGGTCACCCGCGGCAGGCGAACGGTCATCTCCTTGGTTTCGGGCTTCCACTCACTCTCCGCGCCCAGGGCTTCGAGGAACTCCCGAGCGGGGAGGAACACGGACTCCTGAACCAGCCGGGGACGCATACCGCCCTCGATGACGCTCCCGTCGACCACCATGGTGATCGGGCCGTCCTGGGCCTGGGCAGACACGCCCAGGACGACGGCCATGGTCATGGCCACACCCACTCGCGGCGCGGCGCTACCCCAGCCGGAACAGACGCCTCGCATTGGCCGAGGTCACCTCCGCGACGTCCTCGGGCGGACGCCCCAACGCGCCCGCCAGGGCAGAGAGCACGTGTCGCACGAAGGCGGGTTCGTTCCGCCGTCCCCGCCGCGGCTCTGGCGCTAGCCAGGGGCAGTCGGTCTCGATGAGCAACCGCTCGATGGGCACCGCCCGGGCCGCTGCCCGCAGGCTTTCAGACTTCCCGAAGGTAATAACGCCCGTGACGCCCACATGGAGCCCGAGGCCCACACACGCCGAGGCCATCTCGGTATCGCCGGAGAAGCAGTGCATCACGCCGCCGGCCGCCGGCACGCCATCACGGCGCAGGACTTCGAGTGTCTCCGCGTGAGCATCGCGGTCGTGGAGCACCACCGGCACATCGCGCTCGCGAGCCAGCGCCAGGCAGCGGCGGAACGCCGTGAGCTGGGCCGGACGGGGCGCGAGGTCGCGGTAGAAATCGAGGCCGGTCTCACCGACCGCCACGACGCCCGGTTCGGTCAGCCACTCGCCGAGCCGCGCCAGGGCCGCCTCGTCGACGTCCGTTGCGTCGTGAGGATGGATCCCCACCGCCGCGTAGCAGTCGGGCTCGCACCGCGCCATCCCGACGGCCCGGGCTGAAGATGCCAGATCGTACCCCACGTTCACGATGGCGACCACGCCCTCGCACCGCGCCCGGCCCAGTACCTCGGCACGGTCATCATCGTAGTCGGCGTGGTTCAGGTGTGCATGGCTGTCGACGAGCTCCACGGGCGTCCCCCGGCCGTCTGGCTCGCGCCTAGTATCCGCGCACGCGCACGCTGTTCGCGTGAGCATGCAGTCCCTCGGCTTCAGCGAGGGCAATGGTGGCTCCGGCGTCACGGCTCAGTGCGGCCGCCGAGTAGCGGAGGATGCTCGATCGCTTCATGAAGTCCTCCACGCCGAGTGGAGAGGAGAAGCGGCTGGTGCCCTCGGTGGGCAGGATGTGGCTCGGCCCCGCGATGTAGTCGCCCAACGGCTCCGGCGTGTGGGGCCCCACGAAGATCGCACCGGCGTTCCGGATACGCTCCAGCAGCGCGTCCTCTCCACTCGAGACGAGGACTTCGAGGTGCTCCGGCGCGACCGCGTTGGCTACGTCGGCGGCCTCATCCAGGTCGCGGCAAAGCACGAGAGCGCCGCGTCCGTCCAACGAGCTCAGGGCCTCGTCGCGCCTCGGAAGCCCGGCCAGCTGCCGTTCGAGCTCACGCTCCACGGCATCTGCCAAGGCAGCCGACGGCGTCGCGAGCACCGCCGACGACTCAGAGCCATGCTCGGCCTGCGACAGCATGTCCGCTGCCACGTACGCGGGCTCCTGCTCGGCGTCCGCGATGATGAGCACATCACTGGGGCCGGGCAACGACTCGATGCCCACATGGCCGAAGACAGCGCGCTTCGCCAGCATGACGTAGATGCTCCCCGGCCCGACGATCTTATCGACGCGGGGGATGCTCTCGGTCCCAAATGCCAGCGCCGCCACGGCCCAGGCGCTGCCCACCCGGAAGACCCGGTCCACACCCGCCAGCCGCGCGGCCACGAGCACCAGCGGGTGCAACGTCCCGTCCCGCCGCGCGGGGCACGCGACGACCACTTCGCGCACACCGGCGACACGGGCCGGTACGGCCGCCATGTACAGCGACGACGGGAGTGGCGTGCCTCCGGGAACGTATATGCCCACTCGATCCAGTGGCAGCACCCGTTGGCCCAGGGTCGCTCCGTCGAACGTGTGCTGCCAGCTCTGCGGCACCCGGTGCGCGTGGAACCGCCGGACGTGATCGCAGGCGCGCCGTATCGCGGCGATGTGCTCGGCCGGCGCCGACGCGCATGCCGCGTCGATCTCTTCGGGTCGGACCTCGAGGTCGGCCGCCGTCAGACCCGGCGTGTCGAAGCGGCGCGCGTACTCGAGCACGGCCTGGTCGCCTTCGGCGCGGACGCGATCCACGATCTCTTGCACCTGGCGCATGGGCTCGGCGTACCGCTCGTCCAGAGCTGGACGAAGCACCCGCCCGATCTCCGCCGGCGTCAGCGCCTGTGTGGATAGCTTGCGGATGGTCACTGCGACTCCTTCTGGGCCCGACGGGCCAACCGGCCTCACGTGCCCGCCGCGCACCACACGGCAGCGGCATCGTCCACCACGGCACCCAGACGGCGCCGCAGATCCTCACTCCACGACGCGCGGTACTGCTCGGGCAACCGGAAGACCCGAGGACGTCCGCCATCGGCCACGTGGAGAATCACATCACGGTCCCCCGGACACGCGCCCAGTATCTGCCTCACACGGTCCAGCAGTGACCGGTCGGCCGCGCTCAGCCGAATGTGGATGGCCCCGCCGCCGCCACATTCGCTCCCGTTGCCGCCGCCGTTCTGGAGCGCATCGAACCCCGCGGTCGGGTCGTCGCTTGCGCCATTCAGCTCCTCCAAAGGCGCCCCGGTATCGTCGAGGCGCTTGGCGAACCGGACGGGCGCCCGGTCGGCCGGCACGATGGCGTCGGCGACCACCTTGGCCATTCCCGATCCGGGCGGCGCGCCCGCGTCTCGGGGCGAGTTGCGCCCCGTCACGACGATGGCGGCGTCCATCACGAGCAGCGACCGCACGGACTCGTACGTCTTGGGCGGAACGACGATGTCTGCGTCGCCTTCCAGGTCCTGGATGGTCAGAAACATCATGGGCTTGTTTGCGCGAGTCATGTACTCCCGCACACGCGTGATGACACCGCCCACGGTGACGGTCGCGTCCGCCGCTTCCTCGGCGAGTTCGCCGCACGTGTGATCCACTCGCCCATCGAGGGCGCGGACCACATCCTTGAGCGGGTTGTCCGTGACGTACAGGCCCAGCAGCTCCTTCTCGGCTGAGAGGATCTGGTCGCGGGTCCACTCGGGCACGTCGGGCAGTACCTGCGAGTCCGTCCCCACCAGCGCATCGTCGTCATCGCCAAACAACGAGGTCTGACCGACCGCCCGGTCACGATGCAGGCTCTGAGCCTGCGCTTGCGCCATGTCGAGCACGGCCATCTGGGCCGCGCGGGAGCCCAGCGAGTCGAAGCCGCCGCAGCGGATGAGCGCCTCGGTCACCGCCCGGGTCACCTGGGTGCTCGGCACCCGCCGGCAGAAGTCGAAGATGTCGCGGAACGGCCCAGCAGACCTCGCTTCGAGAATGGCCCCCACGGCGGCGCGCCCCACGCCTTTCACGGCGGCGAGGCCGAAGCGGATCTGTCCCTCGGCGTTCGGGGTGAAGTCCGCGTCGCTCTGGTTGACATCCGGCGGCATGACCGCCACGCCCAGACGCCGCGCCTCCTCCACATAGAGCGCCACCTTGGTCTTGTCGTCCATGTAGCTCGAGAGCTGCGCGGCCATGAACTGGGCCGGGTAGTGGGTCTTGAGATAGGCCGTCTGGAAGGCCACCCGCGCGTATGCCTCGCTGTGCGGCCGGTTGAAGCAGTACCCCGCGAACTCCGCCATGGTGTCGAACAGTGCCTTGGCCGTGTCCTCCGGCACGCCGCGCTGGCGCGCTCCCTCCATGAACTTGGGGCGCATGCGCTCCATCACGTCGACCTGTTTCTTCCCCATGGCGCGGCGCAACACATCGGCCTCACCCATGGAGAAGCCGGCCAGGTCCCGGGCGATCTGCATGACCTGTTCCTGATACACGATAACGCCATAGGTCACAGACAGAATGGGTTCCAGCAAGGGATGGAGGTACCGGATCCGCCTGCGGCCGTTCGATGTCTCGACATAGGCATCGAGCATGCCGGTCTTCATCGGCCCCGGTCGGTAGAGGGCCACCAGGGCCGAGAGGTGCGCCACACTGGTGGGCCGCAGGTTCACCGCCAACTTCCGCATCCCGGCGCTCTCCATCTGGAACACGCCCGAGGTCTCGCCTCGCGAGAGGGAAGCGAATGTCTCGGGGTCGTCCGGCGGCACCTCGTCGAGCTTCACCTTCTGCCCCGTGGTCCGCTCGATCCACATCAGGGTGTTGCGGAGCACCGTCAGCGTCTTGAGACCCAGCAGGTCCAGTTTCTCAACGCCGATCTTCTTCAGCGCGTCCATCGAGTACTGGGTGGTGATGGTCTCGTCGTTGGCATGCCGCATGAGCGGTGTTAGCTCACTAAGGGGCTTGTGAGCAATGACCAGGGCGGCCGCGTGGGTCGAGGCATGCCGAATCAGCCCCTCGATGGCCCGGGCGTTGTCGATCAGCTCCGCCACTCGGGTGTCGGTCTGGTACAGCTGTCGCAGCTCCGCTTGGGCTTCGAGTCCCTCATCGATGGTGGCCATGCTGGGAATGAGCTTGGCCAGACGATCCACCTCGGCCAGCGGCACGTCCAGGGCCCGGCCGGTATCACGCACGGCCGCTCGGCCTTGCAGAGTCCCGAAGGTCACCACCTGAGCCACGCGGTCGGCCCCGTAACGCTCCACCGCGTAGCGGATGATCTCGCCCCGCGTGTCATCGGGCACGTCGAGGTCAATGTCGGGCGGATCGTCACGCTCGGGGTTCAGAAAGCGCTCGAAGACCAGGTTCAGCGCGATGGGGTCCAGGTCGTGAATGCCAATGGCATACGCCACGACACTCGACCCGGCGGAGCCGCGGAATGACAGGGGAATGCCCCGTTCGTGCGCCCAGCGCGACAGATCCCAGACAATGAGGAAGTAATCGGCGTAGTGCTTACCGATGATCACCTCGAGCTCATACTCCGCGCGCTGCCGCACTTCTTCGGTGATGGGGTTGTACCGCTGGGGCAGCCCTTGAGCCACGAGCTCGCGGAGCATCTCCGGGGCTGTCCGGCCCTCGGGCAGTCCCGAGAAGCGCGGCATATGCACGACACCGGTCTCGATCCGCAGATCGCACTGATCGGCCACCATGAGGGTGTTGTCCAGCCAGTCTTCGCGGCCAAAGGCGTGACGCATCTCCTCGCGCGTCTTGAACCAGAACTGGTCGCTGCTGAAGCACAGGCCTGACTTGTCTTTCACCGTGCGGCCGGTCTGGATGCACAGCAGCACATCGTGCGCGCCGGCGTCGCCACGCGAGGTGTAGTGGCTGTCGTTGGTGGCGACGATAGGGATCTTCATATCGCGCCCGAGGCGCTCGAGCATCGGTACCAGACGCACCTCTTCGTCCAGTCCGTGAGCCATGGCCTCGAGGTAGAAGTTGCCTTCGCCCAGCGCGCTGAGATAGCGCTCACACGCCTTGCGGCCCGCCTCTTGCCCTCCACCCAACAGCGCCTGCTGGACCTCGCCCTCAATGCAGGCGCTCAGGCCGATGAGCCCCTCGCTATGCTCACGCAGCAGATCCATGTCGATGCGGGGCTTGTAGTAGAACCCGTTCAGGTACGCCTCGGTGACCATCTGCATGAGATTCACATAGCCGCGCGCGTCCCGGGCGAGCAGAACCAGGTGCGACCGCCGCTGATCCTCCTTCGGGTCGCGGTCGAAACGGGTACGGGCGGCCATATAGACTTCGCACCCCACCAGGGGCTTGATGCCAGCCTGAGTGCACGCCGCATAGAAGTCCAGGGCACCGAACATGGACCCGTGGTCGGTGATGGCCAGGGCCGGCATACCGTACTCCTGGGCCCGGGCGATCAGATCGGGAATGCGGGACGCACCGTCGAGGAGGCTGTACTCCGTGTGGACGTGAAGGTGAACGAAGGGTCTGTGTTCGGCCAAGCTGTGCCTCCGTACCGCGGCGCGGTCCAGCGAGTCGCAGTCACGTCAGTCCTGGCAAACGGACCGGAGCGGCCCCAGTTGCCGAGGCGCCACCGCGGGATGGAAGCAGGCGATGCCGGTCTAGCCGTTCAGAGCCTCGAGCAGCTCCCACAAGCGTGCGCGCGCGCCCTTCAGCTCGGCCGCCGACACGTCCGGAACACCGCGTGCCAAAGCGCTGGCGGCTCCGTGCAAGTGCTCCGCCACCCGGTCCAGACCCTTCTGGGCCTCGACCGGCGCGATGGCCTGAGCCATAGCGATGAGCTCCTGGATGGCCTGAGAGCCCTGCCCGGACTCGATCATGCTCGATGCACTCTGCGCGTGTGCCTGAAAACTCCTCAGGGTGCCCTTCAGCTCGATATCCCCCGCGAGCTGCACCGCCCGCTGGATGGCGCTCTTGGCCCCCTGCGCATCGCCAGCATTGACCCGCGCCATGGCGCGGTCACAGTTCTGGCGAGCCACCAGTGCCGGGAACTCGGACACCACAAAGCTCAGCGCGGTCTGGGCGCGGGTCACCCGAACAGCGGCCTCCTCGGTCTTGCCCTGCGAGATCTGCCGATCGGCCTCCTCCACCTGGTTCAACGCGATGGTCAGGTCCGACCGCAACTGGGCGAGGAGTTGGTCGCGTTCGGACGGGCCGCTCGCGGTCGTGCGCGATCCCGCCGATGCACCCGCCGGAGCCGTCTTGCCCGAACCTTTCGCCGCCTGAGAGAGCGCCTCCGGCGACTTGGCTTCCTCCGCCGGCTGGCTCGAAGCGTCCGCCGCACCCTTGGTCGACTCGCCGGCGCCGGTCGTGCCCTGAGTCGCTCCTGCCTCGTCGGCGCTGGTCTTCTCGCCGGTTTCCGCCTCGGGCGGCGCTGATGGCGGCTCTGCTTCCAGATCGACCGGAGGCCGAGTGCTCTCCATCACCGGAGCCGACGGCGTGGACGGCTCGTCGCCGCTCGCGAGGCGGTCGGAGATCCGCTGGCATCCCGCCAGCACGGCGAGACTGATCACCACGAGAAGCGCGACGATAGGGACCCGCTTTCGGACCATCCGCGATCACTCCCACCGGGGCGGCCGCATTATAGCGAAGTGGCCGGACGGGCGGCAACCGAGGTGCACCACACTGCCACGACCGGGGGAGACACCAGGCTCCGCCCGAACGTCTATCTTCTGCGGACGTAGCCAGACCTCATGCCCGGTCGCGTGTTTGACGCCGCGCAGCGGGGGCCTCGATAATGGTTGCGGTACGCTTCGGCGCGTCCGGACCATTCCCCTGCGTCCCGCCAAACGCGGCCGGAGCCGATTCCGGGAGGCGCGCGTGGTACATCCAACGAGATTCCCAGGCTCACCGTGTCTGACGGCGTGGCTCGCTGCGCTCGCCGTCTTGCTCGCCGGCTGTGGCGGTTCTCCGATCGATGTCACGCCCGGTGGGAACGGCAACTCCAACAACAATGGCGGCACTGCCGCGTTCGGCGAGGGAGACGCGTTCTACATCACCGTTCCCGCGCCCAGCGGCACGGGCAACGCCTACCTGCCTGGACCCGGCCTTTCCTCACCGAGCGGCAGCGCTAACGATCCGCCTCTGCCCCCCGGCCAGGACCCGACCTCTGGCGAGGGGGTCGTCGGCGTGTTCCTGGAAGGGCTCGACGGCACACTCACTGGGTCATCATTCGACGTCGCCCGAAGCGAGGCCGACGTGAATGCGTGTGGCGGTGGGTGTCTCCTCGCCTCCCGCTCCGCGACGTCGGGGAACGCCGTGGTCCGCGTCATCCTGGCCAACGCCACCGGTACGGTCTGGGACGTGACCGCCCTTGGCACCGTCAGCGGCGATACCGTGCAGGCCAGCACATTCACGTACCCCGGGACGACGTCTCTGGGCGGTGTGGGGGCGATGACAGGCGGAACAGTGTACTTTGACTCTGGGGTTACCCACTCGCTTGCCTCTGCGGTTGCATCGGGGCAGATCACTGCGACGTTACCCGCCAGCCGAGCCGTCGGGGCCGACATGATCTTCGAGATTGACGTCGTGACCGCCGATGGGCGGTCCCTGGCCGGTACTCTCACCGTGCCGCTTGACGACGTGTTGCCAGTCTACGCCCCCAGCTAGGTGCGCCGGCGTGTGTTGGACCAGTACGGCGACCGCCCCTTCTCCGGATTCACAGCCAGGCAGCAGGGCAAGGTGGCTTTGGCACCGGCAGTCGCTGGCACCGAAACCGGGGATCGGCTCGCGGGCTCCCGGCACGCGCATCGCGGCTTCATGGAGCGAACACTCGAGGCGGTGGGGCGACAGCACGAACCGGATGGCGATGATGCGGCCCACGGCCCTGAGGTAGTCGATATGCCACCGGATCGCCCCCGCTGGGCGAAGGTGGCGCAGAACGCGCTGCCGAACACCGCCCAGAGCGCTCCCGGAGTAGACATAGGTTCCTTCGTCGACCTCCCAGGTGCCGAGGGCGCCGACCGAGAGCCGAGTGGCCGGAACCCGGAGGATGAGCTGGTAGGCGCCGGGAACACTGTCCGGTACCTGGTTGCGCAGAGCTTCCAGGCCCCATACGGTGCTGGGCTCGGCCATCTCGGTGCCTCCCGGTCATCGAGGAAGCGCGGGGTCTGGGACCCCTGCACCACCCACCGTTCGTAGGAGGAGGGCTTCGCGGCCGGTACGGCCGCCCGCGGAGCCCCAGCTGAATGGGTCGAAGCTCGAGGGACCATACTCCACCTGGAGGCAGGTCAGTCCGCGATATCCGCGATCCGCGTCCCGGTGAGTGCGTGTGCCATATCGCCGATGCAGGGGCTCGCAGGGCGCGGGCGACGTGCTGGGTGAGTCAGGGACTCTCTGTAGGTCGGGCGTGCACCTACGTCCTCTGCGAGGCCCATGCTTCGCATGCCCTTCACCAGCTTTCGGAGACCCACGATGTACGCGAGCTCAGTGCATCGGGCGCCCTGAACCTCTACGGCACCGCCGACCTTCGTTGCTGGATCCTGGGTGTCGCACACGGCGACGCCACGCCGTTTCTCTCGTGGGCGCCGGGGACCTGCCTGGTCCTGGACGCGGCGACTGCCGTCACGGGTGCCGAGCTGATCGAGGCCTATCCGGCGTTCTTGGGTGCCCTTACGCGGTGGGCTCGCGACGTGTCCGCCACGGTGGTCGTCCAGCATGACGCGGACGAAGACGACCCCCGTGCTGTCAACGAAGCACTGCAGCACTTGGGTGCCGTCGTGTCGGGTGATTGGGTTGTCGACAACCCCTTCTGCGCTCCCGCGATCGACGACGGCGGAGACGCCAATCGGCAGCTCCTCGCAGACCGATTGCACGTCCTCGCCGGTCTCGCGAGCCCCCCGGAGGCGCGCGAGTTGCCGGAGCTGCTCGAGGATGCCCCGGACATCATCTACCGGGTCGATGGGCGCGGACGTCTCACGCACCTGAACGCCGCGTTCGAGCGGGCAACGGGCCGCCCGCGCCAGCAGCTCATCGGGCGCCCGTTCTCAGACCTGCTCGCCCCCGAGGACGCACGTCGCGGGCGCCAGTTCATCCAACGCCTGCTCAAGGGCGAAACGGTCGAGGAGGATCTGGACTTCGCAGTCGCCGGTCAGCCCGCGCGGCCCTACTCGGTGCTCGGGCATGCCGTGCCCGGTGCCGGTCGCAGCATGGCCGCCATCGGCGTGGCGCGCGACGTCTCCCTCCACAAGGAGATGGAGCGCCAGCTTCTCGAGTCCGAAACAGGCTACCGGGCCATTCTGGATTCCGCGCCCGTGTCGGTGATGCTCATCGACGAGTCCGGCGTCGTCCGCGACGTCAATGCCTGGCATGTCGAGCGTATCGGCGGACCCAGGGCCTCTCGGGCCGACTATATCGGACAGAACCTGCGAACCTCACCTCGAGAGGCGGCAGCCGGCCTCTCAAGCTTCTACGACCGGCTGTGCCAGGGCGAGCCGTTCGACCTCTCCGAGGTGTACCTGCCGGAGACGGCCACCGGGCGCCCCGTGTGGGTCAACATTCGCGGAGCCCCGCTCTATGGCGACGACGGCAACATGCGCGGCGCCATCGTGATCCACGAGGACATCACCGAACTCAAGCAGATGCAGCAGCACATGCTTGTGTTCGAGCGTTTCCGGGCACTGGGCGAGATGTCGGCCGGCGTGGCACACGAGTTCAACAACCTGCTGGCCATCATTCTGGGCCAGGCTGAACTGGCTCTGATGCGGCTCGATCGAGCCGAGGATGTGGACGCGCGTCTGCGAAACATCATCAGGACCGCTACTCGAGGCGCCGAGACGGTCCGAGGATTGCAGGCGTATGCGCGGCAGCGAACCAAGCGGCCGGGAGCGACGACCGATGTCAACAGCGTCGTCGCTCGGGCCGTCGAGATCGCCTGCGAGCTGGCCCGGCGCCTCGGAGAGACCCGCGAGCGGCCGGTGCAGATCTTCACGGACCTGGGTGACCCGCCGGCCGTCGCCGCCGACGCGGCCGAGTTTGGCGATGCGGTGGGCGCCGTCATCGAGAACGCTGTCGAGGCTGCGGCGCAGGGCTGGGGCACCGTCCGTGTCACCACTCGCAGCGAGGACGCCCACGCCGTGGTCGAGGTTTCTGATGATGGCCCGGGCATCGCGGCCACCGACATGCAGCGGATCTTCGAGCCCTTCTTCACGACGAAAGGTCCCCAGCGCAACGGCTTGGGCCTGAGTGTTGCCTACGGTGTCGTCCACCGCCTCGGCGGCGGGATCGTCGCCGAGGCCAGTGATGACGGCGGGGCTCTGATCTCGATCCGAATCCCCTCTGCTCATCCCCAAATCGGGCCCGTCGAGCTCGAGGCGGCTCCGCCGCCGCGGCCGAGCGCACACAAGCCCCGGGTCCTCGTGGTCGAGGACGAGGAATCGGTACTCGAGGTCCTGGCTGATGCGGTCTCGACGATGGGCTACGAGGTGAACGCGGTGCGCGACGGCCAAGCGGCCATCGAACTCGCCGGGCGCCACGCCTTCGACGTGGTAATCACCGATTTGGGCATGGGGCAGGTCTCGGGCCTCGACGTGGCGCGAGTCTTCAAGTCGACGCACCAGCCCCCCGTGGTCGTCCTGCTGACCGGATGGGGAGTCGAGCTCGGCGATCCTGAGATCTCACAAAGCGGGGTCGACCGTGTGATGGCCAAACCCCTGAAGATGGACGAGCTGAAGGCTTGCCTGGCTGAGTGCGTCCAGAGCCGACAGGGCGAGGCACGCTAGCGTCAACGGGCCGCCGCTAGTAGACCCGGCGGGCTCCGCAGTAGCTTCCGGCGCGTTCTTTGAGCGGCTGCACGATGACACCGACTCCGCTGCGGGAGGCATGGACGAAGTTCCCGTTGCCCACGTAGATCCCCACATGGGAGACGCCCGCCGTGTAGGTGTTCGCGAAGAACACCAGGTCGCCGGGAATGAGGCGGCTCGGATCGACTGGGGTGCCCACGTCCCACTGCTCGAAGCTCGTGCGCGGCACACGGATGTTATGGTGTTTCAGCACATACTGCACCAGGCCCGAACAGTCAAATCCGCTGGGTGAGCTGCCTCCGAAAACGTAGGGCGTGCCCACGAATCCCAGGGCATACTGCGCGATCGAGTTGCCCAGACTGGTGGGCTGACCTGCCGGCGTCTGCGCCGGTGAGATCTGTTGGGCGATACTCTGATCGGTCGCCACGAGCCATCCGGCGACCCAGCCCTCGGCTCCCGACGCGAACCGGACCAGGAACCATCCATTCGTCGCGCCGATGACGCGCAAGGGCGTCCCGCGGGTCGCTTGGCCGATCAGGTTGAACCCCATGCCCGGACCGGCACGGACATTGACCAAGCCCTCCTGAACCAACCCGTCGCCCGAGAGGGCCGTGGCAGCCACGCGCACCTGCGTCGCCGTGATCGTGGTCGGGTCGCGAGGCGCTGATGACGCTGCGGGCTGGGAGAGCGTGTCCACGGGCCGGAAGCCCGTCGGGCTCTCACCCGACAGGATCGGCGCGCCAGTACCCGGAGCCCCTCGGCTCAGACTGCCGAACGGGTCGGCCTGAGGACCCGGGAACTGCGCCCCTCCCTGGAGGCGGATCAGCGGGGCCCCGGGGACGCTGTCGGTCACGTACTGTCGCGACACGTACCCGGTGGTTCCGGAGTCGAGCCGGACCTTACACCACTCGCTCCCCACCTCGATCACCTGGAAGCGCGTGCCCAGCGCGAGCGAGCAAAGCACCTGGTGTTGGCCGCCCGGTCCGCTGCGGAGGCACAGATCGTCCCCGCCCGCATAGCGCACCTGGCCCGCCGCGGCGGCGGGGGCGTCGTCGTTGAGGTCATCGTCGCCGCCGCTCAGGAGCCAGTCGGCAACCCAGCCGATCTCGCCGGTCTCCGGAACGCGGATCTTGCGCCACTGACCCTCGTAGGCCACCACGTCGACACGAGTTCCCTTGGGCAGGATGCCGACACGGTCGAAGCGCTGTCCGGGGCCGCTCCGGATGTTCACGTCATCGCCGCGAACGTACTTGACGTCCCGTGCCTGGCCCGCGGGTGGCGTGTCCGAAAGCAAGCGCTCGACGATCCAGCCGGTGGTCTGTTTTGAGGGGACGTAGACCTGACGCCACTCGCCCTGTTGGCCCTTGAGCCGCAGCTCAGTCCCCGGACTGAGCGTGCACTGAACTGAGGCGGTCAGGCTCGGCGCCGATCGCAGGTTGGCCGCGTCTCCGCCCACGAATCGAACAGGATCATCAGCCCTGGACGGCGACACGGTGAGCGCGAGCCCTGCAACTGCCAGGACCCCCGCCCATCGAGAGTTCACCTTCGCTGTCTGCATAGCGCTCCCGTCGCGGCGCCGAACCGCCCCCGTCTCATAGCGGGAGGGCCACTCGGCAGGTTCACACGCGACCCCGACACGGTACCATCGGACCCCACGGCCGTCAATGCCTCACGCGGCCCACGCGGCGATGCGGAGCAGTGTTTGGACACCTCATCGGCGTGGAGGTTTCCCTCTGCGAGCCAGACACGAAGGCCCGTTCGCCGGCAGGACCGGAGGCCCATTGGGATCCCTTGGTTGTGCCGACCATCAAGCCTCCTCATGCATCGAGCTCTGGCGGGTCTCTGGTCGGCCGTCGTGCTGTGGGTGGCGGGGAGTGCATCTCCTGGCTGCATGCCGCTCGGCGGCGTACACTTCCGCCCCGTCTCGCTCTCGCCGCCGAGCTCCAGCCCTCTCGCAGCCGTGTCGAGCCAGGCGTAGTGGGGGCCGTGGGACCGGGCCGGCTAGCGGCTTCCATCGCAAGCCTGCCGCCGCGCCCTCCCTACTTGCCCTTCTTGCCCGGCTCCCAGATCCGCTTGGCCGTCTCGTCCTCGCTGAGGAGCTTCACACGCCCGTCGCCGAAGCAGAGGCTCGCCTTGCCGTCGCGGAACACGCAACCCTCGTGCCCGCCTGTCGCTTTCCCCTCGCTCGCATCGGCCTCGAAGTAGAGCACGGCCTCGTCCGGGAGCGGGAGTTGGGCGGCCTTGGCCCCCACCGCGTGCCACCGCGCGCTGCCCCCGCGGCCCACCGTGGGATCCGTTCGGCTAGAACGTCAACGGGTCGTCTACACTGGGCCCCTGGCCGGGGCTGGGGAGAGCCTTCACTGCCAGGATGATCGGTGACAGTCGATGCACGAGGTAGATCTTCGAGTCCTCGATGCTCACGGAGCCCGACTTGGGCAGCACGATCTTCCCCGACGGTGCCCAAGCCAGGTCCCCGGACGAGTCGACAGTGAAGCACAGCCGGATGCCCTGCTTCTGCGTGAGCGAGGTGGGGTAGGCGTCCCTGGGCAGAGGTAACGCCACCCTCTCCCCCGGCTTCAGTCTCTGCCGGGCCACCTCCTCAATGGCATTCTGCCGGAACCGCTGCAGGACGACATCGACTGGGCCCGGTGCGCCGTCGTTGAGCGACGCAGTGACGCCGCGACCGTCCGCATTCGGGGCCAGCTCGAATGCGTATGCGCCCGCGTCTCCGTTGCGCGCCGGGGCGGGAGGCGATGGTGCCTCCGCCTCGGGCCGTTCTGTGAGCGCGGCGCCCATGCCTGGCGCCCGGGGTGTGGCCGGAGCGCCCTCGGCCTTGGCTGGCTCGGGCGGGCTGGGGGCGCCGGTATTTCGTGCCCTTGCGCCGAAGTGCCACGCCGCGGGGCCGCCCATGGCGATGAGGATCAGCGCCGCGGCGAGGCCGATCTGCCATCGGCGGCCGGCACTGGGCGGCTGGACCGGCCGGCGCAGGCTCTGCTCGGCCAGGATCTGCTCTTCGGTGGGCGGCGGTGGTGGCTCCATTGGCTGAGGATGTGCCGCGGGCCCGGACTCCGTCGGCGGGCTGGCCGTGAGTCCATTGGATATCACATGCTCGCGCACGAGAGTGGCATCGATGATCCCGGGCTCGGGCGTCCTCGCCGCAGAGGGAGTCACGACCTCGGTCTGTGGCATGGGCGGGGCCTCGGCGGACGCGGCCGGCGGAGCGGGCTCTGCAGGAGCCGGCGGCGCCTCCTCCTTGGGTGCTTCGAGCCCGAGGAGCTGTCTCACGCAGCCCAGGGTGTCCAGAGTGGTCCCGGGCGGTAACGCCGCGGCGTGGAGTGCCACCGAGAAGGCCAGGGGGTCGCGGGATGGATCGGCCACCGACTGCCCCGTCCGGTCGGGGGCCACGCCCATCATCACCACCGAGTTGGTGCCCCTGCTGCCCTTCATTCTTGCGTCGACGAGGAGTCGTTCGCAGGCTTCTTCGAGCGAGTCCGCTTCGGCCACGTAGCGCGCGATGTCGTCCGGGCCGTCGAGCACGTGGCGGACACCGGGGGAGAGGAGCACCAGGACGTCGCCCACCTCGACATCGAGCTCACGGACACAGGGCTGAATGTCGTCCGCTGCGCCGAGCCCGCTGTCGGGCGTTCCGGTGGCCGGTGTCACGGGAGAGGGGTCGAGGTGGGGCACGCCCGGGCTGGTGCTGGCCCCCACCGGGTCGTCGATCAGGGAGCAGGTCTGGCCGCGGACGTGATAGCAGCGGCAGTCACCGATCCAGGCCACGGCCGTCTTGTTACCTCGCATGGCGGCACACGCGACCGAGGCGCCCACGGTCGCGCGGCGGTCGGCCTGGCCTTGGGCTGACTCGCGCAGGGCTCGGTTTGCCCAGATCATGGCGTTTCGGAGCGACAGGGCCAGATCGGGCCCCTCGTCGAGACTGCGGCGCGATTGGGCCATGCCCTGGGGTGTCCGTAGCGCCAGTCGAACCTGGTCGACAGCGACGGCGGCGGCCTGTTCGGCGAGGGGGGTCTCGTCGGCCGCTCCGGCGACGATGCCGATGCCCTGGAGCCACCACCAGACGCTGGGCCAGGGCAAGCCCGCCCGTCGGCCCTCATACCACAGTAGCTCCTCGTAGGGCACTCCCTTGAGCCGGTCTGTCTTCCCAATGGCCTCGACGCGCAGGAGCAGCCTACGCGCTTTCGACCCGGTCGGTCCGGAGGTGCTGTTCGTCGCCATCTCCCTCATCACACAGCCGGTGGGATTGCGCCGCCGCGGATTCGCGCGGCCATGTTCAGCCGAGGGGCGCCGGAGTCCTTGGTGAGCGGCGGCAGCGCCAGGTGTAGGACACGAGCTGTGGCGCATCGAACTGGCCCTCCGCCGAGGTGAGACCCATGGTGGCTCGAGTTCAGGCAGTGCCCCTGCAGAACGAAGACGTGAGCTTCCGCCTCGATGATGTGGAGCGCGTGCGCTACAACAGTGGGTTGGCGATGCTCCGGCCCTACCTGTTCCCGGTCATCGGTCCGGCGGGCCGCATGGTCACGCGTATGGGGCATCCGCACGACCCGTATGGGCACCGGCACCACTACTCGGTGTGGATCGCGCATCAGAAGGTCAACGGCTGCGATCTCTGGGCGGACCACGGGCTCACGGGCCGGCAGGCGCACTCGAAGATTGTCGCGCTCGAGGATGGCGATGCCTCGGCCGCTCTGGCCGTCGAGGTCGTCTGGCGCGGGCCGCAGAACCAGGAGTTGCTGCGCGAGGTACGGACCTACCGGGTCACGTGTCTACCGGCCGGCGAGCTGCTGATCGACATGGGGCTGGAGCTGGCGGCCACGCAGGGCGAGGTCCGCTTCGGTCCGACGCCGTTTGGCTTGTGCGCGGCGCGGGTCGCCAAGAGCATGTCGGTGAGTGATGGCGATGGGACGATCACGAATTCGGCCGGGGCGGTGGGTGAGGAGGCCATCTTCTGGAAGCCGGCGGAGTGGTGCGACTACTCGGGTGCGGTATCGCCGGGGGTCGTGAATGGCATTGCCCTGTTCAGTCATCCGGCGAACGGGAACCACCCCCCCGACTGGCACGTTCGCTCAGATGGATGGATGGGGGCCTGCCTATCGAGGGAGTCGGAGTGCGTGGTGGCGGTAGACGCCCCCCTGCTTCTGCGGTATGGTCTCTATGTGCACCGCGGCGGCGTTGACGAAGCCGGTGTGGCGTCGAGGTTCGAGGCATTCGCCACGTCGGCGTTGGCTCCGTGCCAAGCCTAGCGGTGGGCACGACGGGCTGGGCTGCGTGGAACGACGAGGCTGCGCGTCCTGATGGTGGGTATGCCTGAGCCGTGCCGTCCCGACGGGGAGCATGGCCCGGCCAATTGCGAATGGAGGGCTCGATCGAGTGAAGACTTTGCGGTGGCTCTTGCCATGTGTCCTAGTTCTCGGCCTCGTGGGCGGAATCGTCGGGGCGAAAGTACTGAGCATTAATGCATCAAAGAGTGCGACGCAGGCCGGAGCGGCCAGTGCAGGCCCCGGGGCCGGGCACTCGTGCCCGGAGGGGTACCAGGGGTGCGCGGCCGGCGACCCGTGCCCCGACTGCCAGGCCAAGGACGCCAAGAAGAGCGAGGTGCACCAGACATCCGGGACCAAGCCCGCGATCGAGCCTGAGGAGTGCGAGAAGGCCCACGCCGAGGGCAGCGGGTGCCCGCTGGAGACCAAGGGCGAGGACGCCAAGTCTGGCGGATGCCCATTCGAGGCCGCCGCCAAGGACACCAAGGACGAGGGTGGGCACGAGGAAGGCGGCTGCCCCGCACACTAGGCCGAGGACAAAGCTGAGCCGGGAGCGTAGCCTTAGTGCTGACAGGGTGAGAGCCCGCGTGCCATACCCTACCGGGTGGCTGCGCGGGCTCTTGCATGTTCGTGGCGCAACCGCGCCGTGGGCCCGGCGTCGGGGTACTGTGGAGCCCGAGGTATGCCCAGCAGCTCACCGAGGGGCCGGATGCCGCGGGCGGTACCCATCCAGATGCCGACTGCAGTCCGCGGAGCGACGGTCGCGGGGGGGCCTACCACATCGAGGGCGAGCTCGTGCCCGCGCTTGGGGTCGAGCTGCGTTCGATGCTCATCTACTTCGAGCACCACGTTCTGCTCTGGAAGGACCCATCGGTCGAGGTCGGCATCCGGCCGTTGGCGGGAGCGGTCCGACGCCTCCTCGCGGGACTGCCGATCTCCCTGACCCAGGCGACGCGACAAGGGCGGATCGCGTTCAGCAGAGATGGCGTGGGGCACGTGTTCCCCGTCCACCCGGCGGCGGGACAGTCCGTCGACGCTCGCGAGCGCGGGACGGATCGTCTGGAACCGCTTCACCGGGCCGGGCCGTGTCGCGCTGCAATCGATGTACGCTCACGTGGCCACGGGAACCTGAGGGGCGGCGCGGCCGAGCCCCCGTCGACAGCGGTCTCTGCACCGCCTAGAATCACGTCTGCCATGCCTGAGTCGCCCCCGAAGCCCACACTGCTCGTCATCGTCGGCCCCACGGCCACCGGCAAGAGCCAGGCTGCGATGGAGCTGGCCGAGCAGGTCGGCGGCGAGATCGTCTCGGCCGACTCGATGCAGGCGTACCGGGGGATGGACATCGGCACCGCGAAGCCGACGCCCGAGGAACGGGCTCGAGTGCATCACCACCTGGTTGACGTTGTTGAGCCCGATGAGCCGTTCAACGTCGCCACTTTCGCGGAGCTCGCCCGGGCCGCCATCGCGGAGATAGCAGGACGGGGGGCGCTTCCCATCGTGGTGGGTGGCTCCGGCCTCTATGTCCGGTCGATCACCTGCCGGCTCGATCTGCCACTTGTATCGCCCGACGATGAGGTGCGCGCGCGGCTTGAGGCCGAGGCGGTGTCCGAGGGGCGGCAGGCGTTGCATGACCGGCTGCGCTCGGTCGACCCGGCGGCCGCGGCCCAGATTCACCCCAACGACCTGAAGCGGATCGTGCGGGCCCTCGAGGTCTACGAGAAGTCCGGGAGGCCCATCTCGGAGGTCTACCGAGAGGCCCCCGAACCCACCGACGAATACCGGTGCATCGTCTACGGTGCCCGTCGCGAGCGTGACCGGCTCTATCAGGGCATCGAGGCGCGGTGCGACCGCATGATCCGGCAGGGCTTGGTCCAGGAGGTGGAGGGACTGCTGTCGCGCGGGTTCGGGCGCGACCTGCAGTCGATGCAGGCGATCGGGTACAAGGAGGTCGTCGCGCACCTGGAGGGTCTGTACGGATTCGCCGAGATGATGGCGGTGTTCCGGCGCAACTCGCGGCAGTTCGCGAAGCGGCAGATGACCTGGTTTGGCCGGGAGCCCAATGTGTGCTGGGTTGATGTGGACGAGGAGAATCTGGTGGAGCGGATCCGGCACGATCATCCTGGCCTGAGTGGGCCGGGGGCTTGAGGGGTTCCGAAGGTTCGACGCGTTGTGGGGCGAACCTGGACGCTGCAACCGGCTGTTGGGTTGCGGGGGGCGGCGGAGGCCGGGACGGGCGGCCGATTCAATCGGGATACGCGAGGGCGCATGGCGGCGGGCGCGCGGAGAAGAGAGCAGACCCATATCAAGCGAACCAAGATGCAGCGGGAGATCCCGCTGTTCGTCAGCGGCAAGCCCTGCGCATGCATCGTGACGCCGGAGGGCGACGACGACCTCTATGACCAAGGCGGTCTGATCTCCGCGTTTCTCGAGGACATCCACGGGATTGAACTGCCGGTGCTCACCTGCGATGAGCATGCGGGTGGTTACCGCACGCGCAAGTTCAACGTGATCGCCCTGGGCGACTTCTCGTCCAACCGGGTTCTTCGCGACTTGTACGTGGCTGGGCGGCACTACGTCGACCGCCGCTTTCCGGGCGGCCGGGGGCACGTGGTTCGCACCATCTGTGACCCGGGATCCGAGGGCCGTTCGTATGTGGTCATCGGCGGCAGCACGCCGGCGGGTCTTCAGAACGCGGTGCACGCTTTTTGCGAGCTCCTCGTGGCATTGGGCTCGCGGCGCAACATTCCCCCGACCCACCTGTGCGTGTGCGAACACGATGAGGAGTACGCTCTAGGGGCGGCCGAGCTCTCCGAACGGATCGACCGAGGGCTCGAAGCCCTGAGCGTTGGCGACTCGGCGTCGGCTCTGGATGCCGCTGCCGATGCGGCCGTGCGCTATGACGTCTCGGGCGTGCCCACATGGGCGCGTCTGTTCGCGTCGATTCTCGAGGCCTATGCCGAGGCGTCGGCTGAGGCCGGCACCCCGGCCGTGGATGCCTCCTTCGACGCCGCGCGCTGGTTGTGGCGCCTGGTTCCGATATGGGACAACATCGCCGAGTTCGGCGCGTTTAGCGACGCGGAGCGCGACCTCCTGGGCCTGACGCTCCACTCGTGGTCGGAATGGCTCTTCGCGCGAATGCGGGCCGAGGCACCGTCGCGCTCGGGATCTGGGCCCGGCACATGGCGTGATGTGGCGGCCGGCCTCGGCCTCGTGGCAGCAGGCCGGTACTTCCGGACCTACTACCACGTGATGGCCGGACGTGAGTGGGTTGAGCTGGGCAAAGCCTGGATCGAGTCCGCGTCCCGTGCCGGCCGCCTCATGGCTGAGTGCGCACTAGACGAGTGCCGGGCCATGGACATGACCCTCTCCTATGCCCTGCGCTACCAGGGCGGGCTTCAGGCTGACGAGGCGGATCTGCTCCTGTTCCGAGAGCGCATGCTGATGGCCCTGGCTGCCGAGCCAGCCCCCGCCGCCCCCTCGGTGTCCACCGAGCTGGAGCAGCACGTGGGCGCCGTCCTTCGCAAGGCGGTGTTCGTGACCCAGAGCAAGCGGTTGCGGGGCGAGACGTTGGGGAACGCCACGGTGTTGGGCGGGTTCCATGAGGACGAGCCTGAAGCGGCCCCGGTGAGGCCCCGTCCTCCGCTGGCGATTCCCGTGTCGCCGAAGCTCCGACCCTGGCTGCGTGCCCAGTGGCCGACCGATGCAGGTCCGACTCCGGCCTCGCCCTTTTTTGAGCGTCTGTTCGACCAGCTGGCCTTCCGCGCCGGCTCGCGCGATGGCGAGGATGAGTTCCTGTCGATCCACGGACTGCGGCACCCCGGCGCGCCGACTTGCCCCGGTGCGTTCGCCGTCTGGCGTCGAGGTCAGCACGAGGTACTGGGGCAGGGCGACGACGGATCACCGTTCCCGCACAGCGGCCTCGAAGTGCTCCGCGAAGGGCGATTCGCGCCACCGCCGCCCGCCGCCGGCCTCGAGTCGGCCGAACGGCATGAGGGCCTGGCCGCGTGTTCGCTGACGGTGCCAAACTACAACGGGGTCGAGTGGAGGCGCCACTCGTTCTGGTTCGCCGGACGAGGTCTGGTGGTGCTCGACCAGATCCAGGCCCAAGTCACGGGCGTGTACGACCTTCGGGTGCACTACCGGCTAGCGAACCCCGTGGAAGTCCATGGTGCGTCGGCCCGCACTCGAGGCGGTCCGAATCTGACGCTGGATCTGCCAGCGGGCGGCGCCTGGACTGTCCTGGACGCCGGAGGCCGCTGCCTGGCCGCTGAGCTCAGAGCCGACCTTGCGGAGGGCCAGGGGCTGGTGATGGCGACGGTGGCGGCCTGGCTCCAGCCTGGCGGGCTGCCGTCGCTCAGAGTGGAGCCGGCCTCGGCGGTGGCGTTCCTGGTGCATGGGTTGTCAGCCGACCCGGTGGTGGTGGGGCTTCCGCCGGCAGAGTGGGCCGCCGTCGAGGTCGAGTGTGATGCTCGCGCCTACGCCCTCACCAAGGATCTGCTCTACGTGCTGGGTGCGGCACGCTTCGGCGTCGGGCCGTCGTACGTGGAGGCCTCGAGTCCTTCGGACATGGTGTACGCACCGGGTCCGGGTCGCATCTCCGTTAGCTCGTTCTCCGGTGGGCCGTTGTTCGTGGGATTGGGAAGCCGCCGCTTCGAGGCGCGGGTGGAGCGGGGTCACCGGTGGGAGTCCGACCTGACGGCCCCGCGCGGCCAGGTCCGCCAGCTCCGCGCGGCGGTGGTCGAGCAGGCGAAGGTGTACTCGCCGCCATGGCTGATCGCGTCCGGCCAGGAGGGGCGACCGCCCCGGGCGGTTGGCCGGGCGGTTCACGAGCGGTGGACGCTCGACGAGCCCGTTGCCGACGCGGTCGAGCAGGAGTCGTCGCTATGGGTCGCACTGCCGTCGGGGCAGGTGGCGGCCCTGGACGAGACCGGAACGCGGCGCCCGATTGCTTCGGTGCCGGCCCCCCCAACCCGGCTGGCAGCCGCCGGAGGCACTGTGGTGGTCGGGATGGCCGATGGGCGCGTGTGGTGCCTGGCCGATGGCGAGCCACAGTGGGAGTTCTCATGTCCAGCCTACCGGGGTCAGGGCTCGGTCACGGCCGTGCTCGCATCGGGTGACGAGTCCGCTCCGTTGCGGGCGACCATCGGGACCGCGGGCGGTCTGGTGATGGGTCTCGACGCACGGGGCGATCCGATCTGGGCGAGGGATCTGGGTTTGTCCTCGGTCCGCGGCCTGGTTGCCCTCCCGTCGCCCATCGGGGGCCTTCTGCTCTGCTGGTCCGCTGAGGGCGTGTGGGCGCTCGCT
Organism: Armatimonadota bacterium; assembly: GCA_029547025.1. Taxonomy (GTDB): domain Bacteria; phylum Armatimonadota; class Zipacnadia; order UBA1398; family JAKPQA01; genus JAKPQA01. The sequence goes on from JAKPQA010000359.1 coordinate 71,909, forward strand.
CCGGCGTCCGGCCGGGCGGTATGGACCGAGCCGGCTGACGATCGGCCGCTCTGTGGCGTCTCGGTGGTGCCGGGTGGGTCCGATTGGTGGCAGGCCATCGTGGCCGATGCGGGTGGTCGCATTCGGGCTCTCGGGCCCCCCCAGGAGAGGCAATCCGTCTCGGCCGGAGTCGCCTGGGAGGCGAATGCGGGAGGCGTGACGACCGGTGTCGTCCCGGTCGTCTCGGGGCGGCAGGCGCGGCTGGCGGTGGCCGCCACCAGCGGCTGGCTGGTTCGCCTGGAGCTCGATGGCGCTGAGGTGGGCCGCACGCGACTGGGTTCGGCCATCGTGGGCCTTGCGCCGGTGTCTGGCGGACGGGTCCTGACTCTATCGGCCGATGGCGTGGTTCACCTGGTCGGCTGGGGCGGCGAGGTCGTTGGCCGTACCGAGCTGGGCCGGCGTTGGTCCGGGTGTTGTGTAGCCGGCGGACGGGTGTTCGGGCTAGGTCCAGAGGGCCTGGCGTGCCTCGAACCGGTGTAGGGGGCCTGGCCGTGAGGGTTGTCACCGCGGCTGAGATGCGCGAGCTCGACCGGCAGACCATCGATGAGGTGGGACTGCCCGGGCCCGTGCTGATGGAGACGGCTGGCCGGTCGGTGGCCCACGTGGCGTTTGCGCTGCTGGGGCAGCGGCGCGGCGCGCGGGTGGCGATCGCGTGCGGGCGAGGCAACAACGGCGGGGATGGCTTCGTCGCGGGACGCTACCTCCTCAACCTGGGTGCGGCGCCGGAGTGCTTCGTGCTGGCGAAACGGGCTGACATCACCGGCGACGCGCTCCTGCACCTGATCGCGGCCGAACGGTCGGGGTTGCCCATCCGTGAGCTCGGACCCGACGGAGGCGGAGCCCTGGCGCTGGCCGTATCCTCGAGTGACCTGACGATTGATGCACTGCTAGGCACTGGACTGAGGGGCGAGGTGCGCGAGCCGTTTTGGTCGGGTATTGAGAGCATCAACCGGCTGGCGCGACAGGTGTTGGCGGTCGACGTCCCGTCAGGGCTCGACGCCGACACGGGGGCCGTGCTGGGGCAGGCGGTCCGGGCCACGGCAACGGTGACGCTTGGCCTGCCCAAGGTCGGCCTGCTGCAGTACCCCGGGGCCGCTCTCTGTGGCGACGTGAAGGTCGCCGACATCGGCATTCCCGCAGCGCTGTCGGCACCTCGCCGGGGCGGCCTGCGGTTGGCAACTGCCGATTGGGTCGCGGGCATCCTTCCGCGTCGCGAGCGCGACGCGCACAAGGGCGATGCTGGCCGTGTGATGATCGCCGGGGGCGCGGTGGGCCTCACGGGCGCGCCGGCCATGGCGGCGCGTGCCGCAGCGCGGATGGGCGCGGGGCTGGTGCACGTCGCGGTCCCTGCGAGCCTCCACTCGATCATGGAGGGTCTCGTGCTCGAACCCATGTCGCTTCCACTCCCCGAGGCCGGGCCCGGGACACTGGGGGGCGAGGCCGCGGGCCATCTGCTCGAGGCGATGCGGGCACGTCCCTGTCATGTGCTCGCCGTTGGACCGGGGCTGGGCCGGCATCCGGGTGCCGTCGAGTTGGTCTCGGTGTTGGTCAGCGGATCGTCCGTTCCCGTGGTGTTGGACGCCGACGCGTTGTGGGCGGTGGCGCAGGCCGGAGAGGCGGCGACTGCGTGGGCGGCGCCGGTCGTTCTGACGCCCCACCCAGGCGAGCTCTCGGTGCTGCTCGGCGTGTCCGTGGCTGACATCCAGCGCGACCGTGTCGCGGCGGCGCGCGGCGCGGCTCAGCGGTTCCGTGCCATTGTGGTACTCAAGGGCGCGCGCACCGTGACGGCCCACCCCGACGGGACTGCGGTGATCAACGCGACGGGTAACCCAGGCATGGCTTCAGGGGGTATGGGCGATGTGCTGACCGGAGCTATCGCGGCTCTGATCGCCCAGGGCGTTCCCCTATTGGAGGCCGCAGCCGCCGGTGTGTACGTGCACGGCCTGGCGGCCGACCTGGTGGCGGCCGATGGCGGCTGCGAGGCCGGCCTGCTGGCGAGCGACGTGATCGAGGCGCTCCCGCGGGCCAGGCAGCATGCGGCCGAGGGCCGTGAGCTCCTGCCCGGGCGGGTGCCCGAGCGCGTGTGAAGATGCCGGCCGGCATTGCGCGCGCTCGCGCTAGGGAGACCGCAGGTGTCTCACATCGCCTACATCATCGCGTCGCCGCCGGGATACGAGGCGCTGGCTGCCGCCGAGGCCCGCGCCGTGTGTCCCGGGTCGTGGGTCACGCCGCGCTGCGTGGTCAGCGATGCCGGGGTCGATGTAGACCGCACCGCCTTCGTCCACTATCGGATCGAGCTGTTGGCGCACGGGCACGACTACGCTGGAGTCTGTGACCTGATTGGCCAGCTCAATCTGGTGTCGGATCGGTTCCGGATCGAGGTTCATAAGCACCCCCGGCGGACGCCGATGCCGCGCGAGAGCGTAGCGCGGGACCTGGCCAATCTCATCACAGGCCAGCCGGATCTGGCGGCGCCAAGCGAACGCTTCGTCTTCTGGCTCGAAGCGGACACCATGCTGTTCGGCCGGATCCAGCAGGAGACCGCGAACGACTGGAAGCAGCGGATGGCCAAGCCGTTCAACGTCAGCGCGGGGATCGGCTCACGGATGGCCAAGGCCTGCGTCAACCTGGTCTGCAGCCCCGGGGACCGGATGCTGGACCCCTGCTGCGGGTCGGGCACGATCCCGATCGAGGCGGCCCTGATCGGCGTCAGGGCATTTGCTTTCGACCTGAGTTGGCGCATGGCGCACGGCACCGCGGCCAACGCACGGCACTACGGGCTAGACATCGGTGTGGGCATCGGCGATGTGCGCTCGTTGGCGGGCCGGTTTGACGCCGTGGTGTCGAACCTGCCCTACGGGATCGCGATCCGCCACAGCTCGGGCTTCTACGATGAGGCCATCGCGAACATCGCTCGCCTGGCACCGCGCTGCGTCCTCATCTCGAACCGCGAGGTGATTGACGTGGCCGAGCGGAACGGCCTGCGTGTAGATGATGTGATCCGGCAGGGCGAGTCCGATGGCAAGTTGCCGCGGTTCGTTCACCTGCTGAGTCGCGTATGAGCGAACTCACCGGGAGGCGACGCCTCGTGAGGCCCCCCCTGTTATGCCTGCTGGCCACTTTCGCCGCCACTGCCTGGTCTCAGGAGTTGCCGCGCTACTACGCCCACGAGGCCGTTCTCGACGCGAACGGCGTCATCGCGCCCTGGTACCGCCGGCAGAATGGCCCGCTCGATCTCAGAGTCCGCGTCGCCGCCGAGACGCTGAAGCGCTATCCGTGGACCGAGAGGCCCAGACCGGCGCCGCACTACGTCTTCAGCGGAGCGTGGGGCATCGCGCCGGATGGCACCATCTCGATTCCTCCTATCGACAACTGGTCCAATGGCGACCTCGGGCAGCGGGCTGCCTACGTACTCTCGGGGCTTGTGGACTACTACCGCTACTCGGGCGACCCAGCAGCCATCAGCCACATCGCGATCACGGCCGATGCGCTCATCGACTTCTGCCAGACACCGGCTGATCATCCCTGGCCGAGGTTCCTGGTGAGCGTGCCCACCAAGGGCATGCCGTATGGCGTTACCGACCCGCACGGCTTCATTCAGCTCGACATCGTGGCTGAGGTGGGCATTGGCATGGTCCGCGCCTACGAGCTTGTGGGTGAGAGGCGCTGGCTCGAGGCCGCCAAGCACTGGGCCGACCTTCTGGTGCAGCACTGCGACCTGCGCCCCGGCGCGCCCCCGTGGCCGCGCTACGCCAACCCGGAGGATGTGCCTTGGGAGGATCACTGCACGGGCGGCGTCGTGTTCATGCTGGCGTTCTTCGATGAGCTAGAGCGCGTGGGGTACACCGGTCGGAGGGGGGAGCTAACGCGCGCCCGGGAGGCCGGCGAGGCCTACCTCCGCGACACCCTGCTGCCTCGGTGGACCGAGGACGGTACCTGGGGCCGTAACTATTGGGACTGGAACGACCCAGTGCAGGCGGAGAACGTTACCGAGTTCGCGGTGCGGTACATGATGGAGCACCCGAGCCGGTTCCCGAACTGGCGGAACGACTGCCGGAACGTGCTCTCGCTCTTCCTCAACCGCACCAGTGTGGCCCGGGAGTCGAACGGTGATGTCTTCTCGGGCGCGTGGGCCTATCCGGAGTCGTCGGGCTGCTGCGGCCGGTCGCTATGGTACGGCCCCTTCGAGCTGGCACCCATCTATGCGCAGTATTCCGAGCTGACCGGAGATGAGTGGGCTCGCGAGATGGCCCGGCGCCAGCTCATTCTGGCGACCTACGACGTCCACGAGACGGGCGTGGTCGAGGACAACATCGATGGTGGGCCCATCGTGGCGGGCGCGTGGTTCAAGATCGCCCATCCCATGGCGCTGAAGCATGCGCTCAATGGCATGGCCTGGCTCCCGGACCTGATGGGGGCGGCCCGCGAGAACCACATCCTGCGCGCGAGCGCGGTGGTGCGGCATGTCCAGTACGGCGTGGGTGATATCCGGTATGAGACGGCCGAGACCATCGCGCCGTGTGTCGACGTCGTCCGGCTCGCCTTCGAACCGGCCAAGGTGACCGCAGACGGTGTGAGGCTTGCGGCTCGGGGTGACCTTGCGGCCAACGGGTTCACGACCAGGCGTCTCGAGTGCGGCGATGTGATCCTGACCATTCGCCATGATGGACGAAAGCGTGTCGCGATCCTGGGCCCGGATCCTGGCCAAGCCGCCGATGACACCGAGCTCACGTTCGAGGGCCCTTGGCGCGCGGCGAACCGGGCGGGCGACGCGGGAGGGACGGCCCATGCGGCGGCGGCCGCCGGCGCGGCCGCCGGGTTCCGGTTCACTGGGAACCAGGTTCGGCTGCTCGGGCGCGTGGGTCCCATGGGGGGCCGGGCTGATGTGTACGTCGACGGCGTGAAGCAGCTCGTCGGCATCGACACCTGGTGCCCACAGACGCGGTACCAGCAAGCCCTCTACTATCGAAGCGGGCTCATACCCGGCCCGCACGAACTCCGGATCGTGGTCACGGGCACGGCCAATCCCCTCTCGGCCGGGCGGCAGGTGGTCCTCGATGCCGTGCAGTGGTCGGCAGCGACAGGTGATCAGGAGTTCGGAGAGGGCGGCGGGCCGACGGGCACGCAGCGCGTGGTGTTCGGCTATGCGGGCCGCGAGGGCGTGGTCGACTCGAACGGCAACACGTGGTTGCCGGCGACTGAGTGGATCGCGCGGCTCGGAGCCGGGGTCGACATCGTCCAGGCGGCCTGGTGGACGGATCGCCGCTACTTCACGATCGCGGGAACGAACGATCCCGAGCTCTACCGCTATGGCGCGCACGCTCCGGATTTCGCAACCTACTTCACCGTGGCGCCCGGCACCTATCACGTTCGAGTGAAGCTGGCGGAGACGCGGCGCACTGGTGCGGCGCCGTTCGACATCGAGCTCAACGGAGAACCGGTGGTCCGGGGCCTCGATGTCGCGGCTACCGCGGGCGGACTGTTCCGGGCCGTAGACCTGGTGTTCGAGGGTGTTCAGCCGACGAGCGGGGTCATCGCCTTGCGTTTCCGCGCCTGGACTGGAGAGGCGATGGTCCAAGCGATCGAGGTGGGTCCTGGCCCCGGCGGATCGGGAGCCACGCCGATGACTGCGACCGTGTGCGAGCCGGCCGGCGCCAACCTTCTGGCCAACCCGGAGTTCGAGGAGGGCGGGCCGATGACGCTGGGCCGCATGGGTGATGCGGGCTCCGCGGCCGGGTGGCGCTGGCTCTTCGCGAGTCCGACGCAGTCGTATGTCTGGGTCGAGTCGGGTTTCAACATCCATCCCGAGTGTGGCCTCCCGCACCCCCGAACCGGGAAGGACGCCGAGCGCACTCACACGGACTCGAACGGCCACACCGTGCTCTTCCAGGAGGTGGCCGTCCGGCCTGACACGGCCTATCGGGCGTCGGTCTGGGTCCGTGCAGTGGACCTGCACGGCAAGGGCTTTGGCTCCTCGCCGGGAGACTCCGCGGGGCTGATTGTTCTCGAGCTCGACGCCGGTGGCGGGGTGGTGGCCGAACACAAGAAGGTGGCCGTCACGCGGGCGTGTGACTACTTTGAGCTGGTGCGGGAGTTCACGACGAAGCCCAACACGGCGCGGATCCGCTTCGTGCTCGACACGGTGATCGGCGGACGTTACGACGAGGGCCACGTGACCTACGACGACTGCTCGCTCACGGCAGTGCCATAGAACCTCTTCGTCGGCCCCAAAGCAGGGCAACACAGCCGTGGCGTGGAACGCACCCCCACGTACGGCGAAAACGAGAGCCGGTCAGGCGCGCCCGGGATGGCGCCGTCGGCGACCCGGGAGGCGAAACAGATCGTGCTAGTCAGACACATGGCGGTGACGCTCTTTGCTGGTGTGCTCGCCGGCTGGTTGCCGAGTTCTGCCGGTGCGGCGGCAGGCGATCCGGGCGAGGTTGCCAAGGACTTCGTGAAGGCCTGTTGGACGGTGACTCATGGCGACGCTGCGGCAGGTCGTCAAGCACTCGATGGGCTGATGGCCGCGCCGAACTGGGCGACCACACAGCTCGTGTTCGAGGCGGCCCTCAAGGAGAGCCCGTGGATGTTCGACAGCTATGCCAATGGCGCCGATCCGGCAACCGCGGAGCCGACCGTGGCAGACACCGAGATGATGGCGGTTCCGCTTTTCGACATCGGCGAGCTGGCCAAGGTGAGCCTGACGACATCGGCCAGTGGCACCCCGCGTCCAGTGTACCTGAGGAAGGTCGGCGATGACTGGAAGGTCGCCATTGTGACCCCGCTGTGCATCGGCCTGACGGCCGCGGACGGCAACCCGCGTGACGACCTCGTAGCCACAAGCACGCCCGAGGGCGTGATCCACCTGCTGCTCGAAGGCTGCTATCTGTTCATTCTGGGCGACCAGAAGGAGGGCGAGAGACTCTGCCGCGCCGCTCTCGTCGATCCGCCCAGCGAGACCTCGTGGGTCCGCTTCGTCAGCTGCCTCAAAGAGAAGCAGATCATCTTCTACAGCTATGCCCAGGGCTCAACCAACGAGGGGCAGTATGTGAACTTCGACCCCACGAGCTTCACCGTGAAGATCACCCGCACCGAGAAGCTCGGCGAGGAGATCAAGGCGTTCATCGCCAGCAGCGGCGCCGACAACCCCAGGCCGTTCCGGTCGAAGGTCACGCCACGGGGCCAGCTGAGGATCGTCGAGTGGTCGTCGATCTATGTCGACGTGAAACCCGTCCCGAAGGCGACGTGGTAGCGCGAGGCCGCTCGCCCGGCGGGGCAGCAGTAGGAGGTCGCCGCGCATGTCCCGACAGGCTGCCTACGTGGGCTTGCTGGCCATCGCCGGCGGGATCGTGCAGGCCGCAGATCTCACCTTGGTGGCGGAGGGGCGTCCCTCCGCCACCATCGTCGTACGTGAGGGCGCTCCCGAAAAGGTGACCGTGGCCGCCGAGGAGCTCCGCACCTACGTGGAGCGCATCTCCGGCGCTCAACTGCCTCTCGCTACGGACGGGGAGAGGCCCGACGGTGCCGTAGTGCTGGTGGGGCGCAGCAGATTGACCGACCAGATGGGCGTCGTGATTCCCGGCGGCCTGACCGACGGCCGGCGCGACGAGGGGTATACCATCGTCTGCCGGGGCAACCGGCTCGTGTTGGCGGGCAACGAGAGCGGGCCTTACCACGGCACGGAGTACGCCGTCTACGAGTTCCTACACCGCCTTGGCGTCCGCTGGTACATGCCCGGGCCGAATGGGGAAGTCGTTCCGCACAGCGAGACCATCCGATTCCCTGAGATGGACCGGAGCGACACGCCCGACTTCGCCATGCGGAACTGGTGGCTGCACATCAAGCCCGAGCTGGCTGAGCACGAGCGCCGATGGAAGCTCCGCAACAAGATGAACCCCGACCCACTCTTCGCCACGCCAGGCGACTCGTCGGCGCGGAACATCGTCCGCCCCGAGCTGCTCGAGACGCGCCCGGAGCTGTTCGCCCGAAATGCCGATGGCACGCCGAACCCGTATCTGCCGAACCTCACGAACCCCGAGGCGGTCACCGTGGCCGCCGACATTGTCAAGGAGTACTTCCGCCAGCACCCCGAGGCCAACAGCTACGGGTTCGCCCCCGATGACGGCCTCCCGCGCGACTACACCCCGGAGACGCAGGCCATCAACCGCGGTTTCACCGATCTGTTGGGGCGGCCCGGAGTGCCGGGCGAGGTCAGCACCACCGAGGAGTGGCTCGCCTTCGTCAACGCGGTCACACGTGAGGTTCGGAGGGAGTTCCCGGACAGGTACATCGCCACCAACGGCTACGCCAACCGGAACATTCCGCCCCAGGGCATCGAGCTTGACGACCACATCATCATCATGTTCGCGGCGATCTGGAGCTGCACGCTCCACGCCTATGACAACCCCCACTGTTGGCAAAAGGAGCGCCAGGCACAGATGCTGCGGCGCTGGGCCGAGCTGTGCCCGAACGTGTGGGTGTACGGCTACAACTACCAGATGCTCGTCTCGGGCCTCACTCCGCTCCCTGAGTTCACCAAGCTGCGGCGCGACTTCCCCCTGATGCACCGGTGGGGCCTGTTGGGTTTCCTGGATGAGAATCGCAACGTGTGGGCCGAGGCGGGCATCGCCAGCCGGTACCTTCGCGCGCGTCTCGAGTGGGACGCCGAAGCCGACGTCGATGCCATCCTCGATGATTTCTTCCGCGACTGGTACGGCCCCGCCGCGGCGCACATGAAGGCGTACTACTTCGCCCTCGACGAGGCCATCACCGAGAGCCCCATGCACGCCCACGAGGACCGAGCGCTGCCGGACGTCTACTCCGATCGGCTCCTGGAGCGACTGAGTGACCACATCTCGCAGGCCGAAGACCTGGCCACGGCGGAGCCGTTCCGCAGCCGTCTGCAGGCCGACCTGCTCATGTTCGACCATCTCGTCGCCTACCGCGCGATGAACGCGGCGGAGCGCGATGCTGACTTCACCAGGGCTGCGCGGCATGCCCAGGAGATGCTCGATCTACGGAAACGGCTCTTCGCCATCGACCCCTTCTACATCTGGGAGGACGAAGACGGCTACCACACCGGGGTGTGGTACTGGAAGATCGGCGACCGACGCGATTGGTACCGGTCACTCGCGGAGCGGATGACCGGCCCCACCGGCGAGCTCGCGGCCACGTTGCCCGAGCGCGCGTCATTCCGAACGGACCCGCACGATGAGGGGCTTCACGCGGGCTGGTACGCCGTTGCCGACCCGCCGGGCGAGTGGCCGGAGGTCTCGGTCACCCAGCCGTTCTTCACCCAGGGCTACCTTGACGACCGCGGCTTCCCCTATGTGGGTTACGTCTGGTACCGCTTCGGTCTCGATCTGCCCGCGAACGTGGCCGGCAGGTCTGTGCGGCTGCTGATCCCGACACTGACTACCGAGGGCTGGCTCTGGGTCAACGGCCAGTATGTGGCCCATCGTCCGTACCTGGAGGCCTACACACGTCCGGCGAGCCTCGAGGCCGACATCAGCGCCCAGGTTCACCCGGGCGCGCGGAATGTGGTTGCGGTCCGAGTCAGCACCAGTCTCTGTGAATCGCAGGCGGCCGAAGGCATCTTGGGCCGCCCGTTTGTCTACACACCGTTGGAGCCAACGGAGTAGTGATCCTCCGCGCAACGCACCTGCCGAATGGGGGCATTGGGTCATGATCGCCTTCGTACGTTGCCTCACACTCGTGCCGCTGATCCTGACCGGGGCAGTCGGCGCGGCCGGCGCGCCATTGACGGCTCGTATCGAGCCCAACGGGTCCATGACCATTCGCGACGGCCGGGTTGTGCTCGCCAGTGT
>JAKPQA010000004.1 GCA_029547025.1 Armatimonadota bacterium
GTCCCGAGGTACGGTGTCCATCGCTCATACTTGCTCAACTCCACTGGCCCGGGGTCTAGCCCTGACAGCAAGAAAATGCGGCGCAGGTACTCAGTATACCCGTACCTCATGAAGTGTATAGTATGTGTTGGACACCGCACAGCCGCGCCTTGACCGGCCCGCTGGCCCGCGCTATCATATCGGCCGTCATCATCCTGCCCGACGAGGCTAGCTATGGCCTTCCAGCCCACCGTGAACGCAGAGCTGCGGATCGACGGCGTGACTTATCATGTGTGCGAGCACCCCCTGGCGCCCGGCATTCCCTACGGTCAGGAAGGCCGGCAGGCGGTGGTGTACCAGCTCGCCGCAGGCCGCGAACGCCGCGCGCTCAAGGTCTTCAAGTCGCGCTTTCGAGTGCCCGGTCTGGCCTTCCTGGCCGAGCAACTGGCCCACTACGCTGCTCTCCCCGGCCTCTCCGTCTGCTCCCGCACCGTGCTTACCCCCCAGCGCCATCCCGACCTGCTGCGCGGCAACTCGGACCTAATCTTTGCCGTGCTGATGCCCTGGATCCAAGGACCCACCTGGGCGCAGGTGCTGCTGGAAAAGCGCCCCCTGACTCCGGAACAGAGCCTGCGCGTGGCGCGCGGGCTGGCCGAGGTGCTGGCCACGTTGGAGCAGCGGTCCGTGGCGCACAACGACCTGTCGGGGCCGAATGTGCTGCTGCCAGAGCTGGCGGGCGGGCAGGGCGTGGCCCTGGTCGATGTGGAGCAGTTGTTCGCTCCCGAGCTGCGCCAGCCCGAGGCGCTGCCTCAGGGCTCGCCCGGGTACGCCCACCACTCGGTGGCGGGCGGGCTGTGGGCCGCTAACGGGGACCGCTTCGCCGGGGCGGTGCTGCTGGCGGAGATGCTGGGCTGGTGCGACGAGCGGGTGCGCGCCGCTGCCTGGGGCGAGAGCTACCTTCAGCCAGGCGAAGAGCAGAGCGAGTGCCAGCGCTATGCGGTGCTGCGGGGGAGGCTCCACACGACCTGGGGTCAGGGCGTGGCGGACCTGCTGGAGCGGGCCTGGCGCGCGACCCTGCTGAGCGAATGCCCTACCCTGAGCGAGTGGCTGCTGGAGCTGCCCGGGCCCGCGCCAACGGGGGGCCGACCCTCTCCGGCCCTTGCCCCCGAGGCGCAGCCAGTTGCCGCCAGGGGGCCGACGGCCGGGGAGGCGCGGCAGCCCCGACCGCTCAAGCCTGAGGAAGAACCCCCAACCGAACCACCGAGCCGGAAGGGTCCACCCGCATCGGAGAGCCGGTTGGCGGCGCTGCCCCCGGAGCAGGCTCCGCGGAGCTACCCATCAAGGCCTGCGTCGCTCCAGATTGGGCCGGAAGAGGTACTGCTCCGTCTGTTCGACCAGGGTCTGGCGGCGCTGCAGGCGGGCCGCCTGGCTGAGGCGGCAGAGCTGCTGAGCGAGGTCGAGCGGCGCCAGCCAGGATTCGAGCAGGCGGGGCGCAAGGCGGCCGACCTGCTGGCACAGTGTCGACCGCGGCCAGTTTCGCCGGAGCCGAAGGGCGCGGGGCACAAGCTCCCGGCCTGGCTGCCTGTTGCCGGGGCGGTCGCAGCTCTGGTTCTGATCATCGTGGCCTTGCGCGGCTGCCCTGGACCGATCCCCACGCCGGCACCGGCTGCTACGGCGCCAGGCGCTGCGATGACGCATACGCAAGTCGCGGGGACACACACGGCCGCGGTCATGGTTGCCATCACACCCAGCGACACACCATCACCAACGGTGACGCCTACAAGCACCGCCACGCCCGCGCCGGCGCCGGACGCAGTGGTCCAGGCCACCAGCGCCGAGATGCGCGAGGGGCCCAGCTCGGTCTATGCCCTGGTCAAAAGCTACGAACGGGGCACGGCGCTGGTCGTGCTCGGGCGCTCGCCGGGCCAGCAGTGGCTCAAGGTGCAGGCGCCGGACGGGGTGGTGGGCTGGATCAGAGCCGAGTACCTCACGGTGAACCTGACTCTCGCCGACCTGGAGGTGGGAAGTGCCCCGGCCAGCCCGACGCCAAAGGCGCCCCAGGCCGGGGCGACCAGGCCGCTGGGCAGCACGGGCATCACCCTGGTGTACGTGCCGGCGGGTACGTACTGGATGGGTACGGCGGACAGCGACCCTGTGGTCTATTCTGATGAGAAGCCGCGCCACCAGGTGGAGCTGAACGGGTTCTGGATCGGGCAGGCGGAGGTCACAAACGCACAGTACCGCCAGTTCCTTGATGCGGGCGGCTACAGCACGCGGTCCTACTGGAGCGATGCCGGGTGGAGCTGGAAGACAAGCGACGGCGTGACGCAGCCCGAGTACTGGGGCTACTCCAAGTGGAACGGAGCTGACCAACCGGTAGTGGGGGTGAGCTGGTACGAGGCCAAAGCCTACGCAAAGTGGGCGGGAGGGCGGCTGCCAACGGAGGCGGAGTGGGAGGCAGCCGCGCGCGGGGGTCCGCTGAGCAAGGGATACACCTATGCCGGGAGCAACGAAGTGGGCAGCGTGGCCTGGTACCATGAGAACTCGCGCGGCGTGACGCATGCAGTGAAGGGGAAAGCCCCCAACGAGCTGGGGTTGTACGATATGAGCGGGAATGTGTGGGAGTGGGTGGCGGACTGGTACGGGGAGAGCTACTACGCCAGCTCGCCGAGGAAGAACCCGCCCGGCCCCACTTCAGGGAGCGACAGAGTCGTGCGCGGCGGCTCGTGGGACGACAGGCCAACGCTCGTGCGCCGTGCCTACCGCGGCGGGAGCGTGCCAGTCGATCGCAACATCATTGTGGGGTTTCGTGTTGCGCAGTAGGTTCTCCCCTGGTTGGTTCTGGCTTCTGGTTTCTGGATTCTCGATTCTAATCCCTGGGGGTCGAGGGGGCGGAGCCCCCCGTCGCGGCCAAAGGCCGTAACGGCAGGCATTGCCCCCGACTGTTCGCCTCGCGACGACGGACCGCCGAAGGGCCCCGCGACAAGGGGACCGGTCGCCCCAAAGGTGGTGGAGGACCGCCAGCAACGTCAACCGGAGGACAAGCGAATGAACTGCAGCAAATGCCAGCGCAAAGTAGAGCCCGGGGACCGCTTCTGTGCGGCGTGCGGGGCGCCAGTCACGGCAGCCCCGGGACCGGGCGTGGTGGAGACCCCCGGTCCGCGCGTGGGTGCCATTGGCGGCAACGCCAACTTTTACTACGGCGGGCCGCCGGCCGGGTCGGCCCCCGGCGGCGATTACTGTCCGCTCTGCGGCGTCTACAACCAGCCAGAGAGGACCTTCCGCTGCCGTCAGTGCGGCCGCTCCTTCCTCTGCCTCACACACCGGAACTCGCGCACCTTCCTCTGCTGCGAATGCTCCCCGGCGGACGAAGAGGTGCAGCCGTCGTCCGGTGCTGCACCTCTGGCGGCGGAGAGAATCGTCGCCGGCCAGGGCGAGGAACCGACCGCCGGCGCTATCCGGGTGTTGGAGAAGGCCCGGCTGAAGCTGGTGTATGTGCCGGCGGGGACCTACTGGATAGGTTCGGCGGACAGTGACCCCCACGCCAGACCCGAAGAAAAGCCGCGACATCAGGTGGTTCTGGACGGCTACTGGATCGGAGAAACCGAGGTCACGAACGCCCAGTACCGCCTGTTTGTCGAGGCGGGCGGATACGACACCCGGGCGTACTGGAGCGAAACCGGTTGGGGCTGGAAGGGAAGCACCAGGTTGCCCCGCTGGTGGAACGATTCCCGCTGGAACGGGGAGCAACAGCCAGTGCTGGGCGTGAGCTGGTACGAGGCGGAGGCCTTCTGCAGATGGACCGGGGGGCGGCTGCCGACGGAGGCGGAATGGGAGAACGCCGCGCGGGGCGGACCGTTGAGTCGCGGACACATCTACCCGGGCAGCGACCAGGTTGACGAGGTGGCCTGGTACGGGTCCAACTCGGGACGGGTCACGCACAGTGTGCGCGGGAAGCAGGCGAACGAGCTGGGGCTTTATGACATGGGCGGCAACGTAGCAGAGTGGGCGGCGGACTGGTATGACGCCAACTACTATGCCTACTCGCCGCGAGCCAATCCGGCCGGCCCTGCCGTGGGTACGACCAGGGTCCTGCGCGGCGGGTCATGGTACTACAAGGGGGCAGGCGCCCGCTGTGCCTACCGCGGCGGAGGGTACGATCCAGGCGAGCGGCGCAACTATGTCGGGTTTCGTGTCGCGCTGTAGGTTCTCGCGGGCGAGGATGCGGGTCTCTGGCCTGGCTGCATAGAGGTTTTCCGCGGCTTAACGCCCCGTTCGCTCCGGGAGCGTAGCGACGAGGCAGCGTTCGGCGGTCGGGGCAGAGCCCTGTTCAACGGCGGGAGGGAGCAGAGCATGGTCTTTCAAGCGCAGGCGGGTTTGGAGCTGAACATCGACGGGAGCGCCTACCTGGTGGCAGAACACCCGGCCGCTCCCGGAATGCCCTATGGCCAAGAAGGCCGGGCGGCGGTGGTCTACCAGGTAGTGTGCGGAGGGGAGCGCAGGGCACTCAAGGTGTTCAAGCCGCGCCACCAGGTTCCCACGCTCGTCTATCTCGCCGAGCAGCTCCGTTCCTTCGCCGGCTTGCCCGGCCTCGCGGTGTGCGCCAGGACGGTGCTCACCCCGCAGGCGCACATCGCCCTGCTGCGGCGCTACCCCGAGCTGACCTACGCCGTGCTGATGCCCTGGATCGAGGGGCCCACGTGGATGCAGGTCCTGCTCGAGAAACGCACCCTCCCGGCACAGACCTGCCTCGAGGTGGCGAACCATCTGGCCGGGATACTGGCCGGGCTGGAACAGCGGGGACTGGCCCATTGCGACCTGTCGGGACCCAACGTCCTGCTCCCGGGCCTGGCGGCAGGCACAGGGGTGGCACTGGTGGACGTGGAGCAGATGTACGGCCCAGAGCTGCATCGACCGCCGCTGGTACCTGGCGGGTCGCCGGGCTACGCCCACCGGGCGGCGCCGCAGGGTCTGTGGGGCGCGGAGGCAGACCGGTTTGCCGGCGCGGTCTTGCTGGCCGAGGTGCTGGGCTGGTGCGACGAGAGGATTCGTCAGGCAGCGTGGGGCGAGAGCTATTTCGATCCCGCCGAGGTGCAGGATGCCGGCGAGCGGTGGCAGCTGCTGCTGGCGGTGCTGCGAGAACGGTGGGGCCAGGGAATTGCGCACCTCGTCCAGGCGGCCTGGAGCTCAGCCACACCGGAACAGTGCCCCAACTTTGGCCAGTGGCTGGCGGCGCTGCCAGAGCGCGTACCTGAGCGGCCTCCTGACAAGCGAGGGGCAGCCCGCCCGACAACGATACAAGTGGAGGGCACTCCCTCCGACGCCGTGCAGGCCCTCATTGCAGTGGGAAGGAGATTCGAAGCGCAGGGCAAGAGGGAAATCGCCAAAGAGGTGTACCGGCAGGCGCTGGAGATGGCACCAGCCGGCGGCCGGCAGGCCAGGGAACTGGGCGAGCTGCTCTTCGAACCAGAGCCGAGGGTGGTCAAGGACGTACGGCTTGCGCGTGCGCCTGCGACCGAGTACGAGTCGTCTGAATCCATGCCGCAGGTGCCCCAGGCCGGGGCGACAAAGCTGCTGGGCAACACTGGCATCACCCTGGTGTACGTACCGGCAGGCACGTACTGGATGGGCTCGGCGGACACCGACCGCGCGGCGGAGGATGACGAGAAGCCGCGCCACGAGGTGGAGCTGGGCGAGTACTGGATCGGGCAGACGCCGGTCACCAATGCCCAGTTCCGACGGTTCATCGAGGCGGGTGGATACGGCACTCGTTCGTTCTGGAGCGAGGACGGGTGGGACTGGGTAACGAGCGATGAATCTGCGCAGCGACTGTTCCCGGGCGACCCGGCCTGGAACAAAGACGACTGCCCCGTCCTGGGGGTGAACTGGTATGAGGCGGAAGCGTACTGTCGCTGGGCGGGCGGCCGGCTGCCAACCGAGGCGGAGTGGGAGGTCGCGTCCAGAGGGGGTCCGCTAAGCCGCGGGTACGCATATGCTGGAAGCAACAATGCTGACGAGGTGGCTTGGTACAGCGACAACTCTGGCAACAGGCCGAGAACGGTCAAGACCAGGGGAGGCAACGAGCTGGGGCTGTACGACATGAGCGGCAACGTGAGGGAGTGGGTGGCGGACTGGTACGGGGAGAGCTACTACTCCAGTTCGCCGATGCAAAACCCGACCGGGCCCGCCTCAGGAGGGTCCAGAGTCGTGCGTGGCGGCTCGTGGGACGACGAAGAGGCGCTCGTTCGCTGCGCCTACCGCGACTGGGACGCACAAGAGGATCGCCCCGTGGATAACGGGTTTCGAGTTGCGCAGTAGGTTCTCCCCCGGGTGGTTCTGGCTTCTGGTTTCTGGATTCTCGATTCTGATCCCTGGAGGTCGAGGGGGCAGAGCCCCCCCCGTCGCGGCCAAAGGCCGTGACGGAAGGGACCGCCAGCGGCCCCGCAGTGCCCACAGGCTCTTGCTGTCAAAGCCAGCATAGAATTGATCAAAATAGCCAACTTGAAACTGTCCAGCACACATGTTCGACTTGTGGGTTAGGCCTCCTTCTGTGGCTCGGCCAGTTCGGTGAAGACGCCGGCCTTGCGTTTCTCCCGCAGCCGATA
>JAKPQA010000017.1 GCA_029547025.1 Armatimonadota bacterium
CAGAGGTGTATGCCGCATCACCTCTGTAGCCGGGGCTTTAGCCTCGGCTCACAATGGCCTGTAGAGCTACTTCGCGCGAGGCTGAAGCCTCGCCTACGGTTGGGTGTGCGTGGGTGCCGACCCTAAGCCCAATGCCAGAGGCGTATGTCGCATGACCTCTGTAGCCGGGGCTTTAGCCTCGGCTCACAATGGCCTGTAGAGCTACTTCGCGCGAGGCTGAAGCCTCGCCTACGGTTGGGTGTGCGTGGGTGCCGACCCTAAGTGCGTGCCATTCGTGATTGTCACCGGTTTCCGTGGCTCGGCTCGGCGGCGAACCGGAACACCTGGGACGTGCGACTCCCCCACGTCTCCTCGAGCGTGAACCGCACGCCTTCCACGTTAACGCCAACAGGCACGCGGACCAGCCGCTGGTGGTTGCGGGTGATGCGCGCATGGGTCTCCCACAGGCCCCGGCGGAGGACATCAATCCGGAAACACCGGGGGAGGACGGGTGGTGGCGCCGTGAGCTGGGCGTCGGCCTGGTGGTAGCTCATGGCAATGATGAGGTCGAGCCCGCTATCCAGCACGAGTCCAACCTGGCCAACGTGACGAGGCTCGACGAAGCACAGCGACACGTGGTCGCCAATGGCACAGGGCCACGAGTTCCGGTCGTCGCCCACGGGGCGGTTGATGCCGGTGAGCAAGGGCGAGGGATCGCCCGTCGACGCTTCGAGACGCGCGGCCCGCGTCAGTTCGGGCAAGTGCTCGGGCACGCCGGGGAGGTAGCAGTCGTCGCGGAGCAGGGCCTGCTGCAGGTCGGGCGCCCGGCCCACCATTCGCGAGGGTCTGACGCCACTGGCGGCGGCCATGGCAGCACAGGTGCCCGCGGCCTGGCCCATGACGGCGCCGGTGCCCATCACCCGCGCTGAGCTCATGGCCGCGTGCGTGAAGCTGGCGCACCGGCCGGCGAACATCAGGTTAGCCACATCTCGCGAGATCAGTGCGCGCAACGGGATCCCATAGGGCGAGGGTGTGGGGTGGAACTGGGTCGATGGCTCGCCGATCCGCACGGACCAGAACCCGGCCGGGTGGTGATCATCCATGGCCCATCCGCCGTAGGCGACGGTATCGATGAACCGGCCCCCGGACTCCAGGTCGCCCTGGGTGACCATGAGTTCCCCCTCGTACCGTCGGCTCTCGCGCTTGGCGGGTAGGAACTGGACCCACTCGAGCGCCCAGCAGTCGGCGCCGTGGTCCCCGCGGTTCTTGATGTGGTCCCATACGCCGTAGAGGATCCGCAGCAGCTCATCGCGGAGCGCCTCGGTGTCGTGGATGCTGTCATGCTCGCCGCCCAGCTCGACCCACCAGTAGCCCATCTCCCACCATCGGTGCCCTCCGGTACCGTACGGCAGCTCGGAATCGGTCTCGAAGCGATAGGCCCAGGGCGGCGGCTCGAAGGGCTGTGGGCTCTCGTGACGCCGTGCCTGGAACAAACAAGTCATGCCCATGGTCTTCGCATCGGCCTCTTCGGGCGCGATCGACTCGCCGAACTCGTGCCGCGACTCGCGGCCGACCCGGAAGGCGGCACCGGTCAGGGGCGCCAGAATCGCGTCACCCGAACAGTCGATGAACACGTCTGCCTGCACCGTGTGGTGGGTCTCTGTCGTGAGCTGCCATCCAGTGACGCTGCCGATAGCCCCGTGGCGCATCCGGGCATCGAGCACACTGCAGTTCAGCAGTAGGTCGAGATTCGGCTGGAGCCGCACGGCCTCGTATAGGACGGTATCCCACACCGAGAAACTGCGCTGAGGATTGCGGGCCAGGTTCTCGAGCCGCAGCTCCTCCAGGATGCCGGTCTCGCGCAGGTTCGGGATGCCCCCGTGCCGGTCGGCGCCACAGATGTGGACCCGGCACTCACTGGAGGCATTCCCGCCCAGCACGGGCCGGTCATGGAGCAGGGCGACACGAGCACCGTGGCGCGCCGCGGCCAGGGCAGCGCAGATACCCGCCATGCCACCGCCGACCACACAGACATCGACTCGGTGCAGGCTGTGCCGCAGCGCAACACGTGGCGCGGTCATGAGGTGCACCCCCGCGGTCGAGCTACGAACGCAGAAAGCGCTGGACGCGGGCGATCATGCCCGCGGTCTCGCACAGGACCTCGCCACACTGGGGAATCGAAGCCCGGAACCGGCGTCCGTACGGCCGGGACAGGAGCCGTCGGTCCAGCACCGCGATCACCCCCCGATCTTTCCTCGACCGGATCAGGCGGCCAAAGGCCTGCCGGAACGTGACGATGGCCTGCGGGATGTAGTACTCGCTCATGGCATCGATGCCTTCGGCCTCCAGCGACTCGCAACGCGCCTGGATGACCGGGTCACTCGGAACGGCGAAGGGGAGCTTGGTCAGGATGACGCACTCGAGGGAATCCCCCGGCACGTCCACCCCGGCAAAGAAACTACGGGTGGCGAAAAGCACCGAAGCCTTGTCACGGATCAGCTCCGCCTGCAGTGCGGCTCGCGTGCCGTCGCGGTACTGGCACAAGACGGGAATTCCGGCCGCCGTCAACGGACCCACACAAGCCTCATAGGCCCGCTC
The DNA here is from genome assembly GCA_029547025.1 of Armatimonadota bacterium. Lineage (GTDB taxonomy): Bacteria > Armatimonadota > Zipacnadia > UBA1398 > JAKPQA01 > JAKPQA01. The sequence goes on from JAKPQA010000017.1 coordinate 2,578, forward strand.
CAGCACGCTCCTCGCGGTGAACAGCACCAGACCGCGGCCTTGACTCGCGACCAGCAGGTCGATGATGGCCCGCACTGTGTAGCTCAACCACTCATCCTCAGTTGGCAGGGGGGCGTCCGTCGGAACGGCCAGAATGGCCTGATTGGGGTAATCGAAACTCGACGGGAACACCTCGCAGGCGAGACGCCCCTGGCCGAGACGGTCCAGGCCCAGCCGTTGCCGGAAGAACCCGGCATCTCCCTCCACCGTTAGTGTAGCCGAGGTCAGCACCACCGTCTTCATCTCAGCGAGGATCCCGTCGGCCAGAAGAGGACCCACGTCGATGGGCGCGGCGTGGAGCTCGACATCGCCCCGTTCGACGTCGGCCCAGTACACGTACCCCCCGTCCTCCTGTGCGACAATGATCTCGACCGCCGAAGCCATCTCCTGGAGCGAGTCGGCCAGTCCCTGCAACTCGTTGGCATAGCCCTGTGCATCGGCCACATCGAGCTCGTCACCGGCCTCCTCGAAGCGCTTCGCCAGGCCCCGGGCTTGCCCGGACACGAGACGCAGTTCGCCCGCCAGGTCCACGGCCGCCTCGGCGAACGCCGACCCCGCCTCCCCGGCGAACGACTCTGGCTTCAGCCTCATGCGCGAGGCCTCCTCGCGGCCCGTGAGCTCCCGGGTCAGTTCCGAGGCGAGGTCAACCAGGGCGCGTGAAGACGCCGCCGCGGCCTCGACGGACGACAGCAGCTCGCCCAGAACAGTGGGATCGATCTGATTCGCCAAAGCCTCCGGGCTCCGCTGGACGTCGGCCTCGAGCCGATGAAGCAGAGCCAGGGGATCGCCGCGGTGCCCGAGCCGATTGAGCACGCGCTGGCACTGGCGTGCCGAGAAGGTCAGGCCCAGGAACTCCGTGCACACGTCCTCGACCAGGTGGGCCTCATCGAAGACCAATCGCGAAAAGGGGGGCAGGACCCCAGTGGACGGCCCAGCGGCGAAGAGCAGCGCGTGATTCAGGATCAGCAGGTCGCTGGCCAGTGCGACTCGCCGAAGCCGCTCGACCGCGCAGGCCGCGTTGTAGCGGCAGGCCCGGCGGTGGCAGGTCTCACCGTCCGACCGGAGGGCCGCCGCGAAGTGCTCCCCCGCCGCCAGCCCCCCACCGCGAGCCTCCCCCACCGAAGACAGGTCCCTGTTGGACGAGAGACACGCCCACGCCAGTGTCTTCAGGGCGGCCAGCCGGTCCTCCGTGAGCATCGAGTTCCGCGCCCGCTCGTAAGCCTCGGCGAACTTCCGGGCGCAGACGTAGTTCTCGCGGCCCTTGACCACCGTCGCGCGAAAGGGGAAGCCCAGAACCTTCTCGAGGAAGGGAATGTCCTTCCGAACCAGCTGCTCTTGCAGGTTCTTGGTGGCCGTCGAAACCGCCACCCGCTGCCCGGTCCGACTCGCCCAGAGCAGGGCGGGTATGAGATAGGCCAGCGACTTGCCAACACCCGTGCCCGCCTCCACAAGGAGCACCTCGTCATCGAGGAACGCCCGGGTGACGCGCTCGGCCATGGCGATCTGCTCGGGCCGGTGCTCATAGTCCGGGTGCAGCTCCGCGACTCGGCCGCCGGGGCTGAGCAGTTCCCTGACCTCATCGGGGCGCGGCGGCGCCTGATTCGCGGGCCGCTCGATGCGCGGCAGATCCCACGGCTGGCGGAGCAAAACGGTCACGCGGTTCGCCGGCGTAAGAGCGGTTCTCTGGCCACCCACAGCGCGGGCGATGACGTCTCGGAAGGGGGCGAACCCGGGCCACACCAACACATCGGCGTTGTCCCGGCACTCCTCCAGCAGCAGAGGAGGAAGCTGCCCAACGGTATCAGCCATCAGCGGCAGAACCTGGGCTAACAGCTCCGCGGCTGGCTGGGCGCGCCGGATCAGGCGGGTTCTCAAGCCCAGGGCCAACGCGACCTCTCGGAGCGACGGGTCGAAGTGCCCGGGGCAAACGAATGCCCCCACGTGCGTCAGGTCGCAAAGCCGTGTCGAGCCGTCACCAAAGCGACTCAAAGCATCGGCGAGCTGAGCCACCACGGCCTCGCCGACGCCATACACAACGACCAGCGACCCACGGGCAAGCTCAGCAAGCTGCCGTAGGGCCTGTTCCGGTGCAAGCCCTCGGGCAAGCTCAGCGTCCGTCAGCAGCATGCGACGCCACGTGGTGGCATCGATGGGGCCGCCGTCGCGGATCACTGCTGAGAACTGGAGAGTGCCGTCGACGTCTGGCCCAACGCGGGTTCCGGCGAGTTCCACCAACGCGGAACGATGGCCGCGCACGCACGTGATCGCGCCGACGGTAGTGAAGTCGATACCGGTCCTCCGCGCAGGGGGAAAGCGAGTTGGTCAGACCAGGTTCCGCCCTGAAGACATACTACCAGAGCCGCCGAACGAGGGGGTCGGCGGATACCCCATTCGTCGCGAGAACCTCACGATAGCGACGAGATCGTGTCCGAGATGCACCGGATGTGCTGGGCAACGACCTCCGGTGTCCAGTCGTCTCGCCGCACTTGCTCGACGTCGAGCCCATTGGTGCGGGACTCCGCCCCGATCACCTCGAGCATCTTCGCCTTGATGACCGTCAAATGCTCCTTGCCGCCGCCTCGAGTGATGTAGCTCTCCTTGTTCAGCGTCCCGACGACTAGAACCCGGGTCCCGATCCTCACATGGTCGTACGCCCACTTGGCCAGGTCTCCCCAGGAGTCCACCAGGAACAGGTCCGAGACGGCGACTCCATCGGGACGCGTGAACGGTCGGTCCACCTGAAGGCTGAACTCCGCTTTGAGCTGCCCAGAGGTCTTGGGGCGGAGTGTAGCCTCTTTGGTCGAGATACCCGTGAGCACCACAAAGTTCAGGTCTGCCACCGGTTCCTAAGCCTCCACTCCTGCCACGACCCACCCAACTACAAACAAACTGGGAGCCAACCGTGCATCAAGCTCTCCCAGCTGCGAGAGTGTTGCCGCAACCCCACCTGACGGAACGACGAAAAGCCGCACTGTTTCAGTTTGGACACGACTTGCTATCCGTATTAGGTCCTAGACCCCACAGATTCCTTCGTCGAATCGTGAATCCTGCTGCCCCTACTCACCATCCATCCGCACAATGACCTTGGTGCACCCGTCGCTGCGGTCACAAAACATACGGAACCCGTCGGCAATCGTCTCGAGCGTCACCCGGTGACTCACCACGGCCAGTGGGTCCAGACGCCCCTGTGCGAACAGCGTCGATGCCAGTTCCACATGGGAAGGGAAGAAATACCACGAACCCTGCACCCGAATATCGCGCCGGATCAGATCCTCGGACACATTGATGCTCAGTCCCGATGCGTTCTCCCCAACGAACACAATCCGGCCACCGGGCGCCACCGCGCCGAACGTGGCCCGTTGTGCTTCTGGAACACCCGTGCACTCGACGACACAGGGCGCGCCCTCGGGCCCGGTGATCTCACGGATGCGGGCGCCAAGATCTCCCTCGGTGGGATCCAGGCTCGCCTGGGCCCCCACGCGCACACCCGCTTCGCGGCGGTAGGCCAGGGGCTCGATGTGAAGCGGACGGCCCCCCATCGCCCGGACACACTGCACGGCGTTCAGCCCGATCGGCCCGCCGCCGAAGACGACGACCCACTCGTCGGCGAGCACCTGGGCGGACTCCACGGCCTTCAGAGGTGTGCAAAGGCAGTCCGACAGGACACATCCGCGCTCGAGTCCGATGCCGGGGGCGATGGGCAAGACGTTGCTCTCGGGCGCCACCAGGTACTGACCAAAGCCCCCACCCACGCCGCCTTGGCGATGGGAGCACCGTGTATACTCCCGGCGCTGGCAGTACCCGCAGGTCCCACACCCGATGACGTCGTAGACGAGAACCTCCTCTCCCACCTGGCGGCGTGTCACTCCCTCGCCGACCTCGACGATCGTGCCGGCGGCCTCGTGCCCGTGGATACCTGGCTTGGCGCCGGGCGACTTCCAGAGCCCCTGATCGGACCCGCAGATCGCCGACCACACGACCCGCACCTTCACCGCGCCCGGCCGCACCCGAGGCTCCGGCACCTCCTCGATGACAATCCGGTGCTGATCCACAAACTGAGCTGCCCTCACGTTGCGTCCTCCCTGAAAACAACAGCGCGCGACGCCCCTAGGGACGCCGCGCGCCGGTCAGGCCGATCGCCAGCTGACCCTAGTAGGGCGGCGGGGTGATATTCGTGGTCAGCTGCACATTGTAGTTGGTATCGCGGGGCTCCAGCTGGGCCGCGTAGATCTGACCCCAACGCATGTTGAGCAGTGTGTCGTTCTTGACGTGTCCGTCCGCATACAGGAAGTTCGCGCGGTTATTGTGCCAGTGGGTCCGGCGGAAGTACTGGTTGGCAACCCACGTGATATCGCGGGACCAAATGGCATCATGCGAGTCCACCCATTGGTTCTGGCTGTCCCACATCACCAGGGCTTTAGCGGGCTCGATGAGGTCGCCATCCGTCACCGTGCAGACGACCGGATAGCTGCCCGAACGGTCCACATAACTGGCACACGCAATGTAGTTGTAGGCATAGCTAACCCGGTCGTTATTGCGCCAGTTAACCCACCAGCCTCGATTGCGGCCCGTGGGACACACATACAACTCGGCCGATCGCTCATAGTTCCACAGCACGTTGCTGATCCAGCCCGGCCAGCCGGGATCCACGTACGTCGCGTTCCACTGCGTGGTATCCCGAGTCGGGAATGTGCCGTCATGATCCGCCAGATACTGCTGAAGGGAGAGGCCTATCTGCTTGAGGTTGCTCTCACAGGTCGTCTGCTTCGCCTTCTCCCTGGCCTTCGCGAAGACCGGGAAGAGAATAGCGATAAGAACCGCGATGATCGCGATGACGACGAGCAACTCGACCAGGGTAAATCCCTTTTTCACGTCCCGTCACCTCATCAGGCGTGGCTGTTGGTGGGCCGCGACGCCGGGCGCCACGCGCCCGTCAACCGACCCGGCTAGGAGGGCTCTCACCCCCTCCTGTGTCGCCTCCATCGCCCACCCCACTTCAGTAAGGCGGGTTCACCATGGCCTGAGTTACCGGGCGTCCCCAGTCCGGGTGATTCAGGCCCACATACCTGGAGTTCCAGATCTGATCCCACGTCACCTGGGACCATTTCATGGCCTTCGCGTGCCCGTCGCTGAACAGGTAGTTGTTGACGCCGTTGTGCCACGAGGTGTTGCGGAAGGTATCGTTGAGGAACCAGGCCACGTCCCGGCTCCAAATCGACATGAACGAATCGGCCCACGGGTTGGAGCTGTCCCACATCACCAGAAACTTCACAGGCTGGTAGATCGACTGCTCGGATTCGCCGTAAAGGCCCACATAGTTATAGCCGTAACTGATGGGCTTCAGGTTGTTCCGCCAGTTGTTGAACATGCCATTGGAGCGCGTCGGGCAGTGATAGATCTCCGGGCTTCGCTCGTACGGCTCGAGAGGCGCGTTGATGATCCATCCGGGGTACGTGCAGTTGTAACGAAAGGCCCGGGCGTCGTTGGGGCTGAGCGGGTCGTTCTGTGGCCACCGGCCCCCGCTGTCCGCCGTGTATTGCTCGAGCGCCATTCCGATCTGCTTGAGGTTGTTCAGGCACGAGGTCTGCCGGGCCTTCTCCCGCACCCGGGCGAACACGGGAAACAGGATGGCCACGAGGATGGCAATAATCGCCACCACCACGAGTAGTTCGACCAGCGTGAACCCGCGCCTCGCCATGGCAGAAACCCCCTGGTCTCGCACGACCACCCGCCGACAACCATGCCAAAACGCGACTGGACCGGATCCCCGGCCAGCCGAGTGCCGCTCCGCGTCGGCGCAGAGCTGTTGCCGTGTTCGTCGCCTCTGCGCTGTCGACCTCCGTCCGGCGCAGTACGATGCGACATCTCATTGCCCGTGCTTTCGCGCTCGGCGGCGAGTCACCTCCCTCCGAACGCACCTAACGTTCGCGCAACAGATCCGCACGGAGCTGGCGCGCCAGCGAAGCGTAGGCCCTCCCGGCTTCAGATGCCCCCAGCGAGGCGCTCAACACGGCCATTTCGTCGGCGGCCGCGATGTGGGCAAGCCGCACCTCACCCCACCGTTGGCGATCACCCCGCCCCGCGCGGCGAGCCGCTTCCTCACGCAGCGGGAACACGCGCAGTGCCTCAAGGAGAAGCGAGCGCGCGGCCTCCGGATTCCGCGGGGCCACCGCGCAGGCACGATCCAGCAGCATCTCGGGCGAGCGTGGGTCCCCGGTCCCGCTGCCGCGCCGCGCCGGCGAAGCCCACTCGGCGGCCGGAGACATGGCCATCACGAGGCCCACCACCGCAGCAAGTCCGAGGCGAGGCCACGAGCAGTGAACTCGCGGACCAGACCGTGACCTTCCCTGCCGCATCCCTCGAATCACGCCCACGGTGACCATCACGGAGGCGGCGGCCAAGGGCCACGCGGCGCCACCACCGATTGCCGAGACCCCCAGAGACGAGACCAGGGCCGCCCGCCATCCGCGCGGCACGTGGGGTCCGCCATGCCCCCGGCAACCCGCGCAGGCCGGCACGCACAGGGCCACCACCAGCAGCGTGGCCGGGACACCCGTCTCCACCAGGCACAGCAGCAGGTCGCTCGGGGCCGTCGCGGGCCGTTCAACGGCCTGAAACGGTTCGGCAATGGGCCCTGGCCGTGCCGGCCCATAGACCGCGCCAAACGAACCCGGCCCCCAACCCAGACCGGGCCGCTGGGACAACAGACGCCAGGCCGCGTGACCGGCGTAGACCCGGAGCTGGACCTCCTCGCGGATCGAAGCCAGGAGCGGCTGGACATGCGGCATCCACGAGTGCCGCACAGGCAGCGCCGCCACGCAGACCAGCACCAGGGCGCCGACGCCGATGCCCACCTGCGGCCACCGCCAGCACGCGCGCCAACCCGCACTCGCTACTATCGCCGCGCCAAGCGCCAGCCAGCCGAGCCATCCACCGGCAAGCATCAAGGCCGCCGTACTCACCGCCAGCTCGAGCCACCCGAGCCGGCGCGCCGAGGCCGCACCCGCGGTCGCCCACGAGTCCACGGCCAGCGGCAGGGCGACCGCAACCAGAGCAAGTGCGGCAGGCTGACCAGGAACCCACGGCACATCCCAGGGCCGCTGGCCGTACCCCAGTTCGCGGTACCACGCCACGGCTGGCCACTCCCCACGAGCGACAGCCACCAACAGGCCCACCGCCGTCGCCGACCCCGCGGCGCGCAGCGCGGTCGCCCACCCCTGCAGCGGAAGGCCTTGGCGGGTCCATCCCTCGGCCAACGCCAACCACGCCAAGCATGCCGCGACGCCCAGCCATGCCGCCTCCGGCCCGGCGCCACTCAGGGCCGAGGCGAGTGTCAGCAGGGCAACGGCGGACAGCGGAAGCCATGTGGACATCGGAAGGCATATGAGCGCACCGGAGGCAACCAGCAGGACGGCGCCCAACGCCCGGACGCACCCAACGGATGCCGCCGGTTGCACCCACTGCAGGCCGACACAGGCGGCACCGGCCAGGGACCAGGCCATCGAGCGCCGCACAGCAGGGGGGACACAGGAGGCAGACATGGCGACGCCTGGATGATACGGGCGCCATCGAGGAGGGTCAATCAACCGCCGCGAGGGTTCCGGCGAGTGAAGGGGCGGACGACCAGATGGTCGAAGTCGCGTCGGGTGAGCTCGCCGGCAGCCGGGCCACCAGAGCACGGGCCGGCACGCCCCCGGCCGGCACACCCTTCCGGCTCGGGGACGGAGTCTGGGCCTGGGAGGAGACCCCATGCAGAGAGTAGCGGTTGTGGGATATGGGTTCATGGGCCAGATGCACTGCAACGCCTATGCAGCCCTGCCGAATGCCGAACTAGCAGTGGTTGTCGATCCGGTGACGGAGAAGCAAGAGAAGGCCAAGGCCGACCATGGCGTCGCGACCGTGAGCCAGCTGGAGAGCGTGCTCGACGACCCCTCCATCGCCCTGATCGACATCTGCCTCCCCACATACATGCACAAGGAAGCGACGGTAGCCGCATTGGCTGCGGGGAAGCACGTGCTGTGCGAGAAACCCATGGCCCTCAACCCGAATGAGGCCCAGGCCATGATCGACGCGGCCGAGCGCGCCGAGGGCTTCCTGATGATCGCTCAGTGCCTGCGTTTCTGGCCCGAGTACGCGGCGGCGAAACGTATCGTCGATAGCGGCGAACTCGGCAGAGTCAAACACGTCTCGTGCCGCCGCGTGAGCCCACGGCCCACATGGTCGTGGGAGAACTGGCTCCAGCAACCGGAGAAGTCGGGTTCAGCCCTCCTGGACCTGCACGTTCACGACATCGACTTCATCGTGTACCTGTTGGGCAAGCCGCACAGGGTAACCGCTCGGGGCGTGAACGACCCCACCACCGGCTGGGACCATGTCTTCGCGACCTATGAATACGATGGCGCCGTCGCCTTCGCCGAAGGTGCATGGGACTATCCGCCCGGGTTCGCCTTCAACATGTCCTTCTGCATCGGCCTCGAAGGCGGGGCGATCACGTACAACGTCGCTTCCAGTCCGACACTCACGGTGGCGCGGGCCGGTACATCCGAGGTCGAGCACCCGGAGCTGCCCAAGGTCCAGGCGACCAGCGGGGCCACCACGGGCAACATCTCCGACATGGGTGGGTACTTCCTCGAGATCGATTACCTTGTGGGCTGCATCGAACGGGGGGAGCGCCCGACCCGGGTACCGCTGCAGGAGACCGCCCTCGACATCCAGATTGCGTTCGCCGAAGTCGAGTCGGCAACTCGAGCGGTGACCGTGGCCCTCTAGTGGAAGCCATGGCTGGGCCGGGGTGCGCCCCGGCCCAGCATCCAGCCCCAGGGAAGAGGGAGCCGACGTGCCCCAGCTCGCCATCGCGGGCGGAACACCCGTGCGAAGTCGGCCGTTCCATGCGTGGCCCCTGCAGACGCGCGAACAGGTCGAGGCAGTAGCGCAGGTGATCCAGAGCGGGCGGTGGAGCCGCCATCTGCTGCGCGACCCCGATGGCCTGGTGGCGACGGGTGACCCGGCCTCACCGTGGCAGACGGATCTGTTCGAGCGCGAGGTCGCCGAGTTCATCGGCGTGAGCCACGCGCTGGCGGTCTCATCCGGCACCGTGGCCATGGATCTGGTCATGCGGGCCCTGGGGATCGGCCCCGGCGACGAAGTCATCGTGCCCGCCTATGCCTCCATCGGCACCGCGACTTGTGTGCTCGAAAGCAACGCCATCCCCGTGTTCGCGGACATCGACCCGCATACGTACACCATCGCCCCCAAGGCGATCGCGCGCTGCATCACCCCTCGCACCCGGGCCATCGTGGTGTGCCATGTCGGGGGACGCATCTGCGACATGGACGTCATCGGCAGGCTGGGTGACGAGCGGGGCCTGGCGGTGGTCGAAGACGCGCGTCACGCCATGGGCAGCCGGCGAGCCGACGGTCGCGCGGCGGGCACCTTCGGCCGGGCATCCGCGTTCAGCTTCGGACCGTCCAGCATCCTGACCGCTGGCGAGGGAGGCCTCATCGTCACCTCCGACCCAGTCCTCGACCAGCAAGTCCGCGTGCTGCACGACCATGGGCTCGAGCTGGTAGAGTGCCAGCCGCGCAATGTGGCCTTCGGCACATCGGCCCGCATGACCGAGCTTCAGGCGGCTCTGCTCCGGGCCCAGCTGCCGCGCTTGGAGGGTCTCAACGAGCGCCGCCATGCGAATGTGAAGTACTTCTACGAAGCCATCCAACTCATTGGCGGCCTCGAGATGACCACCCCGCCCGAGCCCGAAGGGTTCCGATGCTACCGCGACGTGATCCTCCGCTACGAGCCGGGAGCGTTCGCCGGGGCCCACCGCAACCGCTTCGTCCGGGCACTGCAGGCCGAGGGAATCCCCTGCTCATGCGGGTACGACGAGCCGATCTACGCCACGCCACTCTTCCGCGAGCAACGGTTTCTGAAGGGCTCCTGCCCGGTGAACTGCTGCCGTGTGGGGAAGGCGCCCAACTTCGCGCACTACAAGCGAACATGCCCGAACGCCGAACGGGCTGCGCGCGACGAGGCTGTCTGGTTCCCTCACCGGCTATTCGTGGGACCGCAGAGCGACGTGGACGACATTCTCTACGCCATTCACAAGCTCGAGGAGCATGCCGATGAGCTCGCCGCCGAGGACTAGCGGCTGGAACCCTCTGACCACGCGGCGTGGGTTTCTCCAAAGGGCGGCCGGCATGGCCGGCGCCGCCGCTGCCATCGGAACCACGGCGGCCTGGTCGCGTCCGAGTGCCCGCACGGGGAGGTCGACCCGCATGAAGCCGAGGCCCGACTTGCTCGACGAGCGGTCCCCGAGGACCATCGAGGTGTTCCAGCTCAGCAACGAAGCCGGGGTGCCCTACTCACACCTCTACATGGAGGCCCAGGTTTTCACGCCAGACTCGAAGCGTTTCATCCTCCACCGCTCCGCCACACCGCACGGGGGAAACGTCACGGACCCAGAGCACCACTACCTGCTGTGCGACCTGGAGGACGGCGGCCGGCTCACAACGATCATCGACGAACTGGGCTGCACGGCCGCATCCGTCAGCCCGGATGGCCAGTGGGTCTACTACTTCCTGGACCGCACCCGCGTGAACGAAGGCTCCCTCCGCCTGAAGCGAGTCCGTCTCGACGGGTCCGGGCGGGAGACAATCACCGTCATCGACACGGCACTGCCGGGCACTCGCTACCGTCCCTCGCTGCTCTATTGCCTCTCCACCATCTCGTCGGACGGACGCCGCGTCGCAATATCGGCCTTCCTGGGCGACGGTCAGACGCCCAACGCCCCCTTCGGCCTGCTGGTATTCGATGTACAGAAGGGCAGCGCCGACCTCGTCCTCGAGGGACCCACATGGTGCAACATGCACGCCCAGTACTCCCGGTCAGCCGACCATGACCAGCGGCGCGACATCCTGGTTCAGGAGAATCACGGCAACGTGACCGACGCCCGCGGGGAGACCACGGTCCTGGTTAGCGGCGCCGGGGCCGATATTCACGTCATCCGGGATGACGGCACACACCTCCGTGACATGCCCTGGGGCCGCGACGGGAATGAGCAGTGCCAGGGGCACCAGTGCCGGCGAGGCCGGAGCGCTTGGGCGATCACGAGCACGGACTCGCGGTCCCCGGCCGAAGCACAGCTCATCGAGGGCCGGGCGGCTCCGCACGTGGGGCACGTGGGTTCTGAGACCCCGGGAGGTGTGCGGAACGACCTCTCCCGCAACTTCACCAATCCGCACTTCTACCACTTCGGCACGGACATCCGAGGTACGCGCCTCGTCTCGGATGCGGGCTCCTTCGACCGCGATGCGCAGATCGTGCTAATGAAGCTGGGCGAGCCGGGCATCGAGCCCGCGCGAGAGCTGACGTACCTTCTGAGCCCCCGTTCGTCGTGCGAGAAGGGCGCCCACATCCACCCATTCCTGTCACCCGATGGGCGGATGGCCTTCTTCAACTCCGATGAATCGGGGCTTCTGCAGGCATACATGATCCGGGGCCTGTAGCTGCCCGTTGTGGCGCCGGCGCCGGACCAAGCGGGAGACGGGAGCCAACGACCCTTGGCGCCCGAAGCTCCGCCGGCCCCGCATCGAACGAGGGAACCGCTCGGCGATCGGGCGCCCACTGGCTCGGGAGTGCATGAACCGGGCGGGACACCGGCTCGTTGTTGGGTTGGCAGCCAGGGCCGGGGGCGATCAATCGGTACAACCGATCGGTCGCCCTCCTTTCTTTGGTGGCCGGATGTGGCGCTAGGGGGTGCGGACGTACGATGGCACCGATGGCGAGGGCGCCCGAGCCCGCGGCACGGCACCACCCCTGCCCCCACCGCCTCCGCCACCCGTAAGGTCGATGAGGTCTCGCTGAAGCGGCTTGGTCTCCTTGGACTCCTCTTTCTGAGCGCCGGAGAATAGAGCGGAGTCGAACCGGATCGCGGCGCGGGCGCGCTCGTCGCCAGGGCCCGGAAACTCCAGGTCCTTCCTCTTGCCGATCACGTCCAGTGCGTATCCGACCATGTCCTTGAACATCGGCGCGCAGACACGCCCCCCGAACGCCGAGCCCGACATGGGTCGTGCGTCGTTGCCGGCCCAGACCCCGCAGACGATCTGCGGCGTAAGGCCCACAAACCAGGCATCCTTGTTGTCATCGGTCGTCCCCGTCTTGCCCGCGGTCGGCACGCCGAGCCCTGAAGCCGCGGTGCCGGTCCCGTGACGCACGACCCCTTGGAGCATGCCGTTCATCACGTAGGCGGTCTGCATCGAGATGGCGCGCACGCGCCGGGGGGCGGGCTCGTCCAACAGCACGCCGTCATGGTCGTATACGCGATCAATGGTGGTGGGCTCGACCCGGTAGCCGCCATTGGCGAAGCCGCAGTAGGCCGTGGTCATCTCGAGGAGCGTGACCTCCTCCGTGCCCAGCGCGATCGAGTAGACAGGCTCCAGTTCGGTGCGGATCCCCATCCGGTGCGCCACCTCGACCACCCGGCTCGGACCCAGGGCGGCCACCAGGCGCGCCGATGCGGGGTTGACCGATGCGGCCAGCGCACTGGCCAGCGACAGGGATGACCCCCCGTTCGACTTCACCGTCCAATACTCGCCTGGCCCCGCCTTGATCGTCACCGTCGAGCCGCTGATACCCGTCTGCGGCGTGTAACCCTTCTCGATGGCCGCAGTGTAGACGAAGGCCTTGAACGAGCTCCCAGGTTGCCGGAGCGCGTTGGTGGCACGGTTGTTCTGGTCGGAAGGACCAAATCCAGTGCCCCCAACTATGGCCAGAATGCGGCCCGTGTTGGGCTCCATCATCACGGTGGCGGCCTGAGTACAGTTCATGTAGCGAGCACGCTGCACCCCACGGCGGATGGCTTCCTCACAGTGGGACTGCACCTTCTCGTTCATGGTCGTATAGACCCGCAGGCCGCTCCGATAGACCGCGTCAGGGCCATAGCGCTGGACCAGTTCCGAGATGGCCTGGGTGACGAAATACGGGTGGCGGTATGAGAACAGGCCACTAGGTCGCCGCGGGGCGAGTCGTAGCGGCTCGTCGTCGGCCCTCTTGGCCTCCGCCTGCGTGATGTACCCGTCGCGGGCCATGGCCGCCAGCACCAGACTTCGCCGTCGCAGCGCGGCGTCCCGGTTCACCCAGGGCGAGACCTCGGTGGGCTTCCAGACGATGCCCGCCAGCAGGGCACCCTCGGCCACCGACAACTGGCCCACATCCTTGTCGAAGTACAGACGCGAGGCCGCCTGGATCCCATAGGCCGGATGACCATAGCAGACCTGGTTGAGGTACATCTCAAGGATCTCGTCCTTGGAGAACTCGCGCTCGATCTGGATCGCCAGCAGCGCCTCCTGAGCCTTGCGGCCATAGGAGGCCCGGGCCGAGAGGAAGATGGCACGGGCAAGCTGCTGGGTGAGGGTGCTGGCTCCGGCTTCGATCCTCCCGCTGCGGTAGTTTTGGTACGCCACGCGAAGGATGCGGGGCATGTCCACGCCCTGGTGCTGGTAGAAGCGCCGATCCTCAATGGCGATGTGGGCTTCGCGAACATGCTCGGGAATCGCCTCGAGCGGCACCAGCTCCCGGTAGCCCTCGTCCTGGTCGAATACCACGGCCAGGAGCTGTCCATCCGACGCGTAAATGCGGCTCGCCGAAGGAGCCCGGTACCCCGCGATGTCCGTACCCGAGGGGAGCATCTTCCGCGCACCGCGGTATGCCCCGTAGACCGCCCCGGCCACGCCGACCACGAGCACCAACACAGCAATCTCGAGCGCGATCAGCACACGGCCAGCCCAGTGCAACACCAGACGCCCGGTCGACGGCCGGGCCGGCACATGGCTTCCGCGAGCCGCGTTGATCCTGCTTGCCATGGTTGCCTCGGCCCTCTCCCCGCTTGCACCAGCCTCATTCTACAAGGAACCACCGCTCATTGGCGTCCCCCGTGCCAGAGCCACTGATGGCGGCCTACGGCCGGTTCGCCTCGCCGCTGAGCCCGACCGGACCCATGGGCTCTCCCTGCTTCACGGGGGCATCCGACCGGAACACTGACGGCCGCTCGGCCCTCATACGCGCTCGGTACCCCAGGTCTCCGGCCATGCATGGGCCCCCACCCAACCCGAGCACCCCGAGCCTGTCGAATGGAGCCTGTCCAAGGGCGGGCCCTCCGCGGGCGTGACTGTGCCGCGACTCCGTCGGCTCCCGGTCGGCCTTGCCGCTCTCCGCCCGAAGTGGCATCATTCGCCGGTCTTCGGAGCCCCTCGGGTCCGACCCAAGTAAGGAGCTGCCCATGAGCCGCTTGCGTGCCGTGTTCCTCGACCGCGACGATACCATCTCGCGGGTCAGCCCCGTGCAGGCCCAGGCCATGTACCGCGCCATTGGCGAGATCGTTGGTGTGCCGGACTTCTCAATTACCAACGATGACTACACGGCCCTCTTCACGCGTACCATGGCCGTGCCCGGCATCGCGCCGGTCAACACGCCCGAGCGCGAGGAAGCCTTCTGGCTCCGCTGGATGCAGTTCATCTTCGAGGACCATGGCCTCACCGAAGGCGCAGCCGAGCTCTCGGCGGAAGTCCGGCGGCGCTTCGTCTTCCACACCATGATGGAGCCGTTCCCTGAGACGCGCGAAGTGCTCCAGGCACTCAAGGACCGGGGCCTGAAGCTCGGCGTCATCAGCGACACCTACCCCTCCCTGAAGGCATCGCTCGAATCGATGGGCATCGCTCACTACTTGGATTCGATAGTGGCCAGCATGGTGGTGGGCATCAGCAAACCTGACCCGCGGATCTTCGAGATTGCCACCAATGCACTGGGCGTGAAGCCTCAGGAGTCCGTGTTCGTCGACGATCTGCAGCGGAACGTGGATGGTGCCCGCGCCGCGGGAATGACGGCATTCCGGATCGACCGATCGGCGGCGACGGACTTCTCGGGCGGCGTCATCGCGTCACTCCGGGACCTCATTGCGTTCGCCGACGGCGCTGCTTGAGCTTCGGGTCAGCGAGCCACCAGGTCCAGCGAGATGTCGAGTGCGGGAGCGCTGTGGGTGATGGCTCCGCAGGACACCAGGTCGACACCCGTTCGCGCCACCTCAGCGACGGTCTCCTCGCGGATACCGCCTGAGGCCTCCAGCAGAGCACGTCCGGCGGTCAGCTCCACGGCCTGGCGCATCATGGCGCAGTCCATGTTGTCGAGCATGATGACATCGGCGCCAGCCTCAAGAGCCTCACGGAGCTGGCTCAGGCTCTGCACCTCGACCTCGACACGCATGGTGTGCGGGCACAGATCTCTGGCAGCCCGCACGGCCGGCCCGATGCCCCCAGCGGCTGCGATGTGGTTGTCCTTGATGAGCACCGCATCGGCGAGATGGAAGCGGTGATTGCTCCCGCCTCCAACACGCACGGCATACTTCTGGAGCACGCGGAGGCCCGGGACTGTCTTCCGAGTATCGACGAGCCGCGCGCGCGTGCCCTCGATCAGGAGCCGCATCGTCCGTGTGGCCGTGGCGACACCAGAGAGCTGCTGCAGGAAGTTAAGTGCCGTGCGCTCGGCCGTGAGGATCGATCGGGCACGGCCGGAAACCTCGGCCAGCCGGTCGCCCGGCTCGACGAGGTCTCCATCGGCGGCCACCGCCGCGAAACCGAGCGACGGATCCACGCGCAGGAACACGGCCTCAGCGATGCCCAGGCCCGCAACGACGCCGCGCTGTTTGGCCTGAATGACCGCATCGGCATAGACGGTGGCGGGGACCGTGGCCATGGTGGTTATGTCGCCATGGGCGACGTCTTCCTCGAGAGCCAGGTCAATCAGGCGGCGGACGGCCGGCAGGCCGGCAATGTCGTTCACGGCTCAGACCAGCTCCAGCATCCGATCGATGGCCCGGTGGGCGCGGCGGGCGATGTCGTCGGGGACCGTGATACGCGGCGCCAGCGTCTCGAGAGCCGAGAGGACGTTCTCCAGCGTGTTCATCTTCATGTTCGGGCACACGGCCACATACGAGGGGCAGTAGAAGCGCTTGCCCGGGTTCTCTCGCTCCAGCCGGTAGATGAGCCCGACCTCGGTGGCGATGATGAACTCCTGTGCGTCGGACCGGCCCACGAAGGAGCATATGCCGGTCGTCGACTCGACCGCGTCGGCCAGATCGACCACGTCGGCACGGCACTCGGGGTGGCAGACGACAACCGCATCGGGATGGTCGTGCTTCAGCCGCTCAATGTGCTCGGGCAAGATGCGGTGGTGGGTGGGGCAGAACCCCTCGTGCCAGTGCACCTTCTTGTCGGTGAACCGGGCGGCGTACGAAGCCAGCCAGCGGTCGGGGACGAAGAGGACCTCGTCGGCATCGACGGCCTGCAAGACTCGGACCGCGTTGGCCGACGTACAGCAGTAGTCGGACATGGCCTTGATCTCGGCCGAGGAGTTCACATAGGTGATAACGGGCACACCCGGATGCGCCGCCTTGAGGGCTTCCAGCTGCGGCGGAGTGATCATGTCAGCCATGGGGCAGCCGGACTCGGGCTCAGGAAGAAGCACGATCTTGTCCGGGCACAGAACGGCCGCCGTCTCAGCCATGAAGTGGACGCCGCAGAACACAATGACATCGGCATCGGTTCGCGCGGCGTGTTGGCTCAGGCCCAGGCTATCGCCCAGAACGTCTGCGATATCCTGCACCTCGGGTAGTTGATAATTGTGGACGAGTATGATGGCATTCCGCTGCTGCTTGAACCGCAGGATGCGGTCCGCTAGCAGCGGGTACTCAGCAGCACGGAGCTCCGACGGGAGCCTCATCGCGTGCGACTCCTTGCGGGCGCCCCGAAGTCACCCGGCGACGGGGCGGTTGGCGGTATCAACGCGGACCACACGGGGCGTGTGAGAGCGGGCCTCGTCCTCCGTGTAGTAGGCAAAACTCATGATGATGACCAGGTCGCCTGGGTGTCCGAGCCGGGCCGCTGCCCCATTCAGGCACACGGCTCCCGAACCACGCGGCCCCTCGATGATGTACGTATCGAACCGGTCACCCGTGTTCACATTGACGACCTGCACGCGTTCGTGCTCCAGCAGGTCGGCGGCATCCATGAGATCCCGGTCCAGCGTGAGGCTACCCTCGTAGTGGAGAGCGGCATCCGTGACTGTGGCCCGATGGATCTTCGACTTGCACATTGACCGCAACATGATGACTCCGCTGCCAAATGCCCGGAGACGAAGAAGGGCCCCATGGGGGCCCCGAACCCTGACTCTCCTAGTGCATCGATTCTACGGGGTGGCCCTCCCCACCGTCAACCCGCTCCCCCAGCCGGACCGCTCCTGACCGCCCTCTCTGTGGGCAAGCCAGAGGTGCGGACTGAACTCCGTTCACCATGCCATGGCGCCAGCTGCCCACCGTCCGGCCTCATGCGGAACGAAATCCCCTCCAAGCGGGTCTCGCGCATGGGCCGGCTGCGTGGTGATGGTACTGCCTCTAGCGTCGCGAACACGACGGCTCCCACGAACGGCTGCCGCTCAGTGAGGGCCCGCCGCCCCGCCGTCCCGGTTGGTCCGGGCGGGCACAGCAGTAGCCCACGGCTGAAGAGCTGAGCTCGGCGCACCAGTCGGTAGCCGGCAGTCCACGGTACGGGGCCGACGACTGGATCGCCCGAGCGGCCGGGGAATCGGGCGCCAACCCGAGTCCCAAGCCCCCGGGCGTTTGCGCCGTGGCGGGAATCCCCGACCAGTGCGAGCGTAGCACCCTGGCGCAATTCCGTGCTACACTGGGCACATGGATGAGGGACTGCAGCGCTTCGGTGTCTCGATGGACTCTCGGCTGCTCAGCGCCTTCGACGACCGGATCCAGGCGGCAGGCTACACCAACCGGTCGGAGGCGCTCCGCGACATGGTGCGCGACTACCTGGTCGAGCATGAATGGCGCTCGGATGAGGATGTGGTCGGCACCGTGACCCTCGTCTATGACCACCACAAGCGCGAGCTCGAGCAAAGGCTGGTCGAGATGCAGCACGACCACACGGATGCCGTGATCTGCAGCACCCACGTCCACCTCGACCACGACCACTGCCTCGAAGTCATCATCTTGCGGGGCAAGGCGAGGGAGATTCGGGCCATCGCGGAGCGTTTGGTGGGCACGAAGGGCGTCAAGCATGGCCGGCTCACTTGCACGACCACCGGCCGCTCCCTCGCATAGCCCGAACGGAGGTCATCGCACTTGCACATGCCCGACCGAGTGCTCGACCCGGCCGTCTGGGTGGCGGCCGATGTCACGGCTGCGAGCCTGGTCGGGCTGACCGTGCGCCGGATGCGGACACGCCTGGAACCCAGCGACGTGCCGCTGATGGGTGTCATGGCCGCGTTCATCTTCGCCGCCCAGATGGTGAACTTCCCCGTGGCCGCCGGTGTGAGCGGCCATCTGGTCGGCGCGGCCCTGGCGGGCATCCTGCTCGGGCTCGGGCCGGCCGTGCTGATCATCACCACGGTGCTTCTCGTACAGTGCTTCCTCTACCAGGATGGTGGCGTGTTGGCCCTGGGTGCCAACGTGCTGAACATGGCATTAGTGGGGCCAGCTGTCGGCGTGGGGGTCTATGCCGCACTCAGCCGGGGCGTGGGCACTCGGCCGCGGCACGTGGCTGCCGCCTTCATCGCCGCGTGGGCCGCCGTGGTGGCCGGGGCCTTGGCCGTGTCGATCGAGCTGGTTCTCTCGGGGTATGACTGGCGTCTGGTGGTCGTGCCCGCCGTCGGCTGGCACGCGCTCATCGGTGTGGGCGAGGGAGCCGTGACCGTGGCGGCGCTCCGGCTGGTGTGGCGCACCCGGCCCGACCTGGCTCCCGCGCGAGGCGAGGTGGCCGCATGAGGTCCGTGCTGTGGACCGTTCTCGGTGTATGTCTTGCGTGCGCCATCGCCCTGGGGCTCGCGCCGTTCGCATCGGAGTCGCCGGACGGTCTCGAGACCGTGGCCAAGGGCGCAGGCTTCGCGGAGCGATTCGAAGCACCACCCACGGTCGCCTCGCCCATGCCGGACTACACCGTTCCGGCGGTGCAGAACGAGCGAATCGGCACCGGCCTGGCGGGCCTGATTGGTGCGCTCGCCACGGCCGCGATTGTGGCGGCTGTCGGCTGGCTGCTCGCCGGCCGACGACCGCCCGGGAGCCCCAGGCGTGACTAGGCCGCCGTCGCGTCCGTCCCTGGTCCGTGATATGGACGTCCGCGCCAAGCTGGTCTGCATGTTCACCTACGTTCTGTGCGTCGTGCTGCTTCCCACCGGAGCGTGGGCTCGGTTCGGCGCTTTGGCGGTGCTGCTCGGATGCACCGGCGCAGCCGCACGGGTACCCGCCTCCTTCGTCCTGTCCCGGCTCGGGCTGCTGCTGCCCGTGATCGTGCTCGCCACCGCCTCGGCGTGGTTGTCTCCGGTCTTGGGACCCAGCGATGCCGTCTGGGTGCCCGGCATCGAGCGTATGCTCTCGGGTCACGCGTTGGCGCGCTACGGCTCGGTTCTGGCCGGGGCAGCTCTGAGTCTGGCCTGTGTGGCGTCGGTGCTCTACACCAGCGGTTTCGAGAGCCTCGTCTGGGGCCTGGGACGGCTGGGCGTGCCTCGCGTCCTGGTTGCACTGGTCTTCCTGAGTGTGCGATACCTCGACGTGCTCACCGATGAGGCGAGACGGATGGTGCGTGCCCGCGACTCGCGAGGCCGACCCCCTCGGGTTGCCGCCCGCGCGCGCGTCGCGGGAGCCATGGTGGGCTCGCTCTTCATCCGGAGCACGGAACGAGCGGAACGAGTGGGCCATGCCATGAGCGCCCGCGGCTACACCGGCGACCTGCCCCTGGTACGGCGATCGTCCCTGGCGGCAGCGCACGTGGCTTGGGCCACGGCCTTCTGCGCCATCTCCGTCGCCGTGACGTGGATGTGATCGAAGGTGCCCCTCCTCGAGATCCGCGACCTCACCTATACATACCCAACCGGAATCCCGGCCCTCCGAGGTGTGTCGTTCGCGATCGACGCTGGTGACGCGGTCGGTCTGCTGGGCCCAAACGGTGCGGGGAAGTCGACACTCATCCTGCACCTGAACGGGATCCTGCCCAGCGAAGGGCGCGTAAGGGTCCACGGCGAGCCGATCACCAAAGCGAACTTGGTGCAGGTGCGCCGGAGCGTAGGCCTCGTCTTCCAGAACCCCGACGATCAGCTCTTCATGCCCACCGTGTTCGACGACGTGGCCTTCGGGCCACTGAACCTGGGCCTGGGAGAGACCGAGGTCCGGGAGCGCGTGGCCCGGGCACTGGAGGCTGTCGGTATGGCGGGTCTCGAGGACCGACCTCCCTACCACCTGAGCACGGGCCAGAAGAAGCGGGTGGCTCTGGCCACGGTGCTCGTGCTCGATGCCGAAATCCTGGTGCTCGATGAACCCACCAGCGGACTCGATCCCCGGGGCCGGCGCGAGTTCATGAACCTCCTGAAGGAGCTGCCCTGCGCCAAACTGGTGGCCACCCACGACCTGGCACTGGCCGCCGAACTGTGCACCCGAGTCGTGATCCTCGACGAGGGTATGGTTGTGGCTCAGGGACCGGCGGAGGAGATCCTGTGCGACACCGCGCTCCTCGAGGCCCACGGGCTGAGTGGACGATAGCAGTCGGGGCTCGTGCGGGGCTGACCGTCCCCCCCTACTCCATTGGCGGCAACTCAGGGCTCCAGCGACCCATGGGCTTGGCTGCGGAGGGGCGCCA
Organism: Armatimonadota bacterium; assembly: GCA_029547025.1. Taxonomy (GTDB): domain Bacteria; phylum Armatimonadota; class Zipacnadia; order UBA1398; family JAKPQA01; genus JAKPQA01. Next base: position 23,298 of record JAKPQA010000017.1, read on the forward strand.
TGGGGGGAACCACGCGGGCTGTGCGTGGTGGGCCCCCAACGCGCCCGCAGTCGCGAGTGTCGGTCTCCGGCCGACCCGGGTCCTTCGACAGGCTCGGGACAGGGGCCCCGCGCCCTCCGGGCGCACCCCTGTGCGGCCTCTCCGCAAGACAGGGCAGTGCGGTGTACGGGTTTTTCGCGCACCGCCCAGCCCCAAGTTACCGCCAATGCCGCCGCCTACTCGTACCGCACGTCGTCCACGTAGAACCGCACCGGCACGCCCTGGCCGACCACGACGAAGTAGAACCCCGTCTTAATGCACTGCAGCTCACGACCGGTCAGGTCGATGGCGAACTGCTGCCACCCCATGGTGAGTGTGACTTCGACTTCGCCGCGAGCGGAGTCGGGGAAGGCCTTATCCTCGCCCAGCAGCCCGAGACCGAACTTCAAACGCTCGCCACCTTCAGCGCCGCGAGCCATCCACACGAGCCGATGCGCCCCGGTCAGGTCGTACCCCCCCGCCGCGTCGCCCCAGTCGTTGGGTGGGTCTTGCCACACGACGCCCGCCCAGCCGTCCGCCTTGTCGAAGGCCACCCCAAGGCAAGTGCCTCCCGCCGCTGGCGTCTCGGCACACTCCAAGTCCAGTGCGAGCGACGTCGTGTCGCCCATCCAGCCCGATGCCGCGAAGGGCTCGCCGGGTGCGTCGTCCCCGTAGACAACCAAGGGGAGTGCGGCCGGCCGGCCCGCCGCGATCTTGCCGGGCACGCGGACTCGGAATGGCAGGTTCGCCGTGGCGGCGCCGCCCTGCCCGTCCCGCACGGTGACATAGAGCCGGTAAGCGCCCTCCTGATCCGGCGCGCGCGCTTCGGCACCTGTCAGCGACGAGGCGACCAACGTCTCGGGCAGGCTCGGCGGCACCGCCTCGGCATCGCCTCCCGTGCCGTAGGCACCGGGCTCCGCCATGACCGACCACTCGGCTTCGAGCGGGTCGCCCTCCGGGTCGGAGGCAGCCAGGGACGCCCCGAACGTGTCGCCCGGGGCGAGCTGTGCTTCAGTCTCGGCCACGAGGGATGCAATGGCCGGGCAGCGATTCGCCGGGGGCTGGCCCGACCACGCCTCGGACAGCACGTCAGCCGCGGCCAACCGCGAGCCGTCCGGCAGCAGCATCCCGAACCACGTCGGCGTCGCCTCTTGCTTCCAGCCCCACAGGAAGGCATACGACCCCAGGCACAGCTCCGGGCTGGCCTGTTGTGCCTCGAGTGCCCGCCGATACTGCTCGGCCTTCGCCGTGCTCGTTGCCTCGATGGGCGCTCCCCAGGGCGTCTTGGGCGACTCCCACCGGCCGAGGGGGCCGTATTCGGTGACGATGAATGGCTTGGTTCCGCCAGCAGCGCGGTACCGCTCCGGCAGCGTCGGCGCGCCCCCGTAGGAGTTCATGCCAACGATATCGATGCTCGGGCAGTGCTCATGCAGAAGGCGGACTTTCACCTCGGAGCAATCACTGATGACGGTCATGGTCGGGTGGTTCGGGTCCAGCTCCTTCGCCATGGCCGCGATCTCGTTGACATGCTGCCAGATGGCAACGTTGCGCCCCTCGGCCTCCATCTCGTTGCCGATACCCCACAGGAGCACTGCCGGATGATCGCGGAAGCGCAGAATCGCCTCCCGGCAGGCCTCGAGCTGGCCGACGACCTGCTGGGGCTCATCGTAGCGGAAGCCGTGGCGCTCGTGGCCAAGCCACAGGCCAACCGCAACCGTAAGGCCGTGCGCCGCCGCCTCGTCCAGCAGTGCGGGAAGCGAGTCACTGACCCCCCAGGTGCGGATCGAGTTGGCGCCGATGCGGGCGGCCAGGCCGAGGTGGACCTCGCCTGCCACGCCCCGGACTGGGTAGGGCGCTCCCTCGCGCATGAGCTGCCAACCCGCGGCCGGCCTCTCCAGCGTCACCGGCACTGGCGCGGCAGAAACGCCACCGCCCGAGAGCGCAGCCATGGCAAGGAGCACCTTGGCGCATAGGCGACAGCCGCCCATGGCTACTCCTCCCGCGCACCTGGCGAGGGGCCAAGCGCCTCCACCAGGTCGGACGCCGCGCCGAATCGGTCGGCGTGACCGCACAGCTCGTAGATCCCGCGGGTGAACTCGAACTCGCCGGGGATCGCGCCGAGGAACGTGAGCCGCATCGGGCAGAGCAGCGCCGCGCACTGTGGCATGTCGGCGAACCGGAGGATGTCCATCAGGATCACCGAGTGGTCGCGATGGCTGACCGGCGGTTGGTCGAGGACCACGTGCTGGATCCGCCGGTCCATGACGCCGGCGTACAGCCCGAGCACCCCGAGCGGGCCGCGGCCGTACACGGCAATCCGGCTATTGACGCCCAGCTCGACCATGTCGAGGGCATCGATGGCGCGCACGACGTCGTAGACACGCATCGAGGGCACCGTGCGCCCGATCAGGTGTGATGCGCGCTCGATGTACCAGTCGCGGGGACCCCTGGGCTCCATGGTGCCATCGGCATTGACGCGCACGAAGAGCTCGCCCTTGGGCTCGAGGCCACGCGGATGGAACCACAGCACGATGCGGCCTTCACTCGCCGCGGTTACTCGGGCGCGGATCGTCTCGTCGGTCTCGTCGGCCGCTGCCACATACACCAGGGGGGCCGCCTCGGCCTTGCCCTCGACTGGGCGCGAGATGGTCGCGTGCAAGCGAATGCCCTCATCGCTGTCGAACGAGATCCGGCGCTCGAGCCGGCCATCGTGGGCTTCCGGCGGCTCCACCTGGAGCCGCAATCCGGGGGGCTCTGGGGGCCACTGAGCGAAGGGGCACTCAGCCAGGCGCTCGCGCAGACGCGCGGCCGCGGACTGCCACTCGGCCGCAGTCGAGGCCTGGATCGCGGACGTAGGGGGCAGGAAATCGTCTCGGAGCGTCGAGTTCCGCTCATCGGCGGGCAGGCCGGCCGGGAACACCCGCAACTCGTCCGGTTCGAAGCGCTCGACCTCCGTGACTTGCCCGTCGGTCGGCTTGCCCTTCAGCCAGCGCTCGAGCCACTGGAAGGCCTGGGTGCGGAACTCCATGGCATCTTCGTGACCGCCAAGATGCTCGAAGTAGCCCAGGCGGTCTTCGGCGCCATAGAGCCGGTAGAGCCGGCGCAAGCCCTCGTAGAGCTTTGCGTGCCCCTGGCGTGGGAAGATCCCGTCGTCAGTCGATTCGAGTATGAGCAGCGGCCGAGGCGCGATGCAGGCGTCCATGTCGACGAAGTCCAGCCCATAGCAGTTGTGGATGAACATGCAGTCGCAGTGGCCCCTGAGCGTGTCCTGCTCGATGTGGCTGTAGATCGTGTTGGCGCTGTTGACGGGGATGGCGACCTGCACGCGGTCGTCCAGTGCCGCGGTGTACCAGGTATACGCGCCGCCGCCGCTCCGCCCGGTCATGCCGATCGTCCCAGGGTCGACTTCGGGCCGGCTCTGGAGGTAGTCGAGGGCGCGGACGGCGTTCCACACCTCGACGGCCCCGGGCGCATAGCCAGCCGACACCCAGTTCCACAGGTTCTCGCGATGTGTGCCGTGGTGCAGCCCGCCGACCTCACCCAACTGCAATGTGTCGATCATCAGCGTGACGTAGCCGTGTGACGCCAGCCAGATGCCGTGGTGCTGATACTGCGCCTTGGCGCCCGTTGGCGGCTTGCCGCCATGGCCGCACACATAGAGCACCGCCGGCGCGCGGCCGCGCAGCCCCTTCGGCACGTAGAGGTTGCCGGTCACGTAGAGGCCGGGCACGCTCTGGAAGGTCACCTTCTCGACCGAGAATGCCTCGCGTTCGAGGCGGCCCATGACGTGCGCCTTCAGCGGCGACCGGGGCGCGGTCAGATCCAGGCCCATCATGAACGCGAGCTTCCGCCGGACGCCCGCCCGGGCCGCCTCCCAGTCCGCGGCCGTGTGAATGCCATCCAGCGCGTGCGAGCTGATCCGGCTGGCCTCTCGGACAAGGTACGCCTGCATCTGCAGCGGCAAGGCCTCGTCGCCCGGTGCCTCGGCCTCTGCCCCGATAGCGGTGGCCAGTGCGAACAGCGCGATGGAGCAGTGGGTCTGATGGTTCATGGGCCTCCCCCTAACGCGGCCTTCCCCCCCGTCGCCTTGCACCAGCCCGGTCGGAGGCCCGGCTTCGGCCGGGCGCGCACCACCACCGCGACGGGGTCTTCGGGAGCGCGGACTTCAGTCCGCCCGGGCCCTCTCGTTGGCCCTCAATGGGCCAGCGAGAGGGAGCCAGCAGACACCGTCACCGCGCCAGCCACCGCTGCAGCCCCGAGCTTGCCGAAGAGCTGCGCTCCCGAAGCCCCGCTCCGGCTGTGGCCTCGCGCAATACTGCGCACCCTAATACTTCAGCACGACCTCTTTGCCTGACGCCGCGCTCCGGTACAGCCCGTCAAGGATGGCAATGACATCCAGCGACTGCTCGGCCGGCACCGGTGACGGGAGCTTCTTCACGACCGCCTCGGCGAATGCCATGCACTCCTTGGCGTGGGGCGCCCCGCCTTCCTCGCGCTGCAGCTTGGTGTTGAAGTGCTGCTTGGTCTTGTTGTTGGTCGAGTAGACTTCATTGCTCGGCCAGTGGGCTCCGGCTTTGTCCCCGTAGAGCCACATCTGCATGTCTTCACTCGGGGTGTTATGGTTGAGCAGCCAGCTCACCTCGATGACCAGCGTGGCTCCGGTCTCGAAGCGCACGAAGGCGGCAGCGAACTCCTCGACATCATAGCTCTTGGGGATAGGACCGCCCCAGTTGCTGAAAGCGCCAGGCTTGTGTGCCAGAATGTCCTTCGTCACCCCGGAGACGCTGACGGGCTTGGGGTTGCCCATCATCCAGAGGGTCAGATCGAGGATGTGCACGCCAATATCGATGCAGGGTCCGCCCCCGCTGTGCTTCTTCTCGATGAACCCGGGCCGCGTGGGGGCGCCGCTGCGGCGGAGCATCCAGCTCCGGGCGTGGTAGATGTCACCCAGCATGCCGGCCTCTACCTCGGTCTTGAGCGCCTTCGCACCGCCGCTGAAACGGAAGTGCTGTGCGGTCATGAGCAGCCGGCCGCTCTTGTCGCGGGCCGCGATCATCTTCTTGATGTCCTCAGGAGTGGGTGCCAGCGGCTTCTCGCATATGACGTCCTTGCCGGCCTCAAGCGCGGCCACGGTCAGGGGGCAGTGGTACATGTTCGGAGTGCAGACGTCGACGATGTCCACATTGGGGTCGGCGATGAGGTCCATGGGATCCTCATAGAGCACGCTGACTCCCTGCGCTTCGCCAACTCGCTTCAGCGTCGCGCCATCGAGATCCGCAAAGGCGTACATCTGGGTCAGGGGACTCTCGCGCCAACCGGGGAAATGGACGCCGGCAATGCCGCCGACGCCGATGATGCCGACATTCAGGGTCTTCTTGGCCATGGGTGTGTGTCCTCGGTGTCGATGGGATAGTTGCAGCGCAGCCTTGCCTGCGCCACGGTGCTCTTGTGCGCTCGCAACCGCCGCCTTTCCTTCGCCGCCGACGAGAAAGACGGGCAGGATGCGGCCGGGCGGGGGAGAAGAGCCTCCCATCACGAGGGGGCACTGCCATGGGCATCGGCCGGGACTTCATGAACCGCACGCGCTACCGCTTCCTCGAAGAGTCCGAGCAGCAGCGAGGGCTGCCCATGCCCCCGCTCCAGTGGCCGGTCGAGCCCGGCGCCGCGCTGATCGATCTACCCCACCCGTCGGGCCTCGAGATCGCGCCCGTCAGCGTGCGGGAGCTGATCGAGCAGCGCACCAGCGTGCGGCGCTACTCGGCAGCGCGACTCAGCCTCCTCGAGCTCTCATACCTGCTCTGGTGTACTCAGGGAGTCAAGGAAGTCGGGCCAGGCTACCTCTTGCGGACGGTGCCCTCCGCCGGAGCCCGGCACGCACTCGAGGCGTACCTGATCGTCAACTCGGTGCAGGGGCTCGAGGCCGGCCTGTACCGATTCGTGGCCGTGGGGCACCGGCTGGCACGCCTGAAGGCACCCGCCGACCTGGGCCAACGTGCCGTGGCGGCGTGCTTCGGGCAGAGCTTCGTCGGCACATCGTCGGCGACGTTCGTGTGGGTGGCGATCCCGCACCGGATGACCTGGCGGTACTCTGAGCGCGGCTACCGCTACCTGCACCTCGATGCCGGCCACGCGTGCCAGAACCTCTACCTGGCTGCCGAGGCCATCGGCGGGGGCGTGTGCGCCATCGGCGCCTTCGACGATGACGCCATGGCCACACTCCTCGACCTCGACCCCGACGAGCAGTTCGTCATCTACCTGGCAACGGTAGGGAAGAAGGTGGTACGATAACATAGGAACGTGCATTGCCGCGGGGAGGCCGTCGATGGCGCGAAGGATGCTCTCCCGAACCCGGTGTCTGCGGTTCTTCGTTGCTGCCGCCGCTCTATGTGCTGCGGCTGCCTGGGGCGCGCCCAATGAGCGTCCTCCCGACCTGGCGGCCGTGCTCGACGGGATAGACGCCGGTGGCCGCAGTGACGCGCTGCTCTCCGGCTATGTGACGCGGGTCCTATTCGCGGCGCCGACCGTCAAGGGCGGCCAAGTGGTCCCAGATCCGGCCCGGCTCGTTCACGGGCGCACCGTCTCGGTTCACAAGCTGAGCTACCGCTGGCTCCAAGGGAGGTACCTGACGCGGCAAGATGAGTTCGAGCTGCTGGCGTCGGGGGATCGGGAGCTCGTGCGGACTCTCGTCTCCTGGAACGCCGGGGAGGGCTACGGCTCAACGATCGAGGAGAGCGTGATCGGCCGCGGTCTCTGGGAAGACGAACGAATGGACGCGACTGCCGTGGCTCAGATCAACGAGTCGCCGCGCGAGTCCGAAGGGTGGTTGCGCGGGTACCTGCAGTTGGATACGTCTGGACAAGGACTGGCAACCACGTACGCCCGCGCGGAGGTCGTCGGCATCGAGGACGTCGATGGCCTGGAGTGCGTTCACCTGGTTTCGGACACCACCGATCCTGAGTCCGGGCTCTGGGGAGCAGAGCACGTATGGGTGGCCCCCGCCCACGGATACCGGCGCGCGCGACGCGAGGCGTTCGTCGCTCTCCCCGATGGCCGCGTGAACACCAGCGTCGAGATGGTCACGGCTTTCGAAGAGGTCGTCCCGGGCCTCTGGATGCCCGCCGAGATCCACAGCGTGGGCTACCTGCGCAAGCCTACTGGCGAGTGGACGTGGACGCGTGCGGCCCATGTGATCTGCCACTCAGCCAAGGCACCCAACCCAGGGGCCCTGCTGCTCACACCACTGATGCCGAACAACACGCTCTTGCTCTGGCCTGACGGCGTGCAGGACCACTGGGGGCACAACACCGTCGATCTCGAAGCCAGCATCCTCGCCGGCCAGACGCCGTTCGACTTCGCGCTTCCTGAGCTACGGTCCGGCCTGCCGGAGGCGATCCGTTAGGCGAGAGCCCCAGGTAGCCGCCCACGCCCATGGGGACAGAGCCCTCCGCCATGGGGGGCGCTGCCTCACGCCAATGCCCGTCGTGGCAGAGGGCTCAGTCCCCGGTCACCCATGGCCACGCTCCTCGACCTGGACCCCGACGAGCAGTGCATCATCTATCGGGCGACCGTTGGGAGGAAGCCAGCCCGCTAGGCCACGGCAGCCATCGGCTGCGCCATCGCGCTCAGCTCAGCCGGAAGCGGCCCACCAGAGCGTCCACCTGCCCTGCCATCCCGCGGAGGAGATCGGTTGTCGCGGCCACCTCTTGGGCGGCGGCGCTGTTCTCTTCTGAGATCGCGACAATGCCACTCATCTGATCCGAGATACCCGTCGCCTCCGCCTCGATGGTGTCAGTGGCCTCCGAGTACCGCTCAACAATGGCGGCCAGATCACCCATTACGCTCACCAGGTCGCGAGCCCCATCCGCCATGGCCTCCGCCGCCGAGGTGATCTCCTGAACCTGGCGCGCCACATCGTCGACCTCGGCGAGAATGCCGTCGATCGCCTCACTGGCCCGCGTGGCCTGAGCCATGCCCTTTTCCACCTCGGCATTGCCCCGGTTCATGGCAGCCATCGCTTGCTCGATGGCCTCACGCATGGTGCGGACGAGGCCGCCGATCTCCTGAGCTGCCGATCCGGCCCCCTCAGCCAGCTTGCGCACCTCGTCGGCGACCACGGCGAAGCCGCGCCCGTGCTCGCCGGCACGAGCCGCCTCGATCGCCGCGTTGAGAGCCAGCAAGTTCGTCTGGGCCGCGATGTCCTCCACGGTCTCGATGATCTCGCCGATCTGCTCCGAACGTTCGCCCATCTCGCGGACCCGTTGCGCGGCAAGGTCTGTTCCCTCGCGGATGTCGTTCATGCCTTCAGCCGTCGCCCGGACAGTCTGGGCGGCACCACGCGCCTTGTCCGCAGCCGCGCGGGCCGCCTGAGCGCCCGCCTGCGCGACCTGTAACACGCCCGCCAGGCCAGCTGAGATCGCGTCGGTCGACGCGCTACATCGCCCCACCGATTCAGCTTGCTCGCGGGCGCCCGCGGCCACGTCACCCACCCCCTGCATCAGGCGTTCCATGGCATTGGTTGCCGTTTCGACGCTCTCGGTCTGACTCATGGCACTTCGCGCCACCTGCGACATGGCCTCGTCGACTTGGCCAACGCCCTCCAGCAGTTGGCGCGTGCTCTCGGCGACCTGGCCGACGAGGTCCCGCATCTGCTCGACCATCTCCGCCACAGCCAGGCTCAGCTCGTCCCGGTCGCTCCGGGCGGTGACGGAGGCAGTGAGATCGCCACCGGCCACTTGATGCGCGACCTTGGCGATGGCCGAAGTGCGAGCGGCAAGCTCGACGAAGGCACGACTCAGCTCACCCACCTCGTCGCGACGGCAAGCGAACCGGGTCACGAGCTCCACCGCACGCTCGGAATCCCCGATGCCCAGCGCGCGAGCCGCCTCCGTAGCGGAGCGCAGAGGCGCCGCGAGAGCCCGGCCGGACACCAAAGCGAACACCATCAGAACGACCGCCACCAATGCGGTCACTTTCACACTGTTGAGCGACGCCGCGAGAGCCGGAGCATGGGCCTCCGCCAGTGGCAGGGTAGCCACCAGCACCCACCCCAGGCTGCTCGCCATCCCCTCCTTCATGGTCGCCACGGCGACGACAGCCGGTTGGCCGGAGAAGTCGGGTATGCCCTCACGCCACGTGCTCTTGCCCTCCTGAGCCAGCGCGGCGATGCCAGCAGGCGCCGGGGTCTTCTCGTCGCCACTGGCCTCATGCCCCGGGGCGGAGATGATCGTGGCGTCCTTGGCTAGGAGGCCCACATGACCCTCCTGACCGATCACGATCTGCCCCAGTGCATCCACCAGCACCGACACATTGACGGTCCCGCGCAGGACACCGATCGCCTTCCCTCCCGGCTCGCGCACCGGTACGCCGATGTCCATCCCCCAGGCTTTCGAGCTCTCGTCGTACTCGACATCGCCGATAAAGACAGCCCCCGAGCCCCCGGCCCAAGTGGCCTGCCATCAGTCCTCGTCAGCCTGCATGAGGTCGCTCGTGCGGTTGCTTTCGGCGACGGCCACGCCCTCAGAGTCCGTCACGAAGACTTCGACCTGGCCCGCGACCGCACTGATGAAGCTCTTGAAGTGGCTGCTGACAGAGTTGCCAACAACTGACTCGACCGTGTCGGCCACCTGGGGCAGGTTCTCGGCCCAGGCCTTGTCGGTGGCCGCGATCCAGGCCTCGAGCTCCGCAGGGTCCCGCTCAGCATTGGCGGCATTCGAGCTCCGAACGATACTGACCACATCGGGCGAGGTCGCCAACGCCTGGAGCGCCAGGATGTGCCCCTCGACCAGACCGCCCGACCGCAGTAGCACTTCGCCGCCATACCGCTGCAGCTCCGTGCCAGCGCTCGTAACGGCGTAGGCCGAGAAGGCACGGTAGGCGAGGTATGCGGGGCCCGCGGCTGAGGCCGCGATCGAGACCAGGACCAGCGCGATCACGCGGGAGCCCATGCTCCACCCGCGACGTGCCGAACTGCCACTCTTACCCGCCGCCGACATGTCCATCGATCCACCTCGTTCTCCCGGTCTCGGCTCCGAGCCAACTCGAAGCCAGACACCAGCGCCTTCAGCACTCCGCAGTTGTGAACCGGCGTGCCCTCGGGGATGGAGCCTATTGGCTCTGGCGTTGACGCTTCCTGCGCGATCGCCCTGCTCACATGCCTTGCCCTATCCCTCACCGCGCCGCCACCCTCACTCGGCCGATGACGCTCCAGTTGCCTTCACGACGTCCGGCCACCGGTAAGCGCACAGCCGGCGTCCTCCCACCGGGCTCGACGATGCCGATCTGCAGGGCGTACTCACCGGCCGCCAGGCCGGTGGTGTCGAGCTCGAGGTCAGTCCGCCGCGGCTGACCCGGAAGCCACCCGCGGACCGTGATCTCCGAGACGGCCGCTACCGGCTCGCCCCGGCCCTCGGGCACGAGCCGCACCGCCGGGTAGTAGTCCCAGTAAGGCGGTGCCACGCCCACGTTCTCCCACTCGATCGAGACCGCCAATGCCTCACCTGCACGCACCGAGGCACCATAGGTGACACGGCGAGGCACCAGGCGGTACCCAAGCCTCCGCAGGAACCGCTCCACGTGCGGGCGCGAGCCCTCGGGCAGGGGCGCCGACTTGTTGTTCTCGTAGCTCGCGTGCAGATCCAGCGCATAGTCGAAGATCGCCGGGATGTCCCACCCCTCATCATGCCACTTGCGCATGTCCCAGCAGCTCTCGAAAGCCACCGGCGCCGCCTTCCATGCGTCCTCAGCCTCGGCCTTGGCAACCGCTTGGCGGTAGAAGTGCTCCATGTGATTCCAGGTCTTCGAGAACCCGCCCATGTCGCCCAGGCAGTCGGCGCGCCAACCGCAGCCGCCGGCCGTGGCACGCTTCATGTCCTCCTCGCCGCCGATGAGCATCACCTTGGGCGTTTTCGGGAATGCCTGACACCAACGGTCGACAATGGCGTGCCGCGTCTCGGGCTTGGGCATCTCGACCTCGGTGCCGCTCATGTGCCACTCGCCCCAGAGGCCCACACTACCGATGTCAACGATGTCGAGCCGCGGGTCGCCGTCATAGCGCTCCCCGAGGGTGTCGATGAGCCGGAAGTGCTCGCGCTGGAACACAGGGGAGTCCATGTCCGGAACCCAGTGGACCGGGCCCCAGTCGCCATAGTGGAACTCGAAACCGGGGCAGCCCATGTCCTTGAGCCACGGGGGCACGTGCATGTACGCATCGTCAGTGCCGGCACACATCACGCGGAAGGCCAGCTTCTGGCCGGCGGCGTCTGCACGCTCGAGGAGCGAGTCCAGGAAGTCCAGGTTAACCTGGCCCTTGGTCTTCTCGATCTGACTCCAGTAGAAACGGAAGTAGGCCGACGAGCTGGGCAGCCCCGCCAACGCCTCGTCGTCGTCGGCGAACCGGTGAAAGGTCTGCCAGCCCATGTGCGGGTTGGCGAGCAGCTCGTCGGTCTCAGCCGGCTCGACCGTGACGGGGTCCCCTTGAGCCCGTGCGGCCTCGGCCCCGAGAGTCACGGCGGCCGCCGCGGCCAGGGTCTTGCACGCATCCCTGCGGGTCATTCTCGAACCAGCCATGGCCAACAGCCCTCCCGGATGGCACCAACTGCGGATGTCAGTAGCTCCGTGGGTTTCCGTGAGCGAACGTTCGCGGCCTGCGAACGCGCGTCGGCGAAGGCATGGACCACCCGCGGTCCGAACTACCGCCCGACCCCAAGGCCGCTCCGCGGCCGCGGGCCCAGACTCGATCCGCACATATAGGGAGAGACCCCGGTTGGCGAAGGATAAGGTCAGAGTCGCATTCGTGGGATCGGGCGGAATCGCCCAAGCACACCTGAAGGAACTCTCGCAGATGGCCGACGTGGAACTCGTGGGCTTTTGCGATGTGGTGGAGGACAAGGCCCAGAGGGCCGCGACCCAGTACGGCGGACACGCCTTCACCTGCCCAAGAGCCATGTTCGGCTCCGTGCAGGCCGATGCGGCGTGGATCTGCCTCCCGCCCTTCGCCCATGGCGACGCCGAGATGTCCGCCATCGAGCACGGCGTGCCGTTCATCGTCGAGAAGCCGGTCGGGCTCGACCTGGGCCAGTGCCGCGAGATCGCGGCCGCCGCGGCCGAAAAAGGTCTCATCACCGCCGCAGCCTACATGAACCGCTACCGCAAGGGCATCCAGCGGGCCCGGGAGCTCTTCGCGACCGACCCGCCCGTCCTCTCGCTGGGAGGCTGGATCGGCGGATCGCCCACGCCAGTGCCGGGAACCATCTCTCACTGGTGGATCCAGAGGCACAAGAGCGGAGGGCAGTACGTCGAGCAGGTGACGCACACCACGGACCTGGTCCGCTATCTATGCGGCGAAGCGACCCACGTCTTCGCCTTCGGCGCCAAGGGCTTCAACGTGGGTATCCCCGACTACACCATCGACGACGCTGCGGCCGTCTCCATTCTGCTCAAGAACGGTGGCGTCGCCAATCTGTGCTCATGCTGCGCCAGCGGCGCCAGCGGTGGCGTGTGGCTGGACGTCTTCGCCAAGCAGACCTGTGCCCGATTCTCGGGCTGGGAGCACACCGCCAAGATCACCGTGGCGGGTCAGGAGACTGAGGAGATCGCCGGCGAGGGCGACATCTTCCGCATCGAGGATGCCGCTTTCATCCAGGCCGTGAAGTCGGGCGATGCCTCAGGTGTGTTGTCCACCTACGCCGACGGCGTCGAGTCCCTCGCCCTCGGTCTGGCAGCCAACCGCGCCATCGAGACCGGCCAGGTGCAGGAGCTGTAGCCCCGCGAGACGTCCAGGCGGCCCGAACCAGAAGAGGCCCGGCCCACGCCGGGCCTCTCGCCGCCCTGATGTAAGGCGCAAGGGACGGCGCCAGCCGGCTGAGCGAGTGCCGTGGGCCGTGGGGACCGGAGCGGCAGGGAGGGCAGCCGCCCATCCCCCCCAAGCCGGCGATGCGATTATCCGCCGCGGGGCGCCGCGGAAACTCCTCGCGGGGGACCGATACAGCGCGCGAGCCCCACCGGGCAGAGGGCTCCGGCTCCCGCCGCTCGAACTCCCTCCTATTCCGCCGGATGAGGATGGGACACATGGTAGGCTTGGTGCTGGCGATTCTGGCGCTCACGGGCACCGCCCCCCGGGCGCCTCTGTTGGCCTTCGAGCGACAGCGTATCGGAACCGACAACTACGAGGCCGCGTCGGCCTTCGACGTCAACAACGATGGCGCCATCGACATCGTCTCAGGCGCCTACTGGTACGAAGGCCCCGCGTACCAGGTCGCCCACAAGATCGCCGAGTACCAGCGCGTCAGCGACTACTATGACGACTTCTCCGACTACCCCATGGACGTCAATGGCGATGGCTGGACCGATATCGTGACCGGCGGCTACTTCGGGCAGACGCTCCAGTGGATCGAGAACCCCAAGGGCGCCGAAGGGCTCTGGCCACTGCACAAGGTCGCCCAAGTCGGCCCCATCGAGCGGAACCTCTTCCATGACATCGACGGCGACGGCTTCGTTGAGGTCATGCCGACTACCTCACCCGTGCACATCTTCCGGCTGGTCCGCGATGCCGAGGGCAAGGGCACCGGGCAGTTCACCGACTTCGTGATCGCGCAGCCCGGTGGCGGCGGCCACGGCATGGGCGCCGGCGACGTCAACGCCGACGGGCGCGTCGATCTGGTCTTCTCGACCGGCTGGTTCGAAGCGCCTGAGAAGCCCTATGAGGGCCAGTGGAACTGGCATCCTGAGCTGACCCTCTGCTCCGATGCCAGTGTTCCGATCCTGGTATACGACGTGAACAAGGACGGCCTCCCGGACATCATCGTCGGTCATGGTCACGACTATGGTCTCGATTGGTGGGAGCAGGGCAAGAGTGCCGAGGGCGACCGCACCTGGACCCAGCACGTCATCTGCTCGGAACGCTCGCAATACCACGACATCCAGCTAGTCGACATCGACAAGGACGGCGAGCCCGAGCTGCTCACCGGCAAGCGCTACCGCGCCCACGCGGAGGCAGACCCCGGGTCTCTCGACCCTGTGGGGGTGTACTACTTCGAGATCAACGGGGGGCAGTTTGAGCGCGTCACTCTGGACTACGGCCCCGCCGGCCAGGCCAGTGGCGCCGGTATCTACCTGTGGATGGAAGACGTCGACGGCAACGGCTGGCCCGACGTCATCGCCCCGGGCAAGGACGGTCTGTACCTGTTCCGTAACCTGGGACCGCAACCATAGCCACGGCACAACCCAAACATCGGGCGCTGCTCCGCCCAACGCGCCCACATCACCGCGTGGAGCCGCCCATACCGCGAGGAGGTCCGGCACTGATGGCACGCAAGAGGGTCAACCGGAGGGACTTCATCAAGACAAGCTCGGCGGCAACGCTGGGCGCCATCGCACTCCCCTATGTCGTCTCGTCATCCGCCTTGGGCAAAGATGGCCGCCCGCCCGCCAGCGAACGCATCGTCATGGGCTGCATCGGCCTGGGCGGCATGGGCACCAACAACATGAACGTCTTCATGTCCAAGCCCGAGGTTCAGGTCGTCGCGGTGTGCGACGTGCACGAAAGCTACAACGACGGGAACGCGGGTCGCGCACCCGCCAAGGCGCGGGCCGAGCAGCACTACGCCGACCTGGCCGGCAAGGGCACCTACCGGGGATGCACGGCCTATGCCGACTTCCGGAACCTTCTGGCGCGTGAGGACCTCGATGCCGTCTCGATCGCCACACCTGACCACTGGCACGCGCTCACGTCCATCGCCGCGGCCGAAGCAGGCCTGGACATCTACTGCGAGAAACCACTCGCGAACTCCGTGGCCGAGGGTAGAGCCATCTGTGAGGCCGTCCGGCGCAACCAGGTCATCCTGCAGACCGGCAGCCACGAACGATCGAATCCCAAGGGCCGCTTCGCCTGCGAACTGGTGCGCAACGGCCGCATCGGAAAACTCCACACCATCCGAATCAACCTGCCGTGCTCCGACAGCCACCACAAAGACGCCATGTCGTTCACAACCGTCCCCCCGCCCGAGCCCGTCCCCGCCGGCCTCGACTGGGATATGTGGCTCGGCCACACCCCCGTGGTACCCTACACCCCACGCCGCTGCCACTTCTGGTGGCGGTTCATCCTGGCCTATGGCGGCGGCGAGATGACCGACCGCGGCGCCCACATCATCGACATCGGCCAGCTCGGCAACGGCACCGACGACACCGGACCCATCGAGATCGAGGCCACCGGGACCCACTCGACCACAGGGCTCTACGATGCCTTCTTCGACTACCACTTCGTCAACCGCTACGCGAACGGTGTGGAGCTCATCGGGGAGGCCAAGGACCCCCGCGGCCTCAGGTTCGAGGGCGACAAGGGATCGATCTTCATCCACATCCACGGATGCGACCTCGAGGCAGATCCCCCGTCGCTGCTGGACGAGAAGATCGGCGACGATGAGGTGCAGCTGGGCCGCACCCAGGGGCACCATCAGAACTTCCTCGACTGCGTGAGATCCCGGCAGCAGCCCTTCGCCACGGCTGAGATCGGCCACCGCACTGCAACCATCTGCCACCTCAACAACATCGCCATGCGGGTCGGCCGCAGCCTGAAGTGGGACCCGGTGACCGAGACCATTCAGGATGACGACGAAGCAGCGGCCCTACTGGCACCGGCCATGCGCGCGCCCTGGCACCTGTAGCCGGCAGGCCAACTCACCGGGCGGTCGCTCGGACCAGGCGCATCGTCGCCAAAGACTCTCGGGGTATGGAGCCTCGGGTGGGTGCAGCACTCCCCACCCGAGGTCCTCGACCCGCCGCCAGGCGGGTGCGGACGGGGTGCGGAGCCCATTCGGCTGCCCTTGCCGCGCCCTATTCCGGCGCGGTCCAGCCGCGTTCCGCGAGAAGGTCGGCGATGCTCGGCAGCGCGTGCTCCCACTGGGCCTTGTGCTCCTCGTTGTCCCAGAAGGGCACGAAGCCCAGCTTCACGTACACGCGAATCGCAGACGTGCGGTACGCCTGCGTCTCCAGGAAGACCCGAGGGAAACCGCGATCACCGAAGTACCGGGCGACGGCTAGCGTTACAGCCCGGCCCAGGCCCTTCCCCCGGTGAGCCGGGTCGGTGGCCACCCAGTGGACCCGACCCCACTCGCGCTCATCCGGCGTGTCCAGCCAGGCAAACGCGGTGGCCACGGCCTGACCGCCATGCCGGACGAAGAACACGCCCGCCGGGTCAAACTGCGGCTGATCCACGATCCGCTCGCGCCAGCTCGCCTCAGTCCACCCGCCCTCCGCGTGCGTTTCCGAAAACCCCACGGCCAGCAAATCGAGCCACCGGCCGAGGCACGCGGGGAAGCCCCACTCCTCCGCCGTGATCAGATCATAGCCTGGGGCCAGCTCGATGGGCGGCAGGCCCTGCGTGCTATTCAGGTTCATGCGGATGTTGAGCCACTCGGACACCGGGGATCCTCCTGACACGGGCTTCGCCGCGTGCGGCAGACAACACTGCACCATAGCCCACGCTCGGGAGCGCTCGAAGAGGGCACGCGCCGCAGCCGGGCCGAAGCCGGCCTACCCGCCCGCGATACTGCCAAACAGCTCCTCGAGCCCATCACTCTGAGGCTTGGAAGGCTTGCTGGCGGGCGCCGAAGACTCGCCCGAAGGCCGCGAGACACCTGGCTTGGCACCGCCCGCCTTACTCGGGGCAGGCTTGGCGGGCGCCGGCTTGGCGCCCGGCGCACTCCCGCCGGCCGAGGCCACGGGTATCTCCACCGAGCCATCCGCGCTCGGCCCCACCAGGACCACCTTCGTCTTCGGGCGGTAGTAATCGGTGTGACCATCCCGCTTGATCTCGACCCCGTTGCGCCGAACGATGCGCGTGAGTGTCCCGCGGTGGCCCGCACGCCCCGGCTCTTCGACCTTCCGGGTGCCCGGCTCGAGGGTCTCATCCGGAATCTCCTTCACCTCGGCCGGCGTGGTGCTGATGTTGGAGACAATCAGGTCCACGTCCACCTTGTCCGACTGGTTGCCGAGCAGCGTCATCGTGACCCGCCCGCCAGCCGCCGAAGCCTTGATGAAGACAGGATGAGTCAGGTTATTGCGGATCCGCAAGTCCAGGCCCTGCGCCCACTCCACCGTGGCGTCCCGCGTCAACTGGACGTAGTGGACCGGCATCATATGAGGATGTCGCTCGACGATGTCGAGCCCCGCCAGCAGGGCGGCGTTATACAGCGTCGTCGACGGTTGGCAGACCCCGCCTCCCATCCCCGGCCGCACGTCGTTGTCGGCATACACCGGGGCCATACGGAACCCGCGCTCCTTGGAGCGGTTCCCGACGGCGCTGTTGTAGGAGAACACCTCGCCAGGCCGCAGCAGCGACTCATCGATGGCCCGGCACGCCAATTGCAGGTTGTGCGAGCGGTCCACCTGCCCTGCCGAGTACGGCGTGCTGAACGATGAGAGCACACAGTTGATGTCCTGCAGATCCTCGGTCGCCACCTGCGGTGCCTTCTCCTCGACCACCATCTCAACGCGGCGGACATGCAGCGACGAGAGCACGGTCAGGGCTCGCGCCACCGTCTCCTCGAGGTTCAGCACTCGTCCCGAACGCCCCGGGATCAGGCGGACCTGGCCGTCCGCCAGGAGCTCCAGCCGGGCGTTCCTCGGCTCGCGGCGGATATCCGCCGAGAAGCGCTGGAGAGCCTTCCGCGTGCGGCCCTCGTCTCGCACCACCACCGCCGGCAGGTCCAGACCATGCCGACGGAGCTGGTAGCGGGCGCGCAGATCGGCAATGAGCCCCGCGTGTCGCCCCTGCTCGTAGGCGATGGCCGCCGACTCATCCGCATCGATGGCCACGCCCAAGTCCTGCATCGAAGCCCACGCCGACTCGTTGCCATACACGAGTTCGACCCGCTCGTTAAGCAGCGGCTGCAGGTCACGCCGGATCACCGCCGCGGCTTCCTCGCGGGTCATGCCCGATACGTCCACACCCGAGATCCTCACCCCCGCCGCAATGTGCGGCGAGGTCCTCACCGCGCCCGAGTAGACGAGCAGGCCGCCGAACACCACCGCGACGGCACCCAGGATGGCGCAAGCCATCGTGGACGCCTGACGCCGCCACTTCGACGGCCCGGACACGGCCCGACCCAATGCTCTGCTCCGGGTACCTTCTGACATGAGAACTACGATACACTCCATCTGCGGGCCAGCCTCACACGCCCTTACACCGACCCTATGCTGATAGTATTGCCTTTTCGTGGCGTCCGCCAAAACGCCATCGACCCGCGACACCCCTGTCAAGGCCCGTGCGACATCGCCGCAAGGGAGGACCGACCATCCCGCGGAATCTGACGGGTGTATGACATCCGCCGCGGGCGCGCGGTTCGCTCCCGCTGGCAATCAGGGGGCAACTCGATTGCTCGAGGACCTGGACCTCTCACTGGACGTCGGTCGCAAGGAGTTCGAGAAGGAACTCGCGGGCTATCAGGTCGAGCTCGTCGGGCTGCAACGAAAGATCGTCGACCAGGGACGGCGGGTGATCATCGGGTTCGAGGGCTGGGACGCGGCCGGTAAGGGCGGGGCCATCAAGCGGCTGATCCTCTACATGGACCCTCGCGGCTATGAGGTCCATCCGATCGGCCCGCCGACCGACATGGAGCTCAAGCACCACTATCTCCGTCGGTTCTGGCAACGACTGCCCGCTCGAGGCAAACTCACCATCTTCGACCGAACCTGGTACGGCCGCGTACTCGTGGAGCGCGTCGAAGGCTTCGCCTCGAAAGCCGAGTGGAAACGGGCCTACGACGAAATCAACGACTTCGAGCGTGTGTTGGTCGACGACGGATACCTGTTGCTCAAGTTCTTCCTGCACATCTCGAGCAAGGAGCAGCTCCGGCGCTTCAAAGCCCGCCAGGCCGATCCCCTCAAGCAGTGGAAGATCACCGAAGACGACTGGCGAAACCGCAAGAAGCGTCCCCAATACCTGAAGGCCGTCGAGGACATGCTCGCACGCACCCACACCGAAACGGCGCCGTGGACCTTGGTCGAGGCCGACAGCAAGCGCTACGCCCGCCTCAAAGTCGTTCGCACGGTGATCGGTGCCCTGCGGGCCATGGATGACTAAGGACTCGCCGCCAGCAAATCCACCGAACGCTCTCGCAGTAACTCGAGCAGGTGCTCCTGCTCGCCGCTGTACGAGCCCTGGCGTTGGGCATAGGTGTCCATCCAGGTTACGAGCCGGTTCAGATCATCCCCAGACAGCACCACTCCGCGATGGCCTCCGCCGGCGCGCAGCAGCCCCAGGAGGGCACTCGTCCGCGCCGCCCCGGCCCCGGCTTCCGAGCGGCCCTCGGCATACCGCGTCCGCACATGGTCCGCCAAGCTCGGTGAGCCGTAGGCGACGAGCGCATCGTATGACCGGCCCGCGGTGAGGTCCAGAGCCGCGGCCTCCGGGTCACTGGCTCCAGGATGGTGGCACGACACGCACCAGCGGTCGAGAACGGGCTGGACGAGCCGATCGTAGCGCAGCGGCCACGAGCCCTCCGGCCCGGGAGCCAACCGCGAGGGCGGCCGGGTGCCCGCCAGCGGGATCGCATTGGCCGGGGCCGTCGTCCGCGCCTCGTGGCATCCGACACACGCCAACGTCTGCCCCGGCTGTACGTAGGTCACCGACCGCATGGTCTGGATGGCAAGGCCATCGGCGTCGAGTGCCTGGAAGAACACCGAGAGGCCCGAGGGCACACTGAAGTAAGCCGAGCCATCTGCCTCGACCGGCACCGTGCCCAGCACGAACTTGCCCGGGTCATCACCCGTCACGCCCAGCACGGGGCTGTTCATCACCGGCTGGACCTTCGGTGGCACGCCGATGACCCGCAGGGCACGAACCGCACCGGCCGCCACCCCCCCCAGCCCCCGGCCCACGTCGAGAAGCACCAACCGACCGGGCTCGGACCCGGCGGGCGACACCGCGCTGCTCAGCACTGGCGGGAGGGGCCGAGGCCGAACCGGAATCGGGTACATGCTGCTGATCCCGGGGTCGCGATAGAGCAGATCCAGGTTGCCAAACGCATCCGCCAGATAGAGTCCCATGGCATTCGGTGGCTGAAGACCACCTTGACCCACCAGGGGCACGTGGCTCCAGGCAGCCAGGTAGTACTCCTCCGAGAGCGGGTACGGATTGGCGAAGTACGTGTTGGGCCAGCCCTCAGCCTCGGGGAAACACACCTCGGGCGTCAGCCGCACCATGGGCTCGGTGCCGTCAACGCCGCGCGCCGGGTCGAGCAGGACGACGCTCCCGCCGGTGACGCAGTGGTGGGCCGACGCTGTGAACATCAGCTTGCGCGACCCGGGCACCGGACGAGCCTCGAACACGCAGTGCGGGCTGGGGGTGAAGTTCCCGTAGACGGCAACGGGTTCCGTGCCATCGGGGGTCGTGGCCCACAGCCCCATGTAGGGCATGTTGCTCCGGTCCACATAGTCCCAGCGGGCATACAAGACGCGCCCATCGGCCGCGACCGATGGGGTCCACTCGAAGTTCTCGAAGGGCGAGATGGCCCGGGTACGCTGCCCGTCGGCGTCCATGACATGCAGCGTATAGACGCTGACCGGGCGGTACGCATCGCCCCCACACCGGACGAAGCTGTCCGGGAATGGCGCGGTGAGGGTCGCCATCGCGCTTTCGAGGCCGCACTGCAGGAACTGCCCCCGCCGCGTCGAGAGAAACACGATCTCGCCGTTCGGCAGATACCGCGCGTCGAAGTCGTCGTAGCGGCCGGTCGTGAGCTGGCGCAGCCCGGACCCGTCGATGCCGACCTCGTAGACGTGGTAGAAGGCATCCTCCGGGATGCTCGCCTTGTCGAGCTTGTCGGGCTTGGCCGCCAGGTCCGCGTAGTGTCGGCAGTAGGCGAAGAGCACCCGCGTGCCGTCGTACGACAGGTCCGGGTTGGCGAACGTCCCGGGCGCGAAGCCCTCGGTCAGGCACCTCAGCTGGGGTGTGTCGGTCCGGAACCCCTCGAGAACGAACAGCCCACCGCCAGGGCGTGACCACCATCCGTAGTTCTGGTCGGACATGTGGCTGAAGCTGCCCGGCACGCGCTTGGCAAACAGCAGGTCGTCGAAATCCAGCAGCGGGTTGGCCAGTGCCAGAGACCGGGTGGCCGCACGGGTGCGCAACAGCAGCGCTTCGCGGTCGGCGTAGGCGGTATCGTCTGGCAAGCCGCGGACGGCCTCAGCCACTGCCTGAAGCTCGCCCCGCGCGGCCGAGACATCCACTCCGCGAGCGGCCAGGTCATCTGCAAGCAGCAAGCCCCGCCGGACCAGGTCCGCCAGCGCATCAGGAGTCAACGGATCACCGAGGGTGCGGTAGTGCTTGGCCGACCACTGGCTCAAGCTGCTCTGCGTCGCCACCTTGCCCAGGGCCACATTGGGCGCCCCGTCGCCCGGTCGGTAGACCTCGACCTCGTCGAGATGCAAGTACGAGGTGCCCTCCAGCCCAAGCCGCACGTACCGGGCGACCTCGCCCCCGAGCGCAATGCGGAGGGGCTTGCCGTCGGTGTACCCGTAGAACACCTGGCCGTTGTGACGATAGACCTCGCGCCAGGTCTGACCGTCGTCGGAGAGCCAGCAGAGGATGCGCGCGGCCCGCTCGGCCGCCCCATCCGCGCGGTTGTAGACGTCGATCCGGGCGATCGGGGTGGGTTCCCCGAGATCCACCTGCCACCACGGGTTTGGTTCGGCGTCGGTGTGGAAGCCCCAACGGCCGTCCTTGACCCCGTCACAGCCGCCCAAGGCATCCTCTTCGAGCGTGGGGGCCAGACCGCCCGAAGCCACGCCGCGTACACGCTGTTGTGTAAGCCAGTCCTCGCGCAACTGCTCATATGAGCATATCAGCTGCGCACTCGCGCCCATGGCCGCCGATGCCCATATCGTGAGAGCGAGCCCCGCCACAAAGAGGTAAGACACCACTCGGCATCCCCCCCCGCCCGAACACGCCGTTCCCGCCGCCCATTCGCCATCGGCTTGGGACGTCCCTCGCGGCCCCTACGAACACCTACCGTGCGCCCCTCGGCGGGGCAGAGCGGGTCAGCGCCCCGGGCGCACCAGCAGCACCCAGTCCTGCCGGTCAGGCACCGGAAGCCGGACTCCCGGGTCTACGCCGACCTCGGTCTCAGGGCCGAAGGTGCTCCCGCGGGGGTCGAACCACTGGGCGACGAGTCCCTGGGCGCCCCCGGTGCGGAGCGTGATTGCCTCGGTGCCTTCCACGTAGACCAGGTACCGCTTCCCTGGCTCGGCCAGGGCCCAGGCTCGGCCCTGCTCCGAGTCGACCAGGTCATCGTGGGGTGCAAGCCCCGACAGATCGCCGAGACGCTCGAGGACCCGTCGTATGCTCCGATTGGTGCTGGCTTCCCCGCCGTATTGCCAGAAGCCATGGTAGTAGAAGCCCGCCGCCCCGCTGACCAGTGCGGTCCAGAATGCCTGGCGATCGGCCCGCCCCTCTCGAACGCAGGGGCGCCCGGGGCCCTGCACCATGGCGAGGAGCGTCGAGTGTTCTGTCTCGAGCTCGAAGTCTGCGTCGGACAGCGCGTTGCTGAGCCGAGTGTGTTCGCGTATCGGCACCGAGTGGACTGCGCCCTGGGGCGTGATGGCGTAGTGGCTCAGATCGAACGAGTCCACGCCGCCGACCGCGGCCAGGGTCATGGTGGGCTCATGGGCGGCCCCGAGCTGGACGACGAGATCGAGACCGCGCGCCCGGCCGAACTCGCGGATGTGCCTTGCCCACCCCCGGATCCACTCGGCCGTCCAGTTGTACTCGTCGGCGATGGTGAAGATGACCGCGCGGCCGCCGATGGCCTCGAGCACCCGATCGACGTACGCGATCTGAAGTCCCCTCAGGCGCGTCTTGGTCTCGTCGTAGAAGTCGGGATATGCGGTAGGTTGGCCCGTGGGGAGCTCGACGTCGTTGATGTTGTTCTCCGGGCGGAACGGGTTGTCGGCGTAGTGGTCGGGTATCTGATAGATGTTGTGCTGGTGGAAGAGGATGAACTCCACCACGATGCCTGATGCGTTGCACTGGTCCACGAAGTCAGTGAGCCGCTCGAAGTAGCGCGGGTCGAAGCGAGTGAGGTCGTACTTGGGCAGGCCGTCCCAGGCGACCCCCGGCCCCGTCCGGAGCCAAGGCCTTCGGGTGAACGGCGGCTTAGGTGGGTAGTTGGGAGCGTCAGGCCGCGTGTTGGCGGCGTGGACGCGCCCCGCGCCCTCCGCCATCGAGATGCCGTTGGCGCGCACCCAGTTGATCCCCGCGTCGACCATCCGGGCGATGTACTCGCCGTAGTCCAGCTCGGGATCGTACTGGTTCCAGTATTCGTGATTCCAGTCGCCGCCGACGAACCCCTCACGGTTGCCGATCAGGAACGTGGATTCGCCATTGATGCGGAAGTGGGGGCCCGGGCCCGCCGAGAATGTGCGCACCGCTGCACCCGCATCGACGAGCATCATCGGCATCAGGATCGCAGCGCACAGCATCGAAAACCACCTACGCTCTGCTCGGTACTCCGGCGATGGCGCCGTCGTGGGGAATGTGGCTCCAGATGCGGCCGCCGCGGTGGAGCCGCCGGTAGCTCAGATTCGCCGCCGTACGCATCACGTACTTCGGCCTCCCGCCACGCCATACTAGCATCCGGCGCGCGATGCACGGCAGCGAGTAGAAGTGCCCGTAGGCGTAGGCCCGCGCCTCGCCCAGCTGCTCGGCGGTCATGCTTCGCGGGCGAAAGACCACGTTGGCCATGGTGTACTTGGACCAGTCACTGCAGGTAATACGGTCCTCGGCCAAGAGCTGGTCGTAGATGGGGGTGCCGGGGAACGGAGTGAGCACCGCGAACTGGGCCGCGGCCAACCGCATTTTGACCGCGAAGTCCACCGTAGCCCGGCAGCTCTCGACCGTGTCGGGGTCGAGGCCAAACACGAAGGAGCCGATGAGGTCGATCCCGTGCCGGTGGATGACCCGGATGGCCCCCTCAATATCGACACCCACATTCGGACGTTTGCGTGACGCGATGAGACTCTCCTGGGAGATGGACTCGATCCCCACGAACATGGCCATGCAGCCGCTTCGGCGCATGAGGGTCAGCATCTCAGGGTCCTTGGCCATCGAGAGATCGCCTTGGCCCACCCATTGGAGCTTCATCGGCACGAGGGCCTCGAAGAGCTGCTTCGCCCGTTCGGGGTTCGCCACGATGTTGTCGTCTGAGAACCCGACGGAGCGGGAGCTGAGCCCGCGGACTTCGTCAACGACCTCGTCCAACGGGCGGAAACGATACCGCCGGCCGAAGACCGGGCTCACCGAGCAGAAGGTGCAAGCATAGGGGCACCCACGAGCCGTCTGGACCAGATTGGGTACGAGGTACTTG
The DNA here is from genome assembly GCA_029547025.1 of Armatimonadota bacterium. GTDB lineage: Bacteria > Armatimonadota > Zipacnadia > UBA1398 > JAKPQA01 > JAKPQA01. Next base: position 47,675 of record JAKPQA010000017.1, read on the forward strand.
CGCTGCTGGAGCAGGTCGCGCCGGGGAATGGGGGCACCGGCCAGGTCAGGGCGCACGTCGGTCCGGTACAATTGCTGCAGGCGGCCTGCCGCGAAGTCGGCCAGGACGCCGGGCCACTGCGGTTCGGCCTCGCCCACCACGACAGCGTCGCAGTGGCGGCCGGCCTCCTCGGGCAGGGCTGTCGGGTGCATCCCACCCATGACGACCGGGATATGACGGTCCCGGAAGTGAGCCGCAATCTCGTAGGCTCTCGGAGCCGCGGCCGTCATGAAGCTCATGGCGACGAGGTCGGCCTCCTCGCGCAGATCCACCTCCTCGACGTGCTCATCGACCAGATGAATCTGAACATCGGACGGCGTCAGTGACGCGAGGACGGGCAGGGCCATGGGCGGGGTGAGAGTCCGTCCGCCGCCCCATGTCGTGGGCAGCCACGACGGAGAGATCATGAGTAGGCGCACGTCAGGCCTCCAGAAAATCCGGCATTGAGAGCCGTGCGGCCGATGGCGTGCAGACCCAGTCGAATCGCAGACCAAAGGGGCAAGGTTCCCCAGCAGGCCCACATGAGCCCGCCGATGGGCAGTATTCGCCGCCGAGGGCACCAACACATCTTTTGGGTATGACACCGGCCAGCCGGCACCGGCGAGCGATGGCGCAGGTCGGCGTCGCCGGGGGCACGAAGCCCTCCAGCGTAGCCGAGCCGGGGAGGGTCTGCTCATGTTCCGTGTCGTCTGGCTGCTGCTTGCGGTGGTTCCGGTGCCTTGCGCGGCCGATCTGGTCATCTCCGGCAACGACGGCAAACTCGACCTGACCACAGGCGGCCAGCTGGTGCTGCCAAATCCCCAGCCCGACAGCATCTCACTGCTGGACTTCGCCACCTTCCCGCCCCAGGTGACTCACGTGCCTGGTGTCAGCAACAGCGTTCTCGGCCCGCCCACCAATGTCGCCATCACCCCGGACGAGACTCTGGCGCTGGTGGCGTCCTCGGCGCGACTGGTGGCTGGCCACCCACCGCGCCAGGTGCTCGACCACACCTTGCGGGTGGTCGACCTGACGGTGCGCCCGCCGAAGGTGGTGGACTGCATCCGCGTCGGTCTGCAGCCATCGGGGCTATCGGTCAGCCGCGATGGCCGAACCGCCCTGGTGGCGAACCGGGGCGATGGTACCGTATCGGTGCTCTCGATCCGGGGCCGGCTGGTCCGGCAACGCCAGGTGCTGCGAGTCTGCGAGCCCAAGCAGGAGCCCTGCCACGTCGCGATGGCGGACGACGGAACGCGGGCAGTGGTCAGCATACGGAACCGCCACGCCCTGAGGGTCCTGAGGTGTCGGGACGGCGTATGGGAGCTCGAGCCGGGTGAAGTGCCCGTGTACCTCAACCCCTACCGCTGTGCCATCTGCCCCGGAGGACGCACCGCGCTTGTGGCCGGGGGCACCACGGGGCTCAACGCCGATGCCATCAGCGTGGTCGACCTGGCGGTAACGCCGCCCCGGACGGTGGACCATGTTGCGGTGGGCAGCGGGATCGAGTCCTTCGCCCTCAGCCCCGACGGCTCGCTGGTGGCGGCGGTAGCGATGAACGGTTCGAACCTGCCCGACGGCGCGCCGGGCCGGACCGACAACGGGCTGCTGGTCCTGCTCGCTCGTCAGGGGGACTCCCTGCGCCGGGTACAGCGGATGGCCCTGGGGCGCGTCCCGGAGGGAGTGACATTCACTCCCGACGGCCGCTATCTGCTGGTGCAGGAGTATGTGGATCGCCGCATCGTGGTGCTCCCAGTCCTCGGCGCCCGCGTGGGCGAACCAGTCCTGCACATCGAGGTGCCGGGGATGCCGGCATCGATCCGCGGCGCGTGCGGGATCGACTGAGACCGGCAGACGATTCCAGGGCCCGGATCGGCGCTCGTTGACACGCGCAGGCCCGGAGCGATAGGTTGGCGTGAGAGTCCACACGCGGCATCCGCGAGGATCCTGAGCGCCGTTGACCGAGACCATCCACTCGAAGCTGGCCTCCCTACCGGCGAAGCCCGGCGCCTACGTGATGAGGGACGCCGACGGTCACGTCCTGTACGTGGGCAAGGCCACGAATCTGCGGCAGCGGGTGCGCTCCTACTTCCAGCCCAGCGGCCCCAAGGGCCGGGGGCCATGGATCCACGAGATGCTCGGCCACGTGGCCGATATCGACGCTCTGGTGACCCACACGCCGCTCGAGGCGCTGATGCTCGAGCTCAACCTGATCCGCCAGCATCGCCCGCCTTACAACACGCGGCTCTCCGATGACAAGCATTATCCCTATCTAGTCATCACGTTCGCCGACGAGTACCCGCGGGTTGAGATCACCCGCCGGGCCAAGCAGGATGGTAACTCCTACTACGGACCCTACGCCAACGCCAGAGCTTTGCGCCGGACCCTCAGGACCCTCCGGCAGCTCTTTGGGTGGTGCACCTGCGGGAAGGCGTTCCGCAGGGAAGCCCCGGAGCAGCCGTGCCTCGACTTCCACCTGGGCCGCTGTCCGGCGCCCTGCGCGGGACTCATCTCGAAGGACGACTACCGCGCCCACATGCGCCGGATCGCGTCGTTCCTTGCGGGCCAGAACCAGGGGGTGGTGCAGGCTCTGCGCGAGCGCATGGAGGCCGCCGCGGCCGACATGCGCTTCGAGGCAGCGGCCCGGATCCGCGACCAGATCCTGGCCATCGAACGGGTCTGCGAGAAGCAGAAAGCCATCTCGACTGACCTGGTCGACCGCGACATCATCGGACTGGATCGTGCCGAAGGGGAGACCACCACAGTCCAGGTGCTGTACGTCCGCGCCGGGCGGCTGGTGGAGGAGCAGAGCTTCACTCTCCGCAGTGGCCAGGGCGGTCAGGAGGACCGAGAGGTGCCCGAACTCCTCTCGGACTTCCTCTACCAGTACTACGCTCAGGCCGCATTCGTGCCCAAGGAGATCGTGCTGCCCGAAGAGCCGGTCGACGGGGATCTGCTCCGGGAATGGCTGGCCGGCCTCCGTGGGAACACGGTCCACGTGACCGTTCCGCGGCGCGGCGAGAAGCGCCAATGGATCGACATGGCCCGGCAGAACGCTGCCATGGCGCGCGTGCAGCAGGAGCAGGTGGAGGAGCTCGAACGCGCTCGCGGCCAGAGCCAGCTGGGCCACCTGCGCGATGCGCTCGGCCTGGCGGCACCGCCCCACCGCATCGAGTGCTTCGACATCTCGACGCTCCAGGGCGGTGAGTCGGTGGGCTCCATGGTTGTCTTCATCGCCGCCCGCCCGGCCAAGTCCGAGTACCGGAAGTTCCGAATCCGCCACGAGACGGGGCACCCCGATGACTATGCCATGATGCGCGAGGTGCTCCGACGCCGGTTCACGGCCCATCAGGCCGGCGACGAGAAGTTCGCCGACCTGCCGGACTTGCTGGTCGTCGACGGAGGCAAGGGGCAACTTGGGTGCGCGCGGGAGGTGCTGGCCGAGCTGGGCATTGAACTGCCCGTCATGGCCTTGGCCAAGCGCCACGAGCACGTGTTCCTCCCGGATCGAGAGGATCCCGTGGTGCTGGACCCGGCGCACGAGGGGCTGAACGTGCTCGTTCGCCTCAGAGACGAAGCCCACCGGTTCGCCGTCACGTACCATCGGAAGCTGCGGAGCCGGACGGTCTCGCGGTCGCTGCTTGACGAGATCCCCGGCATCGGGCCGAAGCGCAAGCAGGCGCTTCTGGCAGCGTTCCCGTCCATGGATGCACTCCGAAAGGCTTCCATCGACGAGCTAGCCGCGGTCGGCGGGATGGACACCAAAACCGCCGCCCGCGTCCGGAAGTACCTCAACCCGACCAAGACCCTCTCCCGCCGGCGCGGGGAGGAACCGAGCTCTGACGAGGGAGGCGCCCGCTCGTGAAGCCACTGTGTCTCGAGGTGTTTGCCACCCAGCACGGTTACGCGGGGATTGCTGCAACGGCGGACGGCATCGTGGGGAGTGTGTGTGCCGAGGAGACAGCCGAGGCCGCGGCTCGACTTCTGGTGTGGTGTGCGGGCAATGCTGTTGCGGCGAACGACCGGGAACGGCTGGCGGCAGAGCTCGCGACCCGTGGCCGTGCGTCCCGAGGCGATTCGGCCAAGGCGTCCATGATGGTCGCGCTGGGACGAAAGAAGCTCGAGGACGTGGCGGCCGGCCGGCGGGATCTCCGAGGCGTGCCGCTGGATGTCAGCCATCGAACGCCGTTCCGTCAGGCAGTGCTCCGGGAGGTGGCCCAGATCCCGCCCGGGACCACGCTGTCCTATGGCGAAGTCGCCAAGCGCGTGGGCAAACCGGGCGCGGCGCGGGCCGTGGGGCAGACCATGGCTCAGAACCCCCTGGCCCCATTCGTCCCGTGCCACCGGGTGGTGGCGTCGAACGGCGCTCTGCACGGCTTCGCCGGAGGGCTGAATGCCAAGGCGGCACTGCTCCGTGCCGAGGGGCTGGACTACTGAGGCCGGCCGCGACTTATCGGGAGCCCGGCGCTCAAGATTCCAGAACCACACCACGCCCCAGAGGCGTCTACCACTCAGGATGCACGTGGCACTGAGGCGAGGATGGGGACTGCGGTGGATTCACGTACCCACAATCGAGTCGGGGCGGGGCTTTGGATCTCCGTTCTGGCAAGCCTGAGCGCGACCGCGTGGGGTGCCCCGGCCGACCTATTGCAGGCAGTGGCCCAGGTAGAGCCCTCGGTCGTGGTGGTCATCGCGTCGCATGAGGTGGGTGCGGCCGAGCCCGGGAAGCCGACGGCGCTCAGGCACATGATCGGCTCGGGCTTCTTCGTGAGCCCGACGGACATCGTCACCAGCGCGCGGGTGCTCGAGGGCGCCCAGAGCGTCGAGATCACCACCGCCAGCGGCGAACGCTGCGGGGCGGCCATCGCCGGCGTCGACCTCCCTTCTCGAATCGCCATGCTGCGCGTTGCCGAGCCGGTCGGCACCCCGGTGAGATTCGCGACCGGTGATGTCGCCAAGGGACAAGCCATCTTCACCCTCGGCAGCTACCTCGGTATGGGCCTCACCGTCACCGCCGGGATGGTGAACGGCACCGAGCGCACACTGACGGCCAGTGGCCTGCCGTCGGTCAACGATGCCTTCCAGATCGATGCGCCCGTCAGCGCCGATGGTGCGGGATCACCCGTGTTCGCCATGGATGGTTCCGTCGTGGGGATGGTGCTCTACTCACTGGTGCCCGAGCAGGGGATGCTGTTCCGCCCGCCGGACCAGGGCGGCGGGCCGGTCGGCGAGGCGCTCATGCCGAGCGGACGCGCCGAGGACGCGGAAGGGCGCGCGACGGAGCCGCAGCGAGCCATCGCCGCGGTGGTGACCTTCTGTATCCCGAGCGATACCCTCGAGTTTGTGTCCCGGCAGTTCTCGGCCGACGGCCGGGTGAAGCGAGGGCGGCTCGGCGTCCAGACGCGACCGGTCCCCGCGGCCGTGGCAGCTCACCTGGGTGTCGATCCGGCCTCGTCGGCCCTGGTTGTCAGTGTGGCCGAGGGTGGCCCCGGGGCGCTGGCCGGGCTCAAACCCTATGATGTCATCGTGGCGATGGACGGCCAACCGTTGCGGGGCGTCCGGCGGCTGGTGAAGTCGGTCCAGATGCGGCCCGGCCAGGATGTGAGCCTCACGGTACGCCGGGGTGCGGACGAGCTACGCGTGACCGCGCACATCGACGAGCTGGTTTCAGAGGCGCCGGAGCTCGGTCCCGGTGGGGTGACGACCCAGGTCTCAGCGGCAGGCGACCGGCCCCGGGCGTGGCTCGGCGTCCGGGCAGAGCCCATCGATCCCAGCCTGGCCGCGCACCTGGGTCCGGCGGCAGACGGCGCGTGCGTCGCCTATGTGTTCCCGGGGTCGCCGGCCGAGAAGGCCGGACTGCGCCGCGGCGATATCCTCGTCAGCATCGGTCCCCGACTGGGGACGGATCGGGCCGCGGCGGCCGATGCCGTCGCGAGGCTGTGGGATCGCGTGGCCTCGGCGGCGCCGGGGGAGTCCGTAGTGCTCACGGTGAGCCGGATGGATCACGGCGAGCAGACGGTACAGCTCCACGCGTCGCTGGCTGAGATGCCAGCGGGTCTGGCAATCCCGCCCAGGCTGACGTCAGTGCCGCCAACGGGGCTGGTGTTCTAGCGGCATAGGGAATCCGCCGGGGATAGGGCAGCAGGGAGCGCGGCACGAGCGGGTGACAGCCACGGGTCTCCAATGCACCGGAGGCCGGTGGCTGTCCCCGTTTGGGCCGAGCACGCACTCGCAGGGCCCCGTACGTGAAGGCCCGAATAGAGCACATCGTCTGCATAGGTGGAGGCCTGGCATCATGGTGCCCGTGAAGCATGGGGTCTGGGGCGTGGTGATATACCTGTGCGCGGCCACGGGGCTCGCGGCGGGCGGGGCGGCCGATACGGAGGCCGGCCGCGGCCCGGAGCTGCCGAAGGTCGGCGAGCGCATCCAGCTCTCAATCCGGTTCGGACCGGATTCCGAGACCGAGGCGTTCGATGTGATCGAGATCGATCCGGCGCTGGTCGATCGGGTGCGTGTTCCCGCATATCCGGGCGCGGTGGCGCTCCGCCCGGTCGAGGACGCGCGCCAGAACAAGACGCCAGTGATGTGCCTGCTCACCAATGAAAACCCCGATGCCGTCTTCGCCTTCTACCGTCGACAGGACCCTACGGCCGAGGACATCACTGAACTGGTTCTCCAGGCCCTCCTCGCGACATCGGTGGCCGAGGGCGAGCCGCAGACTGAGCCTGACAAGGAGGCTCTGCGGGATCACTTCCTGCTCAGCCAGCAGAACGGCGTGTTCGTGGGCATCGTCTCGACCACCCGGCCGGGCTGGACCACGATCCTGGCAGGTCCGACGGAAGCGGTGCTTGCAGACCCGAACGCACAGGACGATGGAGCGGGCGCCGGCGGCGCTCCGGACGCGGGAGGAGCGGGAATGGACCCCGAGGTCCCGGTGGGTGATCCCACCTACGGGAAGGTACCGTACAGCGTAACCGACCCGTTCGTACGAATCGAGACGACGAGCGGAACGATGTATGTGGAGCTCTATCAGGATCTGGCCCCCGTTACGGTGGCCAACTTCCTGAAGCTAGTCGACGCGCGGTACTATGAGAACCTGACCTTCCACCGAGTCGTCCGCGGTTTCATGATCCAGGGCGGAGACGATGGCCAGGGCGGCCCTGACTGGACCATCAAGCTCGAGATCTCGGCCATCAAGCACGCCCGTGGGACACTCTCGATGGCGCGGACGAATGAGCCAGACTCGGCCAACGCCCAGTTCTTCATCGTCCACAGCTATCGGGGATCGCGGCACCTAGATGGCCAGTACGCCGCTTTTGGGCGCGTGATCGGAGGCATCGAAACGGTCGACGCCATCGTGGACGCCGCGGGCGGTGGGCCTGGCGAGGAGCGCATCGTGCGCGGCGACCGGGCCGTGAGAATCCTCTCGATCGAGAGGGTCTCGTGGGACACGGTTCGAGCGGCCCTCTCCCAGAAGGCGCCGGACGCACCGGCGGGCGCAGGCGAATGAGGGGTGGCGGGCTCCGTCACGTCAAGCGTTCGTGTCTATCCGATCATGGCTGGGGGTCACCACACATGAGACGGCGATGGCTCTACCTGGGGGCAGCACTGCTGCTGGCGAGCTGGCTTGGGGGCTGCAAGGGGGGCGGCGAGGATGAGCCGGTGAGCCCGGCGCCGGCGGTCACGGGCGGGCGCGTGGGCGAGGCCCCCACCGGTATGGCGGGGGGCGACGCCCCTGTGGCCCAGGGCGAGTTGGCGGACGGCGCCGAGCCCACCGCGGTGGGCGACGCGAGCGGCGTGAGTTCCACGCCTGGCGGCACGGAAGGCGGACCCGAGACGCCGCCCGATGGTGCTCCAGGGCCAGGAGAGGGCTCCCAGCCTTCGGGTGGGCCAGAGCCGGCGAAGGCACCACCCAAGGGTGACTTTGCGATGACCGTGAGGGGCGTCACGTACCAGCTCGACAAGGCGCCACTCGCCGAGGACAAACTGAGGCAGTGGAAGGTGCCTGCTTACAAAGGAGCTCAGGGGGCCACATTCACGCCCGGCGGCCCGGATATGGGTCCGCTCGCCCAGAGCGCTGTGGGCATGGTCATCAAGGAACCGCCCTCGAAGGTCCAGCAGTTCTACCAGGGCAAGACCAAGGAATGGAAGGACTTCAGGGTCTGGGTCCGTGAAGCGCTCGCGGCCATGCAACCCAGAGGCGAAGGAGCTGCGGTACCCAAAGCCCTGACGGCGGAGGACATCGACAAGAACCTGCCAGGTTGGTGGCGCATGAGTCCCGACGGATTCACACTGGTCGGAGTCATCGGTGACGATGCCGGCAAGCAGACAGGCGTGCTGGTGGTCCACCGGGATGAAGGCATCGCTGGGGCCATGATGCAGATGATGTCCGACGGCACCACGACCAAGGGCGGCCCACCTGCCACCAAACAGACGGGTTCGGCCGCACCGCCCAAGGGCAGCCGCTCGAACTGGCGGCGGTAGACCGGGGCGCCGCGGGGGTCGCACCCGCGCGGTCCGTTCGTTGACTTCGCCCACCCCATCGGGTAGATTCTCGCTTACCGCGCGCGGACGCCGGTGGTCTAAGCGTTTCCCCACCGAGGGCTCACTCTGCGCCAGCTTGTGTGAGGTCAGCGAGACAACATGATATCCACCGCGGATTTCAAGCCCGGACTGACCATCGAGGTCAACGGGATTCCCCACCAGATCGTCGAGTTCCAGCACGTGAAGCCGGGTAAGGGCCCGGCTTTCGTGCGGACCCGGCTCAAGAATCTCCTCACCCAGGCGGTGGTCAGCAAGACCTGGAACGCGGGCGAGAAGGTCGAGCCGGCCATCATCGAGCGCCGCGGCGCGCAGTTTCTGTACGCGTCGGGCGACGAGTACACGTTCATGGACCTCGAGAACTATGACCAGATGGAGCTGGGCCGGGACATTGTCGGCGACCAGGCCAAGTATCTATCGGACGGGCTGGAGTGCCAGATCGTTCTGTTCAAAGGTAAGGTCATTACCCTGGAGATTCCGCTGTTCCTGGAGCTTGAGGTCGTCCAGACGGACCCCGGCATCCGGGGCGACACCGCCACGGGTGGGACCAAGCCGGCGACGCTGGCGCCAGGGGCCGTGGTCATGGTTCCTCTGTTTGTGAACACAGGTGACGTGATCAAGGTCGATACCCGCACCGACAGTTATATAGAACGAGTGACCAAATAGAATGACCCAGAGCGACAAGGTGTCGAAGACCGGTGCTCGCGTCTCGTACCTGCGAGGGGTCCTGGACGGACAGAAGCTATCGCAGGATGAGCGCCTGGAGCTCGTGCTCTCGACCTTTGTCGATGTGAGTGACAAGCTTCTGGAGGTGCTGGCAGAGGTTCGCGAGGAGCAGTCAGAGATCCGTCGGCTTCTGGCGAGCCTGCAGCCGGGCGACCCCGTGGACGCTCGTCCTGAGTTTGCGCCTCAGCTGAGCTGCCCCCAGTGTGGGCAACGGCTGGCCATCGGCCCCGAGATGCTCGAGCGGGGCCCCGTAGAACTCACGTGCCCTGAGTGCCATCTCACGATTGAGGTCGTGTAGCGACGGGAGCCGTTGATGGACTCAGCAGGAATCGCCAGTTCGCTGGCGGAGCTCGTTCGTGTGGCGGAGGAGGAGGGGCTGGCTGGGCTGCGTGTGGCCCGGAACGGGATCTCCGTGGACTTCCGCAGATCCGCAGCCACGGCGGCAACGACGCCGCTCGTACCCGCCTCGACGGCGGAGGAACCCGAACCTGAACAGGCGTCGACCGCGCCGGCGGCCGGTGGGCACGAGCTGCGCAGCAGGCTGGTGGGCGTGTTCCGACGCTGCCAGCCGGGGCGGGATCGGCCGGTGGTGAACCCCGGCGACCCGGTCCGTGAGGGCCAGCTGCTGGGGTACATCGAGTCGATGCGCGTGATGAACGATGTGACGGCCGATGTCACCGGGATCCTCGATGAGTTCCTGGTCGGGGACGGAGAGGGTGTCGACTACGGCCGGCCCATCGCGCGGTTCCGAGTAGGCTAGGACCAGGGTGACCGCGCGGGGCGGCGACATCGCTCGATGCCAATGGCCTTCGGAGGAGCCATGCGGGGCGCACGACCTGGGTGCCCAAGCGACGGAGCGCGGGACCTGAGGGCGGTGTCAGAGGCCGGGCGTCATGCGCGCGGGCAGACCATGATCGGTCTGCTCGTGTCGCTGATCATCATCCTGCTGGTGCTCCTGGTTGGCCTCGGCATGATGAAGACTCAGGGCGTGGGGAAGTCCACACCGGCTCGGGTGGAGTCGAAGGCTCGAGGTCTTCAGTGCCAGACGTACCTCCAGCAGATGCGGATGATGGCCTTGATCAACAACGAAGAGAAGCAGGAACCGACATCTCTGGAGGACTTCCGCGGCGCTGGCGAGCTTCGGTGCCCGGTATCCGGCATGCGGTACTACTTCAGTCCCGCGCGTGCCGGTGACCCTCAGACCCGAGGGCTGTACTGCCCGTATCCCGAGCACTGGAACTTCTAGGAGAAGGGGCGCGCCGGGGTCCGACACGGAGGTGGTGTCGGGGCGCGCGACGGTATGTTCAAGAGGATCCTGGTCGCGAACCGGAGCGAGATTGCGGTCCGCATCATCCGCGCCTGTCACGAGCTGGGCATCGAGGCCATTGCCGTCTACTCCGAGGCAGACCGCGAAGCCCTGCACGTTCAGATGGCCGACCACTCGGTGTGCATTGGCCCGCCGGCGGCGCGTGAGAGCTACCTCAATGTGCCGAATATCATGTCAGCCGCCATGATTCACGGGTGCGATGCCATTCATCCCGGGCTTGGATTCCTGGCTGAGAACGCGGATTTCGCCGAGATATGTGAGACCTGCGGGATCACATTCATCGGCCCCACCGTCGAGGCCATCGGCAAAATGGGAGACAAGGCACGCGCACGCCGCATCATGCACGAGGCGGGGGTGCCGGTCATCCGCGGCACCAGTGAGGCCGTGGAGGACGAAGCGAGCATTCTCAAGGCGGCGGCGGACTTCGGCTACCCCCTCCGCGTGAAGGCGTCGTTGGGCGGGGGGGGGCGCGGGATCCGTATTGTTCACAGTGAGGAAGAGCTACTCCGCAGCGTACAGCTCGCCCGCGCCGAGGCCAAGGCGGCCTTCGGTAGCCCCGATGTCTATCTGGAACGCGATGTGCAGGAGCCGCGGCACATCGAGGTCCAGATCATGGCCGACAAACACGGCAACGTGTGTCACCTGTGGGAACGCGAGTGCAGTGTCCAGACGCGGTTCAACCAGAAGCTGCTGGAGGAAGCCCCCGCTCCACGGCTGGGCCGTCCCCTCCGCCGGAGGTTGGCCGATCTGGCCGTTCACGCCGCCCGGGCGGTGGGCTACGTGAACGCCGGCACAGTCGAGTTCCTGGTGGACCGGTACGGGAACCCGTTCTTCCTCGAAATGAACACGCGGCTCCAGGTAGAACACCCCGTCACCGAGATGACCACGGGAACGGATATCGTCAAGGAGCAGATCCGCATCGCTGCAGGCGAGCGTCTGGCATGGGACAAGCCGCCCGTCGCAGTGGGCCACGCCATCGAGTGCCGTATCGATGCGCGAGACACGCAGCGGGGCTTCGCGCCATCGCCCGGCCGTATCACGTTGTTCGTTCCTCCGGGCGGGCCCGGCGTGCGGTGTGATACACATATCTACACCGGCTTCGAGGTCACGACGTTCTACGATCCCCTACTCGCCAAGGTCATCGTCCATGGCCGTGACCGCTTCGAGGCCATCCGGCGGATGCAGCGGGCGCTGCGGGAGATGCGCATCGAGGGCATCCAAACGACGCGGGACTACCACTTGCGGATCCTGTCGAATGCCTTCTTCCGCCGGGGCGAGGTCGACACGTCGTTCCTGCGCCGTCACATGGGCGACGCGTAGGGTCGAGGTCGGCCAAGCCAGCCCGTGGTCGGCCCGGGGCTGGCCGATCACGGCACCCTGAGGTAGCGAAGCCACAGGTAGGCCCACGACACGAGAACCGACTGGACCATCAGCGGCAGCCCGTATTTGAGAAACTGAGCAAAGGTAATGGGATGCCCCGCCCGCTTGGCGATACCAGCCACCACCACATTGGCCGAGGCCCCGATGAGCGAGCCGTTCCCGCCCAAGCACGCGCCGAGCGCGAGAGCCCACCACAGTGCCATCACTTCCGGCTGGTGGAGCGGCGACAGCCCCGGAACGGCCTGGGGTAGGCTGTGCGCCATGTCGACGACTACCTCCGACATCGCCATGGTGTAGGGGATGTTGTCCACAACGGCCGACGCGAAGGCCGAGCCCCACAGCACCGTGCTGACGAGAGCCGTCTGGCTGCCCCCAAACTGGCTGACCACCACGCGAGCGATGTCGCCGATGATGCCGACCTTCACGAGCCCGCCCACCATGATGAACAAGCCCAGGAAGAAAAAGACAGTCGGCCACTCGATGTCCTGGAGAACCTCCTCGGCCTCGACGCCACACACGAGAAACAGGACGGCAGCCCCCGACAGCGCCACCGTGGCGGGCTCCCAACCCAACTGGCTGTGTAGGCCGAAGCCAGCGAGGATCAGAGCGATGACGGCCAACGACCGCCGCAGCAAGCGGTGGTCGGTGATGGCGCGGCGCTCGTCGAGCTCCATGATCTCTTGCCGCCGCTCGGCCGGGACCGCCAACTGGCGGCGGAACAGGAGCCACACGGTGACCAAAAACACGACCATCACCAGGCCGATGATGGGAGCGAGCGCGCCCACGAAGTCCATGAACGACAGCCCGGCCTTGCTGCCGATGATGATGTTGGGCGGGTCGCCGATGAGCGTGGCGGTGCCGCCGATGTTCGACGCCAGGATCTCGCAGAGCAGGAAGGGGAACGGCGTCACGCCAAGCGTCTCCGCCACCACGAGCGTCACCGGAGCGATCAGGAGTACCGTGGTCACGTTGTCGAGGCCCGCCGATACCGCGGCGGTGATGGTCGAGAGCAGCACGAGGATCCGGGCCGGGTCGCCCTTGGCCAGCTTGGCGCACCGTATGGCCAGCCACTGGAACACGCCCGTCCGTCGCGTGATGGCGACCACGATCATCATGCCGACGAGCAGGAAGATGGTGTTCCAGTCCGCCCCCGGGACGCCGCGCACGTCCCGTGCCGCCGCCACCAGCCTGTCGGCATCGATCCCCTGGTCGCCCACTTCGCGCACGTAATCGCGCACGATCTCTGGGGCCAGCTCGTGGTGTCCAAAGGCATCGTGCTGGCTCACCACGCCCAGGGTGAGCATCAGCGCGGCCCCGACCAGCGCCACCTTGGTCTTGTCGATGCGCTCGGACGCGATGGCGAGGTAGACCAGAGCGAACACGGCCCCCGCCAGAGGCTTCAGTACCCCCTCGGGCAAAACGGGTCCACCCTCCCATGCTCTGCGTCCGCGCCCCCTAGAGCGCCCGCAGGTGCGTCACCCACAGACACAGCCAGGCGACCAGCACCGACTGGACCATGAGCGGTGCGCCCACCTTCGCAAACGCCAGGAACCCAATGGGTTGCTTCGCGCGCTGAGCGATGCCCGCCACCACGACGTTCGCCGAGGCCCCAACCAGCGTCCCGTTGCCGCCCAGGCACGCACCCAGAGCGAGGCTCCACCAGATGGCCATAGCCGCGGGCTGGTGGACCGCCTCCACTCCGGGCACCGTCTGCGGTAGTGATCCCGCCATCTCGGCGACCACCTCGGACATGGCCATCGTGTATGGGATGTTGTCCACAACCGCCGAGACCATGGCGGAGAACCAGAGGAGGACGCTCGCCAGCACCGGCACATTGCCCGCGAACCGCTCAGCGATCCACCGGCTGAGGTCGCTGATGAGACCCACTTTGACCAGGCCGCCGACCATGATGAACAGGCCGAGGAAGAAGAAGATCGTCGGCCACTCAACCTCGCGGAAGGCCTCTTCGGGCTCGAGGTGCGATAGGAGCAACAACAGGGCGCCGCCGCCCAGCGCGACGGTGGCGGGCTCCCACCCGAGCCGGGCGTGGAGCCCGAAGCCCAGCAGCACGAGCGTCATGACGCCCAGGCACCGCCACAACAGCCTGTGATTGGTGATGGACTTCGTCTCATCCAGCTCCATCACCTCGGCTCGGCGCTCCTCGGGCACGGTAAGGGCCTTGCGGTACACGAAGCGCGCCGTCGCCAGGAACACGGCCAGTACGATGGCGATCGTCGGGCCCAGGTTCGTCACGAACTCGGTGAAGGAGATGCCGGCCTTGCTTCCGATGATGATGTTGGGTGGGTCGCCGATGAGTGTCGCGGTGCCGCCGATGTTCGAGGCCAGGATCTCCGGGATCAGCAGCGGCAACGCCGAGATGCCCAGTGCATCGGCAATGACCAGGGTCACCGGCGCGATCAGCAGCACGGTGGTCACATTGTCGAGCGCTGCCGACAGTACTGCCGTGACCACCGAGAGCAGGATCATGATCCGCAGCGGATCGCCTCGGGCCGCCTTGGCACACTTGATGGCAAGCCACTCGAAGATCCCCGTATGACGCATGATGCCGACCATCACCATCATGCCGACCAGCAGGAAGATTGTGTTCCAGTCGGCCCCGGGAAGGCTCCGCGCACCGCCGGGCAGTTCCTCCGAAACGGCGCCCTCGGGGCCGGCGCTCTCGTCAACGAAGTGGCGGATTATCTCCTCGCGGAACTCGTAGTGACCAAACGCCTCGCGCTGGGTGACAACTCCGAGCACCAGCATGGCCGCCGCGCCGAACAGCGCCACCTTCGTCTTGTCGATGCGGTCGGACGCGATGGCCACATAGCAGAGAAGGAAGATGGCCCCGGCCAGGGGCTTCAGAAGCGGCTCTGGCATGGGAATCCACCTCCTCCCGGCGCGCTGCCGCGGAGCACGCCTTGATCGTACCTCGGGCGCCGCTCAGAGCAGATCGCCGTGGTCGACCCCCGTCCGGGCGTGGGCACGGTCGAACATGGTGGCGAACACATCCCGCCGGCCGATGGCCCCCACCAACCTTCCATCGCGGAGGACGAACACGCGCCGCACGCCTGGCCTGACCAGATGGGCCGCGATCGACGGGAGCGATGTGTCCTCGGAGACCGTCTCGAACTGGTCCGACATGATGTCGCGCACCAAGGTCGCGCCCGCCGCGGTGGCCCGGCGCTCAAACGGCTCGAAATCGTCTGGCAGAAAGTCCGTGTCCTCCAGCAGGTCCATGTACGCCGGCACCACGAGCCGGATCAGCTCGACATCGGACACGACGCCGAGGATGTGGTCTTCATCATCGACCACGGGAACGGCGGCCAGGTCATGTTCCAGCATCCGCAGCGCCACGGCTCCGGCGGTCTCCTCGCCACGCGCAGTCACCAGATCGGTGACCATGACCTCCCGGGCACTCATTCACAGCACCCCCCTGCGCGACGAGCCCGCCCTGGCGGGCCCGTTGGCTCTTCCTCCGGTGGGAAGTACGGATAGCCTCCGGGCGGGTAACGGCCCGAGGCGTTACCGGTGAATCATTGCGAGCACCGGCACAACGGCCGGGCCCGCGGCGACGGTGAGAAGCGTCAGCCCCCCGATGATGGCCCTCTTGACCGTTGGCATGTCCCGCCACGGCTCGGCATAGCGCGCGGCCGAGGCCTTGCCACGGCCCGGCAAGACTACCCACGACGCGAGGAGCATCAGCTCCACCGCATAGACGGCCCAGATCCCCAGCCCGTACGAGCCGAACGCGTCCGTAAGAGCCCGCGCCAGCACCCACTTCGACCAGAAGCCGATGAAGGGCGGCAGACCAGCCAGAGAGGCCATCGCACACACGAGACCGAGGGCCACAAACGGATATCGCTCGGCTGCCGAGCGCAGGCCATCGAGTCCGCGTGCATGCCGGAGTTCCGGGGCCAGCCAGTCCAGCGAAAGGAATATGAGGCCAAACTCAATAGTCCGTGCCACCAGTCCGTACACCAGCGCCTGGGCGCCGGAGCCAACGGAGACCGTGTACGCAATCACCGCCGCGAAGAGATAGGCGCCGTGTACACTGGCGAGCACCCCGAAGCGCCGGCCCACATCCCACTCGTCGATGACCTCGATGAACAGGTAGGCCACCGTGAAGCCGACGAGCAGGAGATAGACCACGCCCAACCCCTCGACCACTGACCACTGCAGCCGCCACACACGGCCTGTCGCAACGTACATCACGCGGGCCAGAGCGATGATGCCAGGGAGAAACACCGTCGATCCGAGGAGGAAGGCTGCCTCACGCCGTCCCGGCGACAGGGCGATGCGGGATGGCCACAGGCAGAAGGGGAACATCGCGGCACCCGCGTAGGCCGCGCCAATGATCACGATCAGACCCAAGACCGCAGTATGACTCAGGCCGAAGATGCTGTCCAGCGGTGCCCCACGTGCCCGACCCATGTCGGAGATCTGGGTCCCGGCGAGGAACAGCGCGCCCGACAGAAGGCCGGCGACGGCGGGTCGAATCACATTGCGGCGCCGTCCGCCGTATGGGAGACCGAGGACAACGTACAGGGCGGGCATGAGGCCAACACCCGCCAGCAGGGCCGCAACCTCGGGTGTCGCCGATGCCGTGGCCATGGCGAAGGCCGTAAAGGCACACACCAGCAGCCAGCTATCGAGTGCCGGCGTCGGCTCTTCTTGTTGCCGCGCCGCCGGTCGATCCCACCACACTGCAACCAGCAACGCCACCGCCGTCAGGAGGCACACCAGCCAGCCCAGGGCATCGAGGGTCGCGCAGCGCACTCCACCGTGCGGATAGTAGAGACTCACGCTTGCACCGCGCGTTACGGCAGGGGACAGGGCCAGAAGCCCGACCAGGAGCACGCACACCAGTGCGGCCCAGCGGCCCATCCTCGCTCCGCTGCGCGGGGGCAGAAGCACCGCCAAGACCGCGCCGCCCAAGGGCACCCACAGCACCAGGGCCGCCAAGGCATACTCGAAAACCGCGGGTGGCACCAGGTCACCCACGAGCGCGAGCCACCCCTGGGGGAGTTCGGAGGTCGGCATGGCCGGAGGATGGAGCCCCGGGAACGGCAAAATGCTCACCCGTCCGCTCGTGCGCAGAGGTCAGCGAGGGCCAACAGAGCAGTGCGGCAACGCAAACTAGGGCCTCCCACGCCTAGATATCCCCGGCGAAAGCGAATCGCGGGCAAAACAGTGGAGCGTATAATCGTAGATAGCTTGGTGGGCGCATTCCCTGGGACACCCGACCGGGCGGAACCCCCAAGCGACATCCATCTTAGAGGTTTCGGGCAGGGGCTACCAGCGCGTTTTGGCCGCGCCCGCTGACTGTCATTGCTTGGCCGAGACGTGCCGGCCCCAGTGGGGCGCGGCACCGGGCGGGAGGCATCGGAAATGGGTCCCCGATCGAGGCGCCTGGCAGTATTCCTCGCGGCGGCGCTGATGGCCCTGGCCCAGGGATGCGACACGGGCAAGGGCACGGCTGAGCCCCGAGAGGCGGCGAAGCCACAAGCGGGCATCGAACTCACCAACGAAGTGGGCGAGAAAGTCGATGCCTTCCCGGTGGGCGCGGCTGCCTTCGTTACCCTCACGAACCTCACACCGTACCAGCCCTATGACATCACGCTGTACGCACCCGCCGCCTCCGCCATCGAATCGGCCCAGGCAGCCGCCGAGGCGAACCGTGCTCAGGAGATGAAGGATACCAAAGGCCACGGCCCCTCCGAAGGCGGACCGTCGGGCCAGCCGGCCGGAGGAGCCCCGGCATCCTCCCGGCCGCCGGGGCCCACGACCGAGGCCGCAGGACCGCGCCATGTGGTTGCGGGACCCGAAGATGCCGCGCCGCCCGCCGACGCCCCGGTGGCGGCCGAGGGCGCCGCGCCCGGCCCCGTACCGCCCGATGTGCCCGCCCCGGCTCTGGGAGAGCCCACCACCAAGGCCGGAGAGGCGGGGGGATCACCCGCCGACAAGGCGGCCGCCGCTCAAGCCGAAGCCGCCCAGGTACCGGCCATGCCCCCGGCCCCTCAGGGGACGGTCGTGGGCGGCGGCGTGTTCATGTCGGATGCAGAAGGAAAGATCATCCCGACGCTGATCGCTCGCGATCTGGGCCTGACCAGCCAGCTGCCAGCAGGCAAGTACACGCTCTCGGTGAAGTCTGTGGGCGGCGTCGATATGGGCTCCAAGACCTTCGACGTGGTGGAGAGCAAGGACCCGTACTGCTATCCGTCGACACCCGATGGCACTCTCAAGAACGCCTTCCAGGCGGATGCCGAGACGCTCTACGTCCGGGCCGAGAACCTGCCGCCCCAGGCCGAGGTCGACATCTACGTGGTGGCCGACGCGGGCAAGTACGAGAACGGCCAAGCGCTCAAGGACGTTTCGGGCTCGATCACGTATGCTCAGGCCGACGACCGGGGCCACGTGCTGATCGATGTGTGGACCGGATGCCCGCAGCCTGGCGCCTACGATATCTTCATCGACCTGAACAACAACGGGAAGCTCGACACGGAAGTGGACCTCGCGAATGGCGTGAAGACCAGGGACGTGCTCTACGGCTTCCGGACGGTCGGCGCGCTGGTCCAGGAGAAGCCCGTGGTTCCGGGCGAGATGGACCTGGTGGCCGAGCTTGGGTGTGCCGAGGACGTCTACGAGAAGGGGCCTGCTCCCCGTGTGGGCAGCGACAAGGCGCTGTGCGTCCGCGCGGCACCGACTCTGGTGGGCGCCACACCCATGGCCGGGGAGGCATCGATCTACATCGTTCGCCACCAGGATACCTGGAAGACGGGCGACAAGCTCGAGAACAAGGGTCCGGGGCCGACCAAGGTCCGCACCGTTGGCGCCTGGGGGATGGACCGCGTCCGCGTCTGGCCCGCCCCCGTCCTTCCCGGTGCGTATGACGTGGTGGTGGATGTCGACAACAACGGCGCCTATGACCGCGGCATCGACTTGCTCGACAACACCGGCACGCAGGAGAACGGCGTGTCGGTCGGCATGGTCGTCACCGACGCGGGTAATCTGGTGACTCTCGCCGGCCGCGTGGTCGATAGCAGCGGGAACCCGGTTGGCGGCGCGGTGGTGTCGTCGAAGGCGTCGGCCAGCGAGCCCGTGCAGACGGCCGAGGACGGCACCTATACCCTCCACAAGGTTCTGCCCCAGAAGGTCACTGTGGAAGCCGCCGCGGCGGCTTTCCAGCGATCCGAGGTGCCCGTCGAGGCCAAGCCGTCGACCGAGGCCATTCAGGTCGCCGATATCGTCCTCAGCCCACTGTCGGCCGCAGGCAACACCTACCTGCCCATTGCCCCGGGGAACGAATGGGAGTACGGCCTGACCCGCACCCTGGACGGTGATGTCGCCATCGGTCCGCTGGCTGATCTGGTTGGGCCCATCGAGTTCAAGGGCACGATGCTCCGGTCGGTGGGCGCGCCGGACGATAAGCGAATCCCGAACATTACGCTTTTCCCCATCGAGGAAGAGGAAACGGTGTTCGTCTCCGGAGAGTCCAGCGAGGGCTCGACCGAGCGGCGGTTCAACCGTGACTTCCCGGTCGAGCTCGCCCGCGATGGCGTCGTGGCGCGCCTGGGCACGGACGCCGAACTCCATCAGTGGCTGCCCAGCAATGTGGCCTCCGGCTCGACGTGGGTCGGCTGGGTTCCCGTGGGGCCCTATCGGGTGATCGGCTCCGCCAAGGCCACAACGGTGCCCAGCCTGGCGGTGCCCGCTGGCGAGTTCGAGAACGTGCTCAGGGTCACGCTCACGCCCACTCAGGTGACCGGCGACGGCATCGACTCGTCGCAAGTGACTGGAGAGGTCTCCATGTGTTTCGCCCCGGGCGTGGGCGAGATCCAGCGCGAGGTGAAGCTCAAGGTCCAGGTCAGCGGAGCCAGCCCAAAGAGCGGCGAGTCGCTATCGGGTGCGATCGACATCGTCGAGAGCCTCGACCTGAAGTCCTACAAGCTCGCCCAGGCGGCTGCCCCGGCGGCGCCGCCGGTACCTGCGCCTTCACCCGTGCCGGCTCCGGAAGGCGGCCACCCCGCGCCGAACGAATAGGCCCGTCCACCTGAGCCCGGAGGACTGCCATGCAGCGCGTGAACGAGCATGACCTCGAGTACCGCCACGGCGACCATGGACCGAAGTATCTGTTCCGAGGCCCGAGGCACGAGTGGGGCATCATCCGCCTGGGCCCGGGGCACGAGGTGGACCTCCACCACCACAAGGAGGTCCAGGAGACCTTCTACTTCGAGGAGGGCGCTCCGACGCTCATCCTCAACGGCGAAGCGCTCCGCGTCGGCCCGGGCGATGCCTTCCAGCTCGACCCGGGCGAGACCCACCGGATCATCAACGACACCGCCGAGCCTGTTCGCATCATCTTCATCAAGACTCCGTACCTGCCGGAGGACAAGGTGAGCTAGGTAGTCCTGCGGCGAACGGCGGCACGGACGTGAACGCGGGGCACTGAGCCCTTCGCCGCGGCAGGTGCTGAGTCGGCGTGAGGCCTCACTGGGCAAGGAAGTCCGTGCCCATCGTCGCGGCCACGACTCCACGGGATTGCTCGCTTGGTCCGGGATGGTGCCAGCGACCGCGCGCCGTCAACTCTGGGGCACCTGGCCGCCTCCCGTCGGATCGGCGGGCGGATGAGTCGGGTCGTACAGGGGCTCGGCCGGGCTGCCGTTGGGCAGGATCAGGCGAAGCGTGTTGCGGAGATCGGACACGTCGACATCGACCGAAATGATGCCTCCGCTGGCTTTCAGGGTGCCAGCGCCCACGGAGTCCCGGTAGCGCAGGCCGCCGCAGTCGACGTACACCTCGCTGATCACCTTGCACTGCAGCGTCCCGGAGAGGCGGTACCTGTTGATCTTGCCGTAGACAGGAATCTGCAAGTCCGAGCGGATCACGGCCACTCGCCGGCCGCCCTCGAACATGAAGGCGATCAGCTCATGGCTCCCCGACAGCGTCACCGCATCTCCGTTCACGTCGACACAGGAGTACTCCGCGTCCCAGGCCGTGCCGACACCGGCGGTGCGCACATGGAAGGGTACGGAGTAGAACAGGAACATCATCACCGAGCCCAGATCGAGGATGCTAGCCGAAGCGAC
>JAKPQA010000022.1 GCA_029547025.1 Armatimonadota bacterium
TCCCCGAAGCTCAGGTCTGGCGGCCAGTTAGGCGGTAGAACCGAGGACCACCGCGGGCGAGCCCTGACATTCCGCATCGAATCCCCCATGCCTTCGGGATGCATCACGCAGACGGAAGCAGCGTGTTGCCGGACATGGCCCCCCATGCGAAGAGCTCCGACTCGTCGCGCGTCTGCACCGTGTCCTGCATGAACACATCCAGGCCAACGAGCCGTTCCGGAACTCAACCGACGAGTGGCCGAGTTACGTCCGCCTCCACCGGCAGGTCTACGCGGCCATGAACCGTGCGCACGCCGATCTGGCGATCTCTGTGTCGCTCACGTTGCACGACCGGGTGGGGCGCGAAGAGACCGAGGAACAGCCCGCGGCGCGTTGGGCGGCGGTGCGCTTTACGACCCCCGCGAGACCCGAAGGTCAGCGGTCCGTGCTGTGGGCGGTGGCGGATCTCGGGCACCGGTACGATGTCCGGTTCCTCATCTGGTTCGTGTGCCGCGACCACGACGCGCTCTGGACCAGGGCCCAGGACCAGGCACCGGACACCCTCGTACTCTGGCGCGACTGTGGGCTTCCCGACGTCCCCGCCCCTGCCCTACTCCAATGCAAACGCCGCCACGCGGTCGACGGCCAGGCCGGCCTTGGCGGCCCAGTAGACGCGGGTTTCCATCCGGTTCGGCGCGCCAGGCCAGTCGACTTCGATCGCGAACCACTGCCACTCGCCGACGGCGGCGAACTCCCTGGCCCGTAGCGGGCGAGTGCCCAATGGCTTCCCCGTGCCCTCGTAGCCGCCGGGATTCACGTCCAGCGTCGCTACCACGGCCTCCGGATCGTTCATTGGCGCCAGGAGCTTCAGCCGGAAGGCCGCCAGGCACCGCCCTGCCGGCGCATCGACGTAGGGGCCGCAGATGATGTGACTCTGCGGTGAGCCCTCTCCATCGGGTGAGGCCCACGCGCGGCCGTAGAGCGCGTCGGGCTCAGGCCGCTCCATGCCGCCGGAATGGTTCAGGCTCACGGCGTCCCACACGCCGACCAGTGAGGCACTCCTCGCGGCCACACCGTTGGCCGGAACCAGGGTCACCGTCGGATGGCGCACATCCTCGCCCCAGGGGCCTTCGATGGTGAGATCAGCCTCGCGGGTCGTTGGGCCGCCCGCGAGCAACAGCATCAGACCGTCGGCCGATGTCCGGGCGCCGGGCGCGACGTTGACAGCCGTTCGAGTTTGGAACTGGCCCACGCGTGCCGTGATCCGCGCATCCGCCGGCTCGCTTGCGTTGCTGACCAGGCCGAGCGGAACTCCGGTTGGCACCCCCTCGAGCGCCGCCCACTGGATGCGCTCGTTGATTCCGCCGGCGTCGACCAGCACGCGCCCCTTCGACCACGCCGCAAGTCCTGCCATGGCCTCATCGAGCCGCATGGGCCTGAAACGCGCCGGGTCGAGCTGGTCCGCCACCTCGCGGTAGCACGTGGCGTGGTGGGCGTAGCTGTGCAGGTCACCATAGACGAGGATCACGAAGGGCGCCTCGTGGTGCCGGGCGATGTCCTCGATGCGCCCCACAAGCCAGTCGATGGCCTTGGCGCGCTTGGTGTCATCCGCGAAGGCCTTGAACCACGTCTCCGGCGCGGTCGCCGTGGTCTGCCAGTACATGAGCCCGTGATCGATCATCGGCACGCCGGGTATCGGCATGGTGAACCGGGCGCGGCCGACGTTGGCGCTGAGACCCATGGCGCCCGAGGCCTCCGCGTAGCGCCGCCGCACGTCGTCCTTCGCCGCCATCCACAGGTCGACGCAGCTGATGTCCGCCTTCCGGCACATCTCGCCGGTGACGCTCGCGAACTGCTCGAGGTTCGGCATGTAGTCGGGGTACGCGTAGCCGGCCCCCGAACACCCGGCGAAGAAGCAGTCCTGCTCTGTTGCCGTGTCGTAGTAGTAGCTGAGCATGGCAGGGAACAGATCGGCCATCAGCGGGTTGATGCCCCAGTTCACCGGCACCTTGCCCCGTTCGGTGTCGAACCAGCTCCCCATGAAGAAGGGCAGCGGCCCCTTCATTGTGTCGCCCTCGCTGGTCATGAAGCACACCGCGTAGCGATCGGTCTCCGGCGTCACGTTCTCGGGCGTGTAGCTGACCCTCTGCTTGAGTGGACGTGTCTCGGGGACCTTGCTGTGGAAACTCCAGTTATACCCGTAGTGGAACGAGTAGTGTCCGTACTCGCTGATCAGCTTGCACCAGTAGTCCTCGGGTTCGCCGTAGCCGTTGATCTGCGCCGGGGCTTCGAGTGCCGCGAGGATCCGCCGGTAGCACGCGGCCTGCTCGGGGCTCCCGCCCACCTTGGTGTCGCCATAGCTCGGCATGGGCTCCGGGCACACGCCGAGGTTGAAAACAACCCCGCGGTTCTGCACCGACCAGTCCAGTCCAGCCAGCGGGCCGCACAGGCCGGTGACGATGCCCTCGCACGTGGCGTCCACGGCCAGCCCCAGGTGCCGGTTGCACTCGGGGAACACCTCGGCGATGGCCCAATCGTAGGCGGCAACGCTGTCCGCGAACTGGCCCCGCAGATCGCGCACGGTCGGCAGCCCCAGCGCCCCGATGGGCGAGGCCTCGGAGAGGAACTCAGGCGCCACCGGCAGCAGGCCCTCCGCCCCTGCGATGGTCGCGGCGACGTAGCGACCGCCGTCGACCTCGGGGTCATACACGACCAGCCCCCGGGCCTCGCCGCCGAACCTGCGGAATAGGGCAGCCAGGTCGGTCTCGGTCTCATACACGATCCCATTGCGCTCGGCGTAGATGTCCAGCCAGGGGTCATCGGGCGTGCCGAGGAACAGGCGAGGCCCCGTTCGGTTCACGAGGCCCTGTAGTGCCTCCACCGTGCAGCGAAGCTCGTAGCCAAGAGCGGCCGGGTCGAACACGACCGCGGGATCCCCCACGGCGCCCGTCGATGACGCGGCGAGAACGAGACAAGCCAGCATGATGACCTCCGGAGCCCATCGGCGGCGGGCCAAGTGGCTCGTGTGTTCGGCCGGGCGCCCGGAGCGTCCTCCGCGCCCCATGCCAGCCGTCGAGCGGGCCTCCGTGGGTCCCGACTCGCGACGCATGCCGACCCAAGCGCCTGGCGGGAGGAGGGATGCGGCGCGTAGAATGGTCATGCCGCGCATCGGCGCGCGCTCGGGAGGCTACGTGATGCTGCTCTGCGCCGCACTCATTGCCGCAACGCCGCTGATCGCCCAAGCTCCGGCCGAGTTGCTGTGGATCGACCTTGGACCGGCCAACCCGGGCCTGGGGCTCTCCATCCCGTCGGCCGGTGACGGCGTGAACTCCCCCGACGAGGTGGACGGCCAGGCGTGCCGTCGCGTGGCTCCGGGCTCATCGTACCTCTACGTCGCCGTCGACAACGCCCTGGTGCCCGCCGGCGACTACGACGTCTACGTCACGGTCGAGTTCTACGACGGCAGGCTCGGGCTGGCCGCCCTCGAGTACGACCGGGCCGGCGGCCAGGCCTATACGCGAGTCGACGACATGCTGCTGCTTCTCGGCAGCAAGCAGTGGCGCCGGCAGACGGTCCACATGCCCCATGCGGCTCTCTCGCACCGCGAGAACCATGGCACCGACTTCCGTCTGTGTCTGCAAGGCCTCGCCGTGCGCCGCATTGAGGTGAGGTTCGCGCAGCCGACCGACTACAGGCCGGGGCAACTCGACCCCGCTGTCCTCGAGGCGATCCGCACGCGCATCGGCGAAGGCCTCGAACTCACGTTCGGCAACGATGTGGGCCCGGCTGAGGCGGCTCTCTACCGTGCGCTGGGCGTGACCAGTGTCGAGTCCTACGTGACCTGGCAGACCGTCGAGGACGCGGGCCAGGGGAAGTGGGATTGGAGCCGCTGGGACCGGCAGGTCGAGATCCTCGAAGGGGCCGGGCTCAAGTGGGTTCCCTTCCTCATCGCCGGGCCGGCCTACGCGAACCCCAAGTGGTTCCGCGAGTCCGACCAGTCGCACCCCTACGTGTGCTTGGAACACGG
Organism: Armatimonadota bacterium; assembly: GCA_029547025.1. GTDB lineage: Bacteria > Armatimonadota > Zipacnadia > UBA1398 > JAKPQA01 > JAKPQA01. The sequence goes on from JAKPQA010000022.1 coordinate 4,007, forward strand.
CCTGCCCTCGAAGGTCGAGTCGCTGTGGAGCCCCACGCTGCGCCCCTGGATCCAGCGATTCCTGGCGGAGTTCGCCAACCGCTACCGAGACCGCGGCGTGATCGAGTCCGTGCTGCTCGGCATCACCGGCATATACGGCGAGTCCATCTACCCCGCCGGTCCTGAGGGGGGCTGGACCGCCGATATCCCCGGCCCCTACCACAACCACGCCGGCTGGTGGGCGGCCGACGAGTACGCGCGGGCCGCCTTCCGCCAGGCGATGCGGGAGAGCTACGGCAATGTGGGTGCGGTGAGCACGGCCTGGGGAACGGACCTGCGATCTCTGGATGAGATCGAGCCTTTCCTGCCCGACGGCGCGCCATCGCCGCGAGCCCGGCTCGACCTGGTGAACTGGTACGTGAAGACCATGACGGACTGGGCAGCCTGGTGGGTCGAAGTGACACGCGAGTGCTTCCCCGCCACCGAGATCTACCTCTGCACCGGCGGCGACGGCAACCCGATGCTTGGCGCCGACTTCTCGGCCCAGGCCAAGGCCATCGCGCCTTTTGGGGCAGGCATTCGCATCACCAATGAGGCCAGCGACTATGCGGCGAACTTCAGCATCACGCGCGAGGTGGCCACGGCCTGCCGAGCCTTCGGGACCTTCTTCGGCTTCGAGCCCGCTGGCGAGGTCAACGAGGATGGTGTGGTCGCACGCATCTACAACGCCACGGCCTCAGGCGCGCGGCAACTCCATTACTACTCGCCCAATATCCTGCAGTCCGATCAAGCCATGGACAACTTCCGCGCAAACGCCCGGTTCCTCCAGCGGCGGAGCCCGGTGGTCAGCGCGGGCATCTACCTGCCCAAGACCACGTGGGCCCTCGACCCATCCGCCATCGGCCGGTGCTTCGAGGCCGCGAGGACGGTGCGTGACCGCGTCGATCTGGCTTTCGTCGACCGCACGCTGGTCGGCGAGGCGATGCCGGCCGAGGTCCGCGTGCTGGCCATCGCCGCAGCGCCATGGATCGAGCAGCCCGAGGCGCGGGCCATCGAGCGCTGGGTCGAGGCTGGTCACATCGTCGTGGCGGCGCCAGACACCGACGGCCTATTGATGCGCACGCCCGAGGGCTCGGATACGGAGCGCGATGCGCTCTTCGCCCGGCCGCCAGCCGGCCTGTCTCTGATGCGGGTTTCGCTGGCCGGTGACCCTCCGCGGCGCTTCACGCTTCTCGTGGGCCAGGGCGATGACGCCGACTACCTCTTCGGCGACTGGTTCGGCCACGAGGCCGGCGGCGAGTGGCCGGACGTCCCGGGGGCCACCAAGCGCTGGAGCGGCGCGAAGCCGGGCGTCTTTCTGCCCATCGCGGCCGACGGCGACGCGGTGCTCACACTCGACGCCTGCCTGAGTGGCCACTCGGTCCCCGGGCCCAACCGGGTGCTCGTCAACGGACAGCCCGTGGGCGAGATGGACCGGGTGGGTTGCGCGACCTACTCATTCCCGGTCCCACGGGCCATCCTGGCGGGACAGCCAGTGGCCCGGGTGACCTTCGAGTTGAAGACCTGGCGGCCCGTTGACTACGGCATGAACGATAGGCGCGACCTCGGGGTGGCGCTCCGGACCATCGAGATCGCCCAGGTCGGGCATGAATGGGACGCAGCTGACCACGCGCGAGTGGTCACCTCGCTGGATGCGGACATGCTCATCACGCACTGCGCGAAGCGCATCGGCCAGGGCGCCACGGTCGTGCTCCCGGCGGACCTGGAGGCCCTGGACGGCCTGGCCCAGGCCGTGGTTCTCGCGCTGGAGCGCCCCGGCATCTTCGCCCCGGGTCTCACCGGCGCGCCGGTACCCTTCGCGGAAGCCGACGGCATGTTCGTCACGCAGACACCCCAGGGACTGCTGCTGTTCAACTCCGCGCCGGTGGGGCGGACGGTGGGGGGCGCTGCGGTGCCGGCCAAGGGCATGGCCTGGCTGGAGGGGCAGTAGGTCACTTCTGGTGCCCCGGGACGTGCCGGAGGCGTTCCGCCTGCCGCCGGCCTACATCCATCTCTGGCGGCGGAAGTACGCGATCATCCCCATGGCCGTGGCCAGCATTACGCCCCACACTGCCGGGTACGCCCACTTGTGTTCGAGTTCCGGCATGTGTCGGAAGTTCATGCCATACACGCCGGCGAGAAACGTCAGCGGGATGAAGATGGTCGAGATGATGGTGAGGAACTGCATCACAAGGTTTGTCTTGTGGCTCACGGAAGACAGGTACGTCTCGACCATCACCGCTACGCTGTCCCGGAACGCCTCGGTCGCCTCAACCACCTGAACCGTATGGTCATAGAGGTCGCGGAAATACACCCCGCACTGGGCATCGATCAGGGGCGTTTCCAGCCGATCGAGTCGACTGGCCGTCTCCCGCAGGGGCCATACCGATCGCCGGAGCGAGATGGCCTCACCCCGCAAGTGGTGCAGCGGTTTGAGGACCTCGGGAGAGGGATCGTTGAGGACATCGTCCTCGATGGCCTCCAGGCAGTCTCCCAACCGTTCGAGCACGACGAAGTACTCATCCACCACGGCGTCCAGGAGCGCGTGTAGCAGATAGCCACAGCCCCGCGACTTGAACCGAGCCGCATTGGCCCGGATGCGATTCCGGACGCCGTCAAACACGTCACCGCCTGCCTCCTGGAAGGAGATCAGGCAGTGAGGAAGCAGGATCAGCCCCACGTGTTCGCCCCGGACGCAGCCCTCGTCGTCGTCGAAACGGAGCATCTTGACGACGACGAACACGAAGTCATCGTGCTCTTCGAGCTTGGGGCGCTGGTCGGCGTTCATGATGTCTTCGATGACTAGCTGTGGAACACCGAACAGCGTGTTCAGCGTCTCGAAGGTGGGGGCGTGATCGAGACCATCCACGTTGATCCAGGTGGCGCCCGGCGTGCTCACGAGGGGTGCGCACTCGGCCAGGCAGCTTGCCGACCACTCCTTGGCCCCGTCCGCAGAGTAGTCGATGACCGTGATCTCGGGCAGTGTGCCCTGCGCGTTCTCGTGCTGGCTCACGGTTCTCACCCGCCGGTCCTGGCCCCGGCGCGGGCCTAACTGAAGTCACCGAACGTCGATGGCGATCCGGCCCACGTCGTGGTCGCCCACCGGGTCCCGGACTTCGCAGGCGATGGAGTACCGGCCGCTCCTGGTTGGGGCCCTCCAGACGGCCCGCTGGCCCGCAACCTCCAGCTCGCCCCCGCCCCCGACAGCGGACCAGAAGTAGCGCAGGGGGTCGGCATCCGGATCTTGGGCCTCGCAACGCAGTCTCACCGTCTCACCCGGTCGCACCGCAGCCGGTCCGGTCTCGATGCCGCGGATGCGCGGCGGCGCGTTCGGCGGGCTGGCCAGGGGCTCGTACGTGAAGTCGTGTACCCATACCTCGGTGGGTTCGAGGCGGTCGAGGGGGTATCCGTCACCCCCTCGGAATAGCCACAGGTTCATGTCGGCGTGGTACCCACCCAATTCGGCATTGGGTATGTCGGCGTCCGGCGCCAGACCGGGCCGGTAAGTCCAGTGCCACAGGGAGTCACCATCTGCCGGCTCCCGGCCGGCCCATCCGGCGAACTCCACTCGCCGCGGGGTCCATCGGAGGCGGAACGTCAGTTCGTGGTGCGCCCCCGTGCTGAAGAGGTGGCGCTTCCCGGGCTGCCCCGTTCGGGCAGGGTCGGCCACCGGCTCAGGCTCGCCATCGCCGTCGTAGTCCCGCCACACCGGTTGCACGGCAAACTGACCGTTCAGGCCAGACTCGCTAAACCACTTCGAGATCTCCACATCCATCTCGTGCTCATCATCACGGTAGATGAACATCCCGAGCACAACTCGCCGGTGCCATTGATCGAAGTCCCCGGAGATCGACCATGTGTAGGTGCCGTAGCCAACCGTCTCCGAAGTGATCAGTTCAGCACAAGTCCAGTTCCCCGCCGCACCCGGCGCGATCCGCAGCCGGGCGCCCCGCTCGGGATGGAGTGAGACATTCGCCCGGTCCCAGTCATTGGGCCCGGGCCCCTCATTGGCCTGATGACGAGTCTCGAAGTGAAGCCCGCGAAGGTGCGCCGGCCAGCGGCTTCCGTCGGGCCACGGCCCCGCCCCCGGATGGGCAGCCACGGCCCCTCGCCCCACGAGGCATGGGGCGAGAGCCAGCGTCAGCAGGCCCGGCCGGACCGCCTGGCAGAGTCTAGGCCACATCAATGCCTGCCCCAAGCTGTCGGCTCTCAGGCGTGTAGCCATGCAGCTCGATCCGGTTTCCGTCCGGATCGCTGAGCCAGGCCTGCCAACTGCGGTCGGACCCAAAGTACGGATCCGTCACATCGACGCCACGGGCGCGGAGCGTGCGAACGGCCTCGGCCACGTCGTCGACCTCCAGGCAGAAGTGCTGGTACGACTGGCCGTCACGCGCGCCGGCATGGTCACCCGAGAACAGCTCGACGAACGTTCGGTGCCCCACATGCAGGTAGACCCCGAAACGCTCGCCCTCGTCGTTGACGAAGTCGAAAGCCGGCCGTAGCCCCAGCACGTCTCGGTAGAACGCCTCCGACGCCTCGAGGTCGCGAACCAGGAAGCAGACGTGAGCCAAACCTCGGACCATGGCTAGCCGCCGTCCTGTGGTGTGCCCGACACGCCGCCGCCCATCCCCGGGCCGCCCGGTCCTCTGCCCATACCCCCGCCGCCGGGCCCTTTGCCCATGCCCATGCCCATGCCGCCCATCTTGCCCATCTTCTCGGCCATGGCCTTCATGTCGGCTTCGCGCATCTTCTCATACTTGGCGTACTGCTCTTTGCTAAGGATCTTCCGCATCTCGGCTTCGAAGTTCTTCGCGTTCTCCTGACCCCGCTTCTGCCACTGGTCGGGCGTGAGCTTCTGGCCAGATTTCATCGCCTGCTCGAGGCCTTTCCTCTGCTTCTCGAAAAGCGCCTCGATCTTCGTCACCTGTTCCGATGACAGGCCCAGCTCCTTCTTCATCCTGTCTCGGTACTCGGCGCGCATCCTCTCGAACTGCTGCCGGCCGCGTTCCCGGATCTGCTCGCCCATCTTGGCGCGCTCCTGGCGGGGGACGACGCTATCCAGCTTCCTCTCACGCTCTTCGGCGAGCTGCTTCGCCTTCGCCGCCTTCTGCTCATCGGACAGCGACTTGTCGGTGCCGATGGCCATCAGTTTCTTCTGATAGCCCTCGTAGATGGACGTCATCTCGGTCTTCTGCTTCTCCGTCAGGCCATCGGTGGGGCTCTTGCCGCCCGGAGCGCCAGGTGCCTTGCCGGCCTCCTTTTCCGTCGCGCCGGCCTCCTCGGCTTCCCCCTCTACCTCCGGCGTCCCCGCTGGCTCGACCTCACCCGCGTCCTGGTCTGACGACGGGCCACCGGTTGCGTCAGCCCGCGTGCCCTTCTCTCCCGACCCGATGCCCGAGACCGTCACCGGTTCCGTCGAGTCCTCGTCGCTCTTACATCCGGCACTCACCATGATGCCCAGAATCAGTGCAAGCAGTGCCAACGGCATGAGCCGCATCGCCCATTCCTCCCATGGGGCCACGGGGGCCCACGGCAAAAGACGCACACCGCCCCGGCGGGTTCAAACAATCGCGCGCCCCGCACGAAGCAGACGCAGGGCAGTTCGCGTACAGGCCGGGGGGTCCCTCTGGCGCGGATGGCTGTGTTGCCTACCCGAATAGCCCGGTACTGGTTCGCGACAAGGGCCCAAGCGCCTGGTTGCGGAGGGCCGCCACGGGGCGAACCACGCGGGTCAGACGTGGGGGAGTCCAACGCGCCCATTCCCGGCCCCTGAGTGCGGCGTGAAGGCGCGTTCGGGTGCGATCCGTCGGCCATGCGGCCCACCCGGTCCGCCGATCGGCTCTGGGCCGGAAGCGGGTGGGCCATGGCTTGCGCTGGGCGCGAAAACATACTACATATTGTGGCGAACAAGCGAGTGCCACTGTCAGTTGTGGCACCAGGTCTTCCGGGACACTGTGGTCCCGATCGGCCCATGTGGCACGTGCAAGGCAAAAACAGCGAGAAGGACCCTTCAATACTGGGCCCGTAAAGCGAGAGCGTTGGTCACCGGGATTCCATCCCGACGGTGCTGGGGAGAACCCCCAAGGGGCTCCTGGCACCCGCATGGAGACCTCGCGAATGGGAGTCGAGAGCGTGCGAGTCCTCGGCGTGGAGAAGCGCAACGGGCAGATCGTGCCCTTCGACCAGTCGAAAATCACTGCAGCCTTGCTGAAGGCGGGCCGCGCCACCGGAGAGTTTGACCTCGCAACGGCCCAGACGCTTTCCGACAAGGTTGCGGCCGTGCTCGAGTGGCAGCACTCGGGGGAGACGGTGCACGTCGAGCGGATCCAGGACCTGGTCGAGGACACGATCCTCGATGCCCGGTATATCCGCACAGCCAAGGCATACATCATCTACCGCGACCAGCACGCCAAGATGCGCGATCTGGCGGATGCCCTGGACCCAACCCACCTCATTGGCAGTTACCTGGATCTGCGCGACTGGCGGGTCAATGAGAACAGCAACATGAGCTACTCCTTGCAGGGGCTCAACAACCACATCGCGGCTTCGGTCACGGCGCGGTACTGGCTGCACAAGGTCTATCCCGCGGAGGTGCGCGAGGCCCACGAGAGCGGCGACCTGCACCTGCACGACCTGCAGCTTCTCTCCATCTACTGCTGCGGATGGGATCTGCGGGATCTGCTTCTCCGTGGGTTCCGCGGCGCCGATGGGAAGATCGAGAGCGCCCCGCCGCGTCACCTCCGTACGGCTCTCGGGCAGATCGTGAACTTCTTCTACACCCTGCAGGGCGAGGCGGCCGGTGCCCAGGCATTCGCCAACTTCGACACCTACCTGGCTCCCTTCGTCCGCGCCGATGGCCTCGAGTACTCCGAGGTCAAGCAGGCGATGCAGGAGTTCATTTTCAACATGAACGTGCCTACCCGGGTGGGGTTCCAGACGCCCTTCACGAACCTGACGATGGATCTGACCCCCACAGGCGAGATCGCCGACGAGGCGGTGGTGGTGGGCGGAGCGACGCTCGATGCGACCTACAGCGAGTACCAGGCCGAGATGGACATTATCAATCGGGCCTTCGCCGAGGTCATGCTTGAGGGCGATGCTCGGGGACGCGTGTTCACCTTTCCCATCCCGACCTACAACATCAGCCGGGACTTCGACTGGGACAACCCGGTGTTGGACACTGTGTGGGAGATGACAGCGAAGTACGGTATTCCGTACTTCGCCAACTTCATCAACAGCGACATGAGCCCCGATGACGCGCGAAGCATGTGCTGTCGGCTCCGGCTCGATAACCGGGAACTGCGTCGGCGAGGCGGCGGTCTCTTTGGTGCCAGTCCGCTGACGGGCAGCATCGGCGTTGTCACCCTGAACTTGCCGCGACTGGCGTATCTCTCGACATCGTATGAGGATTTCTGCGAACGCCTGGGCGCCCTGATGGATGTCGCCGATCGTAGTCTGCGTGTGAAACGCAAAGTCCTGGAGAGCTTCACGGAGCAGGGGCTCTATCCGTATGCCCGGCACTACCTTGACAGCGTCAAGCGGGCTTTCGGAGGGTATTGGTCCAATCATTTCAACACCATCGGCCTGATGGGCATGAATGAGTGCCTTTTGAACTTGACCGGCGACCACATTGCGTCGCCTTCGGGCCGCGAACTGGCGCTCCGCATCATGGACTTCATGCTCGAGCGCTTGGTCAGCTATCAGGAGGAGTCGGGGCAGCTCTACAATCTGGAGGCCTCACCGGCTGAAGGGGCTTCATACCGCTTGGCTCGTGCCGACAAGAAGCGGTACCCCGACATCATCGTGGCCAATGATGCCGCCGTGCGGCAGGGCGCCGAGCCGTACTACACCAACTCGACTCACTTGCCCGTCGGACACACCACGGACATCTTCGAGGCCCTCGATCTGCAGGACGCCCTCCAGGCGAAGTACACGGGCGGCACGGTCCTCCACGGCTTCCTCGGGGAACCGATTCCAGACATCGAGACATGCAAGAAACTGGTGCGGAGGATCGCCGAGAACTACCGGCTGCCCTACTTCACTATCACGCCGACTTTCAGCGTGTGCCCGGTCCATGGCTACCTGCCCGGCGAGCACGAGTACTGTCCTCGCTGCGATGAGGAACGTGGATTCGGGGCCCAGAGTGGTGAGACGCGGCTTGAGCAGCCGCGCGTCGGACGGTCATTGGCTGTCGCGGGCTAGGACGAGGCCCGCGACGACCCGATGCGCGCAGTATGAACTCTATTCAGGCACGTGGAGGAACTTGACACCGATGAACGAGGAACACGAGGTCAGCACCCCGGCCAAGCGTCAGCGTTGCGAGGTCTATTCGCGGGTCGTAGGCTACCTGCGACCCGTGCATCACTGGAACAGGGGCAAGCGGCAGGAGTTTGCCGATCGCCGCGAGTACGTCGTATCGGCCGAGTAGGTCTGGCCGTGCCGGAGATATGCAACCGGGGGGGCGTGGTGGCTCGCCCGCCGCGTCCCCCCGCTATCGCTGGTGTCGAGGCGACATCGCTCATCGACTTCCCTGGGCATTTGTCGGCCGTGCTGTTCGTGCAGGGCTGCGATTTCCGGTGTCCGTTTTGCCACAACCCCGAGTTGATCGCCACGGGCGCCGTGGTGGGTCCCGGCGGCTGCTTCGGGATGCCCCTCGATGAGCTGGCCGATCTGCTCGCGCGGCGCGTCCGCGTCCTGGACGGCATCGTCATCACCGGCGGGGAGCCACTGCTCCACCCCGGACTCGCCGACTTCGCGGCATGGATCCGTTCCTACGGCTACGCCGTCAAGCTCGATACCAACGGCTCGCTCCCGGACCGGCTCGAGGCGGTGCTGGCGGCGGGTGTCATCGACTACGTGGCCATGGACGTCAAGTCCTCACCCGAGCGCTATGCCGAGGCGGCCGGCTGCCATGTTGATGTGGACCGTGTCGCCCGGAGCATTGCCCTCATCCGCGCCAGCGGCCTGCCCCACGAGTTCCGCTCAACCGTGCTGCCCCGGCTCCACGACGAACCCACCGTCCGCGCAATGGCGCGCATGATAGCCGGAGCGCCCCGCTATTACCTGCAGCGCTTCCGGCCCGCGCGGACTCTGGACCCCGCGTTCCGATCGGAGCGCCCGTTCACCGACGATGAGATGCAGGCACTGGCCGCGGCCGCACGCGAGTTCGTTGAGGGCTGCACAGTTCGGTAGGAGCCACGAACACTCGGCCGCAATCCCCCTCCGCACGGCCCCGCTGCGGGCCGGCGTGGGCACTGGGACCAACTCCTGGGCCGTACTACACGGGGAACCATGCCGCGCCGGGCCGTCCATGTGGGTCTGCCCGAGTCTGACGGAAGGCCCGAGACGGGCGACCACGGGCGTGCCGGAGACTCGGGTACGCTGAGGCCCGCGCAGGTCGGCTTCGTGGCGCGCCCGAACACGCCTGCCGTCCATCCAAAGAGCCCCGAGGAGTGTCGCCCATGCTCCTGAGCGTTTTGTCGCTCTGCGCCGGCCTCGGCGCAGCGCCGGCCGACATCGTGCTCGAGAACCCCCATGTTCGGATCGCGATTGCGCCCGATGGCGGCTGCGCGCGGTTCGAGGACCGGAGGACCGGTCGCAACCATCTGGCGGACGGGCCGCCTGCCCCCTTGGCGCGCCTGAAGGTGGCTGGCGCTGACAGGGTCTGTGATCGTGCCTCCCACGCGGCGGGGAGGCTCACGCTAGGCTTCGGGGAAGACGGTCCGACCGTGGTCCTCCGCGTTCGCCCCGAGGCGCGCTATCTGAGGTTCGAGGTCGTCTCGGTCTCGGACCCCGACGTGGACGAGCTGGCATTCCTCGACATCCGGCTGGCCGACGACGGGTCGGCGGATGGCTTCCAGGCCTGCGTCCTGGCGCTCAACCTCCAGACTGATGTCCCCCAGCTTCCCGAGCCCAGCGCGGTGCTTCAGGCGCGGTGTGTGCGACGCTTCGGGCTGGTCGGGGCTCGAGCCGCCCTCATCGCCACGCCGGAGGCCGAGCTTCGCCAGGCCATGAAAGATGCCGTGCTGGGCTCCAGGGATCTGCCGCACTCGCCCTTGGGCGGGCCGTGGGCGCTCGAAGGCCCGCTCAACCGCAGCTCGTACCTGTTCAACTTCGGCGGCCTCTCGGAGCAGACGGTAGACGAGTGGATTGCCCGGGCGAATGCACTCGGGTTCAACCAGATCCAGTTCCACGGCGGCAGCTCGTTCCGATTCGGTGACTGCGCGCTCGACCCGGCCACCTATCCCGATGGACTGGCCAGCATGCGGCGGGTGACCGACCGCCTCCATGCTGCCGGGCTCTGCGCCGGGATGCAGCCTTATGCGTTCTTCATCGACAAGCGCTCTTCGTGGGTCACCCCAAAGCCCGACCCGAGGCTGGCCAAGAGCGAGACCTACACGCTGGCCGAGGACCTCACGGCCGACGCCGTGACCGTGCCGGTCCTCGAGACCACCGCTTCGGTGTCGACCGTCACCGGCTTCTTCGTGCACAACAGCGTCATCGTGCAGATCGATGATGAGCTGATCATCTACACGGGTGCCACGAAGCAGGCGCCCTATGCCTTCACCGGCTGCCAGCGGGGCGCGCTAGGTACGACGGCCGCACCACACCGGCGCGGCGCCACGGTTGGCCACCTCAAGGAGTGCTTCGGCTTGCTCGTGCCGGATCCCGAGACCACGCTGTTCGAAGAGGTGGCCGCCAAGACCGCAGAGCTGTTCAACGAGGGCGGCTTTGACTGCATCTACCTCGATGCACTCGACGGCGAAGGCATCCTCGGGGGCAACGACAACGCGTGGCACTACGGGTCCAAGTATGTGTTCGAGATCTGGAAGCGGCTCAAGCGCCCGGCGGTCATGGAGATGAGCACCTTCCACCATCACTTGTGGTTCGTGCGGTCGCGCATGGGCGCCTGGGATCACCCGACGCGCTCCCACAAGCGCTTCATCGACATGCACGTCGAGGGAAACCGGACCAACCAGCGCATGTTTCTCCCCAGCAACCTGGGTTGGTGGGCCTTCATGGCGTGGCAAGGCTCACAGACCGAGCCGACCTACTCCGACGACATCGAGTACCTCTGCTGCAAAGCCCTCGGTACCGATAGCGGACTCTCGATGACCACCTTCGACCCCGCCCAGCCGGCCCAGGCACGTCTCGCTGCGATCGTCCGGCGCTATGAGACGCTGCGGCATGCTGGAACGGTTCCCGAGGCCATCCGGGCCCGACTCCGGCAGCCGGGGCAGGACTACAGCCTGGTGGACGGACCCGGCGGCGCCCCGGCTTTCGTCCCCATGCGCTACGCCAGGCACCGTGTACTCGGAGACGAGGTCTGGGCCACGCAGTGGACGGTCCGGAACGAGTTCGCCGAACAGCCCGCCGGTCTGCGGATCGAGGCGCTGTCGGGCGCTGCACCCTACGAGGAGCCGGATGCCGTGGCACTGGCGGGTTTCGACGTGCCCGACGAGTTCCCGGAACGGGCGGCCGCAGCTGGGGTCAGCCTCGACCTATTGGCGACCCGGGGCCCCAACGGTGAGGCTGCGGGCCTGATCCACGCCAGCAGCTCGCTCGGTGATCCGCGCGGGTCGTGGGCCAGGCTTGGGAAGCGCTTCGACCCCCCGCTGAAGCTCGGCGACCGGCAAGCGCTCGGTGTCTGGGTGCGCGGCGACGGCAAGGGTGAGGTGCTCAACTTCCAGCTCATGAGCCCAGAGCACCTGACCAGCGGCATCGGCGAGCACTACGTGATCGTGGACTTCGAGGGCTGGCGGTACTTCGAGCTCATCGAGCCGGACTCCGACCTCTATGCCGATCTCGCTTGGCCCTATGGCGGGTCCTACTCCGTCTACCGCGAGTCGGTGACCTTCGACGCCATCGACCGGTTCAGCCTGTGGATCAACCACCTGCCCCCAGGAGAGCCGGTCGAGTGTGCCGTCGCCCCCGTTCGGGCACTGCCGCTGCGGACGGTGAGCCTGCAGAGCCCTGCCGTCACCATCGGCGGCCATACCATCGGGTTCCCGGTGACGATAGAGACGGGCTCCTATCTCGAGTCTCTGCCCGGTGGTCCGGCCCGGGTGTACGACCCGCAGGGCAGGCTCGTCGCCGAGGTGGCTCCCGAGGGTGCACTGCCTGCGCTCGGCGCCGGGGATAATGCTGTGGGCTTCTCCTGCGGACGAGGCAAGGTCGCGCCGCGGGCGAGGGTGACCGTCATCAGCCGCGGGGAGCCGCTACGTTAGCATCGGGCATCCAGAAGGGAACCACGCATGCCAGGGCCATACCAAGTCGGTGCCTACTACTTCCCCAACTATCATGTCGATCCGCGCAATGAGGCCGTTCACGGGCCCGGATGGACCGAGTGGGAGTTGGTGCGGCACGCCACCGCTCGCTTCCCTGGCCACCGCCAGCCGCGCGTACCCTCCTGGGGCTACGTGGACGAGGCCGACCCGAAGGTCATGGAGGCAAAGATCGACGTCGCCGCCGACCACGGGATCGACTACTGGATCTTCGACTGGTACTGGTACGACGACGGACCGTACCTGAGCCGTTGTCTCGAGGAGGGCTATCTCCGCGCGAGCAACAGCCAGCGGGTGCGCTTCTGCTGCATGTGGGCCAACCACGACTGGATCGACATCCACCCGGCCAAGTACGTCGACCCGCGGCGCCTGCTCTACCCGGGCCGAGTGACGCCACAGACATTCGGCACCATGGTTGAGCACATCCTGAACACCTACTTCGCGCACCCGGCCTATTTCACGGTCGAGGGACGCCCCTACTTCTCGATCTATGAACTCGAGAAGCTCGTCGAGAGCTTCGGAGGTGTCGCCCAGACGCGCGAGGCACTCGATCACTTCCGGGCGCGCACTCGCGCAGTGGGCTTCCCGGACCTTCACCTGAACGCCGTCGTTTGGGGGCAGCCGGTGCTGCCTGGTGAGAAGACGCCTGCCGATCCCAGGCGGCTGCTGGCCGACCTGGGCTTTGACAGCTTCACGTCGTATGTCTGGGTGCACCACGTCCCGCTGCACGAGTTCCCCGAGACCGACTACAACCACGTGCGAGACTGCTACTTCGAGTACTGGGATCGGGCCGTTGGCGAGATCCCCCTGCCCTATTTCCCGAATGCAACCATGGGCTGGGACTCGAGCCCGCGGACGGTGCAGTCCGAGGTCTTCCGGCCGGTGGGCTATCCTTTCACGCCACTCATCGGTGGGAACACGCCCGAGCGCTTCCGAGAGGCGCTGCGCATGGTGCGCGATCGGCTCGATGCGCGTCCAGCCCCACGGGTCCTGAACATCAACGCATGGAACGAGTGGACCGAGGGAAGCTACCTGGAGCCCGACACGATCACGGGCCTCGCCTACCTGCGGGCGGTCCGGGACGTGTTCGCGGGCTGAGGCGCTCAGGATCCGGTTGGGGCGTACCGGAGGCGCCCGAGCTCACTCCAGGACCTCCACCCGCCAGCCGAGAGCATCGGTCCACATGGAGGAGCCGGTGACCGCGCCCTGCCAGTCGGGGTACTGCGACGCGAACATGCTCATGACCTCTTCGCATGGCGCCGGGTGCGAATAGCCCACCTGAAGGACGCTCCGCAGCAGGATGGCCACCTCCTCGTCCTTCAGGTCCCAGATGTTCGCGTGACGGTACTGGCCCAGAAGGTCGCTCTTCGTCACCAGGTCGTTCGGGCCCAGCTCGACCTCTTTGCCGTCATCGGGCTCCCCCGACTTGTGGTAGATGACCTTGGTCCAGCGGTCGTACCCCTTCCAGACCGCGATGACGTGCCCGCCGGCTTCGACGCTGTTGTTGGGGTAATCCGAGAAGCAGACGGGCCCCCACAGCACGCCCCGGGTGTCCGCGAGGAACGAGTCCCGCTCCTTCACCTCGACGACCGCGCTGGCCGTCCCCACTTCTTCCCGCTCGCTCTGAGACGGTCCCGCCAGCGCGTACACCGTCACCGTGATCGTGTCCTTGCCCTCACCCTCGTCCGCGGCCATGTACATGACCGAGTGCCTTGAGCTGTCGAAGTCGTTCTGGTGCCCCTCGATCCCGTCCCACACCTGCCCCCACTTGGCCGTGCAGTTCCAGTGGTAGACCAGGTTCACCCCCGAGCCACTCAGCTCCGGCACGGTGACCGTGAACGAGGCCGTCGCTCCGTTCGTCAGCGTGGTCTCCGCCGGAGTCAGCACCGCCTTGGGTTCCGTCACATCCACGGTCCACACATCCGCCATACTCGAGTGCGCGATGGCATAGCCGATGCCGCCGACGTCGAACACCGTCAGCAGCGCGTCGACATACTTGAGCGCGTTGAGGATTGTCGTCGTCGCGCTCAGCGCCTTGTCGGCGGCCTCAAGGCCCAGGTGGTCCTGGATCAGGTCCAGAAGCTTCTGCAGCACCACGTCACGGAACGTGCCCGAGCTCGCGAATGCATGGTACGCGTCGGCCCACGCGCCCTTCACGTCCCCGGCATAGGCCTTCTCCCAAACGCCTGGGACGTTCGACGAGAGAATCGTGATGAAGCTGCCGACAGCGTCCGCGCCGCCGATGTGCATCATCATGTCGTCGAGCGAGCTGTTGGGGATCAGGAGGTTCAGCACCATGGGCACGAACAGCTCTTTGACGACGAATACCTGGGTGGCGTACTGCTGGGCATCGCGTTCGGTGGCGCTGCACTCGGACAGATCGCCCGCCTGGCCGCCGGGTCCGACGGCCAGCACCCGGTAGCGCGTCTTCACCGTGCCCTCGACCAACGGCAGCTCGACGGCCCCGGTCGTCACCGGCGCGTAGGCTGTCCTGCCCCAGATGATGTCCACGAAGGTGTTGACCGTGGTGCTCAGCCCGGTCACCGAAGGCACGTCGAACTCGGTCAGCTCGGCCGGCGAGTTGGTCTCGGCTCCGCCCGAGCCGAAAGTCGACACGCGGTCCACGAAGCAGCGGCTGGTTCGCCGGTAGGTGTTGGCCACGCGGATCGAGTTGAGACCGGCGGTGGTGTCGAGAGCCAACCCGCTGCGGCTCTCGGCCGGGTTCACCAGCACGCCACGGCTGAACAGGCCGTCCCGCCCAGACCGTGCAGCGGCCTCGGCGTCGTTGGCGAGCTGCTGGACCAGCGCGCTGACCTCGCTCGCGACCGGGCTCGCACCGGCGAACGCATCCAGGTCGGCGGCCAGTGCGGCAGTGATGCTCGTCGCCAGCGCATCGAGATCAGCGAGCCCGCGCAGAGCCTCGATGGCCTCCGCCTGCGCCGCAACCGGGAGCGCGAATGCGCCGGATGCGAAGTAGACCAGTACCTCGGCCGTGGTGCGAGGGCTCAGAGCCGTGTGTTCGGCATCGAGCCACCCCAGCAGCATGGGGTTTCCCGCGGGGCTGAGGGCGACGGCAAGTTGGCCCTCACCGCCGTAGCAGGTCAGTGAGAAGGCGCCGTCGGTGCCGAGCGGCGCCTCGCCCGCACTGCTACGGACCGTTGCTTTGGTCGTGCCGGTGAGCCCGATGGCGGCCAGATCAGCTTGGCCGGCGACGGTCTGCCGCCCGAGCTGGACGACGCCCTGCCCGCCGTCTCCGCCGTCCCCTGCCGGCGGAGTGCCCCCGCAGCGCGTCCAGAGGGGGAGCAGGGCGAGCACGAGCGCGAGGAGCAGTTGGGAGAGCGCGGAGAGCCTTCGAACACGAGCTGTAGCGCGGCACATCGTGCATTCCTCCCCGAACCAGACGACGAGGAACCCAGCACGGACCTCACGCGCGTTCTGTTCACTCCATAGAAACGGCGGTGCCAGGAGTCTGTGATGGTAGTTTCCCACCCCGTACGGTCTTGTCCTCCGAGCTCACGAGTCTGGGCAGGCACCTTGCTGCGGCAGGAGCCCGCCGCTAGGGGCGCGAGTGTCGGTTGCAGGCGGCCCAACGGGCGGCTATAATGCGGCATGATGCGCACTCGCGCTGGCTTCCTGGTGCCGGCTGCGGGGGTGTGCTGGTGTACCGAATAGAGGTAACCTCCCATGATGATCAAGCTGCTGATGGTCCTCGGGACAGTGCTCAGCGCGGTACTGATCGCCGCCGTGGCGTTGCAGAACTCGAAGTCGGACGGCTTCGGCGCGGGCCTGGGCGGACCTGGTTCGTCGTTCCGGGGCAGCCGTCAGGACGAGTTCCTGGTGAAGCTGACCCGCACCGCCGGTATCGCGTGGATGGTCGTTTTCACGCTCCTCGCGTACGTCTGGAACAACACGCCGCGCTAGGGCGCTCTCGCTGGGTTCGGCTCGCGATGGCGGCGGCTCTGGTGGTGCCTGGACTGTCGCTATGCGCCCAGCCGGGTGACGAGTCTGTCGAGGTCTCCTCGGCTCTGCAGCTGCTGGGCCCACAGGTTGTGGTTGACTGGGGCCTTGGGGTGCTCGAGTGTGGGGCTTCGGCTCCGGACCGTGACGGCGGGCCCGCAGTTCGGGCGTCCTTCGAGGCCCGTCACCAGGCGGTCTCCAACCTCCTCCGGGCCGTCTCGGCGTTGCCGCTGTATGGGGACACTTCATTGGGGGAGGCCGCGCGCCAACTGCCGGAGCTGCGCCACGAGCTGGCCCGGATGGCGGCCCGAGCGGACATCGTCGCGGAATGGCAGGAGGCAGGTCAGCTCACGGCCGTGGCCCGGCTCGACCTGTGGGGGACTCCAGCGTCGGTCGGCCTTCTCTGTCTGCGTCTGGGGGTCGTGCCGTCCGGCGGACTGGAAGGGGCTCTGGCTCAGGACGAGCCACCGTCGCCGCCCGTGGTGGTGGACACCCGCGATATCGAGGGTGGCCGGCTTCAGCCCTCGCTCTTCCCGCGGTTCTGGACCCCGGCTGGCACGTTGCTGCCCGCACGCCTCGCGGACCGCGTGCGGCATGATCCCACAGCGCCGGTGCGCTTCGTTCGGTCCCGTGAGGAGCTCGAGCGGCTACTCGGCGGAGCCGACTCCCTCTACGTTCGCGCCACCGAGATCCGGGGCAACGCCCGCTGTGACATGGTAGTCCCCGAGACCACAGACCTGGTCAGGCCTGAGCGGATCCTGGTGCTGTACTGACCGCCGCATCACCGGATCATGCCAGGAACGGATTGGTCTCCCGCTCATCGCCGATCCGCGTCTCCGGGCCGTGACCGGGGAGTACGCGCGTGCCGTCGGGCAGCGGCAGCAGCCGGTCGCGGATCGATGCCATCAGCTGGTCCCAGTCACCGCCTTCGAAGTCCGTGCGGCCCACACTCCCACAGAACAGCGTGTCGCCGGTGAAGATCATGCCGTCAGTGGACAGGCAGACGCCGCCCTGGGTGTGGCCGGGAGTGTGAATCACGCGGAGCCGGCAGCGCCCGAACTCGATGACCTGCCCATCCTCGAGCGCGCCAGTCGGGCACACCGAGGGTACCGGCCGGCCCAGGACGAACTCAGCCTGCGCCGATGGAGCCAGGGCCATGGCGTGGTCGGCCGGGTGCAGCAGGAAGGGGACCCCATCGGCCCGCTCCCACACCTCGTTTACGCCCATGACGTGGTCGAAGTGCCCGTGGGTGGCCAGGACACACCCGATGCGGAGCCCCAAGCGCTCGGCTTCGGCCAGGGCCGGTTCGGGCGACTCGCCTGGGTCGATCAGGACCGCGTGCTTCGTGTCGGTGCACCATACCAGGTAGCAGTTGGTGTCCAAGACCCCGACTCGGAACACGCGGTAGTCCGGTGCCGCGCCTACATCCACTCCGGCCTGTTCCACTCGCCAGCACCACCCAACACCTTGTTCTTGAGGCGATCGACGTAGTCTGCGTCGTACTCGTCCAGGCGTCCCGCCAGATCCCGGAAACGGCGCGACAGGGTGGTGAGCCCGGCCTCTTGGCAGGCCTCAGCGACCAAGTGGCGGTAGGCCCGGTTCCTCGGCCGGATCTCCGCCGCGCGGCGGATGGCCCTCAGCGCGTCATGGGGCCGGCTGGATCCCTTGTAGGCCATGGCGAGTAGCGCATGGTAGTAGTCGTCACACGGGGAGAGCCGAACGGCATGCTCAAGCTGTCTCACCGCGTCCTCCAAAGCACCAGAGCGGATGAGCGCGTTGGCCAGGCGGAAGCGATAGTAGGAGTCGCCGGGCTTCCGCCGCGCCGCCAGCGTGAGCGCCTCGACCGCATCCTTCAAGAGCCCGACCGCCAAGCATGCCTCGCCCAACTTGAGCGCATAGTACGGCTGGTCCGCGCCCGAGAGCCTCAGCGCCTCGCGAAACTCCTCGATGGCCCAGAACGTGCGACTCATGCTCTGGAGGAACTCACCCATAAAGAAATGGGACTCTGGGTCCTTGGGGTCAAGTTGGATGGCGCGTCTGTAGGCGCGGTAAGCCTGTTGGGGAAGTCCGAGGGCGAAATAGGAGTCCGCAACACGCCGGCGCCACTTGGCGCTGCGGCCGAGCCGCGCCGCCTCCCGGTAGTCCTGGAGGGCACGTTCTACGAGTCCGGCCTCATAGAGGGCGTCGCCCCGCTGTCCGTATACTTCGGCCCGGAAGCCCCCGGCAGCGGGGAGCTCGGAGAGCACCTCGAAAACGAAACCATCGTCGGGGCCATCTCCAGCCTCCGCTGGTGCCTGGCTCTGCTCCTCCGGAGACTCCTCGGTGCTCTCCTCTGGCTCCTGGTCCTCGCGCATCCCCATGTTCTCGTGTCTACCTACCCGGGCTCTCCACGACCAGTGTCACCGGTCCGTCGTTGGTGAGTTCGACATGCATATGGGCTCCGAAGCGCCCCGTGGCCACACGCACCCCCATGGCGGCCGCCCGGCTGGCGAAGCGGTCGCACAGGGACTCGGCCTTTTCGGGGCGAGCCGCGGATGCCAGATCTGGCCGGCGTCCACGACGGGCATCGGCGCAAATAGTAAAGTTTGGCACAACAAGGATTCCGCTGCCCGCGACGTCGGCGATCGGCCGATCCAGTTTGCCCCCGGGGCCCTCGAACACCCGGAGGTTCGCGACCTTCTCCGCCAGGTAGTCCGCATCGCGTTCGGTGTCGTCTCGAGCCACACCGAGCAACACCACGATGCCCGGGCCGATCTCTCCCACGACTTCGCCCTCGACCGTGACACGCGCCTCGGTCACGCGCTGCAGGACCGCCCTCACTTGGGCACCCGCCGCACACGCAAGACGTCCGAGAGCTGGGAGAACCTGTCGACCAGCGCGTTGACCTGTTCGGCCCCGCTGACGGTGAACACCAGGTCCATCGCGGCTTTCCTGCCCCCGTCGGTGCTGCGGATGTTGGCCTCGTTCACGGTGACACCTACGTCCGCCACAATAGAGGTGATATCCTTGAGCAGACCCACCCGCTCGATGGCCTCGAGTTCGATGTGCCCCAGGTGCGCGCCCTCTTCGCTACTTTCTGCCCACTCACACGGTAGGATCCGTGGAGGATCCTTGGCCATGAGCGCCCGCGCATTGTGGCAGTCCGACCGGTGGATCGCAAGCCCCCGGCCCCGGGTCACGTACCCGACAATTGGGTCTCCGGGCAACGGGCCGCAACACCGCGACAGGCGGAATCGGAGGCCGTCCATGCCCGAGGCAATGATCTGCACCGCACCGTCGCGCACCGGCCGGTGCTTGGCCAGCAGGCCGATGGACTCGAGGCTTTGCAGCTGCTCCTTGAGGATGGCGTTGTCGATCTTCCCGAGGACCGCTTCCGCGGACACTTCGCGGAACCCGATCCCGGCCAACAGGCGGTCGGCCGATGGATAGTTGAGCTCCGCGGCCGTCGCGCTCAGCCGATCCGCCGTGACCGTGTCCTGCCAGTCGGTGCCAAAACGCTGCCGGGCCTCCTGTTGCAGCAGTTCGCGGCCACGCTCCAGGTTCTCCTCGAACGTGACCCGGCGGAAGTAGGCCCGGATCTTGGCACGAGCCGAGGCCGTCCGGACGAAGCGGAGCCAATCGAGACTGGGCGTCGCTCCCCGCTGGGTGAGGATCTCGACGATGTCGCCGGTCTGGAGGGGCGCCGAGAGAGGCACCATTCGATGGTTCACCCGCGCCCCCACGCACCGATGGCCCACCTCGGAGTGGATCCGGTAGGCGAAGTCCACCGGCGTCGATCCCGCCGGGAGCTCGACCAGGTCGCCTTTGGGAGTGAAGACAAAGGCCTCCTGGCGGAGCAGGCCCTCCTTGAGCGAGTGAAGGAACTCGTTGGCATCGCGCAAGTCCGAACCGAGGTCGAGAAGCTGCCGGAGCCACGAGATGCGGCGATCAAACTCGGTGTGGCTGGCCGCTTCGGCCTTGTACCGCCAGTGGGCTGCCACGCCGTACTCACAGATGTGGTGCATATCCCACGTGCGGATCTGAACCTCCAGCGGCTCGTTGCGGGGGCCCATCACCTTCGTGTGGATGGACCGGTAGCCGTTTGCCTTGGGGCGC
Source organism: Armatimonadota bacterium (assembly GCA_029547025.1). Taxonomy (GTDB): domain Bacteria; phylum Armatimonadota; class Zipacnadia; order UBA1398; family JAKPQA01; genus JAKPQA01. Next base: position 24,361 of record JAKPQA010000022.1, read on the forward strand.
GCGATGAAGTCGGTGAAGCGCTCGGGCATGGGAGCCCATGCCTGGTGCACCAGCCCCAGCGCCACATAGCACTCGGGGATGGTGTCGACGATGACGCGCAGCGCCGTCAGGTCGTAGATCTCCTCGAACTGGAGCTTCTGCCGGAGCATCTTCAGGTAGATGGAATAGAAATGCTTGGCACGGCCGTAGATCTCGGCCCGTATGCCGGCGGCCTCAAACCGGGGCCTAAGAGCCGAGACGGCGTTCTCGACATCGGCCAGCCGCTCCTGGCGACGGCGCGCGATCTTCTCCTCTATCGTCCTGTAGGCCTCGGGGTCGATCTCCCTCAGGCACAGGTCCTCCAGCTCCCACTTCACCCGCCAGATCCCCAGGCGCTCCGCCAGGGGCGCGAAGATCTGCAGTGTCTCCGTCGCAATGTCTTGGCGCTTCTGCTCACCAAACACCGAGAGCGTTCGCATGTTGTGAAGACGATCCGCCAGCTTGATGACGACCACGCGGATGTCGCGAGCCATGGCGAACAGCAGGCGTCGGAAACTGCTGGCCTGGGCCTCCTGGCGTGAGGAGAACTGAATCCGCGAGAGCTTGGTGACGCCGGATACCAGGTCGGCCAGCTCGGCCCCGAACTCGGCGGCCAGCGCGTCGTGGGTGACGTCGCAGTCCTCGAGAACGTCATGAAGCAGGGCGGCCGCAACACTGGCCGTGTCGCCGTTGAGTTGGGTCATGATGCGAGCCACGGCCAGGGGATGGGTGATGTAGGGTTCGCCGGAGAGCCGGGTCTGCCCTTCGTGGCTTCTCACTGCATAGTGGTAAGCGCGGCGGATCAGGTCCAGGTCGGCCTCGGGGTGGTAGGCGACCAGCGCGGATGCGATGGGCTCGAAGCCGCTATCGGGTTCCGTCACCACGCCGCATCACCCACCTCCCGCGGGAACTCGTCGTCCCCCTGTGCTGGCTCGGCACCGGAAGCGTTCGCACATCTGTGCGCTTCGGCCCCGCGCCACACGCCCTGCGTTGACATGCAGAATCAGCCGTCCCTATAATAGCACCCGACTCGGTCGGCGCAAGCGAAGCCGGCCGTCGTCTGCTTCCCAAGCCGCCACGGGTTAGGCCCAGCGTGGCTCAGCCTGCGGCCCCAGCGGACGGCGTTCTATGGCTTACTCGCTCGAGGAGCGGCAGGCTCTCCTCCGCATTGCCAGAGCGTCCGTGCATTGCGCGGCTTCGGGGGAGCCCTACGCCCCTCCCCGGGATCCGAGCATCCCTTCGGAGCGTGCCGCCGTCTTTGTGACACTCCGGACTGCCGAGGGCCACCTGCGCGGCTGCATTGGAACCGTGGAACCGGTCGAGCCCGTCGCTCAGGCGGTCGCCAGCATGGCCCGCAGTGCAGCGCTCCACGATCCACGCTTTCGCCCTGTGCGGCCCGATGAGGTGGCCGGCTTGGTGATCCAGATCTCGGTGCTGACGCCGGCTGAACCCATTCTGGGGCCCGACGATATCCGCGTGGGACAGGACGGCCTCATCGTCGAGCGGCCGCCCCATCGCGGCCTCTTGCTGCCGCAGGTGGCGACCGAGTGGGGCTGGGACGCCCATACGTTCCTCGAACAAACCTGCGTGAAAGCCGGTTTGCCGATTGGCGCATGGCGCGACCCGGACACGCGCCTTTTCCGTTTCGGTGCGGAAGTCTTCACAGAGGGGGACACGGGCTAACCTTGGGTCGGCAGGGGCCCGTGTCGGGGTGGTCGACTTTCGGGTGTGCCGCGGACGGCACACTGTGGTGCGGGGGATGGCATGGGGAACGCGACCGATGACCGTCGGCAGCGCGAGGAGCAGCCCAAGGCCAGGGAGACTTCGAGACCGCCTCTCACGGAGCAGCGGACACTGTTGCCCAGGGGCGTTGAGTACCTCATCTGCTTCCTGGTCGTTGGTGTGCTGGTGCTGTGGCTCTACGGAGTGCTGCTCCTGGCCAAGAACCGCATTGCAGAGGGCATCTACTGCATCGGCGGCGCGGCGGTGGCGTTCATCGTCTTATTCTTTATTACCCGAAGGAACATCGAGATGCGACGGCGTGGCCCCCGCGTCTTCTGAGAACCAGGGCTACCCCTATTCGGGCCGGCCCGGCGTCATCATCGCGTAGGTCGCGAGCTTGACCGCATAGGCGAGGACGACGTAGAGGATCGCATACAGCCCCAGGCGCCAGCTCAGGGGTGCGGTCAGGTTCAGATGGATGCGGCGCCGCAACGTGAGCGCGAGCAGGCTATTCGTCCACAAGAAGGCACCCACCAGGAACAGCAGGGGGGCCAGCAGATTCGCGAGGCATGCGTCCAGCAGCCGCCCTCTCGCCATCCATGCCAGCCCAGTCGTCACGCCACAGCCCGGACAGGGGATCCCGAACAGGACTCGCATCGAACAGGGCGGGAACCCCCACTGCTGATGTGTGCCCGTGTAATCGGCCGAAGGCGTCGTTCGAGCCACGAGCACGAGCAGCGCGCTCAGCACGCCCACGATGACGCCATCGAGGATGAGCTGACGCGTCACCATGACGCGGTCGATCTCGATCCACGGCCGGCGTGCGGCCGTGGCGGCCCGGCACGGTCGCGCCGCGTTGCGAGTAGACCCCTCGCACCGCTCGGCCCGATGGGGCGGGCGGGCCAGACCCGGCCCTCCCCCGCGGGCGCTACGGGGCCATGGGTCCGCTGGCACTGCGCGCGCCTCTCATGAACTGCACCACCGCGACCGGCCCGCAGATCACCATGGCTACCCCCACACCCAGCACCCAGAGGAGCAGCAGAATCAGGCCCACGATGGCCCAGGTCCGCTGGGATGCCCGGAACTGCTCCACCGAGGTCCAGCGGCCACGCTCCCACGAGAGCTGGCTGCCCCGGATGCCAAGATAGATGTTGACCCACCCGCAGTTGCAGAAGAGGCCCAGCAGGCCCCACCCGATCAGCCCGTTCGCGAATGCCCATACCCAGGAGAGCAGGAACGCTCCCCAGTTCCAGCCGAAGGTGCTGGTGGGCACTAAGGGCGCCACCATGTCCGCCCCGGCCGGCGGTGGGAGCGGGGCTGCCGTCGGCGTCTGACCGGGCGGCGGTCCGAAGGTGATCTCGGGTGCGCCCAGAGGCCGTTCGGTGACTTCAGCCGGCTCCTGCGGCGCCGCCACTGTCGGTGATGCTCCAGCGGGCGCAGCACCAAACGGGGCCTCGGGTCCCACACCGACGCTCGGCGCGCTGGTCGGAAACGGGGCTGCAGGCGGGACTTCAGGTCGCCGGACCGTCCGTCCCGGCTGCCCCGTCAACGGACCGCCGCCCAGGCGTGGCATGGCGAGCCCATAGTCCACAGTCGATTGCTCGAGCAGGGCTGCGGCGTCCGGCTCCGCGGCCGGCCGCGGCGGCTCCGTGGCAGACTCGCCCTCGGGTTGGATAGGCACCAGGAGCCGTGCGGCGTCCCGCTTGGGCTCCGGCCCGGGCCCGATCTCGAACTCCGGCAACGACGGGGGCTCCTCCTCCGCATCGCCCACGAGGGCCACTGAGGGGATCTCCTGCACGGGAGGCGACTCGACGCCGAGAGTAGGCACGGCAGGGACACCGTCGGGCGCGATTGGCTCGACACTCGCGGGCTCGGCCGCTGACCCGCCCGCGCCATCTGGCGCCTCGCTGGGCTGGTCCTGGTCCTCGGGCTCCTCATAGGTGTCCGGGCGCCGCCCGGGTGGGCGGTAGGCTATGCCTGGCACTTCTATGGGGCGGCCGCACCCCTCGCACGCGATCTGGTCGCCGGGCTCGTGTCCCTCGAGGCTCAGCGCGATGCCGCAGTCCGGACACTGGATCATTCGCATGGCACGCCTCCCGAACCGTCACCGCCGGAGCGGTCCGCCGAGCCCTCACGCCGGGCTTTCAGGCGAGGTAGATCCCTCTAACCCGAGCCCGCGCCGCCTACCCGATTCGCCGTCCGGTCTTCCGGAGCCTGCGTGCCCCGCGCCCAGCCCGGGATCCGCACGCACTCCAAGAGGCTTCCACATGGCGGGCCGGAATGGGCACTCGTATCCGGCCCCAGGGACCTCGCCGATATAATGGTTGCCGTCATGGACAAAAAGACCCTGGCCAAACTGGAGTTCGACAAGATCCGCGAGCGCCTGGTTTCGTGTTGTGCCTCGAGCCTGGGCCGGGAGCTGGCCGAACGCCTCTCGCCCTTCGAGCGCGAGGAGCTGGTTCGATCCCGGATGGCCGAGACGACCGAGGCAGTTCGGATCCTCGAGCGCCGCGGGCGGGTGCCCTTTGGCGGCGTGTCGGATTTCGGGCCCGCACTCGAGCGCGCTCGAGTGGGGTCCGCCCTGGCGGGCGAGGACTTTGTCCTGCTCCGCAATGCCCTGCAGGGCGCCGCCGAGCTACGCCGGGTGTTGCTGCCGGAGGCCGAGGCCTGCCCGCGTGTGGGACGGTTGGCCCGGGATATGCCCGAGTTCGCCGCACTGCTCCGGCGGATCGAGTCGGTCGTCGACGATGATGGCCGGGTCGTGGACGGAGCCAGCGTCGAACTGGCACGGATCCGTACTCAGTGCCGGCGGCTCGAACGGCACATCCAGGAACGCATGGCCTCATTCCTCACAGATCCTGAGGTTCAGAGGGCCTTACAGGATCGGCTCATCACGCTCCGGCGCAACCGACCGTGTCTGCCGGTCCGCGCCGAGCTCAAGCGATCGGTGCCCGGCGTCGTTCACGACACGTCGGCCAGTGGGGCCACTGTGTTCATCGAACCGGCCGCCGTCGTCGAGATGGGAGACGAGTACCAGCGTCTCGCTGTGGCCGAGGTGGAGGAAGTGGCACGCATTCTGCGCGAGCTCACCCTCTGCGTCGCCGAGCGTTACGACGAGCTGGCTCACCTGCGCCGCCTCCTGGCCATTCTGGACTTCATCTTTGCCCGAGGCCGTCTGTCGGGCGCCATGCGGGCCGAGGAGCCCCAGCTCATCGCCGAGCCCCAGATGGTTCTGGTCAAGGCGCGTCACCCGCTCATCGGGCCCGACGTGGTCGTGCCGATCGATGTGGCCATTGGCGAGGAGTATGACCTCCTGCTTATTACGGGCCCCAACACAGGAGGCAAGACCGTGGCCCTCAAGACCATGGGGCTGCTGGCCGCCATGGCGCTGAGCGGACTTCACATTCCAGCCGACCGCGGGACACGGATCCCCCTTCTGCCCGGTTTGTTTGCCGACATCGGCGATGAGCAATCCATTGAGCAGAGCCTTTCCACGTTTTCATCACATATCAGCAACATCGCCCACATCTTGCGCCGCGCTCCGCGCGGATCGCTGGTGTTGCTCGATGAGATCGGTGTGGGCACCGATCCAGAAGAAGGGGCTGCCCTGGCGGTGGCCATCCTCCGCCATCTGCTCCGCCGCGGCATGATCGTGGCCGCGACCACCCACTATGGTGCACTCAAGACCTTCGGGCTCCAGGAGCCCCGGGCGCAGAACGCGTCGGTCGAGTTCGATCCCGATACACTGGCGCCCACCTTTCGTCTGCGCACCGGCGTTCCGGGTAGCAGCAATGCCCTGGCCATCGCGAAGCGGATCGGCCTCCCCAGGGAGGTCATCGCCGATGCACGCGACATCGTGCCCCGCGATCGCGTGCGGGTCGAGGAAGCGATCCTCGAGATGGAGCGGGCGCGGCGCGACTACGAGGCGCGCTCCCGTGCGCTCGCCCAGGCCACCCGGGAGCACGAACGCCGGGCCTCCATGTACGAGGAGCAGGCGAAGCAGCTTGCGGAAGAGCGAAAGAGAGCCCTCCGAGAGGGATGGGGTGAGGCCAAACGCGTGGTCGCCGATGCCCGCGAGGAAGCCCGCCAGGCTCTGGCCGCGCTCAGGAAGCAGACCCGAGAGGGCCGGGCCACCCAGCAGGTCCAGGAAGAGCTTCGCCGCCTGGCCGAGCGAGTCGAAGCAGCGGCTGAGGCGGCAGAGACTCCCGAGCCGACGCCGCTGCCGGACGTGCGCCCGGGCGACGTGGTGCACGTGCGCAGCCTCGGCCAGCGGGGTGTGGTGCTCGAGCCTCCCGGGCCCGATGGGCGCACGCCGATCAGCATCGGCGCCGCCCGGGCCGAAGTGGATATCGCAGACCTTGAGCGCGTGGACTCGGTCACCGATCCAGCCATGCGTGACACCATCGGTGCCATGAGGGTCACCAAGTCACTGTCGGTGCCGAAGGAGGTTCACCTCCGCGGCTTGCGGGTTGAGGAGGCACTCGATCGTCTTGAGAAGTTCCTCGACGATGCATCCCTGGCCGAGCACCGGCGCGTGTTCATCGTGCACGGGAAGGGGACGGGGGTCCTGCGCGACGCCGTGCGCGAATACTTGAGATCGGATCCTCGGGCGCGTTCCTTCCAGTACGCCGAGCAGTCAGAAGGCGGACTAGGGGTCACCGTCGTCGACATGGAGTGACCCGTCGGCGGATCAGACCCGAACGGGCCTCAGGGGAGGCGGGGCGTGAGCGAAGCAGGCGAACTCGACGGGCTCCTGCGCTGGCCAGGGCGCCCCGGTGCTGGCGCAGCGCCCCAGTGCGTCCTATAATGGCCGCGCCGAACCTCAGTGGCGCACTGAGAGCACCGGCAGGCCCCCCCTCCCGCGAGCAGTTCCGGACCGGCGGATGGGCCACTTCCCCTGGACAGGTGATCGTTGATGAAAGACCTGGAACAGCACCTTCTCCTGATCCCGGGCCCGACTCCGGTTCCCCCGCCGGTCGCGCGGGAACTCAGCCGTCCCATGATCGCGCACCGGGCCCCCGAGATGGTGGAGCTCTATCATCGGGTGGTCGAGCGGCTGCAATACGTCTTTCAGACCCGGGCAGACCTGTTCGTCCTGGCCTCTTCGGGAACCGGCGGTATGGAGGCGGCCATCGCGAACACGCTGTCGCCCGGTGACGCCGTGCTGTGCATCTCGGTCGGTGTGTTCGGCGACCGCTTCGCGAAGATCGCCCAGGCTTTTGGCATGGACGTCGATGTCCTCGCGTTCGAGTGGGGACAGGCGGCGGACCCATCCGCTATTGAGCAGAAACTGAAGTCTGGGAAGCAGTACAAGGCCGTCACACTCACGCACAACGAGACATCAACGGCCATCACCAACGACACGGCCAGCATAGCGCCGATGGTTCGTGAACACGGCGCCTTGTTTCTCGTTGACTGCATCTCGGGCATGCTGTGCACGGACTTCCGCACAGACGAGTGGGACTGCGATGTGGTCGTAGCAGCTTCCCAGAAGGCGTTCATGCTGCCTCCGGGTCTCTGTTTCGTGAGTGTCAGCCCCAGGGCCTGGGAGGCGGTCGAACGCGCCAAGAGCCCACGCTTCTACTTCGACTTCCGCGCCATGCGCGAACCCGCCAAGAAGGGGCAGACGGCCTATACGCCGGCGGTGGGGCTCTTCTTTGGGGCCGACGCCGCTCTGGGCATGATCCTGCGGGAGGGGGCCGAGCAGGTGATCGCGCGGCACGCACGGCTGGCCGCCGGCGTCCGCGCCGGGGTGAAGGCGCTGGGCCTCAAGCTCTTCTCCGACGAGGCTCACGCCTCCAACGGCGTGACGGCCATCGTGCCCCCGGCGGGTATCGATGCAGACTCACTTCGGGCACTGCTCTCCCAGCGCTACTCGGTGGTGCTGAGCGGCGGACAGGGCAAGCTCAAGGGCCAGATCTTCCGCATCGCCCATATGGGCGCGGTCTCGGAGAAGGACTTGCTCGGGGCGCTGGGCACTCTCGAACTGGCTCTGAGCGAGATGGGGCATCGGGCCGAGCCGGGTGCTTCAGTGGCTGCGGCAGTCCGGGCATGGACCATCTCGCATTAGGACGGGCGCACGGGAAGGCGGGCAAGTGTGAGCAAGATCCTCGTATGTGATTCCATCGCCGAAGAGGGCGTTGCAAAGCTGCGGGAGGCGGGTTCGGTCCACGTCTCGACAGGCCTGAGTGAGGAGCAACTGATCGAGGCGGCTCGAGACGCTTGCGCCATCATGGTGCGCAGCTCCACTTACATCACTGCTCCGGTCATCCGGGCCGCCCCCGAGCTCCGGGTGGTCGGGCGGGCGGGCGTCGGCGTCGACAATATCGACGTGGATGCCGCAACCGCCGCGGGTGTGGTGGTCGTTAACTCGCCCAGCGGCAACACCGTGGCCGCAGCCGAGCACACCATTGCCATGATGATGGCCGTGGCTCGGAGGATCCCCTTCGCTCACAGTCGCATGCTCGCCCGCGACTGGGCGAAGAGCAAGTGCCTGGGAACTGAGGTGCGCGGCAAGATCCTGGGTGTCGTCGGCTTGGGCAAGATCGGCACCGAGGTGGCGCGGCGCGCCAAGGGCCTCGAAATGCAAGTCATCGCTCACGATCCCATGCTCTCCGAGGACCACATGCAGAAGATGGGCGTCGAGCCGGTCTCGCTGGATGACCTTCTCGCCCGCAGCGACTTTGTCACGCTCCATGTGCCCGGCGGGGCCAAGACCGCTCAGCTCATCAACGAGGACGCGTTGGCGAAGATGAAGCCGGCGGCGTTCCTCATCAACTGCAGTCGCGGCGCGGTTCTCGATGAGGCAGCCGTCGCCCGCGCGCTCAGTGAGGGCCGGCTCGCCGGTGCCGCCATCGATGTGTTCCAGGGCGAACCCAACCCATGGTCGAGCCCGTTGCTGGACGCCCCCAATGTGGTTCTGACACCACACCTGGGTGCCTCGACCGTCGAGGCCCAGCTCGTGGCGAGTCTCGACGTGGCCGAGCAGATCTGCGACGTGCTGGCCGGCAGGCAGGCCCGGAGCGCGGTGAACCTGCCCCGAGTGCCCGCCGAGACTGCCGAGGAGCTCCGGCCCTGGATGGGTCTGGCCGAGCGCGTCGGCATGCTCGTTGCCAACCTGGCGCAATCGGGTCTGCGAAGTGCTCAGGTCGAGTACCTGGGCGAGCTGCGTGCCTTCGACTGCTCGCTGCTGACTCGGGCGGTTCTGGTTGGCCTGCTGAGCCGCGTCGGCACTGACAACCTGAACATCATCAGCGCGCCGGCCGTAGCCAAGCAGCGTGGAGTTGCCATCTCGGAGACCAAGGGCAGCGATCGTACGCCGTACCATTCGGTCATTCGCGTCATCGCCCACACGCGCGAGGGCGACTTGGTCGCCAGTGGCACGCTCCGGGGATTGGACGAGCCGCGGATCGTTCGCGTCGGCGCCTACCAGGTTGACTTCGTCCCCAGCGGCGGGCTGCTGATGGTGTGGTTCCGCGATATCCCCGGGGTCATCGGCGCCGTCGGGACGCTGATGGGAGAGGCCGGGGTCAACATCGGCCAGATGCACGTCGGGCGGTGTGAGAGGGGCGGCACGGCGCTGATGATCCTGAATGTGGACCAGCCCGTCTCCGAAGCCACGGCCGACGCCATCCGGGCTCTGCCGACCGTGGAGGGCCTCCGGCTAATGGACCTGCCGCCCGCCTAGCAGCGGTTCGCCGGGTCTCGTCGCGAGAGAGGAGCCGTTGTTTGGCCCAAGTGCATCCTTTCGCCGGGTGGCACTATGACTTTGCCCGCGTGGGATCCCCCGCGGGCATACTGGCACCGCCCTACGATGTCATCAGCGCTGACCAGGCCGAGCGGATGCGGGAGGGGCCCTACCATGTGGCTCACCTGATCCTCGGCATGCCGGCCCGCGGCGGACAGCATGCCCCGGAGGCGTATGAGGCGGCTGCCGCCCGTTGTGAGTCGTTCCGCCGCGATCGAGTGATCGTGCGGGACCCCCGGCCTGCGTTCTACCGCCTCTCCCAGACATCGACGGGCCCCGACGGCGTTACGCGCACGCGGCACGGACTCCTCGTCGCCTTACGGCTCCACGAGTTCAGCGAGGGGGTCGTTCTGCCACACGAGGAGACCTTCAGCAAACCCGTGGCCGACCGCCTGGCGCTGATGCGGTCAACGCGGATGAGCTTCTGCAGTGTCTTCGGGCTCTACGATGACCCCGAGGGCCGTGTGCGCGGTCTGGTGGCTAGCAGCGCGGGACCCGAGCTGTGGCGGATGACGGACAGTCTCGGCGTCCATCACGCATTCGCCCGCATCGACGACCCATCAGCCGTGGCCGAACTGCGTGAAGCGCTCGCGCCTCGGCGCATCTTTATCGCCGACGGCCATCACCGCTATACGGCCGGGTTGGCCTACTGGAAGGAACTGGGGTGCCCCGAGCCCGCCGACACACGCAACGGCGCCGCCGCTTGCGTCACGGCGTGCCTGGCCGACATGCGTGACTCGGCCGTCGGGCTGTTCCCGACCCACAGGCTCTTTGGGGGCCATGTCGAGCCTGATGTCTCCGCCCTACCTCCCGGGATCGAGGCCGAGCGTCTGCCCGGCGACGTGTCAGCCCGCCTGGTGGCCGAGCGACTCCTCGCCATGTCGGTCGACGGTTCGGCCTGCTGGGCGCTGGTTACCCCGGAAGCCTGGTGGGTCCTCCGAGTGGTGGACCGTCTGGCCGTCGACGCCCTCATGGACGCGAGCCGGGGTCCGGCGTGGCGCTCACTGGCTGTTAGCATCCTGCATGGGGTCGTCCTGCCGGCCCTGCTCGGGCCCGATGCGCTTCACGCTGCCGAGGAGCAGGGTCATATCAGCTACTCGCCCGATGCGGACTCGGTGGCTGCCGCAGTACGGACGGGGGCGGCCCGGCTAGGGGTCCTCGTGGCTCCACCCGCCCTCGAGCAGATGCGCCAGGTATGTGAGAGCGGAGAGCGAATGCCACACAAGACCACGTACTTCTACCCCAAGACGCTCTCTGGGGCCGTCTTGCGGAGCTTGGAGGGCGGTGTGTCGGATGCCTGAGTTCGCTGCTCGTGTCTCGAGGGCCCGTACCGAGGGCGCCTTCGGCGTTCTGGAGAAGGCCGCGAGGCTTGAGGCCCAGGGGCGATCGATCGTGCACCTCGAGATCGGGCAGCCGGACTTCCCGACGCCGGAACACATCGTCGAGGCAGGGTGCAAGGCCCTTCGGGATGGCTACACGCGGTATGGTCCCGCCGGCGGCCTTCCCGTTCTCCGTGAGGCCATCGCCGAGCACATTGGCGAGACCCGTGGGATCGATGTGTCGCCCGAGGAGGTTGTGGTCACCCCGGGCGCCAAGCCCATCATCTTCTTCTCCGCCCTCGCCCTTCTCGATGAGGGCGACGAGATGGTCTACGCGGACCCCGGCTTTCCCATCTACGACTCGGTGGCTGCTTTGGCGGGGGCCACGCCTGTTCCCGTGCCGATCCGCGAGGAGAACGACTTCGTGCTTCGCGCCGAGGACTTCCTCGAGCGTGTCACACCCAGGACCAAGCTCCTGCTCATCAACACACCCCATAACCCCACCGGCGGCGTGCTGTCGCGGGAGGATGTCGAGGCCATCGCTCAGATCGCCATGGAACGGGGCATCACGGTACTGTCCGACGAAGTGTACTCGCGGATCCTCTATGAGGGCGAGCACGTCAGCTTCGCCAGCATACCGGGGATGAAGGCGCACACGATCCTCCTGGACGGCTTCTCGAAGACCTACTGCATGACGGGTTGGCGGTTGGGCTATGCCGTGACCACGCGAGAGATCGCCAAGGTCTTCGAACTCCTCCAGGTGAACTCCAACTCATGCACGGCCAGCGCGGTGCAGATGGCGGGAGTCGCCGCGCTGCGCGGCCCTCAGGACTGCGTGGACCGGATGGTCGCCGAGTTCGACCGCCGGCGCCGCTTCATCGTTGAGGGCGTCAACAACCTCCCCGGGTGGTCGTGCCGGATGCCCCGGGGGGCCTTCTACCTCTTCTGCAATGTGAAGCAGCTGGGCATGGAGGTCGTCGAACTCCGTGACCGGCTGCTTGACGAGGCCGGCGTTGCCACGATGCACGGCACGGACTTCGGGGTCTTCGGTGAGGGGTACATGCGAGTGTCCTATGCCACGTCGATCGAGCAACTCGAAGAGGGCCTCCGGCGTATTGCGGAGTGGTGCGAGAGGCTGTAGCGGCTGGCGACACGAGCCCGATGGGGCTCGCGACCGATCGAGACGAGAGCGGTGGCATCTGTGGATTCGCGACTCGAGCTTCTGCGCGCGGTGACGGAGACGGACGGGGTGGTTGGCCACGAGGACGCGGTGCGGGCGCTCATGGCCGACCGGCTCTCGGCCGTCGGCGAGATCAGCTACGACCGCCAGGGATGCATCTTCTGCACCAAGGCCGGCACTTCGGCGTCGCCCCGTGTGATGCTTGCCGCTCATATGGACGAGATCGGGTTCCTCGTGAAGCTGGTGACCGACGAGGGACTCCTGCGCTTCACCCCGGTGGGCGGCTGGTTCGACCAGGTGCTCTTGGCCCAGCGGGTCCGTGTCACGACACGCAAGGGCTCCTACGTGGGGGTCATCGGCTCCAAGCCGCCGCACCTGCTGCATGATGAGGATCGGCGCAAGGTGATCCAGCAACGCACCATGTTCATCGATATCGGCGCGACTTCCAAGGCGCAGGCGGAGGAGGAGTTCGGCGTCCGCCCGGGCGACCCCATCGCCCCGGTGAGCGAGTTCTGTGCCCTGGGCGACGGATCACGGCTCATGGGGAAGGCGTGGGACGATCGCGTGGGCGTGGCGCTGGCGATCGAGGCGCTTCTCGAGGCCGGTCCCGATCACCCCAACACCCTGATCGCGGCGGGAACCGTGGCCGAGGAGATGGGGCTTCGCGGCGCCACCACGGCACCGTGGACGGCCGAGCCCGACGTCGCCATCGTCCTCGAGAGCGCCATCGCGGGCGACGTGCCCGGTACGAAGCCTGAGGAGTCGTCCGAGAAGCTCGGCGCCGGCCCGTCGATCCTGTTCCGTGAGGGGGCCGCGCTGCCATCGCGGGCGTTCCGCGAGTTCGCTCTGAGTGTGGCCTCCGAGGAGGGCATCCCGGTGCAGCATGGTTTCCTCGAGGGGGGCTCGACCGACGGCCGGGTCATTGCCCTTCATCGCGTGGGCGTGCCGGTTCTCGTACTGGGCGTGGCGGCACGCTACATTCATACGCACGCCCAGATCATCGCCCGGCAGGACTATGAGAACGCGCTAAAGCTGCTGGTCGCCATGGTGCGGCGGCTGGATGCGGCCCGAGTGGAGTCGTTCACGGCATGGTAGAGCGCAGGGCCCGTGGGGGCCGAACGAGCTCTGGGCGTCCGACTCGGTGCATCGCGGCCGCCCTGGCGGTCGGCATCGTCTACATGGGATCGGCAGGAGTTGCGGCGGAGGGAGAGGGGCTGACGGTTCCCGCCCCCGGCCAGGAGGGGAAGCTGCCGTCCTACGTGAGGCCCGCCTCGCCTCCCCCCGCCGAAGAGGCCCCCAAGCTTCCCCGCATCGCGATCCTGCCGTTCGGCAATCAGACCAAGGATGCCGGACTCGCGTACCTCGAGCAGGGCATCCGGGTGCTGCTCCAGGGCATGGCGGAGCGCAACACCGGGGTGGACCTGGTCACCGCAAGGGCAGTGGACCGGGCCATCCGGCGGCACGGCATGAACCCCGCTCGCGGCGTGCCCCTCACCGAAGCCAGAGCCATCGCCGAGGAACTGGGGTGTGCGTTCATCGTTGGTGGCTTCTTTCATGACGTGCAGGAGGGCTACTGTCTCCGTGGGCTGCTGTTCCGCCGTCCTTCGGCAGCTGCGGAGGCCGATGAGTTCGTCTGGCCTCTCGAGGCCAGGATGCCCAACGCCGCGGCGGCCGTGCAGGCCGCTGCCGATCTGTGGGCTGCCTGCGCCGGATGTGTGTCTCTCGCTGCCACCCAGACCGATGCTCAGTTCTGGACGGGCTACCTGGTGAAGCTGCGAGTCATCACGGACTCCGACCGGGTGATGCTGTCTCTAGCCGATCCCGGCGCCGCCCGCGTGGCGGGCCTCCGCTACAACGTCGTTGAGGGGCGCCAGGTCTCGGCCGTCGAAGTGGAACCCGCTCCTGGCGGGCCCGGGCGCGTCTTGGTGGCCAGCGATCACCCTGAGGGCTCCCGCCGCCGCGCGGTGGTGGACGTGCATCTCGTGATCGACGCCAGCGGGCCGGGGGTCAGCCTGAGAGTAGACAAGCAGGGCGAGGGCCAGGTCCAGCTTGAGTTCTACAACGAGAACTCCCTGGGTGAACCAAGGCTCACCCAGACGGTGGCAGTGGATGCCGTGACCTCGTCGACGCAGTTCCGGCTGGATCTGGATCCCCTGCGCCGCGACGGCCCCACCTTCGCATTGGTCGTTCCCTTTGGCCCGGAAGAGGGATCCGTGGCACTGGCCACGCCCGCCCCCGCACCCCAGCCTGCTACCGAGCCGCCCACGGTCGAGACGGGCCCGGGCGAGGCCACCCCGGCCGGACCGGCCGCCTAGCGCCGCCGGGCCCAGGGCCCCATGGACACCATGCTGGCGTGAACGAGGTGGCCCTCCCACGTCAGTGCCTGGCCGGCAACGGGGCCCCGCCCGTCCAGAACGTAGGTCTCACCTAGGCCAATCGACGGCACGGGCCGCCGGCGCGCCGAGGCCACCGATGCCAGGGCACCAGCCGCCTCGTCCGTCGATACCCATCCGTCGTTTGAGAAGCCGCTGCGGACTGCTTCGATAAGGTAGGAGTTGAGTAGCTTCGGCCACATGGCCTCGAACAGCCGGGGACTGCCATACACGTCCACGCCCGCGATGCGGCCGCTGATCGCGCACACCATGCCGACACGGCTCGGCCCCGTCGCGCGCCCTCTGAGCGCCGCGCCGGCCATGGCGTCCAGCCGCGCCTGCACCTTCTCGTCCTGGACCACCGTGCCGTAGGACGTTCCCCGCTGCTGGCGTTCCGGGAACGCTCGCTGGACGGACTCGATCTCATCCCACACCTGCTGCTGGTTACCCCGCACGGCCAGCCCCCGCAACGTGGGCGAACCGAGGGCGTCCATCCAGCCAAACACATCGCTCTCACCCGTGTTCCGGCCCTTCTCGGCGCAGAAGACCGACACACGGATCGTCTCGCCCGGCGGCGCCAGGAAGCTGAACTGGCTGAAGCGGTTCTGGTAGCCCCCGCCGCCGAAGAAGTCGCCGCCCTGCGCAAAGACGGGCGAGCGGCCGTCGTTGCGCAGCATCAGGCTGAACTGGTCCATGCGATGGATCTCGCGGATCTCGATCTCGCCACGCCCATAGGCCTCGGCCAGCGTGCTGACGTAGGCCGTCAGGAGCACTTCGGGCGGCGCGTCGATGGGAAAGAACTGAATGGGACCATCGGAGATGGACTGCTGGACCATGGCGTGGGTGATGAAGTAGCTGATGGGATCTCGCGGCAGTTGCCCGAGGTCGTCGGGCTCGACACTGCCATGGGTCGCCTGGCCAATCACGTTGGCGCTCGAGGGGAGGACGGCGCTCGCCAGAGCCAGCGCCAGAGCCGTCAGAAGGAAGCGATTGAGCCGCATCGGGTGACCACTTCCCATCCGCAGAAGCGACAAACGCGCGAGGGCCGCCGGGGAGTCGGAAGCAAGCTTCCGCCGGCAGGCGAGCCGGACCGGTCAAGGGAGCCTCTGCGCATCGCTCTAGGCCTTGGACGCGCTCGCCGTGACAGTGGTTCCCATGGCACAGGCCGGGCCATGCGGGAGCAGGCTGGCACGCGACGCGGCAACTTCCCGCACCAAGTTCGTCGGAGAGGACCCACCAGCCACTCGGGGATCTAGCGAGGAGTTGCCCATCCCTCGACGGAGTCGGGCTGGCCGCGGTGAGGGGCCGCATGCGAGGGAGAGCTCGCCTGAGGGTTCGCCGAGGTGGCTGACTGGTCCGTGCGCGCGCTGCGCCGGGCCATCACGCCGGCCTCCGGGAGTTCGACATCGACATAGTCGATCGGGCCGGAGTCCGTCACGTCCATGGCTGCGCGCGCCACGGCCAGCTTGCGTTCGACACGCACCGGCCAGCCCAGTTTGATGAGCATCCCGTCGGGCAGTGCGGCGTTCACCCGGCCATCGGGAAGGAAATCGATCTTCCGAAGCCGCGGTAGGCCGAGGGCTCGAGCGCACTCGACGAGCTCGCGAGCGGTGGCGATCTCGCGGAGGCCGATGCGCCACCCATGGTCCGCCGCGAGCGGGGTCACACCCGTCAGGAGCACGAGGCCTGGCGGCTCATCACACCGGCCAAAGAGCACTCCATCCCGGTCGACGACGCCGAATCGGCCACCGTCGAGGCGGACACAAGCGAACGGCGCGCGCGGCCGCAACCGCACGTCGAGGCCATTGGGCAAGTGGCGGTGGGCCTCAACCTCGGCCACGCGCGGATCGGACCGGATACCGGCAATCATATCGCCCACCCGCGCCCACAGCACGTTCTGCCCCACCGGGGCATGGCTCTGCGCTGTCAGGGTGAGGTGCCGCGGGCCCCGGAGCGTCACCTGGCCGATATCGAATGCCGGCGATGTGCTCAAGTACACCAGCACACCCGCCACCAGCCCAAGCACTGCCCCCAAACCCCAGACGGGCCGACGGCGCTTGGGTCGTGGAGCCCGCCGCGGCCGGGCCGGGGTTCCTCGCTCCCTCAAGACGAGTCCTCCTCGGCAACCAGGGCCTCGCCTATGCTGCGGACATCACCCGCGCCCATAGTCACAATAAGGTCGCCCGCCCGGCCCAGTTCACGCACGCGCTGCAGGGCCTGGGGGTTACCGCCCACGAACTCGACCCACGGGTGATTGCCCGCGTCCCGAATCTGTTGGGCGAGGTCGCGTCCGCTGATGTCCCCCGTGGAGCCCTCCCGCGACCCATAGATCTCGGTCACGAGCACCACGTCGGCGTCACCAAACGCCCGGGCGAAATGATCCAGCAGGAGCCGAGTGCGGCTGAACAGGTGGGGCTGAAACACGACGATCCGGCGAGTAGCCACGGTGGCAAGCCGAGCCGCATGGAGCGTTGCACGGACCTCCGTGGGGTGATGAGCATAGTCGTCAATCACCGTGGCGCCGCGCCACCGGCCCAGTCTCTCGAACCGCCGACGGATGCCTCGGAACGATGCCACCGCTTCGCGAATGGCCTCGACCCCGCAACCCACATGCATCGCCATGGACACGGCGCCGGCGAGGTCGACCGCGTAGTGCTCGCCCAACAGGGGTGACACCCAGTCTCCCAGGTCGGTGGCCCCCGGCCCCGACAAATGGAAGGCCGACCGGTCTTGCTCCATCCGGAACCCGCTCACACGAAAGTCGGCTGACGGGTCGAACCCGAAGGTGACCACCGGACAGGGCGCGGCATCGCGCAGCGAGAGGGCATTGGGGCAGTCAGCACCCAGCGCCACGCACCCGTTCGGCGAGACCAGTGCCACAAACGCGCCAAAGGCATCCACCACATCCGTCAGACCGGCGTAGACGTCCAGATGCTCGGCCTCGACATTGGTGACGATGGCCGCGGCAGGGCGGTAGTTCACGAACGACCGGTCGCTCTCGCACGACTCCACTACGGCGTAGCGCCCGTTCCCCAACCGGGTGTTCGAACCCCAGGCGACGCTACTTCCACCCAGGAGCACGAGCGGGTCAAGGCCGCTGCACTCCAGGATGTGCCCAAGGAGGCCTGTGGTGGTGGTCTTCCCGTGCGTGCCTGCTACGGCGAGCATGTCATAGCCGCGCACCGTGTACGCCAGCAGCTCGGAACGATGCCAGAGACGCAGACTGCGGCGCCGAGCCTCCAGCACCTCGGGGTTGTCGTCTCGGACCGCGGTCGACACCACCACCGTGTCCACCGTCTCGCCGATGTGTGCCGCCGAGTGTCCGACGAACACGTTCGCACCAAGCTGCCTCAGCTCCCGGACCGTTGCCGAGTCCGATGCATCGGATCCCGAGACGGCCATGCCCCGATCGAGCAGCACGCGCGCCAGACCGCTCATCCCGACGCCACCGATGCCGATCAGATGGACCTGGTCTAGGTCCAGGTTATCCCAGCGGCCGTCCCGCACCACCCGATCTCCCATGCTCACAACCTTCCCCCACCATATCAAGCAACACGGCCGCGATGTGATCTGCGGCGTCTGGGCGGCCACATGCCCGAGCGGCCGCGGCCATCGATGCCAGCCGGTCTCCCTCCAGGAGAGCCCGGATCTCGGCGACCAACGACTCTCCCGTAAGTACGCCGTCCTGGATGATCGTACCTCCTCCGGATTGGGCCACGGCCTCGGCGTTCTTGGCCTGGTGACCGAGGGCGAAGGGATAGGGCACGTAGATTCCCGGTATGCCCACTGCGGTCAGCTCGCCGACGGTTCCCGCCCCGCTGCGGCACAGGCAGACGTCGGCCGCCGCCAGGGCCAGGTGCATGGTGCCCTCCAGGTAGGGCCTGACTTGGTAGTGGGCCAGGACATCAGGCGGCAGGGCCTCCCTTCCCGCGCGGACCCGGTCCCAATCCGCTGGTCCGGTGATGTGCAGAATCTGGAGGGCCAGCTCGCAGACCAAAGCGCTCGCCCCGGTGAGCACGGCGTCGTTCAGCCGCCGTGCCCCCTGGCTGCCCCCCAGCACCAAGAGCGTTCGGCGATCAGCCGCAAGACCGAAGGCCGCCAGGCCCTCGGCCCGCGACGCCGACCCGATCTCACCGCGGATCGGGTTGCCGGTATGGATGGCGTCGGGGCGTCCCAAGGCCGCGGCCGCCTCGGGGTAGCCCACGGTGACCCGGGTGGCCAGTCGCGCGAGCCGCCGGCTCGCGCGACCCGGCGACGCGTCCAGGTCATGAATCAGGGTCGGGATGCCCAGATGTGCGGCGGCATAGACCACGCACGCACTGGCGTAGCCACCCGTACCAAAGACCGCCGCCGGGCGGACGCGCCGCAGCAACCACCATGCTTGGCAACAGCCGAGTGCCAGGGCGCCCATGGCCGTGAGGGTGGCCAGCGACCTGCGGGTCGGCAAGGGGCGGGCGATGATGAACATCGAAGGGATCCAGTGATCCTTCATTACCCGCCGTTCAACGCCGCGGCGGGCCCCAACGTACATCAACTCCAGCGGAACTGGCGCGGGGCGGCGTGAGAGGGCCTCGGCCACCGCCAGGAGGGGGTACAGGTGCCCTCCGGTACCCCCGCCGGTCATCAAGATGCGCAACAGCTTCTCCCCCTCGGGGCCTTAGCCCCGCCGTGCGCGACGCGCTGAGCAGCAGACCCACGGCGGCCAGCGTCATGGTCAGCGACGACCCGCCGCAACTAATGAATGGCAAGTTGACACCTGTCGCGGGAATCAGGTCGGTGACCACCAGCATGTTGGCCAGCGCCTGACCCGCCAGGCCGATGGTTAGCCCCCCCGCAGTCAGGGCCGAGAACGCATCGGGCGATGTCCGCGCCACTCGGCAACCGCAGTGAAGCAACCAGCCATACAGCAGGATCACCCCGACCGCGCCGACAAATCCCAGCTCCTCGCCCACGATGGCAAAGATAGCGTCGTTGTACCCAAAGGGCACATGACCGAACTTCTCAATACTGCCGGCCAGACCCGTGCCCCTCAGACCGCCGTTCCCAAAGGCCATGAGGCAGTTCTGGGTCTGGTAGTTGCGTGCCTCGATGGGCACGGCCACGGGAAATGGCTTGCGCTCGAACCGATCGAGCATGTAGTCCGTGCGCAGGACCACCCATGCGAGCGCAGCGACCCCCAGCACCCCGATCAGAGCCAGGTCGCGAAAGCGAAGGCCAGCCAGGAACATCACCGCCAAGCTGGTCAGCATCACGAGGAGCGCCGTGGACAAGTTGGGCTCCGCCACGATCAGGCCGAGCACCAGCACCAGCGGAATCAGGCATAGCAGCAGGAAGCTCTGGTAGTCGCGGGCCCCCCGACGCTGGACCGAGCCCACCCGGGCCATCCAGAGCACCAAAGCGACCTTGGCGACCTCCGAGGGCTGGAATTGGTACCCGAGGATCCGCACCCAGCGCCGGGCACCATTGGCACTCACCCCGATACCCGGCACAAAGACGAGCACGAGCAGTGCCACCGAAACGGCCAACAGGATGGGCGCGGCGTTGAAGTGAGCCCTCGGGCCAAGGCGCCACAGTAGCAGCAGGAGCCCACACCCGCCGATGCCCGCACTCAGCTGGCGCAGCAACAGGCCGTAGGTGTCGCCGGTACCGTCCCCTCCTGTCAGCACCGCGTAGCTCGAACTGAAGGTCA
The DNA here is from genome assembly GCA_029547025.1 of Armatimonadota bacterium. Classification (GTDB taxonomy): domain Bacteria; phylum Armatimonadota; class Zipacnadia; order UBA1398; family JAKPQA01; genus JAKPQA01. Next base: position 44,408 of record JAKPQA010000022.1, read on the forward strand.
TGACGAGGCCGATGCCCACCAGAGCCAGGGTGATGAGGGGGATCGCGGGATCTCCCGGTCCACACGGGACTCGCGGCTGGCTGGCGTGGGTCATGGGCACCGCCCCCTACTCATTCCCGGCTCCCGCCGGCTCGAACCCCGGCAGCTCCGCGGCCGCACGTTCGAAGGCCACCCCGCGGGCCTTGTAGTTCTCGAACAAGTCAAAGCTCGCACACGCAGGCGACAGGATGAGATAGTCCCCCGGTCGGGCCAGGGCGAACCCGACGCGCACCGCCTCGTCCATGCTCTGCGCCTCGCGGATGCACTTCAGCCCCGCCCGCCGCGCGGCATCCGCAATCTCATGCGCTGTGGCCCCCAGAACCACGAGCGCCCGAGCGCGCCGTGCCAAACACTCGCCCAGGGGCGCGTAGTCGGCTCCCTTGCTGCTCCCGCCAGCGATCAGCACCGCGGGCCCGTCGAGGCCCTCGAGCCCCCGCACCGTCGCGCCGACGTTCGTGCCCTTCGAGTCGTTAATAAGCACAACTCCGCCGGCCGAACCAACGCGGCGAAACGTATGCGGGGCCGGCTCGAACACCCTCAACGCCCGCTGCACGCCCTCCGCCGTCGCCCCAGCCGCCATCGACAGCGCGCTCGCCGCCAGCACGTTCTCGAGGTTGTGCCGACCGACCAGGCGAATCCCGTCCACCCGGCACAGCTCCGTCACCGCACCACCCACCGCATGCACCACGCATCCATCGGCGACATACGCCCCATCCGTCACCGGTCCATCGGTGGAGAACCACCAGACGCGCGACCGGAGTCGGGGGAGCACCGAACGGCACGCCTCGTCGGCGGCGTTGAGTACCGCGACATCGGCTGGCGTCTGCCGCTGAAACAGCCGTGCCTTCGCGCTCACATAGGACTGCACCGTCGGGTGCCGGTCTCGGTGGTCGTCGGTGATGTTGAGTAGTGCCGCCGCGCGGGGCCGAAACCACTCGGTCGCCTCGAGCTGAAAGCTGCTCACCTCGGCCACGAACCACGTCTGGTCGCGCGCGGCCTCCGGGACGTCCGCCACCACCCCGATCAGCGGGGCCCCGATGTTCCCACAGACGCGAACCGGCACACCCGTCTGCGCCAGCATCTCCCCGGTGAGGGCCGTCGTCGTCGACTTGCCATTCGTGCCTGTCACGCCGATCACCGCGATGCCGGGCCAGAGGCGGAAAGCCGCCTCGATCTCGCTGATCACCTCGACGCCTCGCTCGCGCGCCGGCCCAAAGTACGGTGACTCGATGGGAACCCCAGGGCTCGTAACCACCACCGCGTGGTCGCCCAGGCCGTCATGAGTGCCCAGCCGCACGGTGCAGCCCATGCTGCGAGCTCTCCGCAGCGCGTCCTCCGGAATCGCCGACTCCTCGCGTGTGTCATAGAGGGTCACTTCGGTGCCGAGGCTCAGGAGCACCCGAGCGGTCTCGAGCCCCGTCACGCCGGTCCCCACCACGGCGACTCGCGATCCCCTCCCGCTCAGCCCGTGCCAACCCATCGCCATCCCCAGTCCCGACAATCCTCTCCGCAGCGAAACCACTAATGGACCAGGAGCGCCAACCCCACGGCCAGACACGAGGCGGCCAGTGAAGCGGCCCAGAAGCCCTTCACAATCGCCGTCTCCCCGTGACCAACCAGCTCGAAATGATGGTGAAGTGGCGACATGCGAAACACTCGCCGGCCGGTGGTCTTGAACGAGACGACCTGGATGATCACCGACAGAGCCTCGGCCGCCAGGACGGCGCCTGCCACCGCGAGAAACCACTCGATCCCACCAAAGATCGCCAGCGCCGATAGTGCCCCACCCAGCCCCAGCGATCCCGTGTCCCCCATCCAGATCCGCGCAGGACTCAGGTTGAAGCGCAGGAACCCCACACACGCCCCCGCCACCGCTGCCGCGGCCACACCGCAGGCCTCAGGCCCCACCGACAAGCACACCGTCATCACGGCGAGGAGTGTGGGCACCAAGGAGCCCGCCGCGAGGCCATCCAGCCCATCCGTCAGGTTCACCGCGTTGGTGACGGCCATGGCGACAAATGCTCCGAGGACGTAATAGCCCCAGCCCAAGTGCGCGACGGAGCCGCTGGGCAGAGACAGCCCGTCCGGGCGACCGAGCACTCGGTGGGCATAGAGCGCCAGCCCGGCGCCCAGAAGAGCCTGTATCACGAGCTTCTCGCGCGCCTTCAGGCCCCGGCCTCTGGACGAGCGAATCTTGCGCAGGTCATCGGCGAGCCCGAGCAGGCCGAAGAGCGCCATGGACAACACCACGCCAACCACTTCGGGCTTCCAGATCACCACGGCCATCCCGGCGCAGGCCGATGGAAGGATGAACCCACCGCCCATGCTCGGCGTGCCCACCTTGCGCAGGTGGGTCTGCGGCACATCCTCACGGGGGCGCGCATCGGGCTGGCGGCGGCGAGCCCAAGCAATGGTCGAAGGGCCCAGTGCCCAGGCAACGCTCGTGGCCACGAAGAAGGCCACGGCGGCGGCGGCGATCCAAAACATGGCAGTCAGTCCAATAGGGCGGCGACGATGCTCTCCATCCGTTGGCCTCGCGATCCCTTGACAAGCACGGTGTCTCCGGGCGCGAGTACCCCTAGAAGGAACGTCGCGGCGTCATCGTTGTTCATGAAGTGATGGACATGCTCCGGACTCATGCCCCGTGACACGGCCTCGTCGGCTATCCAGCGCGCCCGTGAACCCACGGCAACTAGCCGGTCGATCGAAAGCTCGGCCGCATAGGCACCGACGGCCCGGTGCCCCGTCTCCTCCGCGTCGCCCATCTCGAGCATGTCGCCCAACACGGCCACGCGGCGCGCCGGTTGTACCGAGAGCACGTAGAGCGCCGCCTTGACGCTCCGGGGCGACGCATTGTAGGCGTCATCGAACACGCGTACCCCGCGGGCACTGACGCACACCTCGCCCCGTCCCCGGCCGGGAGCATATCCCTCGAGGCCCTCCGCAATGGCCGACAGGGGCAACCCCATGCACAGGCCGGCTGCCGCCGCGCACGCCGCGTCGTACGCGTAGTGGGGGCCGATACAGCGGAGCTTGATGTCCGCACTTCCCTCCGGAGTCGTCACCGCCACCGTTGACCGCCCCGAACTGGCGTCCTCAGATGCGATCCGCGCCCGGACGTCGCCCCGGCTCAGGCCGAAGCTCATGACCGGGCACAAGGCACGCGGCCGGAGAAAGCCGAAATACACATCGTCCGCGGGCAGGGCGGCGGCTCCATCGCGCGGCAGCGCCGCCAGCAACTCTGCCTTGGCCTCGGCTATGGCCTCCACCGTCCCCAGCAGCTCCGCGTGCACGGCATCGATGTTCGTGATCGCGCCCACCCGTGGGCGCGCCGCGTCAGCCAGCCACGCGATCTGCCCCGGGCCCCGCATGGCGAACTCCAGCACCAGATACTCCGTCGCGTCATCGGCGCGGAACACGGTCAGGGGGACACCGACCTCGGTGTTCAGATTGCCCTGCGCGACCACCGTAGGGCCGCACCGCATGCAGATCCGGCCCAGCATCTCTCGAGTGGTCGTCTTGCCCACACTCCCGGTGATGGCCACGGTCTGCGCACGGAGAGAGGACCGGTACCATCGGCACAGCCGCCCCAAAGCCTGTAGCGGGTCGCGCACCATGAGGACCGGCCCCCGCGCCTCGGATGGCCGGTTCGACACGGCCGCCACCGCGCCGCGCGCGAACGCCTCGCCGATAAACGAGTGCCCGTCGGCCTGCTCGCCAGGTAGTGCAAAGAACAGCTCGCCGCCCTCGATCAGGCGGGTGTCATGCACAACCCCCATCACTCGGGCCCCCGACGCCTCGCTCGGGCAGTCTACACCCAGTGCCTCCGCTACCGCCGCCAGTCCAGTGGCCCTCACAGCGAACCTCCGGCTGCCTCGAGAGCCTGGCGGGCCACCTGCCGGTCATCGAAGTCGATCTGATACCCGTTGAACAGCTGATAGGTCTCATGTCCCTTGCCCGCGATCACCACGATGTCCTTGGGGCCGGCCATCGCCACGGCCTCGAAGATGGCCTCGCGTCGATCCGTGATACGCCGGGCTGCCGAGACCGGCATCCCGCCGACGATCTCGTCGATGATGGCCTCAGGGTCCTCGGACCGGGGATTGTCCGAGGTCACCACGGCGACATCAGCCAGGCGAGCCGCAATAGCCCCCATCTCCGGACGCTTCGTCCGATCGCGGTCACCTCCGCAGCCGAACACCACGATCACCCGCTCGGGCCGCATCTCACGTACCGAGCGCAGCACATTGCGCAAACCGGCCGGCGTGTGCGCGTAATCCACCAGCACCAGCGGCTGCCCTTCCCGTCCGGTGACCGGCTCGAGACGCCCCGGCACCGCGGCCAAGGACTCCACCCCGCGTACGATGATCTCGGCCGGTACGTCCAGGACCACGCCGATGCCGACGGCCAGGGCCACATTCGATACCGTGTACAACCCCCTCAGAGGGCTCCGTATGTCGAGAACACCCACAGGTGTCGCCAGCTCGATGCGCGTGCCGTCGGCCGCAATCTCCCAACGACGGGCCCGCACGTCCGCGCCATCGTTCATCCCCACCCGCAGCACGGGCCGATCGGCCTCACGCGCCAGCCGACTCCCCCATTCGTCGTCAGTGTTCACCACCGCGGGGCAAGACCCGATCCCTCGGTACTCTGATGTGAACAGCCGGCGCTTGGCCTCGTAGTAGTTCTCCGGCGTTCCGTGAAAGTCCAGATGGTCATGCGACAGATTGCTAAATGCGACGCACCCAAACAACGTGCCAGCCACGCGGCCCAATACCAGCGCGTGCGATGACACTTCCATCGTCGCGTGCTGTGCTCCCGCGTCGACCATGGCCCGGAGCGCTTCTTGCAGATCGCTCGCCTCGGGAGTGGTCCGCCCGGCCACCGCAGACCGGCCCGGGCCGATGCGCACCTCGAGCGTGGTGAGGAGACCCGTGGCGATGCCCGACTCCGTCACGATGGCGTCCACCAGGTAACAGGTCGAGGTCTTCCCGTTGGTCCCCGTGATGCCCACCAGCCGGAGCTGGCGCGATGGGTACCCGTAAATCGCGTTCGCGGCCACCGGCAGGGCCTGCCGCGTGTCCGCAACGGCCACGGCGGGAATCCTCGGGACCAGCGTCGACAGGCGCTCGGCGCCCTGGATGATCAGCGCCCGGGCGCCGTTGGCCGCTGCCTGCTCCGCGTAGTCGTGCCCATCCACCGCCTCGCCAGGTATGCAACAGAACGCATGGCCCGGAACCACCCGACGAGAGTCGTGCGTGATGCCGGTGAGCTCGACCGACATATCACCACGGAACCCCACGATCCCCGGGAGGAGTGGCGAGATCCGCCCCAGTTCGACAGCCAAGATGCCTTGCCCCCTTGAAGTGCCGGGGCCACACACGCTCCGCCAATCCCGCCTCCGCGGCCGCGACGTTACCGCGCCGGGAGCACGGCCCGTGGATCCGCCCCAGGGGCGGAACTCGACGAGGGCAGCCCATCCTGCTCGATGATGGCCTGAGCGATGGCGCTGAAGGTCGGTGCGGCGACGACTCCCCCGTAATGGGCGGTGGGCGTGGGTTCGTCCACCACAACCAGTATGACATACTGAGGCTTGTCGGCGGGCAGCAGCCCTGCGAACGACGCCACGAAACGCGACTTAGAGAAGCGCCCGTTCTCCGCCTTCTCCGCCGTTCCGGTCTTTCCGGCGACCACGTAGCCGGGGACCTTCGCCGCTCCGCCCGTGCCACGCGGGTCATGGACGACGGCTTTGAGCATCTGCACGATGGACCGCGCCGTCGAAGGCTTCACGACCTGCCCGATGGCTTCGGGCTCGGTGGTGATCACTTCGCCCCGAGGTGTCACTCGCTTCGCAACCAAGTGCGGACGCATGAGCTGCCCGTCGTTCGCCAGGCACGCGTACCCCATGGCGAGGCCCAGTGGTGTCACGGCAACCGACTGACCGAAGGCAGCCGTGCCACACCAGCTCGGCCACAGTGTCTCTCGCCGCGGAGTCGAGCCGACCTGCTCGTCGACCTCCACTCCCGTCGGCGACAGCAAACCAAAGGCCCGAAGCGCCTGGATCATGCGATCGTTCTTCATGCGGAGACCCACGTGCATGGCGCCCAGATTGCACGAGACCCGGAGAATCGCCTGCGCGTCGACGGCACCGTGCCCTCCCCGGGGGGGGTGGTCGCAGTGAATCTCGTCGGGGCCCACGCGCTCCGCACCCCGGCACCGGAACACCTCGCTCGGGCCGATGATACCCCGGTCTATGGCCTCCGCCAGCACCAGCGGCTTCATCGTCGACCCGGGCTCGAACACAAACTGCGAGAACAGCATGGTCATGCGACTGACCTCGCCCGGTCTGATGCAATTCGGGTCGAAGCCGGGCAGCGAAGCCGCCGCCACGATGGCCCCCGTCTGCGGGGCAATGACCAGCGCCGTGGCCCGCTGCGCATGGTGCTGTTTCATGCACTTGGCCAGCTCGCGCTCGCAGGCCGCCTGGATGCCCGCGTCGAGAGTGAGCCACAACGAGTCACCGTGAACGACCGGTGTGATGACCTCCTCCGTGCCCGGGATCGGCTGACCCTTGGGGTCAAGCCCCACCCGCGACCTGCCAGCCACGCCGGCCAGAGGACGGTTCATCGATCGCTCAATCCCGGACAACCCCACGCGGTCCGCCCCCGCCACGCCGATCAGCGCTGCGGCCAGCGAGTGCTGCGGGTAGAGGCGTGTCGCCTTCTCCTCCACGTTGAGCCCGGCATGGACCTTCGCCGCCTCCCGAACCCGCTTCGCCGTCTCCTCGGAGACATCCCGGGCCACATACTCATAGCGCGTGTTCGCAGCCGCCCGGCGCCGCAGCACGCCAAGGTCCAGCCCTGTGCTCATGGCCACCGCCGCCAGGTCCGTGCCCTGCGTCCGGATGACCTTCGGATCGATACCGATCGAGTACGACACCTGGTCGACGGCCAACTCGATCCCCGAGCGATCGTAGATGGAACCGCGGTGGGCCGGCTTCGTCACCGAAGCCCACACATAGTCGTGGACCGCCCGCACCCACGCCTCATGCTGGAGAACCTGCACCTGGAAGAGCCGACCCACGACCAGGACGAACCCCAGAACGATCAGAACGTGCACCGCATCCACTCGCCAGGTCTCCAGCCATGGCGACGGGCCGCTCGGGAGCCGAGTGTGAGCGCGGGCGCCCATGGCCTACCGTCCTCGAGCCCAGGCCACCGCTCGCGGCGTGACTGGCCGCGGAGCCTCGGGCCACGCCGCGCGGCCGGCGTCTGCGATGGCCCAGCTAACGCGTGACGCCAGGTCCGGGCTCGAGCACGCCGTCTGCGCCACCACCGGCAGCCGAAGTGGCGTGCAGTCGCTTCCCCCGGCCACCACGGTGATGCCGGCGGCCGCCAGCCGCTCCCGCACGCTCGCGGTCGAGCTCTTGCGACTTAGCTCCGTGGTCAGCCGCGCATGGCGTTCGGCCAGTTCGGCATGCCGCTTCTCGAGAGCCTGGGTCCGCCGCCCCAACTGCGTCAGGTGTGCACCCAGCCCGACCCGGGCGAGGCAGACCAAAGTCAATACCACCACCACCACCATCCAGCGGCGATATGCCACGGCACGCTCCCACTGGACGCGCGCTGATCCCTCGAACCGCTCCCGCCTCATGGCTGCCTCCCTTGGGCGTAGCCAGCCGTGCCGCCGATCCACTCCGCGACTCTCAGCCGCGCGCTTCGGGCCCGTGGGTTGCGACGGACCTCTGCTTCCGTCGGACGAACCGGCTTGGGCGTCAGTACCCTCAGAGACGGGCTCCGCCCGCACCCGCACGCGGGGACTCGGGGCGGGCAGATGCAGCCTCGCTGCGCCGTCCGGAAGTACTCCTTCACCATCCGGTCCTCCAACGAGTGGTACGCGAGGAAGGCCACGCGTCCTCCCGGGCGCATGATGCGTCCCAGGGCCTCCAGCGCCGCCGAGAGCTCGCCGAGCTCGTTGTTCAGGTGCATGCGCAGCGCCATGAATGTCCGCGTCGCCGGATGGATCCTCTGCGGCGGCCCCGAAGGGACAGCGTCGGATATGATCCGGGCCAGCTGCGCCGTGGTCTCGATCGCGTGCTCCTGCCTCGCCCGGCAGATGGCACGGGCGATCCGAGCATGATGCCGATCTTCTCCCAGATCCCGGATCAGGGCCGACAACTCCTGTTCCGACAGCGAGGCCAGTAGGTCCCGGGCGCTCAGGGGGGCCCTCGGGTCCATCCGCATGTCCAGCGGCGAGTCGTGGGAGAAGGCGAACCCTCGGTTCGCGCGCCCGGACAGCTGATGTGCCGAAACGCCCAGGTCGAACAGCGCCTGGTCGAATCCACCGGCCTCGGTTCCATGTAGAACCTCGCCGACGGCGCCGAAGTTCGCGTGGATCACGAGAACCCGGCCGGCAGTGTGCCCGAACCTCGCCCGGCAATGGGCGACCGCTTCGGGATCCCGGTCCAGAGCTACCACGCGCCCGCCGGGGCTGACCGCCTCAAGCAATGCCGCGGTCGCGGCCCCACTGCCCGCCGTGGCGTCCAGTACCACCTGGCCCGGCCGGGGCTCCAGTAGGGCCAGCACCTCCGCCATCATCACGGGGTCATGCGGGGTGTAGTCGTGATCACAGGGCCCAATCATGCCCGCTGCGGCTCCTTGGCGTTGCGCCAGTGGTCGGGCCGGCTTGGCTCCGCAGCCGGACTGCCCGCGCGCTGGGCCCCGGCTACCCCGGCCGCCATGTGCACCGAGAGTGACCAGGGGCGCCGGCCACTCACCGCGGGCACACGCAAGCTCGATCGGATGGGCCGGCTTGCGTCCTACAAGATGAACCGCCCAATGTCCTCGTCGGCCAGCGCTTCCTCCAGGTGCCGGCGGACATAAGCGCGATCCACTCTCACCGTCTTGCCCCTCATCTCGGACGCCGAAAACGACACGTCATCCAGCACGCGTTCCAGGATCGTGTGCAGCCGACGGGCGCCGATGTTCTCGGTCCGCTCGTTCACCACGCGGGCCATGGTCGCGATCTCTTGGAGGCCGGTCTTGGTGAACTCGAGTGTCACGCCCTCCGTCGCCATCAGCGCCTCGGCTTGCCGGCAGAGGGCGTTGCGCGGCTCGGTCAGGATGCGCACGAAGTCCTTCTCGGTCAGGCTGTCCAGCTCGACCCGGATCGGGAGCCGCCCCTGTAGCTCAGGGATCAAATCGCTGACCTTTGTGGCGTGGAACGCCCCGGCTGCGATGAACAGGACATGGTCGGTCCGCACCGTACCGTGCTTGGTCTGGACCGCCGACCCTTCAACAATCGGCAGAATGTCCCGCTGCACGCCCTCGCGCGATACATCGGGCCCCTGGCCCTTGCGTCCGCCGTCCGCGATCTTGTCAATCTCGTCGATGAAGATGATCCCCGACTCCTCGGCCCGTCGAATGGCCTCCCGGGTCACCTCATCCATATCAATGAGCTCCTGTGCCGCCTGATCCTCCAGGATCTTCCGCGCCTCGGCCACCGTGACCCGGCGGTGCTTCGTCTTGCGGGGTCCAAGGCTTCCGAGCATGTCGCCGAGGTTCCCCAGATTGATTTCCTCGAGCCCGGACACCGACGAAAACACTTCCACCATGGGCCGCGATGTGTCCGCCACTTCGATCTCCACGCTCTGGTCGTCCCACATGCCGCGCGGCAGCTCCTCCCTGAGCTTGCGACGGCGCGCCGCAATCTCGTGGCTCTCCTCCTCGCTCGGAGGAGGAGCGGGCGGAGACTGCGGCTGGAACAGGCCCTGTAGGATCCCCGGGAACCCGATGGCCGTCCCCTCCCGCGGCCGCTTGCGCGCCGCCGGATCCGGCTCCATTAGATCCACCAGGCGGTCCAGGGCGATCTCCTTGGCCCGGGCGCGGACCTGTTCGAGGCACTCAGCCCGCACCATGTGGATGGCCACCTCGACCAAGTCGCGGACCATGGACTCCACGTCCCGCCCCACGTACCCGACTTCCGTGTACTTGGTGGCCTCGACCTTGACAAACGGAGCCCGCGCCAACGATGCCAGCCTTCGGGCGATCTCCGTCTTGCCCACTCCCGTTGGCCCAACCATCAGGATGTTCTTCGGCATAACCTCCTCGCGCAGTTCGTCGGGCAGCAAGCGCCTCCGGTAGCGATTCCGCAGGGCAATGGCCACCGCCCGCTTGGCCTTGGCCTGCCCGACAATGTACTGGTCCAGCGCCTCCACGATGCGCTGCGGCGTGAGGTCCTGATCGCATCCATCCCGCTGGGGGTTCATATCGTCTCCACATGAATCGTGTCGTTGGTATAGACGCAGATGCCCGCCGCAATGCCCAGCGCCTCGGTGGCGATGGCCTCGGCGCCCATCTGAGTGTGCTTCGCCAGCGCCTTGGCCGCCGCCAGGGCATAGGCACCGCCCGTGCCAATGGCAGCAATGTCATCCTCGGGTCTCAACACGTCCCCCTGGCCCGACACCAGGAACAGATGCTCGGAGTCGCCCACCAGCAGCATCGCCTCGAGTCGACGGAGCATGCGGTCCGTGCGCCAGTCCCGAGCCAGTGCGTGGACGGCCCGCTGGAGATTCCCACTGCTCTCCTCCAGCTTCTGTTCGCAACGCTCCAACAAGGTGACCGCATCCGCCACACTGCCAGCGAAGCCGGCCACGACCCGGCCGCGGAAGATCCGCTGCACCTTCTGCGCCGTCGCCTTGAGAATGGTCTCCTGGAGAGTCACCTGGCCATCCCCGGCGATGGCCAGAACGCCGTTCCGGCGCACCGCCACGATGGTGGTGCCGTGCATGCGTGCTCCCGTGTCCCGCGACATCAGTGGCGCCTCCCTCCCATCCATCTACGCCAGGGGGTGGGCCTGGTCATAGGCATCCCGCAGACTCCGCAAGGTGACATGGGCATAGATCTGAGTCGTCGACAGACTGCTGTGCCCCAGTAGCTCCTGGATGGCCCTCAGATCGGCCCCGTTCTCGAGCATGTGTGTCGCATAGCTGTGCCGCAATGTGTGTGGTGAGGTCTGGGCACGCTCCCCGACCCTCAGGGCATACTTCCGCACGATCCGCTCGATCCCCCGAACCGAGAGACGCCCACCTCGGCTGTTCAGCCAAAGGTCCTTCCGTCCCAGGTCCTCGATCCTCTTCGATCGTGCCGCCAGGACCGGCCGCCCCCGCGCCCGATACGCCTCCACAGCAGCCAGAGCGTACCGGCCGACCAACACCATCCGCTCCTTACTTCCCTTACCCACCACGCGGAGGTGGTCCGAGGAGCCGTCAAGCTGATCGACGGTCAGCGACGCCACTTCGCCCACCCGAAGCCCCGTGGCGTACATCACCTCGAGCAGTGCCCGGTCCCGAAGACCCGCCGGCGAGTCGTCTGGCGCCCCCAGAAGCGCGCCAATGTGTTCGGAGTAGATGAAGTCGGGCAACGCCTTGTCGAGCTTCGGGCCCCGCACCAGAGCCGCAGGATTGAGCGTGAGATCCCCTCTCTCCCGCAGATACTCGAGGAAGCTCCGCACCGCTGCCAGCTTCCGCGCCACCGTGCGCTTCTTCCGGCCCAGTCTGTGCAGTGAGGCCACATACCGGCGCACCGTACCCACATCCGCCAGTCCGCTGGCCTCCGTCTGTCCGGCATACTCGAGAAACTCCCGAACGTCGGTCGAGTAAGCCTTCACCGTGTGCCGCGACAGGCCCCGGCCCATAAGGGCCGCCGCGAACGCGCTAGCCTGCTCCTCCACACCCCACGCTCCTTGCGAACTCGTCGATGGCCTCCAGCGCGCGGCGAGCCATCGCGGCCCGACGATCCCGCTTCGCCACCCCCTCTACCGGCGGCACCAGCCCGAAGTTCGCGTTCATGGGTTGGAACTCTCCGGATCTCGCCGAGGTCACGTGCGACAACAGGGCCCCCGACACACTGCACTCCGGCAGCCGCACCGGATCGAGCCCCTCCGCGACCCGAAACGAGTTCAGCCCCACGTACAGCCCCGAGAGCGCTGACTCGCAGTACCCCTCCACGCCGGTGATCTGCCCCGCGAATGCGATACGGGGATCGGTCACCAGCCGACAGAACGGATCCAGAAGCGCCGGGCTCTCGATGAAAACGTTCCGGTGCATGACCCCGTAGCGCAGAAACTCCGCCTCAGTCAAACCCGGGACCATCCGGAAGACCCGCTCCTGCTCGCCCCAACGCAGCCCCGTCTGACACCCCACCAGGTTGTACAGCGTCCCGGCCGCGTTCTCGGGCCGCAGCTGGACCACCGCATAGGGCCAACGGCCGGTTCGCGGGTCCGTCAGCCCAACCGGCCTCAACGGACCGTGTCGCAGGGCGTCGGGGTGCCGCCGCGCGATCTCCTCAACCGGCAGGCAACCCTCGAAGAACGCCCCCGGCGCGATCTCGCGCGTGGGCGAAACCGCCGCTGCAGTCAGCTCGGCGACGAAGCGCTCGTACTCCTCCTTCGACAGCGGGCAGTTGAGATAGGTCGCCTCGCCCTTACCGTGCCGGGCCGCCTCGAAAGCCACAGACCGGTCCACCGACTCCGCCGACACGATCGGCGAGACCGCATCGTAGAAGTGCAGGAAACCGCGGCCTACGACGGCGCGGATCGCCTCGGACATGGCGGGAGACGTCATCGGACCGGTCGCGACAATTGTGGTCACTCCATCCCCACAAACCTCCCGCGCCTCCGCACGCACCAGGTGAACCGTCTCAAGCGCGAGCAGCTTCGATTCCACGCGACTCGAGAACCGCACTCGGTCCACGGCCAGTGCCGAGCCCGCCGGGACGGCGCACTCATCGGCACACGAGATGATCAGCGACCCAAGCCGCCGCATCTCCTCCTTCAGGATGCCCTGGGCCCGGTCAAGGGCGTTCGAGCGAAGAGAGTTACTGCAGACCAACTCAGCCAGGCCGCTGGTCGCATGGGCGGCCGTGCCGACCAGTGGGCGCATCTCCACGAGCTCCACGGCCACCCCGCGCGATGCCAACTGCCAGGCCGCCTCGCAACCTGCCAGCCCGCCGCCGATGACTCGAATGCCCGCCGATCCACCCATGGTGGAGCGATTATACGTCACCGCCCCGCGCAGGCGGCTCGGCACCCCTCACCGAATCCGCGAGCGATGGAGGTGGTACGCCCATGACACGGCGCGAGTTCGGAAAGTTGGCCGCGACGGGACTGCCCATGCTCGGCGCATCCCTCGCCGCTGCGAACGACGACGTCATCGAGGGCTACTTTGGGGCCGCGAATGACCACCTGCGCCGCATACGGTCCGACCGGGCCGGCCAGATCGGCCGCGCGGCGCGGCGGCTCGCCGGACGGGTGGCGGAGGGAGGACGCCTCTTCATCTTCGACTCCCGAGGGGGCTATGTGTCTGAGGCGCTGGGGCGGGCCGGCGGACTCATGGCCATCGCAGCGCTCCCGGCGGACGCCGCTGGAGTCACCGCCAGGGACGCGGTGATCGTTGTGGCCGACGACCGGCCGGACGCCGCCGCCATCGCCAGCGCCCAGGCCGCTCGTGCAGCCGGCGCCTTCGTGGCGGGCATCGGCCCGGCCACCGGCACCGACAACAGCCTGGCAGCGGCGTGCCACGCCACCATCGACAACACCCTTGATGGCGGCGCCGGCAACCCTCTCTCCGGGGTGCTCAACACCGCCATCCTCTGGGCGCTCATCGCCGGCTACATCGAGGCCATGGAGGCCCGGGGGAAGCCGCCACATATCTGGATGAGCATCAAGCGCCCGGGATCCAAGGCTTTCAACGACGCGGCTCTGGCCGACACGGCGAAGGTGGGGTACTAGCCATGGGCTACGCCGAAGCCTATCTGGATGCGGTCCGTGCCAACCTGGAGAAGGTGGCCCAGCGCGAGGCGGAGCGGCTGCGCCAGGCTGCGGCACGTATCGCCGGCGCCATCGCGGCGGGGCACCGAGCCTTCGAGTTCCTGCAAGGGCACTTCCTGCCCATCGAGGCCGCGCGGGGCCACGAGGACCGCCCACTGGTGTTCACGCCGATCACGCTGCCCGATGCCGCCCACCTGCGGCCGGGCGACGTGCTGGTCATGAGTCACCAGTACGGTGTGCTCCCCGAGTGTGTCGACATGGCATTCGCCGCCAGGCGCCATGGAGCCTACATCGTGGCCATGTGCCCGCCCAGCGACCCAGCGGTGATCGTCCGGTCACACCCATCAGGCAAGTCAGTGCCCGACCTGGCCGACCTGGTCATCAGCACGCACATCCCCGCGGGGGACGTCGCCCTCCAGGTCCCCGCCGGGGGGCCGGGAGCCTGTCCCACGTCGGGAACGATCCAGGCCGCGATGCACTGGGCACTGGTCTGCGCGGTGGCAGAACGACTGAGACCATAGCGAAGTAGGTGCCGGGCGGGCGTCTACCGCCCGGCATATACTTCGGTGGCCATATGAGCATCTAGGCTGACCAGCCGAGAGGCTAGCCGCGAGCCGCCCACACCGTTCCCCGCTGCAGCAGCGTCTTGAAGTAGCTGTTCTGGCACGCCGGGCCGTCATGGCCCAGTGCGAGGTAGAACACCCGGCCGCTACCCCACGGCTTGGTCCATGCCACGGGGCGGGCGATTCCCTGGTAGAGCGCCGTGGCGAGAACATGGTTTCGCGGGTCGTAGTCCGTGATGTACTGCTCATCGCGCACCATGAACTCGTCCAGGCCCTCCGTGATGGGATGCTCGGCGTCGAGTACGCTGACCTGGTAGTCGCGATAGTGCGGATGCGTCACGAACCAGCCCCCCACCATCGCCCGGTACTCGGGGCACTCGCGGAACGAGTCGCCGGCCGAGTGAATGCCGACGTACCCTCGGCCCGAGGCCACGAATCCCAGCAGGCCATCCCGCTGCGGGCCGGTGATCTCGCCAATGGTGTAGTAGAACACGATGACCTCATAGGGGTCGAGGTTGGGCGCGGTCAGACAGTCCAGGTCCTCGTTGACGCGTGTCACGTCGAAGTGCCCCGCCTCAGTCAGTGCCGCCTCCGCAGCGTCCGTGCAGGCGCGCCAGTCGTGGATCTCGCCGCCACCAAACAGCAGGGTCTTGATCTTGGGCACGATGGGAGCGTCCTCTCCGTCGGGTGATCGTTGGGTTGTGGGCCAGAATGCAGCCCCGGAGGGGATTCGGGTGCCGACGGGCCCGAGACCTTCGACCTTTTTCCGCTGATCGCCCGCTACGCAGCCAGGTAAGGCTGCAGCGAGTCCTCGAGCTTGCGGCGAGCGCGATAGATGAGCGACTTGGCGCTCCCAACACTCCCATCGATGCGAGCGGCGATCTCTTCCATCGACAACCCATCGCGTTCACGCAGCAAGAAGGCGTCTCGCGATGCCGCCGTCAGCGCCCTGAGCCCCTTGCGGTAGGCCCGGTTGAGCTCATTCACTTGGGCGCTGGAAACCGGATCCGACCGAGTGTCGGGAAGCTCGCAGGCCGCGGCATCCTCACCGCCGGGTCCCGGCTCGTCCATCGAGACGAAGGTCAGGCGGCCGCGGCGCCGGAGGTAGTCGATGCACGCGTGCCGGGCGATCACCGATACCCAGGTGGCGAACCGGCTGGGATTGGACAGCTCCCACAAGCTCGTACAGGCTTTCACAATGACATCCTGTTCGAGGTCGTCGGCGTCCTCGGGGTGCGAGACCCGGCTGCGGATCACCCGGCGGATCCGGAGCCGATGGCGCCGCACGAGCTCGTCGAACGCCGCGCGGTCGCCACCTCGAGCGGATCGCACCAAGTCGCCGTCGTCGGCCGCTGCCAGCGCGGCGTCCGGCCGGGCACCGACCCATGCCGAGGGGGCTGAGCCGAACTGCGTACACGTTGTTGCGTGGCGCTCCAGGACCAAGGTTGCCATCCGACTCACTCGCTCTCTCTCCCGCGCGCCGGTCCAGGTTTTGGTCGCGCGCGATACCGAGGGAGTGTGACTGCAACGAGATTGCCAGCCGTGAACGGCCCACCGGGGCGACGGGCGGGTGAGGCTGCCCAGGACTTGGTGGAATCCACCAACTCGCCGCGGTCTCCATGGATGGCAGGAGGGTGGCCGTGGTGCCCTGAACACAGAGGCGCCCGGCGCGCCCCAACCGGTGCGAGGAGGGAACCGTCCGTGATCTCCAAGGAGTTACTCGAGATACTTGTGTGCCCCGCCTGCCGCGGCGAACTGGACTATGAGCCCGATGTGAGGCTGACCTGCCGAAGCTGTGGGAAGTCGTACCCCATCCGCGACGGTATCCCCATCATGCTGGTCGACGGAGAGGGGGCCGAGCCGCAGGGCGGCGAGGGTGATGCCTGAGGGTGGCGGCGGAGCGTCTCGAGCCCTGACCGCTGGATCCGAGAACCCCGTGGATGTATCGATCTGCTTCGTCAACTGGCGTACCGCTGACGACCTTATCGGATGTGTGCGCTCGATTGAGGCCCACCCCCCGGCCTGCAGCTACGACGTATGGATCGTCGACAATGACTCGGGCGATGGCTCCGTCGAGCGTCTGCGGGCGGAGCTGCCGGGGGCGCGCCTGATCGCGAACTCCGCCAACGTCGGTTTCGGCCGGGCCGCCAACCAGGCGATCGCGTCCAGCACCGGACGTTATGTGCTTCTGCTGAACCCTGACATGGTGGTGGATCCGGGCGCCGTCGACACACTGGTGGCCTTCATGGACTCGGAAGCACACGCGGGGGCGATCGGGGGGGCCATGCGTGCCCCGGACGGTCGGCGGCATCACTCGTGCCGGCGCTTTCCCGTGCCCTGGGCCGCTCTGGTCCGGGGCACCTTTCTCGAGACGCTCCTGCCGCGGGATCGCCGGGTCCGCGAGTATCTCATGGAGGACTGGGACCACTCCTCGGTCCGCGAGGTCGACTGGTTGAGCGGCGCCTGCCTGATGCTGCGTCGAGAAGCGCTCGACCAAGTGGGTGTCTTTGACGCACGGTATTTCATGTATCTTGAGGACACGGATCTATGCCTGCGCATGCACCGGTCGGGCTGGGGTGTCTATTACGTGCCGTCGGCGGGGTTCGTCCACACGATCGGGCGCAGCAGTGACCAAGCGCAGCCCCGGATGATCCTGGCTCATCACCGGAGCATGTGCCAGTACTACTGCAAGCACATGGCCCGGGGTTTGGGCCTGCTGCTGGTGCCCCTTGCCCTGGCCGCGATCGGGGCCCGGTGTCTGCTCGTTCTCGCAAAGAACCGGATGCTGTGGTGGCGGACCACACGGATTGCCGGCACCAACAAGACGTGAGGAGACCCCGGCCCACTGATATGGCAGCCCGTAGACCGAAGAACGCGCTGGCGAAAGGCCGGCGACCCAAGGACAGGAGCCGGCGCAACTCGTGGGCGACTGAGATCGGCTGGTGGCGTTGCCTCGATATCCTGGTCGAGGCGCCGCTGTTCCTCGCCCTGCTGTTGACGCCCGTCGTCGCGGGGGAGTGCGTGGCCGGTCAGCCGCCTCGCGGGGGCGAGCTGAGCCTGAGTCTGGCGTTTTGCACCCTCATCCTGGTAGCTCTGGCACTCGCCGCTCTGCGTGAGCTGTTCGAGCTCGACCCGCTGCCCTGGCCTCCGGTGGCTTTGGTGGTTGCTGCGGGCGTGCTCGTGGCCGCGCATGTGGCCAGTTACGCAGTGACTATCGATCGGCATGCGACGACGATCGAGACGGCCCGAATACTCTGCGGCATGCTGATGGTCGTCCTGCTGGCTCGCGAGTCGGGCCGCTCGCCCGATGTTCGGCTCCGGGCCGCCATCGCCATCGCGGCCGGTACGGCATGGAGCGCCGGGGTCGGGATCCGCGACTACCTGTTCAATGTCCGGATGGGCGATCCGTCGTGGAGGACCTTTGGGACTTTCGCGTCGCCCAACTCGCTGGCGGGCCAGATCGTGATCGGTTTCCCCCTAGCTCTGGCCCTGGTATCGGTCCGTCGCCTACGCCCGTGGCAGGCCGTGACCATCGTGGGGTGCATGATCATCGCGGTGTGTCTGCCACTGACGGCGTCGAAGGCGGGTCTGCTGGCCTTCGTGGCTTCCATGGCGGTCTTTGCGGTGCTGCGCATCCACGGTCCGGCTCATCGCCGGGTATTGCTTGCCCTGCTCTGCTGTGCAGCCCTGGGGCTGGTGGTCTTCGTATTACCACCAGTACGAAATCGTCTTGTGGTGGCTCTGACGACGCAGAACCACTCGTGGGTGTTTCGATACTATACCTGGTTGGCCGCCGCCGCGTGCTATATCCACCATCCGGTAGTCGGGACGGGCGCGGGGACCTTCTCTCAGGCCTACCTACCCTACGCTCTAGCCGGGCCGACCCACCACGCGCACTGCCAGCTCCTGGAGACCGCCAGCGACACGGGCTCGATCGGACTCCTGGCCACCGTTGCGCTGCTGGTTCTCGGCATCCGGTTCACCCTGGCGCCCGCCCACGCTGACTCGGACCCGTCGCCCGATGCGTTTCTCAGCCTGCTGCGCCCGGGGGCCGCCGCGGCGCTGGTTGCCGCGTGCATACATAACCTCTTCGACTACGACTGGTATGTGCTTCCCTCGATGCTCAGCGTGGCGGCGGTTATCGGCATCAGTTGCGGCGTGGGCCGGTCGCGGAGGCCCGCCGTTCGCATGGCGCTGCGGCGGTCGATCGCTGCCATTGCCCTGGTCGTGGCGGTGGGGCTGATCGGGCTGGTCCAGCGCGAGCGGGCGGCCGCACGGCTGTTCGAGTCCGCCCAGGCCTCGCGGCGATCGGGCAACACCAGTGCGGCGGTGCTGCAGCTGGAGGCGGCCACGAGGCTGGCGCCCGGCTGGGGCGCGGCGTGGAGGCTGTTGGGCATCCTGCAGCGCTACGAGCCGGATGCGGGTCGTGAGGCGTTTGGGAGGGCCATCGCCGTGCAGCCTGCCTTTGCGGGGAACCGCATGGCTTTTGCCGAGGCGCTGATCGAGGCCGGACAGTACGATGAGGCCAAGGAGCAATGCGAGGCGGCCGTCCGGCTGGACCCGCACGCGACGCAAGCTCTGGTCGAGCTCGCAGCCATGGCGCAGCAGGAGGGAGGCCTGGCCACGGCCATCGGCTGGCTTGAACGCCTCGCGGCCCTCGAGACCACACCCTACGGCCGGTACAAGGCCGCACCGGAGATTCTCAACACCGAGTTCCTGTATGCGCACGCGGGTCTGGCCGAGCTGTTCGCCTTGCGGGATGGCCCGGACTCGCCCAGTGCGAAGCGAGAGCGGGCGCGGGCCCTGGCGCTTGCGGAGGATATGACCCGGCGCTACGAGGCGCAGTACGCAGCTCTGATGAAGAAGCACGATGACTCGCCGGACCGTGCCATGCTGGTCCGTAGTTTCCTGGCCGCTTATCACTTCACTCCCGAGGCCATGCGCCAGGTCGATATCGTCCGAGCCGCACTCCTGTTGGCGGGTGGATCGGCCGGTGGCGAGGCGGACACGGCCCGGGACCGGGCGATGTCGATCCATAGCGAGACGGTGCGGCAGATCGAGTCGGGCAACTGGCCGGGCGTCTTGGTGGCAACGCGAGCCGAACGGCTGGTCAGCGGGCTATGACTGAAGGGGCGTGCCATGCCGAACGTGCGAGTGATTCACGGCCCGAACCTGAACATGCTGGGGGTTCGAGAGCCCGAGGTCTATGGGCACACGGCTCTGGAGGACCTGAACGGTCAGCTGGAGGCTCGAGCGCGGGAGCTTGGGCTGGACATCGAGATCACGCAGTCGAACTGCGAGGGTGAGATCGTGACCCAAGTCCAGGCATGTCGCGGTCGCTTTGATGTTCTGATTATCAACCCCGGGGGGCTCACGCACACCAGTGTGTGTGTTCGGGATGCCATTGCGGCTTGTGGAGTACCGGCTATCGAGTGTCACATTAGCAATATATACGGTCGCGAGGAGTTTCGTCGGCACAGCCTTGTGGCGGACGTGTGCGCGGGCCAGATATCGGGGTTTGGGACCGATAGCTACTTGATCGCGCTCGACGCCGCGGCACGCGTGTGCCGCCGGGGCCGTGCGTGACGAGTCGCCGAGGGGGATGGGTGTGGACTATCCGAAGCGCATCGAAGCATTGCGAGGTCGGTTTGAGGAAGTCGGTGTGGATGCAGCCCTGATCTGCCATCGCGAGAATGTCGCCTACCTGTGCGGGTTCGATGGCTCGGCCGGGTGGCTACTGGTATTGCCCAGTCAGGCGGTTCTGTTCACCGACTCACGGTACACACTCCAGGCCGAGGACCAGGCACCGGACGTCGAGGTACGCACCCCCGAGGAGGGCATCCAGGATGGCGCCGTGCGGTGCATCAACGACCTCCGTGGACGGCCAACCATTGCGTTTGAGGCGAATGTCCTGCCGTGGCGGCAGGTAGAGACCCTGCGCCCGAAGCTCAATCGCGCGACTCTGGTGGCTGAGCTGGACCTGGTGGAGAAGCTCCGGCAGGTGAAGGATGCGGACGAGCTGAGCCTCATTCGGCAGGCCGTGGCGGCCATGGACGCGGCCTACCAGGCGACACTGGCGACGTTGCGTCCCGGGATGAGGGAGTCTGACTTTGCCCTGGAGCTCGAGTACGCGGTCCGGCGGGCCGGCCATCGGGAGTCGTTCACCAGCATCGTGGCCTCGGGTCCCCGGTCGGCCATGCCCCACGCTCAGCCGACGGATCGGGTGATGGAGCCCGGGGATTTCCTCAAGGTAGACTGCGGTGCGCGCGTTGGTGGTTATTGCTCAGATATGACTCGGACAGTGTCGGTGGGCGAGCCGGCGGATCCGCGGCAGGCTGCCATGTATCAGGCGGTGCGCGCCGCGTTGGTCGCGGTCGAGGAGGCCATTCGGCCGGGGGCGACCGGAAAGGACATGGACGCGATCGCGCGCAAGATGATCGGCGACGCGGGGTTTGGGGACAGCTGCTATGATCACGGCCTGGGGCATGCCATCGGCCGTGAGGTGCACGAGAATCCCCGGCTCGCGAAGCGCTCCGATGACGTGCTCCGCCCCGGCATGGTCATGACGGTCGAGCCCGGGATCTACATCGGGGGCCTGGGCGGCGTCCGGATCGAGGACATGGTCTATGTCACCGAGGACGGGTGCGAGGTGCTGACACAGACCCCGAAGCCCGAGGCCATCCCGTGCGTGCCGGTGGCAACGACTGGGTGGGGGGACCGGGAACGCACGTAATGGTAGTGGGTGGCGGGCCCGCGGGGTGCACGGCGGCCCGGAGGCTGGCGTTGGGCGGCTGCGAGGTCACGCTCTTCGAGCGACGGCCCGGCTGGGACAAGCCCTGTGGTGGTGGGATCCCGCAGGCCTATGTGGATCTGTATGACATTCCGCCGGGTCTCATTGAGCGCCATACTCGCGAGCTCGTCTTCCATGCGCCGTCGGGGCGGGAGGCCCATTGCCCGCTGGGCGAAGGCACGTATCTCGCCATGGTCCACCGCCGGGTGTTTGACGCCTACCTGCGGTCCCGCGCCACCGAGGCCGGCGTCTCGCTCGTCACCGGCCACGTGACGGAAGCCCGGGTGTCCCGCACGGGTGTTGAAGTGGTTGTCGATACCGGTGGCACGCGGTGTTTGTACTCGGGCGATGCCGTGATCGGCGCCGACGGCGTGAACTCGACCGTCGCGGGCTTGATCGATGGGCCGATGCCCCCGTACCTGGTCACCGGGCAGTACCGGATCGGGCGCACGGGCCGTGAGCCCGCTGATTATGACGCGGCCGTGCACATCTTCTACATGCCCGAGCTGTCGTCGTCGGCCTACGGGTGGGTGTTCCCGCGGCGGGAGCATTTCGACCTCGGAGTCGCCACCCGGCCCGAAGATGCCGCGGCACTATGGCATAGCTTGGATAGGGCGCGGGCGGGGCTGCCTCCGGGTGTGGGTGATGGGCCCCTCCTCGGCCGCCTCGCGTGGCGCATCCCCTCCCGGCCCCGTGCCCGGCTGGTTGCGGACCGCGTGCTCCTGGTGGGTGATGCGGCCGGGCTGGTGGCGCCTCTGACCGGGGAGGGAATTGCGTACGCCATGCGGTCGGGAGACCTGGCGGCGGAGACGGTCCTGGAGGACCCCAGTGACCTGGGTGTCGGCCACCTGGAGCGTTACCATCGACGATGGAAGAAGGGACACCGGATGAGCTGGGGGATCATGCGACGGCTGGAGAGCGCCTTCCGGGCCAGCCAGTGGCGGCGGGAGGCCATGGTGGACTTCTTCGCCGACCCCTACGTCCGCCGCTTCGTGGTGTCGGCGTACGCCACCCGGCAGATTCCACACCAGCGAGAGCTGTTTTACGGTCGCACCGCAGCGGTGGCCCTATCGTGTTTGGCGCGTCACTTCTTCCGGCGGTAGGCGTGTCGTCGGCCCCTACTTGTGCTTCTCCTGGGCTTCTCCCGTCATGGGCACGAAGCTGACTGCGATCAGCTGACGTCGAACGACTGTTCCATTCCGCTTCTCGAGCAGGTACAGGTACTGCCCGTAGACGCTGTCACCCGCGGGGATGACGAGCCGTCCTCCTTCCCGAAGCTGCTCGATCAGTGGAGCCGGCGGTGACTCGGGTGCGCAAGTCACGATGATCGCGTCAAAGGGTGCTTCCTCGGGCCACCCACGGTAGCCGTCGCCACAGCGCGTCGTGACGTTGGTGTACCCGAGCCGCTCGAGGGTTGCTCTGGCCCGGCGGGCAAGGGGCTCGAGTATCTCGATGCTGTACACGTGAGCAACCAAGCCGGAGAGGACTGCCGCCTGGTAGCCAGACCCCGTGCCGATCTCCAGCACCCGGTCCTCGGGCTTCGGATCGAGGTGCTGGGTCATGAAGGCCACGATGTAGGGCTGAGAGATGGTCTGGTCCCAGCCGATGGGTAGGGCGGAGTCCTGGTAGGCCAGATCGCGGACCCGGTAGGCCGATCGCTCGTAGCGGGGCCGCTCGGGTTCGGGGATCTCGTCGAGGGGAACGCGCTCGCCGTCCGGCCCGGTCACCAGGGCCTCAGGGATGAACTCGTGACGGGGCACGGCGCCCATGGCTTGGAGCACTCGCTGGTCGCGAATGCCACGGGGCACGAGCTGGTGCTCTACCATGGCTCTGCGGGACTCGGCCCAGGGATCGCGCTGGCTATCTGTCACCGGTGGGTCCTTCTCACCCGACGCGTCGCGGGCGTCCAGCTGCTGTCCGCGGCAGCTTAGGGCCGCGGAGGCCAGGCACGACAGAACCAACCACCGCGGGAGTGCCCGAGGCCGCATGGGAGCCTCCTTTTCCCGGCGGCGGGGCGGCCGTCAGACCACTTCGAAGCGGAACACGCTTCGCCCGAGGCGCACCTCGCACCCGGGCGTCAGCGCGGCGCGCTGCCCAGCCACGATCCGCACGCCGTTGACGAATGTGCCATTCGTGCTTCCCAGGTCCTCGATGGCGAACAGGCCGATGTCACAGTGGATCCGCGCGTGGTGTGTGCTCAGGTAACGATCATCGGGTAGTGAAATGTCATTCGACGGTCCCCGGCCAATGTTGGTCACCGGGTCACAGAAGCTATAGTGACCCGCCCCATCGGTTCTCACCAGCCGTCCCATGCCCAGTTTGGGCATGTGATGATGGGGGCGCTCGGTGTCCGCGAAACGAGCTTGCCCTCGGAGCAGGAGACCGCACTTGATGCAGTATTCGGCCTCCGGAGGGTTTTCGGCGTGGCACGACGGGCAGATCAGCCGGGGGGAAGCGGGCTCACGGGCATTGCTGGTCTGGCGGTGGCGATGGAGCTCCTCGTCGTATCGAGCCCGGTCGGCGGGGTTGGCGAGCCGCATGTAGGCCGATGTGACTTCCTCGAACGCCTGCCGGTCGTCGGCGAAGCGCTTTACCAGCCGCCGGTATGACTCGGTGATCTCCTCGATGGAGGCGCCTGGTTCACATTCGAGAATGTCATAGAGCGTTCGGGTCAACGGCATGACCGACACCTCCCAGTACCCCCACAACCGGGGCGCTCTCCTGGCCGCGGCCCCGGGAGGCGAGCCACCGTTCTTCGGCGGCTCGCGCGATCGCCTCGATGATGAAGGGCCTCGGGTCGTCACGGGATGGCGACGAGGCCGCTGCCTCGGCCTTCCACACCATGGCGGCCGTTTCGGTGAGCCCGGCCGCCTGGAGGGCCCCGGCGCGTTCTCGGAGCACCGAGGCGGCGCTTCCCGCCGACTTCCGGTCGGGACGCCATTCGGAGAGCACCTGGCCCAGACTCTCCAGTTCGGCGTCCAGCAACAAGTGTCGTGCCACCTCGGGATCGTCGGCGTCCTCCAGGCCCTGGGCGCCGTGGTCCGCGAACTCCATGATGATGTCAGCTCGCGCCACAGCAGGGATCCCCGTCGAGGCGTTCCGGTACGCCAGCTCGACTTGCCCCATTCGGTATACCCCGGGTGCCCTGGGGTCGCACCGAAGCCGGAGTCCCACACCGGTTTGGCTGCCCAGAGCCAGGTCCGGTAACCGGGTGCCGCGACACGGAGCCATTGGCGTCAGCTCGCATCCCTCCGTGGAGGCGACGGTGAGCTCCAGCTGGCTCGCCGCCACCTGTGTGAGGTCCTCGGCCCACCGGTGTCCCGTGCGGTGAGCTTCCTCTGTACTATTGACGCATCGGCAGGCTCCGAGGGTCAGTCGTGCGAGTTCGTAGAGAGCCAGCAGATCGCCCTCGCTGCCACATAGTACAACGTCCAGCCGCACGCCAACCGATGCAGCGAGTTCGGCGGCTCGACGCAGGCGCGCGTGTTCCGGGGCCCCGAGCCACCCGTCAGTCAGCAGCAGCGCTCGTCGCGGCCAGACCTCAGATGGGACTTGCTGGAGCGTTTCGACGGCACACTCGAGGGCGGAACTGACGGGCCCCCAATCCTGGCATGACACCGAGTTGGTCAGCGCGCGGAATCCGGTTCGGCTGGCCACGGGGCGCGCCGGGATGAGCAGCTCGGGGCGGCGTCCCGAAGCGACCACACACAGGTAGTCCTCGGGGCGCATGGTATCCATGGCCGCCCGCATGGCGGCACGGGCCCGATCGAAGGCAGGGCCGTCCATGGACCCGCTACGGTCGAGCACCAGGGCCAAAGCTGTGGGCATGGCGGCGCCGGCGCTGCGAGGCGGGGCCTGGATGGTCAGGAGCGCCTGGGTGATGAGAGTCTCTCCGGCCCGGGCCACGGGTTGGACGGCGACACATGATAGGCGCAATTGGCAACCGCCTCCGACGCGGGTGGCTGTGGGCCCCCGGGGTGCATGTTCGGGCCCTGGGGTCGTCGAGCCTGCAGGAGCTCGGGCCGGTCCGGAGGAACCGGGACGGCGCCAGTTCGGGCTGCGAAGCTGACCGCGTCCAGCCCGCCTGGGTTGCCCACACCATGAGGATACCCAGTCGACCGGAGTTCGCCGTGCGCGTGCGCGAGGAGGCCTTCCGGCGCGCCCTGCAAGCCGGGTTCCCGACCCCAGAGGCCGAGGACGTGGCTTTGGCCGTGCATGAGGCGGTCATTAATGCCATCGAGCATGGTAACCAATCGGATCCCACCCGGGTGGTGGCGGTGACCTTTGTTGATGACTCCTCGGCCCTGGTGATCGAGGTGCGCGATGAGGGAACAGCGAGGGACTCTGAGCCGTCGGCGGGCGGACCTCTGCCGTCGGCTGGCGCGCCTCGCGGCCGAGGGATTCCACTGATGCGCGCGCTCATGGATGACGTCCAGCTCTTCCCGGAGCGTGGTCGAGTGACTCTCCGGCGCCGCAAGCCGTCGTCCGCCGGCGCCACGGACGGGGGTTAGGGGTTTGCTGCTGGCCATCGATGTAGGGAATACCTCGACGATGATGGGCCTGTTTGACGGGGCGAAGCTTGTCCGGGACTGGCGGATCGGCACCCATTCGGACGGTACTTCGGACGAGTATGGCCTCCGCATTGTGGGTCTGCTCAGGGAGTCGGGCATTGAGCGGCGCGAGGTGAGTGCCGTGGTCATGGCGAGTGTGGTGCCGAGGGCCACATCGCGCCTCGGGGAGTCGTGCACCCGGTATTTGGGGCGCTCTCCTCTGATCGTCGGCCCGGAGTGTGGGGGAGTTGCCACCGAGTATGTCCCCCCTGATGCCGTGGGTCCCGATCGGCTCGCGAATGCGGTGGGGGCGGGGGCGCTCTATGGCTGGCCTGCCATCGTGGTCGATTTCGGCACCACCACCACGGTGGACGCCGTCGACGCCGAAGGGACGTACCTGGGTGGGGCCATCGCTCCGGGTGTCGAGGTTTCGGTACAGGCGCTCTATGCCTGTGCCGCCCGCCTGTCGTGGGTTGAGATGGAGCCTCCCCGGCGCGCCATCGGCCGGTCGACGGCGGAGAGTCTGAGATCCGGCGTGATCTACGGGTTCGCCGGGCAGGTCGATGGTCTTGTGCGCCGGTTCCTGGCCGAGCTGGGAGCTGAGGCCCATGTCATTGCCACGGGGGGCCAGGCGGGCCTCATCGTCCCCTGGACCGAGACGGTTGCCCGTGTGGACGAGCACCTGACCCTGCATGGGCTGCGGGTGATCTGGGAGCGAGAGTCGCGGCGTGGGGACTGATCGGCCGCCGGACCAAGCCGGCGTGCTCGAGCGCGTCGCTGGCGGGCGTTGGTGTTGGGCCCTCCTGGGGGCGGCGGGAGTCGTGCCCTACGTGGTGTCACTGCGCGGCACGTTCGTCTCCGATGACCTGCTGTTCGTCCGGGATTCCTTCGGCCTGGCGCGGACGCCATGGGCGTTCGTGACGGCGACCTTCGATATCTACTACCGGCCGATCTACGCCCTGTCGAT
The DNA here is from genome assembly GCA_029547025.1 of Armatimonadota bacterium. Taxonomy (GTDB): domain Bacteria; phylum Armatimonadota; class Zipacnadia; order UBA1398; family JAKPQA01; genus JAKPQA01. The sequence goes on from JAKPQA010000022.1 coordinate 71,141, forward strand.
GGCCGCCGACTACCGTTTGTGGGGAGGATGGCCGCCGGGCTGGCACCTGACGAATGTCGTCATCCATGGTCTGGCGACCCTGGCATCCTTTGCACTGCTGCGGCGCCTGGCGCCTTCGCGCGGGCTCGCGCTGCTGGCCGCTGTGGTCTTCGCGCTCCAGCCATGCCGGGTTGAGGCGGTTGCATGGGTATCGGGGCGGAACGACTCGCTCTGTACGCTCTTTTGCCTTCTGGCCGTGGGGTGGCATCTGCGCGCGATCGGGGCCCCTTCGTGGTGCTCGCGCGTGGTCGCGGCCGCACTTGCCGCGCTGGCCGTGTTCACCAAGGAGACCGGACTGGCCGTCCTACCCCTCCTGGCCTTGGCCGAGTGGTTCGACGGCCGCACGGGCGGCCGCGACGGTGTCGGGTGCCGGGTCCTCCGGCTTGCACCTGCGGTCGTGGCATCGGCCCTGTATGTGACGGTGCATCACCTGCTGACGGGCGGCGCTCTCTGGCGGGTGTGCGTGCCGGCGGCCGACGCGTCGAGTGGGTTCGGAACGGCTTTGGTGGCGCTCGGTCACTATGCGGCCATGGCCCTCTGTGCGGAGCCTCCGCTGAGCTGGGCTGGGCCTCGCTTGGCCGACCCGCTGGCCTCGCCATGGGTGTGGGGCGGCCTTGTGGCGGTCGTGGTTTGGCTTTGCGCGCTGGTTCGAGAGGTGCGACGTTGTCCAGCGGTGGGCTTCTCTCTGGCGTGGGCCGGCGTGTGCCTGGTGCCCGCGATCGTGGTGGCCGCGTCGGGAGGCGTGTTCGCCCCGAGCTCCCTATGGTCGGGCCGGTACCTCTACGCGCCGGCGTGGGGGCTGTGTCTCCCGGTTGCGCTGGTGGTCCATCGATCCTACGAGGGACGACGGCGTCTGACGCGCCACCTCGTCGCCATGGGCTCGGTGGCGTGCATTGCGGTCTGCGTCGTCGGGTGTCTGTGGTATGGATCGAGCTCGCGGTTCTGGGCTTTGGCCGCAATGAGATCGCCGGACTGGGCCATGGGGCAAGCCGGCCATGGCGAGTCGCTACTCCGCTCGGGCGATCCGGATGCGGCCGTGGTGGCATTGTCTCGCGCCGTTCGCCTCGATCCGGCGCGTGGCGACTACGCCGTGTTGCTGGCTCGAGCGCTCACGGAGTCCGGGAGGCCCGGAGCCGCGCTCGTGGTGGTGAGGCGGGCACTGGCGCTGCCCTCGACGACGCCATGGCGTGCACTGGAGGCTCTGGGTGACGCGCATGCCGCACTGGCGGAGCCCTGCGAAGCGCTGCGATGGTACGGCAGGGCGCTTCGACAGGCCCCCCACCCTCCCGGTCTCCGGCCTCCGGCCTGGGTGGGCCGGTTCACCCCAGATGCCACGGCAGGATCGTTGGATACGGTCATCCTGGCGCGGCTGTACTCGAGCGCCGCGAGGACACTGGAGGCCCTGGGGCACTTGAGCGAGGCCGCCGAGGCGAGGTCCGCCGCGATGGAGCTCAGAGCTCCGGCATCACCGTAGCATGGCGCCTGCCTGGCCGCCGAGGACGAACACAAGCCCGGGAACAAGGCCGATGAGGACCGTCAGGGCGGCGGCGAGCCATATGGCCGCGATGGCACTGGGGCAACCCGAGGGTTCGGCCGTGGGCTGATCGGCTGCGCCGGCTTCCTCCATGTACATGGCCACCACGACGCGCAGGTAGTACCGGGCCGCCACGACGCTGTTGATGACGGCGAGGATTGTCAGGCCGAGGAATCCGGCCTGGAGGGCCTCGGAGAACACCCAGGCCTTGGCCCAGAACCCGGCCATGGGCGGGACGCCGGCCAGTGAGAACATGAGCACACCCATGGCGAGTGCCATCCCCGGCTGGCGGGAAGCGAGGCCGCGGAGAGATGCGATGCTCACATCGCCCTCTTGCTGCCTCTGGAGCCACACAACCACACCAAAGGCGCCCGCTTTCATCAGAGCATAGGCGACCACATAGAACAGCAGGGCCTGGGCCGAGCCGGCGCGGTCTTTGGGGGCGGCCAGAACGGCCAACAGGATCGTGCCCGCGTGGCTGATGCTCGAGTAGGCCAGGAGTCGTTTGAGCTCCGTCTGGCGGAGGGCGGCCAGGTTCGCGACCGTCATCGTTGCGACCGCCATGGCCCACAGGATCCCGGTCCACTGCTCGGCGGCGCCCGCGAAGGCTTGGCCGAACACGCGGAACAGCAGCACGAAGGCTGCAGCCTTTGGCCCCGTGGCCATGAAGGCGCTCACGGGCGTGGGCGCCCCCTGATAAACATCGGGGACCCACATGTGGAACGGGACCAGGCCGGCTTTGAAGCCGATCCCCACCAACAGCATGGCCGCCCCGGCGGCGAAGTAGAGGTTCGCCGGTGATAGCGCCATGCGGAGCCGCGGGTCGCCGACCATGTCGCTCAGCAGCGTTGTGCCCGTGGCTCCGAACAGCAGGGCGATGCCGAACAGCAGGAAGCCACTGCCGAAGGCCCCCAGCAGCAGGTACTTGAGCGACGCCTCATTGGACCGCGCGTCACGCGCAGACAGCCCGGCCAGGATGTACAGCGGGATCGAGAGCAGCTCGAGCCCAAGGAAGGCCACAACCAGGTCGGAGGCCATGGCCATGGCGATCATGCCGACGGTCGCCAGCAGCACGAGGCCGTGGTACTCACCGGCCAGCCGGGCGTGGTCGCGCAGGTACGCATCACCCAGGAGGACAGCGAACACCGCCCCCAGGAGGAAAGCGGCGGAGGCGAACACCCCGAAGTTATCGAGGACCAGTGTGTCGGTGAAGGCGAGCAGCGCCCTCGAGCCCCGGTCAGCCCACAGACTCGCCAGTCCTGCCGCCGTCAGTGCGAGGCCCACCATGCTGCTGATTCGGGCGATGGCCGGTCCGCGCCGCCCCAGGGTCCCTCCGACGAGCGCGACCAGTGCCGCGACGCTCAGGATCGCCATGGGCATCGCCGCGATGGGGCTCAGGAGGCCGAAGTCCGGCATCAGCGCACCCCCCCCACCGGCGCGCCCCCCGGGCCCCGCTGGCCGCGGGTGGGTGGCTGCGGCATGCCGAAGCTCCGGCCGACGTCGACGTCCTCGAGCGCCTGAGCGTGGGTATCGAGCCAGTTGAACGCCGTCCGCTCCGAGATGCCGAGCGCCGCCCGCGGGTACACGCCCAGGCCCACGATGCCAACCAGGAGGAGCGCGGCAGCGATGACCTCACGCCGCACCATGTCGCGTAAGCCCCGGTTCCGCGGGTTTTGGACCTCTCCGAAGAACACGCGGCGGTACATCCCGAGGAGGTAGGCGGCGGCGATGACCACACCCAGCGTCGCCAGGATCGCGGGCCAGTAGTTGCCCGCAGCATGGCCGGCCCGGAGTGCTCCGGTGAGGACCAGCCACTCGCCGACGAACCCGTTCAACCCCGGCAGGCCGATCGATGACAGGGCCACGAGCAGGAACAGCCGAGCCAGCAGGGGCATGGCATCCCACATGCCCCCGTATTCGCTGATGTCCCGGGTGTGCCGCCGCTCGTACATCACGCCCACGAGCAGGAACAACGCGCCGGTGGAGAGCCCGTGGTTGACCATCTGCAGGATCGCGCCCTGGAGGCCCTGCAGGTTGAACACGAACACACCGAGGATGACGAATCCGAGATGGCTGACGCTCGAGTACGCGACGAGCCTCTTGACATCGCGCTGGGCCAGCGCACAGGCGCCGCCATAGAGGATGCCGATGACGCCCAGCCACACCAGGGCCGGGGCGAATGCCACGGTGGCCGCGGGGAAGAACGGGACACACATGCGAAGGAAGCCATAGGCCCCCATCTTGAGCAGGACCCCGGCCAGCAGGATGCTGCCGGCAGTCGGTGCCTCGGTGTGGGCGTCCGGGAGCCATGTGTGCAGTGGCACGAGAGGGACCTTGATGGCGAAGGCGATGCCGAACAGCAGGAACAGGAGCTCGCCCTGGGATGCCGCCACTGCGGCAGGGGCGCGGGCGGCGAGTTCGGGTATGGAGAAGGTTCCCGTGAGATGGTGGAGCCACAGGATGCCGACCAGCATCAGCACGCTGCCGAACATCGTGAAGATGAAGAACTTCACTGCGGCATAGACGCGCCGAGGACCGCCCCAGGCGCCGATGATCAGGACCATGGGGATCAGCATGGACTCCCAGAAGACGTAGAACAGCACCAGGTCCAGGGCGACGAACACACCCAGCATGGCGGTCTCGAGCAGCAGCAGGCAGATCATGTACTCCTTGATCCGGTGCTCGATACTGGTCCAGGAGGCCAGGACGGCGACGATGCCCAGCAGTGCTGTGAGCAGGACCATCAGCATGCTGATACCATCCAGGCCGATGGAGTACTCGACGCCCAAGGGCCCGATCCACGGCATTCGCTCGGCAAACTGGTATGCGACCTGCGTCTCGCTGCCGACGGCCCGCGGCTCGAACCCGAGCGAGATGAGCAGGGCCAGTAAGCCGGTAGCCACAGCGAACACAAGGGGGACGGCCCGGAGGGCGCCCGCGCGCTCACGAGGGATGAGCAGGCATACCAGAGCTCCGAGCGCCGGCAGGAACACCAGCGTCGAGAGCACCGGGAATCCGAACTCCAAGGTCAGCCCCAAGCCGTCGTCCTTTCCGTGCGAGTCCAGGCCGGCAGCGCCAGGCGAGCCGGACTAGAACAGCATGCCACGCGCGAGATACAGGACCAGTGCGACAGCCCCCACCAGCATGGCCAGTGCGTAGACGCGGGTGTGGCTGGTTTGGAGGCGTCGCAGACCCTCTCCGGCGCGGTACGCGATGGCTGCCGCGCCGTGGACGATCCCGTCGATGCCGCGGGTATCCGTGACGTCCGCGGCCAGGCGGCTGAGGCCCACCGCCGGTCCGACGATGACGATGTCATACAGCTCGTCGATGTACAGCTTTCGGCTCAGCAGTGTGTATGCGAACCCGAGCCGGCGCTGCAGCAGCTCGACACGCCGGTACGGCCCGCGGAAGAACCGGAAGGCCAGCACGGCGCCTGACACGGCCACCGCAAGGGCGATGGCGGCCAGCGCCAGCGCAAGGCCCAGGCCGCCGGTGTCCTCCGCACCGTGATGCCGGCCGATGATCAGCCAACCGCGCATGAAATGGTTGAGCAAGTGGAGTCCTGGGGGGTATGGGAGTCCGAGCGCCAACCCGCCGACGATGGCCAGAGCCGCCAGCATCATAAGGGGTATGGTCATTACACTCGGCGACTCGTGGGCGTGGGCTCCGCGCTTCATGGCCTGCTCGTCGCCATGGAACGTCAGTGCGAACAGGCGGAACATGTACACGGCGGTGAGGAAGGCCGTGATGATCGCCAAGGTCCACAGCGTTCTCGCCGGGGCGTATGTCGAGACGAAGACGTGGTGCAGGATCTCGTCTTTGCTCACAAACCCGGCCAGGGGCGCGATACCCGCGATGGAGAGGCAGGCGATCCAGAAGGCTACCGTGGTGCGAGGCATGGTCTTCGCCAGGCCACCCATCTTGCGGATGTCGGTCTGGCCGCCCGTGCCATGCATGGCACTGCCAGCCCCAAGGAAGAGACATGCCTTGAAGAACGCATGTGTCACCACATGGAGGATGGCAGCCACATATGCCCCCACGCCGCACGCGAGGAACATGTAGCCGAGCTGGCTGATCGTCGAGTAGGCGAGAACGCGCTTGATGTCCGTCTGCGCCAGGGCGATGAGGCTCGCGAGGAGCGCGGTGATTACGCCGATCCAGGCGACCAGAGCGCTGGCTGCGCCCTCGGCCGAGTAGAGAGCGGCGCACCGCACGACCACATAGACGCCGGCGGTGACCATCGTGGCCGCATGGATCAGCGCGCTCACCGGTGTCGGGCCCTCCATGGCGTCCGGGAGCCAGACGTGTAACGGGAGCTGGGCCGACTTGCCGGTAGCGCCCACGAACAGCAACGCCGTGATCGCGAACAGCATCGTGGGTGACGCCTGCCGGATCGCCGCGTTGCTCAGTACCTCGTCGAAGCGCAGGGACCCGAAGGTCACGAAGATGAGCATCATGGCCATGAGGAAGCCCGCGTCGCCGACCCGGTTCACCAGGAAGGCCTTCAGCCCCGCCCGGTTGGCGGATTCCTTCCGGTGCCAGAAGCCGATCAGCAGGTACGAGCAGAGCCCGACCCCCTCCCACCCGACGAACATCAGCAGGAAGCTGTCGGCCAGGAGCAGCAGGAGCATCATGGCCATGAACAGGTTCAGATAGGTGAAGAACCGCCCCGGGTCGGGGTCATGGGCCATGTAGCCCATCGAATAGATGTGGATGAGCAGTCCCACGCCCGTCACCATCAGGCACATGGTCGCCGACAGCGGGTCGAACAGCAGGGCGAAGGGCACCCGCAGATCGCCGGCATCGATCCAGCGGAAGTACTCCACCGGAGCCGGATTGCCGATCCGCAGTGAGGCCAGTTCAGCCGTAAGGAACACGGTGCACAGGAACGACATGGCGACTGATCCGATAGCCACCGTCGAGACCACGTCGAGCGTTTTTCGCGCCCGTGGGATCAGCACGCCGTTCGCCAGGGCCCCCAGGGCGGGCCAGAAGGGGATCAGCCAGATGTGCTTAGTCCACAGGAAGTCCACGGCGAGCCTACCACTTCATCAGGTTGACTTCGTCGATGTCCAGGGTCCCCTTGAGCTCGAACATCCTCACGATGATCGCCAGCCCCACAGCGACCTCGGCCGCCGCCACCGCCAGTACGAACAGCACGATAGCCTGGGCCTGAGCACTCCAGAACTCGCGGGCCAGAGCCACCAGCAGCAGGTTGCCGGCGTTCAGCATGAGCTCGATCGCCATGAGGATCACGATGGTCCGGCGGCATGCCAGCACGCCGATGACGCCAATGGTGAACAGGACACACGCCACAGCCACGTACCAGGAGAGGGGCACCATCAGGGACTCCCCCTCTTGCCCGGGATCTCCTCGGCGCCGCGCGGAGTGCGCCGCGCCAGGGCGATGACACCTGCCATGGCGGCGAGCAGGATCAGCGACACGAGTTCGAAAGCGAGCGCATGATGCTCGAACACGGCCCGCGCCAGTTCCTCGGCGGTGCCCCTCAGTGCCACGTCGCCGGGTGTGCGGACCACCAGGCCCGTGCCGGCCGGCGGGCCCGCGAGCAGCAGTAGGGCGGTGCCTGCGCCCCATACCAGAGCCAGCGCCAGTCCCACAACAGCCAGCCAGCGCCGGCGGTCGGTGGCCTGGTCCTCATTCACGTTCAGTAGCATGACGACGAAGAGGAACAGCACCACGATGGCCCCCGCATAGATGATGACCTGCAGCACCGCCAGGAACTGGGCACTGAGGGTCAGGTACAGCACGCCGGTGGACACCAGGGCCACAGCCAGCCATAGTGCGGCATGCACGGCGTTCCGGCGTGTGACAACCATGACGGCTGCGGTGATCGCCAGCGCCGAGCTGATGCCGAAGCAGGTGACGTGGGGCCAAGCCAACTAGTCGTACCCCCAAGCGGATGGATCTTCGGCGGCTCCCGGGGCTCGCTCGAGAAGCTGCTCCTTGTGGTACACGAACTGCTCACGAGTGCTGTAGGCGAAGTCGTACTTCCGCGTCATTCGTATCGCGTCCTCGGGGCATGCCAGCACGCACAGCCCGCAGAAGATGCACCGCAGCTCGTCGATGTCGTACACCCGCGCATACCGCTCGCCGGGGGAGAAGCGCGCGTCGTCGCGATTCTCCGCCGCCACCACCGTGATGCAGTGGGCGGGGCAGGCCAACGCGCACAGCGAGCATCCCACGCAGCGTTCGAGGCCGTTCTCATACCGCGCCAGGTAGTGGAGCCCTTTCCACCGGCTGCCTAGCTCGGGCTTGACTTCCGGGTAGGATACCGTCACCGGCCGCTTCGGCACGTGCTTGATGGTGGTCAGCATCCCCCTGGCGATCTGCACGGCCGCGTGGCCGCCAGTGGCGCGCCAGAGCCGGGCCAGCCACGACGCGCCCCCCCCGGGCCGTGCCCCCTCGCCTGCCATCTAGAACCACCTCTGGGATGCGGCTTCGAACAGCGCCAGCGCGACCAGATTGGCGGTCGCGACGGGTATCAGGACCTTCCAGCCCAGATTCATGAGCTGGTCGTACCGCATCCGGGGCAGCGTCGCCCGGACCCAGATGGCCCCGACCATGAACACCATCTGCTTTGTGAAGAAGATCACCGTCGGAGCGATGGTCGAGTACCAGCCGAGCCAGGCCGGAAGGCGATCCAGATCGAACCACCCGAGCCCGGACCACCCGCCGAAGTAGAGGGTCACGGCCAGCGCCGACATGGTAGCCAGCCCGGCGTATTCGGCCATGAAGAACATGGCAAACCGCCCGCTGCTGTACTCGGTGTGGAACCCGGCGCCCAGCTCTCCCTCCGCCTCGGGCAGGTCGAAGGGCACCCGGTTCAGCTCGGCATAGGCGCAGATGCTGAACACGATGAAAGACGGCCACAGCAGCGGGCTGGCGATGTTCCAGCCCGGGAGCCAACCCAGGCCGCCCTGTGCCTGGAAGTCGTCCACGATGGACCTCAGGTCCAGCGTGCCGGAGACCATGACGACGGCCACCACGGCCCCCGCCAGGCCCAGCTCATAGCTGATCATCTGTGCCGAGGACCTCAGGGCGCCCAGCAAGGAGTACTTGCTGTTCGATGCCCAACCGCCGAGCATCACCCCATAAACGGTCAGCGATGAGATCATGAGCATGTACAGCAGCCCCACGTTGATGTCCGCCACCTGCCACCCAGGCGGCCCGAATGGGATGGGGGCGTACCCGATGAACGCCAGGGTTGCCGCCAGGATGGGGGCCAGGCCGTAGATCCACCGATCGGCCCCCCGCGGCGTCACGTCCTCCTTGAGGATGAGCTTGACGATGTCCGCCATGGGCTGAAGGAGGCCGAAAGGCCCCGCCCGGTTGGGTCCAACCCGGTGCTGGATCCGGCCCACTAGCTTGCGCTCCAGGTAGACCATGAGCGCCACGAGGTTCAGGTTGAAGAACACCACGACGGCCGCCTTGATGATGGCCAGCAGCACGGGGTTCATGGCTTCATGGCACCCTCTCGTGCTCGCGGCCCCAGCTCGGCCAGCGTTCCCAGCGACTCGTGGCACGCGGCGATCTCGCGCCGGACATCTTCCCAACTCTCGTAGTCGAACCCGACGCCCAGGCGGCGGCCGAGCGCCGCCAAGATGGACCAACCCGCGCGCGACTCGCCACGCGGCCGGTCACACGGGCTCGAGTGCTGTATGCGGCGCTCCAGGCTAACCACGCATCGCGTTACCTCAGAGAACGCCGCCATCGGCAGCACGTAGTCGGCGCGCTCTGCCGTCGCATTCGCATTGGTGCCGACATAGGCCAGCACCTCGGCCCTATCCAGTGCCTGCGCCAGCGGGTCGTTCCCGGCGCCGATGGGATCCCCCCCCACGACCAGGACGCGGCGGGCGCGCCCGGTCTCTAGGGCCTCCGCGAGCGATGAGGGCGCCTCCTCGGCCGCGACGGGCGCCGACCAGGCCCCCGCCAATGCCGTTCGGGCCTTGGCGTCTCCGAGCGGCACCCCTCCCGGGAGCCTGGAGGCCGCGACTCCGACCCAGTCCAGGCCGACCGTATTGGCACCGGTGGGCACGATCCCCCACACGCCCCCCGGTCCCGCAACTCCCGCAAGGCCCTCGGCCAGGCCCTCAAAGCCCGCCAGCGCGCCTCCCAGCGCGGCGACCCGGGAGGCGCGGCGGAGCCTCTTGACCAGGCGGAGCAGCTGCTCGCGATCGGCTCCCGTCTGCGCTGCCAGCGCATCGGCCCGCGATGCATCGGCGGAGCCGCCCCGCAGCTCGGCGAGCCCCCGCAACAGCCCAAGCTCGGCCCCCGGCGCGACCCGTAGTCCGATGTCGCAGCGCTCCAGGGCCACGCCATCGGCGGACGCAACCGACACCAGCCTCGATCGCCCGAGGTGGCGCGAGCGGTGGATGCGCAGCCAGAGGATCGGCAGATCCGTCCAGAGGTCGAGCCCTACAGCCAGGACCAGGTCGCAACGAGCCACATCGGTGATGGTGCCCGTGAGACCCGGCCAGCCCGCCGCCGGATCGCTCTGGTAGATCGCATTGCTGCTCAGTGCCGCGCGGAGCAGTTTGGCGGCGACGAAGCCGTCTTCGCAGCCCACCGAGCTGTCCACGAGCAGGGCGGCGCCGCTCTCGCATGGCGGTTGGAGGTCGGCCGCGAGCCGGTCGAGGGTCTCGTCCCAGGTGCCATCCTGCCGATCGGCTCCCCTCCCCCACCCCGGGGCCAGCAGCCGGTCCTCGTCGAGCCAGTCGTAGTTGAACCGCCCCCGGTCGCAGATCCAGTAGTCGTTGACCGCCATGTTCGGGCGCGGCGTCACTCGGCAGAAGAACCCCAGCGTGGGGCGCGCCGACGCGATGATATTGCATCCGACGCTGCAGTGAGGGCAGATGGACTCCGCGTTGACCAGCTCCGCCGGGCGGCCGCGGAAGCGGAACGTCTCGCTGGTGAGGGCTCCTACCGGACACAGGTCGATGGTGTTCCCCACGAAGCGGGTCTCTGCCATCGGCAGGCCGCCGAAGGTCTCGATCACGGACCGATCGCCACGCTCGTGGAAGGCGAACCGCAGCCCCTCGCCCCATTCCTCGAGGAACCGCACGCAGCGATAGCACTCGATACAGCGCTCCTGGTCCAGCACGATGTGCCCGCCGATACGATGCGCTTTGCGGAAATGCATTCGCGGGAAGTCATGGCGCTGTAGTCGCGTACCATAGGTGAACGTCCAGTCCTGGAGGTCGCACTCGCCCCCCTTGTCGCACACGGGGCAATCGAGCGGATGGTGCATCAGAATGAACTCGAGGATGGACGCCCGCATCTGCCGTACGGCCTCAGTGTCGGTGTGGACCACCATGCCCGGTTTCACCGGGACGGTACAGGAGGTCTGCGGCTTGGGGATGCCCTCGATCTCCACCAGACACATCCGGCAGGCGCCCGCCGGGTCGAGGCGCTTGTGGTAGCAGAAGCGGGGGATGTAGATGCCGGCGGTCTCGGCCGCGTTGATGACGAGCGTGCCCTCGGGCACGGTCACCTGGCGTCCATCGATGGTCAGCGTCACGTCGGGGAGGCCCGGGTCAGTGGCCACTGAGCGTCGCCCCCACATTCGACTTCACCGAGTCGACACCGTGCCGCACGACGTGCTCCCACTCGGGACGGAATCGCTCGATGGCGCTCTGCACGGGCATGGCCGCCGCGTCACCTAGCGGGCAGAAGCACCGGTTGAGCATGCTGCCGCAGATCTCGTAGAGCAGATCGATGTCGGCGGCCGTTCCCTGCCCCGCCACCAGGCGTTCGAGGATCCGCAGCATCCAGTTGGTACCCTCCCGGCAGGGCACGCAGAAGCCGCACGATTCGTGGTGGTAGAAGCGAGCCAGGATGAGGCAGGCCTCCACGATGCTCATGGTCTGATCGACCACGATGACCGACCCGCAGCCGAGGAGCGATCCCGCCTCACTCACGGACTCGAAGTCCAGGGGGCAATCGATCTGGTCCGGCGTCATGAATGGCACCGACGACCCTCCGGGTTGGATGGCTCGGATCTGGTACCCATCCTCCATGCCGCCGGCGCAGCCATAGACCAGTGTCGACAGCGGCGTGCCCATGGCCAGCTCGTAGTTGCCGCGGTGCCGCACTCGCCCCGAGACGCCGAACACCTTGGTGCCGGGGCTCTTGGCCGTGCCCACACTGCGGAACCACTCGGCGCCGTTCTGAACGATGAGGGGCACATTGGCCAGCGTCTCGACGTTGTTCACGACGGTGGGGCATTGGTACAGCCCATGGGTTGCCGGGAAGGGTGGCTTCAGCCTCGGGTGCCCACGCCGGCCCTCGAGGCTATTGAGGAGGGCAGTCTCCTCGCCGCAGATGTAGGCACCGGCGCCGCGGTACACCGTGACTTTCAGGCTCGTCTGCGTCCCCACCATGCGCTCGCCCAGATAGCCGGCAGCCTCGGCCTGGTGGATGGCTTCCTCGAGGCGCCGAGCCGCTTCGGCGAGCTCGCCACGCACGTAGATGAACGCCGCCGCTGCTCCGATGGCGTAACTGGCCAGCGCAATCCCCTCGAGTACCAGGTGTGGGTCGCGCTCCATCAGATAGCGGTCCTTGAACGTGCCCGGCTCGCTCTCGTCGGCGTTGCAGATCAGGTACCTGGGCTCGGACGTCTCGCGGGGCACGAAGCTCCACTTGAGGCCTGTGGGGAATCCCGCGCCCCCACGGCCGCGGAGACCGGACGCCTTGACCTGCTCGAGCACGGCGGCCGGCGCGAGCTCATTCAGCGCCCGCTCCAACGCCTGATACCCACCCGAGGCCCGGTAGACCGGCAGCTCGTGCGAGTTCTGCGTCTCCTGGTTACGGTAGACCCAGAGGGTCTCGGCGGGATGGGCCATCAGGGCAGTCCGTCCAGAATCTCGTCCACGCGCTCGACCGTCAGGTGCTCGAAGTAGTCCTCGTTGATCTGCATCACCGGGCCAGAGCCGCACGAGGCCAGGCACTCGACCGTCAACAGCGTAAAGCGCTCGTCGTGCGTGGTCTCGCCCACCTCGATGCCCAGCCGGCCCCGAAGATGATCGATGACCTGCTGGGCCCCCACCAGGGCGCACGAGATACTCTGGCACACCTGGATCACATATTGCCCGCGCGGCCGCAGGGCGAACATGGTGTAGAAGGACGCCCGGCTGGTCACGTCCGACGGCTCCATCGACAGCTCCCGGGCCACCACCCGGAGCGACTCCTCGGGCAGATAGCCCTCCTCGCGCTGGATGACCCAGAGCGCCGGGAGTAGTGCGGACTCCCGGCGAGGGAAACTCGCCGCGAGCCGCCTGATCTCGTCGATGCCCGCCTGGGAGACCACGCGCCTGTCCCTCCCCGGTGTGATGCCGCCGCCAAGGGGCGGGGCCGCACTCGCTATCGGTCCACCTCGCCCAGGACGAAGTCGGCGCTGGCCAGGATCGCGATCACATCCGCCAGCAGCCGTCCTCGAACCATGGCCGGGAGGACCTGGACGTTCATCAGCGACGGCGGCCGGACCCGGCACCGGTAGGGCCGAGGTCCGCCGTCACTCACCACGAGGAATCCGATCTCACCCTTGGGCCCCTCGATGCCCTGATAGGCGGTGCCCGGTGGCGGTGAGAAGCCCTCCTCGATGATCTTGAAGTGGTGAATCATCGCATGCATGTCGGTCCGTACCCGTTCCCGAGGCGGCATCCACACCCGCCGGTCCTCACTCATGTGCGCCCCGCCCGGGAGGGCGTCGATGGCCTGCTGGATGATACGTACCGACTGTCGCATCTCCGCCACCCGGACCGCGTACCGATCGTATACGTCCCCATCCTGGCCTGTCGGGATGTCGAACTCGAACCGGTCGTAGAGGCTGTATGGCTGAGACTTGCGGAGATCCCAGGCGACGCCGGCGGCGCGGAGCATGGGTCCGGTGACACCCCAGTTTATCAGCTCATCACCGGTCAACCGCCCGATTCCGCGCGTGCGCTTCAGCCAGATGGGATTTTCCGTCAGTAACCGTTCGTAGTCGTCGAAGCGTGCGGGCAGAGGGGCGATGGCCCGGCGGACTTTGGGGATGAACTCGGGCGAGAGATCGGCCAGCAGCCCCCCGACGCAGATGTAGCTGGGCGTAATGCGGCCCCCGGTGGTGTCCTCCCACGCCTCAAGCAGCGTCTCGCGCTCGCGGAAGCAGTAGAGGAAAACGGACATGGCTCCGAGCTCCATGGCGCTCGTGCCCAGCCACACGAGATGGCTCGCGATGCGGCTCATCTCGCACAGGATCACGCGGGCGACCTGGGCGCGCTCGGGCACCTCGATGCCCATGAGCTTCTCGACGGCCAAGCAGTAGGCCAGGTTGTTCGTCATGGGCGACAGGTAATCCATGCGGTCAGTAATGGTGACCGCTTGGTAGTACTTGAGATGCTCCATGTGCTTCTCCATGCCCGTGTGCAGGTAGCCCACATCGGGCATGCAGTCGACGACGGTCTCGCCTTCGAGCGTGAGGACGAGCCGGAGCACCCCGTGCGTGCTCGGGTGCTGAGGCCCCAGGTTCAGGGTCAGAGTCTCGCGGCCTGCCTCAACGGGGGCACCGGTCATGGGCGGTCGTCCCCCCGCAACGGGTACTCCTTGCGTAGCGGATGCCCCTGCCAGTCCTCGGGCAGCACCAGCCGCCGCAAGTCAGGGTGACCGTCGAAGCGGATGCCCATGAGGTCGAAGACCTCGCGCTCGAGGAAGCCGGCGGCGTGCCAGAGCCCAATGACGCTGGGCACCGTCGGGTCATCCGACGGCACTCCGACAGCCAGGAACAGCCGTTCGTTGCGCGTCAGCGACATGAGCTGGTAGATGACGTCAAAGCGCGGCTCGCAGCCAGGGCGACAACCCGACCAGTCGACGGCGGTCAGATCGACCAACAGGGCGAAGTCGAGCGCCGATGCATCACGGAGGCTCTGGCAGGCCGCGACGACGGAGTGTGCATCGACGCGGAGGCATGGAGTGCCTCGGAAGTCGCTGATCTCAAGGGGTCCCCGTCCCGTGGCGGCCTCGATGGCCGCAACGGCCGCCCTGACGAGAGTGGTACCACCGGACCGCGGTGTCACCTCCGGAGGTGTCGCTTCGCTCATCGCTGCACCAACCGGCTCTGACGGATCTGCTCGTGCAGTTGGAGGATCCCGTGCATGAGCATCTCGGGCCGCGGCGGGCAGGCAGGGACATAGACATCGACGGGGACCACATGGTCGACGCCCTGAACGATGGCGTAGTTGTCGAACACGCCGCCGGAGGAGGCGCAGGCGCCCATGGCGATGACCCACTTGGGCTCGGGCATCTGATCGTAGAGGTGCCGGATGACCGGGGCCATCTTCACGCTGACTCGTCCCGCCACAATCATCAGGTCCGCCTGGCGGGGCGAGGGGCGGAACACCTCCATGCCAAAGCGCGACAGGTCGGTCCGGGCGGCCGCCGTGGCCATCATCTCAATGGCGCAACAGGCCAAGCCCATCGACAGGGGCCAGGTCGAGTATTCGCGCGCCCAGTTCACGATCCGCTCGACGGTGGTCAAGAAGATGCCGGGCGGGATCCTCTCCTCTAGTCCCACTCGAAGCCCCCCGCCCGCCACACGTACGCGTACGCGGCCACCAGGATAGCGGTGAAGATCCCCATCTCGATCAGACCGAACAGGCGCAGGTCACGAAAGAGCACGGCCCATGGGTAGAAGAACGCGAGCTCCACATCGAAAAGGATGAACAACATCGCCACGACGTGAAACTTCACCGCGAAGCGCCGCCGGGCATCCCCCACAGGCCACATGCCGCATTCGTATGGCTCCGCCTTCTGTGCGGTAGCATGCCGGGGACCCACCAGGCGCGCGAGCAGGCACATGCCCCCGGCAACCGCGGCGGCGAACACGCCCATGACGAGGATGGGGAAGTAGCTCTCCAACATGGCCCACGAGCTCCATCAACAGGTTCAAACGGCGTCTCGTTGCGCGACCCACTCCGGCGGGCGCGAGCCGGGGTCCTGCGGACGGCCCAGCGCTCGGCCCCGCCAACCGAAGCATTTCGCCCCGATGCCGGCCCCACCTTCCGATGCGGGCAGGAGCGTTTGGCGGCGTCCCGAAGGTTCCCACGGGTGGCAGACTGTTCCCGGAGAGGCGGCCCGCCGATGGAAATCACGATGGTATCACTACGTTACTCGACGGGGGCAGAGTGCCCGAAATGCCAGGAGGCGAGGCAATACCTGGCCGGCCGGGGCCTGCTGGAGCGGATCAGCCGCTGCCTGCATGCTGAGGACGGCGATCCCGAGAGCGAGGGCGTCCGCCTGGCCGTCGAGCACGGCATGACGCGCTTCCCCTTCTTTGTGGTCTCCGATGGCAATGAGCAGCGGGTCTACTCCTCCGTGGTGAAGCTCGTCCGCGAGGTGCTGGCGCCGCCGGCGTGAGGGCGGCCATCGCCGCCCTACTTGCGCGGGGGGCACGCGCTGGGCGATAGTTGGGTTGTGTGAGACATCGCGTGGTCGCAGACCAGCGAGGGGGCGGTGGTTGTGCCCTGTGTGTTGGACTTTCCGGTCTACTACGAACAGGATGAGGCGGGAGGGTACGTCGTCGTGTGCCCAGCACTGCCGGGGTGCTACAGCCAGGGGGACGACCTCACCGACGCCGAGGCGAACATCCGTGGGTGCATAGAGATGTGCCTGGACGAGATGGAGGCCAGGGGCGAGGAGCTTCCCACGGCCAAACCCAGACTGACGGGCCACATCGTGATCGCGCGGTGACCGGGCGGCTGCCCGTCGTGAGTGGCGATGATGCCATCGCCGCCTTCCGCCGGGCTGGGTACGACGTTACCCACCAGAGGGGGAGCCATGTCCGCATGCGGCACCCTCTCGATCCCGGTCGCTTGCCGCTGCCCGTTCCCCGGCATCACGAGCTCAAGCCCGGCCTGCTGAGGCGGCTCGTCCGGGACGTGGGACTGAGCATCGACGAGTTCCGCGGCCTGCTGCGGTAGGACGTCGAGGAGCCCACCGGCGTGAGGGGCAGTGGAGGCAGAGCGTGTCGTCCGCAACGCCCGCTCGGCACATCAGCATGGAGGCCGCCTCGGAAGCCGCCTGCCGGCAGTTCTGGACCGGGTTCGTCGGGCGGTACTCACGGTGGTGTCGCTCAAGCTCCTGACGTGGAGCTGGGAGCCGTACGGGTATGTCGCCGCGATGGTCTATGGCATCATCGGCGGCCTGGTGAACTGCTCCCGGCTCCGACCACTGCTGTGGGTAGTGGCCGTCGGATCGCTAGGCCTGATCTACGTCGCCGCCTACTCGGATGTCTTCGTCGGCCCGTGCAACACACTGGTCCGGAGCGATCCGCTCCAGCCGGCCGACGCCATCGTCGTGCTCTCGGGAGGCGTCACTTCCGAGGGGAAGCTCGACACCATGGGGCTGCAGCGGACCCTCAACGCCATGGAGCTCGTTCGTCAGGGCTGGGCGCCGGTGCTCGTGCGGACGACCACGAGCCGGCGCAACACGGCCGAGGAGGACGTGAGGTACCTGGCCGGGCTGTTCGGCGACGTCACCGTTGAGGCCGTCGGCCCAGTGGCGAATACACACGGTGAGGCCACGGCGGTGGCCGAGCTCGCCACGCAGCGCGGCTGGTCGCGCATGGTCCTCGTGACCTCGCCCGTGCACTCGATGCGGGCCTCGGCGTGCTTCGAGAAGGTCGGGTTGGCGGTGCTCTCCTCGCCCTGCTGGGAGCGCGACTACTCCCTCCGGCGCCCGCGTCACCACATCGACCGGCTTACCATCTTCCGCCGCTGGATGTATGAGCCAATCAGCTGGCAGATGTACAGAGTCCGGGGCTGGCTGTAGAGCGGGCGCCACGAGCGAGGGTGCCCGCGGCGTGCCTCACGACGCCTCCAGTACCTCCCCGGTCCCGGCATCCAGCTCCACGCGTTGAGCCCCCTGGGGCGCCATGTCGGCGGTTCCCCCTGCAGTGAGCACCGAGCCGAACGCCCCGCGCAGGATGACCCGGCCGCCGTCCACACGCGCCGTGACTCTCGGCACTCCGGCGGCAGCAGCGAGCGCCTTGGTGGTGCTCGGGAGCACCGTCACGACCTTGCCGGTCGATGCCGAGAAGAGCATGAGCACCGACGTGGTGACCGGCGAGCTGGCCGTCGACCAGTAGATGGGCCGGGTCCCCGGCCCCGCGTCCTCACGCACGCCGTCGATCTGCGCCGCTTCTACCAGAGCGCCCACCAGTCGACTGCCGGTGTTGGGGACGCCGCTCGCGGCGATGCCGGACCAGTAGGCCGAGGGGATGTCCAGCCCTACTGCCTCCGCCAAGCCCGACTCGCTGAGGCCGAGGATCATCAGCCCCTGGCCGGTGCCAAAGGGTGGCGAGGCGCCCCAGTCACTTCCGGCCGGACCGATGAGTGACCGCACCGCCTGCGGAGCGCGGCACCAGTCTGGGTGGGCCGACGCGCCATACGACGGGGTGAGCTCGCGGGAGTCACTGGGGTCGTCCACCCGGACTACCCGGACTGACAGCATGTGCTGGTAGGCGATGTAGTTCCCATCGGGCGACCACGTGGGGTGCGTCTCGGAGGCAGAGGTGGCCACGATCTCTCTCTTGTTCCCGCCGTCCGCGTCCATCACCCAGATGTTCCAGTCGGAGCCCGTGCACCGCGACCACGCGATTCGCGTGCCGTCCGGCGACCAGGCAGGCGAGTCGTCGTCCACCGTGGCGCCCTCGGTCAGATTGCGCCATCCTGTTGTGTAGCCGTACGGCACCACCCAGATATCAGAGCCTCCGCTGCTTCGGTCTGGGTTGTGCGAGATCGCCACGTAGTTGCCGTTGGGAGACCATGCGGGGCTCCGCTCATCCCCGGCGGTCGCCGCCAACGCCTTGGGGTTCGCGCCGTCGCTCGACCGCATCTCGTAGACATCCCATGTGCCCGTGCGGTTGGTCTCGAACGCGATCTTGGCCGAATCCGGCGACCAGCACGGCGCGTTGTCAGACGAGGTCTGCGTGGTAATGCGCGTCGCGGAGCTGCCCGTCGATTTCATGTGAAAGATGTCGTAGCTGCCGTACATGTTGGACGCGAATGCGAGTTTCGTGCCGTCCGGCGACCAGCAGGGGTTGTACTCCGAGGATGCCCATGAGGCCAGACGTGACGCGAACCCTTTGGTCGGGTCGACGGTCCAGAGGTCGTAATCCTGGCCATCATTTGGGTAGAACGACACCAACAGCCGCCCGGGGCCCATCTCGGCAAGCCGGGTGATGGCGGCGCCGTAGTACCCGGTGAAGCACACCTCGGCGCTGTCCGGCACGGGCAGGTCTAGTCGCTTGATACCCGATGCCGCCTCAATGCGGACCGAGCCCAGGTCGAGCTCAGTCGTATCCCCCGGCGCTCCTGTGCCTGCTTCGGGGCCTCCGTCTCCTCCATCCGGACCCGCGCCACAGCCTGCGAGACACGCAAACCCAAGAGCTACCAGCAGTCCCATACTTCCGCGCAAACGCCGCACTCCCGTTCCCCCTCGGTAGGACCATTCCGGCCGTCCGGCCAATGCCGGCTCCCGCTGCCACACCGCCCTAGTCTCCTACAGCATTCGGGCCCCATCGGCACTCATCGAGTGTCATAGCTACTGCATACCGCCCGGTCTCATCTGAGGAGGCCCTGTCGTGTCCGTTCCAGTGGCCTGCTGTGTTCTCCTCTGCCATGCTCTCATCGCCCCATCGGCCGGAGAGCCCGTGAGGACACTCGCCGTCGATGGGCGCTACGTGACCCTGAACGGCCAAGCTGCTTTCCTGGCGGGCCAGATGGCGCCTTCCGCCGGCAAGACGGACTCACTGGAGGAGCTGCAGCGCATCGTCGACGTGATGATGCTCCCCTTCGGGATGAACCTGTGGATCGGCGGCCTCGGCGGCATTGACTACGGTGCCTACAACGAGGTCGTCAACATCGAGCGAGGCCTCGAACGCGAGGCGGGGCGCCACCAGTACCCGTGGCTGCGGACCGGCGGTGGCCGGACCGAGTTCGGCGGAGCCCGCTTCGACCTGGACCGGTGGGACGAGACCTACTTCACCCTTCTGCACCAGAAGGTGGTACTGCTGAACCGATTGGGCATTGTCCCGGTCATCGAGGTGTTCAGCGACCACGCCATCGATGTGCCGCTGCACTGGCGCGGGCACCCGCTCCACCCAGCGAACAACGCCAATAGCCTAGGGCTGGACTCCGACTCGGGGATGCCCGGGTTCTGGACCGACGCCCGGGCCCTGGGGTATCAGGACGGCTTCGTCCGCCGGTTGCTGGGCAGCCTGGCGGGCAGCTGCGCCATCGTCTCGCCCTTGGGCGAAGCCAACCGCACTCCCGTGGGCTACATGACCCGCTGGCTCGACGTACTGGAGGCGCACAAGACGGCCCATCCCGGTCAGATGCTCGTGTGCGTGTCTGGCCGGTCCGAGGTTCTGGACGCCTGCGCCACGCATCCGGCCGTGGATCTGGTCGACATCTACTGCTACCACGAGGGGCGCTACGACGATCCGGAGGTCAACGTCCCGGACGGCCCGCTCGGGGTGCGAGCCACCGTCCGGGAGGCGTGGGAGCGCTACGGCAAGCCCGTGACGAAGCTCTACCACAAGTACGGGTACCCCTACGCCGATCCGGCCTCGCCGTGGGCCGACCCGGCCACGGGTACGGACGGCGGCGGCCCGCCATCGGCCGGGCCCGATGCACTCCGCGCTCTGGCCGAGGCTGGAGGCGCGGGCTTCTTCTTCAAGATGGCCTGGGCTCGAGACCGCGGACAGCACCTCAGACCCGACGCCTGGTCCGTGGCCATGGGCGAGTTCCTGCGGAGCTGGGTGCCGCTGGACGAGGCCGATTGACGGCCCCTGCGCCCGAGGACCACGTGAGACGGGCGCCGAACTGCAGCGCACGTCATCTGCGGGGGGGGGCGTCATGCGAGTGAGCGTCGTTGTGGTCGCTCTGCTGATCCTGTTGCCCATGCCTCGGGCGCTGTGCGCCGACATCCCTTCGCTCGCGTGGCAGGAGCGGTCGGACTGGACCAACGTGAAGACCGATGTCGAGCCGCGGGCCGTGGGCGACGGGCAGGCGGATGACACGGCGGCGATACAGGCCGCGCTGGACCGGGCGGCGGCCAGCGGCACCGCCTACCTGCCGCCGGGAACGTACCGCATCACCCGTACGCTTGCTTTCACCGGCCCAGCCGTAGGGTGCCTTGTGGTCGGGCATGGGCGCGATACCGTCATCGTCTGGGACGGCCCCGAGGGCGGTCGCATGTTCCGCAGCAATGGCGTGGCCTACAGCCGCTATGTGGGCCTGAGTTGGGATGGGCGTGGGAGGGCAGCCGTCGGGTTCGACCATGCATCGGAGCTGCGGTTCGAGACGGAGGTCCGGCACGAGCACGAGGCCTTCCGCAACTTCACGGGCTACGGGATCCGCGTCGGAAACGAGCAGAATCTCGCCTCGGCCGAGATCCTCTACCGCAACTGCCTGTTCGAGGACTGCGGCACGGGGCTCGGGTTCCTCACTTTCAACGACTACGACAACACCATCGACCGCTGCGAGTTCGTCCGTTGCGGCACAGGGGTCTTCGACAACAAGGGCAACTTCTACGCCCGCAACTGCCACTTCGAGGGCAGCGCGGTGGCCGATTTCAGTGTCGGCAGCGAGCACGGCAGCTCGATCCGCCGGTGTACGTCCATTGGTTCGCGGCGTTTCATCGAGGAGCGCGGCACCATCGCTCCATTGACCGTACAGGACTGCCATGTGGCGGGCTGGACCGACCCCCAGTGCGCCGTGCTGCTCGCCGGAAGCCCGGTTCTCATGTTCGACTGTTCGTTCGATCGCCCCCCATCGGAAGCGTCTCCTGTCCTCGAGACGGCCGGCGGGCAGATCTTCTTCACCAGCAACAACAGCCCCGGTCCCGCAGACCAGCTCGTACGCCAGTCCGAAGGTGCGCGGCTGTACGAGATCCCGGCTGGCAAGCTCGGCGGCGTGGTGGCATCGGCCGAGCAGCGGTTCCTGCTGGAGACGGTGCCGTCGCCCGGCCGCGTGTTCGACGCTGTGGTCGACTTCGGAGCCAAGGGGGACGGTCAGACGGATTGCACGGAAGCGATCCAGCAGACCATCGATGCGGCGAGGGCGGCCGGGAATGGGGCGGTCGCCTATCTCCCGACGGGTTCCTATGTGGTGTTGAAGACGCTCAAGGTCACGGGCGGTGACTACACGCTCAGTGGTAGCGGCTTCGGGTGCCAGCTGCTCTGGCGCGGCGAGCCCGGGCAGTCCATCGTCGAGGTGAGCGACGCCGAGGGCGTGACCCTCGCCAGCATGGCGATCGGGCACCATGATGCGGGGCCCATGGACCACGGCGCTGACGTGCTGGTGACGGCACCGTCGGGCCGACCATGCCGAGTGG